>NZ_CVTT01000061.1:0-582188 GCF_900006605.1 Pseudomonas sp. 58 R 3 | reverse complement strand
CTCAGCAGGATCCCTCAGGGCCTGCCCCCTTTTTTGTGCTTTTGCCTACGCTGTATTCCGCGACCGTGCCCAACGATTTTCCTACTGCAGGAAATTTATTGCCGAACCCATTGTATGAAGTGGACGGTTAGGTTGATGGAAGTAAAAGCGTCTTGGTTAGAACCAATAAATATAAACTACCTGTGAGAACTGACAGTTATCTCGTGATGTGGGGCAGTGTAGATTCGAGGTGGAAATAGACCCTCTTAAAAAGAGGCTGACATATTTATAGGAGATGAATATGAACAATCCTTACAATGTAATGGGCACGGACGCCAGCGATAGTGAAACAGACCCGATCTTCAATGCCACCACGCAAGAGCGCAATGCAGTGGACCCCCGCACTGGCCTGTTTGAACTTTACCTTCCACTGTGCACGGTTACCGGAAATGACGGCAACGGGCCAGCCGTTAAAGTCGATATCCTGTATACCCCCACTATCAACAATGAAGCAGCTTTAGGAGATGGTTGGTGCCCACGGATGAGCAGCTGGCGAGCAGCCCATGAGAAATTGACACTACACTCTGGGGAAACGATTGAACTCAAAAAAAATAAGAATATGAAGAACACTGCGGTTGCTGCAACATGGTCTGATGGCAAACTTACAGTGGCGCGCAAGGACGGCAGAACAGAAGTACTGGTGTTGCAGAGTGATTCTGGGGTTTACATGCCTGAGTCGTTGACCATGGATGGTAAAAACTTTGTATATTTTACGTGGGCGACAATACCTCACGTTATAAGTGGAAAAACTTATTATCAAGTTAAGTTGACCGGTATTAAAGATGGTCGAAGTCGCAGGCTGCTCGAGGTTGTCTACGTTCCCGCTGTGATGGGCTCTAATTATAAGCCCGAAATGGTCTACTTCGCTTTTTGGCCGGGTAGCCCGGAGACAATCACTTATACCCTGAGCATCGATGATTTTGCCTTGCGATCCGTGAGTCTTGAAGATGGCAGCAAAACCACCTTCAACTACTTGGACCATCCGGTGTGTGGTCGACTGCTGAACGAGACTGTCAACTTTGATGGCCTTACGGAAAGCGTCGAGTACAAAGACAATGGTCTGAAATTTCCGGACAATCCAAAGTTATCCGCATTGCCCTGTGTCAGCAGTCACACCTTGACGCCGACTGGCACGGGAACCCCGGTTATCACGACCTACGAGTATATGCGCGACGGAGAAAATTCGAAAAATTACGTGACTATTAAACGCGAAGGTGTCCCGGCTATTCGCTCAACCCATTATCGTTACGATGCACAGCACAATGTTAAGTCGGAAACAGTCACGCAAGGTGGGGGCGAGGTCGCAACAATTTATGATTATGTAAAAGGGAAGCCGATTGGTCTTGGTACCCGTTTTGGCTCTAGTATCGCTACCACCACGTACAAAAAAGAAGCGAAAGAAAATTCAATAGTTATTAAAAACTTTTTAAATGACGATGGCGGACTCATCAGGACTATACAGGATGGAGTGACTCATGAAGTAGGTTATGTCGATGAAACTCTCCCCTTAAATGAAACGTTATGGTATCCGCTATTCATTTGGCTGCGGAAAGAAATACCTAGTCCCCTTTTGTTGGAAGAAAGTGTTCTCAAAAGCATATTTCCCTCAAGCAGAGTTAACGTCGATGCGATCTATGACAGTAATTTGTTCCCGGTAGGGATATGCGATGGCGATCAGTCCAACCTGTGGAATATAGCTCAGTGTAGCCTGTATCAATATGGAAGTATTGAAGGCCTGAGCGAAACCAAACTTACGAGCACTCTGCGCGTTACTTTCGCAGGCGATGATGCCAAGGAGGGTGCCTACGTGATTCAACAGAACAGCTATTTCGAGGGTCGAGACTTTCGCACCGGGCGCCCAAAAAGCATCAGCCAAGCGACCGTAAGGCCCGGTCACTTCACTGGCGAACCCGCACGCTATTTCGATTACACCCTGGGCGGCGTTGATGAAACCGAACTGACCACCACCACTACCGATACCGATGAACGGGGCAACCAACGCACCTCTTCAGAGACTCACAGTACCCTCAGTGGTCGCCTCATTCGCCAGGTCGACGTCGATGGCAACCGCACCGACTATGGTTATGACGCTTACGGCAAGTTGGCGACGTTAACCACCTGCGCACAAAGTCCGACCTATAGGCAAACGACGACTTATACCTACCCGGCGCCAGGGCAAGTGCAGGTCACCGGCCCTGAGGGGCTCACCCATCTGAGCCAGTACGATGGCCAAGGCCGCCTGGTCAGTGAATACCGGGTTGAACAGGGAAACAAGATACTCATCAAGGCCGTAAGCTATGACACTCTCGGGCGCGAACTGCGTACCACCCACCATAAGCACACCAATAATCAGCTCAGCGAATGGGAGGAGTTGGAATACGACGAGTGGGGCCAAGTGCGCTGCCGTACGTACAGCGATGGCCGAAAAGTCTTCGATGTTTACGATCCCGTAGCGTTGACGCGCACGCATTGGGCCGGAAAAGACACTGACAAACACGCCATCGTCACTCACTACAACGCGAATAAGACCATCCGTAAGGTCGAATGGAAAAACCAGCAGGGCCATGTTTACCAAACCCAGACCGCCACATACAACCGTGTCCGGCAGGTCAAAACACTCTACACCGAGGGCGAACGCGGGATCACTACCGTGGAGTACAGCTACGATGCATTCGGCCGCTTGCTCCGCGAAACCCACAGTGAAAAGGGCAAAGGGGCAACGGATGTGGCCACGGTCTACACCTACCGCTATACCCGCTCCAAACACTGGCTGCAGCCCGAAGCGGAGCAAGTGGACATCGAGTTCGACAATAAAACCTACACCCTGGGTAAACGCAGCTTCGACAGTTGGGGTCGCGTCACCTCCATCACCCGCGGGGCCAGCACCGAAACCTTCACTTACACAGGCGCCAGCGGGGTGCCGGCAAAAACGGTGACCGCGCAAGGCAGCATCCTTGAGCACGAATATATCAAGGAGCTGGGCAATCGCCTGGCCAGGACCCGAACCGCTAATGCAGGCGAAGAGAAGACATTTACTTACGCCTATGGGACTCAGGGTATTTCAACCGCCTCGGAAGGGGAGCACCTGCTGAGTTATTCCCATGACCTCTCACTGCGTGTCACCGAGCAGAGCGTAAAAGCTGAGCCTGGTGTGACTAAAAAAATAAAGTCTGATTATTCACCGCAAGGGCGCCTGCTCAGCGTTACTAGCCCCTTGGATCTAAAAACCGAATTTGAGTACGACTCGCCAAAGGGGTTGCCTTGCACAACCACGGGAGGAGACGTTTTAACAAAACACCTAACAGACGACCAAGGTCGACTTAGGGAGGAGTCCGTTCACAAAAAAGATAGCTACGATGTGCTGTGTACGGTGAACTACGCCTACGATGGGAGCCTGGGTGAAGTCAGTCGCATTTTTTACGGCCCGAAAGACGTGGATTTTAAAGTGGCCAGTGCCTTTGAAAACGATGGAAAATTGAAATCAGTCGAACTTAGGCAGGGAAACGCCGACAACGCATCGAAATTACCCGAATCAAAAACATATGACACCGTATTGGGTCGGCGCGAATACATCTATACCCCGGGCGGGCGACTCGTGGCCTGCCTCACGACGGGCGTATGGTGCCCAAAGAACCCTAAGGGCAAAGACATCTCCAAACAAGTGTTCACTTATGATGCCCTGGGCAATGTCACCACCTGCGTCACGACGTTCAGTGATGGGGAGAACACCGCAACCTATACCTACGATGGCCTGAAGGGTTTTTGTCTGACTCAAGTGGACAATAGCCATGTGGACTACACATCGACGGCCAGTTTGAGTTATGACCCCGCCGGGCGCGTGACGCAGGACCAGACAGGTAAAAAGTATGAATATGATTGGCTAGGGCGACTGATAAAAGCCGGGAGCACCCGCTATACCTACGACCCGACTGATCGTTTGATGACCCGCGATCACGACGGCAAAAAGACCCAGCTTATGTATGACGGCAACAATGTCACGGGTGAGTATAAGTTGGACGGCAGCGGCGACGCCCGTGAGCTGCTTCCCGCAAGCAGCGCCTGTATCGTGCAACGATCCAGGATGTCCGGTGTGAACAGAACCCTGTATTTACTCTGCGATGCCAATGGCACCGTGATATATACCTACGACTCAACGGCGGGCACCGGCCAGCACCACGCGTATACGGCTTACGGCGAGCATTTTTCGCAAGATACTGACTCAATGCTGAGCTTTAAGGGCGAACATCGCGACCCTTCAACTGGCCATTTTGCGCTGGGCATGGGCTACCGTTTTTATGACCCGAGCGCCATGTGTTTTAACGCGATGGACGACTTAAGCCCCTTCGACCGAAGAGCTGGTCGTAACGTCTATGCCTATTGCGCAGAAGACGATCCCATCAACCATCACGACCCCAGCGGTCACTTCTCGGTGAGTGCGCGCTTGCGTGCCGAGTGGGGTGACCGTCTCCCAGGGCCTATGAGTCTCAAAGGCGCTGGGCAGCTGATCAATAACATACTTTGGGGGGGCATCGGCGTAATGGTGGCCATCATGAGTGGCGGCTTGGCATTACCGTTGTATGCCGCATTGATTGGGCTCGCGGTGATCTCATTAGGGGCAGGCGTTGCTTCAGTGCTCCTCAGCGAGACCCATCCAGAGTTGTCCAATGTTCTGGCATGGGTATCCTTGGGGGCGGGCGCGGCAGGCGGAGCGAAGGCGCTCGCTGGCAAGGTATTCAAGCTGGCGAGTTTCCTGGGGCGTACAGGGCTTGCAACTGCCAGCAGAGTTTTGGTTAAAGCGGCCCCCAGTCTGATAAACCCACTGAGACGAATGGGGCAGTTCAAGGACTATGGCAATCTATATGGTCAGTTCGCTACTCGTGGGGCTTCGCGTCTGATTCCAGCTATTCCTCGCAAAATAGGATCAGTGTTGGAGCAAGCCAAAGGTGCCACAAGACTCTTCGGCCTGGGTGACGCCAATACAATCGTGTTTGTTACCACGGGTGTTTTGGGAAATCTGGGCGTTCCTGAGGGCAGCGCTGACTTCGCCAATACTGCTGTCGGGGATGCCACGTGGTTACCTTGGGGCAGTTGGGGCAAATATTGGAGTAAGGTTCGATTCCGTTGAGTGAGTGCCAATATCAGCGCTTTAAAACCGCAGTCTATACCCGTTAAAACCAATGCCCCGACATGTCGGGGCATTGGTTTTTCGTGCCGGTTGAAAATTAAGGGGCTTTGCAGCCCACCCCCGTCGTCGTCCGGTTAGTCAGCGCTGTTAAGCCTGCGAATGATGACATCCAGCAAATCACACCCATCACGCAGCGGTACAGCCAGTAGTTGGGCG
The DNA here is from genome assembly GCF_900006605.1 of Pseudomonas sp. 58 R 3. Lineage (NCBI taxonomy): Bacteria > Pseudomonadati > Pseudomonadota > Gammaproteobacteria > Pseudomonadales > Pseudomonadaceae > Pseudomonas > Pseudomonas sp. 58 R 3. The sequence goes on along the minus strand of NZ_CVTT01000061.1, from coordinate 576,808 downwards.
AAGTCTTGAAGCACCGCAGAGCGGGGACGGTGCAGTCGTGGCCCGTTAGGGGCATGTATTGGTTCATTTTCAGTACTCTGTTGGTGGATTAAGCCACCACGCATTCGTCGCCAAACGAATGGGTGGCAGCTGTACGCAGGTTGGCGAACCGGAACAGAGTAACCGGCAGACCCGGAGGTCTCCCGCGCACAGCCGCCATAACATTCACAGCTTTGCGGGTGCAAAAACACCTGCATGGACGCGGGTTGTTTTTGCACTCTGTCGTCAGGTCGCCAAACCTGATCGCCATATGGGCGACGGGCCGGACTATAAAAGCTCCCCACCCAAACCCACGCAAGGCACCAACGCCCTGACTCAACCCCCTTTCGCCTATCCCCAGCCCCTCCATCCCCAACGCATTCCGCCGTCCGCTCACGGATATCAGGCAAACCCTCGGTAGTTTGGGGAAGTTTCCTACCGCAAAAGGAACCATTTCCCTCAAACCCGGGTCTTTACCCCGCCCACCCGCAACCGGTCGGGCTGCATGGACTGCAGCGTTTTAAAACGACATTAAGGATTAATGTGAACTTCGCCTCCCCATTCCCTTGTCTGCCACCACCGGCTGCGGTGCGATTGCCCGCGCCTGTGGTTCAGCAAAGTGCCTTGGGGAGTGCATTCGGATCATCTGATCCCTCGCTCAGCACACCTACAGCCGCCGGGCGTATTGGCGGCTTTGACTGTAGTTCATGGAGTTTGAAATGAAGCGTAAGCCGTTCCAGAAAACCCTGTTGGCCCTGATGGTCAGCGCAGGCGCCGCGCATGTTGCTGCGGTGGAATTCGACGTGAGCAGCGGCCAGAACAAGTGGAAAGGCCAGGTGTTCAACGAGCCTGTCACCTTGGTCGGGTCGCGCAATGTGGTGGCCACCCAGCGCAATGTCGATGGGGCCAGTGTTGCCGAGACCAATGTTCAGGGTTCGCTGATCAACCGCGCCGACTACAACATTGATGGCAGTGGCCTCAACATCCGTGGTTTTGTGGTGGATGGCGCGCTGGACTCTGATCTGCGCGCCCGTGGCGGCACGATCACCGGTGATGTCATCCAGGCTGGTACGATCAGGCTTACCAACCAGACCTGGGCCGAAGGTTTTGAGGTGGGCGCCGCGAACATCGGCGGCAGCGTGATCAACTCCGGAACTATCGTCGCCGTTGACGTGCCGGGGTCGGACAGTGACGGCGAGGGCATGTACCTCAATGGTACGACCGTTGGTGGTGACGTGATCAACTCCGGCCTGATTGATGTCACTTCCATCTACGGCTACGGCCTGATCCTGGATACCCATAACAACATGCCGGTGACCGTCGGCGGCAAAATCCTCAACTCCGGCACCATCCGCGTCACGGGTGAAGAGGCGTTGGGCATTGAAGTTGAAACCGACACCAGTGACCTGCGTATAGAAAACAGCGGTGTGGTGACGGTCAACGGTGGCATGGCCAGGGCCGTACAGTTCAACTCCGGTACCTTCGATTACTTGCTCAACACCGGCACGATTGAAGCCAACGGCGCCAATGCGGTGGCTGTACACCTGACTGGAGCGACCTTTACCCAGAACCCGCAGTCGGGCGCGCGCGGCGTTATCAACCGTGGCCTGATCAGTGCCGACAGCACCGCGATCCTGGTCGATGCCCGTGACCAGACTTCGCCGTTCGAGATCAACCAGCAAGCAGGCGAGATCCGCAGCAAATCCGGCACGGCCATCGACGCCGCCAACCTTGCCACGCTGAACTGGACGGGCGGCAAAATCACCGGCGACCTGCTCAACTTGAGTGCAGTGAATGTCGCTGGCCAAGCTGATTTTGTCGGCAATCGCATTATCGCGCCGGTATCGATCAATTCCGGCTCGCTGAACCTGGCCGCGCCCGGTACCACGATCAGCGGCAACCTTAACGTCGCCAGCGGTGCGGGCATTGATATGCACCTGGCCGACAGCGTGGTGCCGACCACGCCGTATCTGTCGGTTAACGGTACGGCTAATTTCGCCCAGGCGTCGAAGCTTACGGTGAGTGCGCAGCCAGGCGACTTTGCGCGCACCAATAACGGCACCCAATACACGCTGTTGCAGGCCACCAGTTTGCAGAATAACGGCCTGTCGGTTGCCAGTTCGTCGTCGCTGCTCAACGTGCTGAGCTACTCGGCGGATGCGCAAACGGTCAAGGCTGTTGTCGCAGTTAAAGACAACCAGCAAGTGCAGCAGGAACTTGCCGGTGCAGGTGCCAGCGCCGCAGCGGCCACGGCGGTGAATACGTTCAAGAACGATGTGCTCGGCGGGCTCAACCAGAACGACCCTGTGTTCCAGTCCCTCGCCAACGCCGGGACTGCGCAACAGCTTGCTAGGGTGAGTGAGCAGCTCAAGCCGGACGTGAACCGTGGCGCGCTGGATGTGGCGTTGTCGGGGCAAACCGTTATCAATGGAGCGATTTTCAACCGCCTCACTGATCAGCGCGAAGGCCATCAAACCGGCGGCGTGTGGGTGCAGGGTTTGAGCAGCAACATGGACCAGGATGGGCGCGGCGGTAACAACGGTTACTCGGCCAACAGCAGCGGCATGGCCGTGGGTGTGGACGGGCGTTTGAACGACACCACCACCCTGGGCGTGGCTTACAGCTACCTTAATTCCAACATCCATTCGGACCTTGGCAACAAGACCGATGTGGAGGGCCACGCGCTGTCGCTGTATGGCAACTGGGCGCTGCAAAACTGGTTTGTCGATGGCAGCCTCAGCTACGGTCATAACGACAACGACAGCAAGCGCCATGTGGCGGGCACCACGGCCAAGGGCAGTTACGACAGTAATGTGTTGTCGGCCAGCGTGATCGGCGGCTACAGCTTCAAGCCATCGCAGGCGGTGGTGATCGAGCCGCGCGTGGCGGCGCGTTATGCCAACGTGCGCATGGACGGCTACGACGAGAAGGGTTCTTCGGCGGCGCTGAGCACGCGTTCGCAGCGTTATGAAGTGGGTGAGCTGGGCGCGGGTGTGCGTTTGGCCGGCAACTTGCCGATGGGTGCGGGTAGCCTGCAACCGGAAGCGACCTTGATGGCCTATCACGACCTGATGGGTGATCGCGTCGCGCAAACCTCCAACTTCGTGGCGGGTGGTGCAGCGTTCACCACCACTGGCGCGTCGGTGGCGCGTGACAGCTACGAGGCGAGTGTGGGCGTGAACTACCAGGTGTCGGACTTCACCGTGGGCGCCAGCTACACCCGCCAAGCGCGCAGTGGCTTTGACGCCGATGGCGTGATGCTCAAAGCGCGTTACGCGTTCTAAGCCCCAGCGCTGATCGTTCCCACGCTCTGCGTGGGAATGCCGCCCTGGACGCTCTGCGTCTGCCCTTAAGGCCGTGACGCAGAGCGTCACCGTATGCATTCCCACGCGGAGCGTGGGAACGATCAGCTTCCTGATGTCAGAACAACTTGCGCTGCACGGCCTCATCCAGCGTGCTGCGTGTCAGGGCTTCAACCACTTCAGCGGTATTGGCCTGGAACGGAATGCCCACGATCAGCACCGGGTGCATCCAGGTGCGCACGGATTCGCTTTTCTTCACGCGGCCCAACTCTTTGCCGTCCTTGTCCTTGAACACGGTTTCCAGGGTGAAGGTGTTCTTCGCCGTGGACGGGATGATGAAGAACGTGGCGCCGGTGATGATCGCCGAGGCCATGCTGAACTGTTCGTTGTTGTACAGCGTGGCATCGGCATAGATGTCCGAGTCGACCTTGTCGGTGCTCACCCGTGCAAAGCGGTTGGACTGGCGGAACCCATCGGCCACGGTTTTTTCCCACAGCGCCGCAGGTGCACCGGCAGTGGTATTGCCGGGGCCACCGTTGACCTGGCTCAGCGCCGTGGTGCGCACGTAGGCGGTGGGTTTCTGTGCCGATGTGCTGGCGGTCGGCGGCCAGGTTTGCACGGCTGGCAATTCGTGTTGCGAGTAGGACACGCAACCGGTCAACAAGACGGCGGCGAGGACCAGGCTGTGTTTGATCAACCCTTTCATGTGTTGCTCCCTGAAATTACGGTTTGGCCAGCTTGGCAGTGGCGGTGTCGAGCAGTTGCGCGACCAGTTCGTTCAGCTGTTTGGCGCCCATGGTCGGGGCCCAGTATTCGCGGCCGTAGAGGCCCACGTTGCGTTCAAACTTGACCTCTTGCTTGGCGCTCGCCAGTTCCTTGCCGTCGCGGTCGACAATCACCAGGTCGCCGGCCACGTCGAAGGTGTCGACGAAAATCGGGCCGTTGACCCAGATCCAGATCGTCAGCGTCAACAGCGCGCCAGGCACGTAGGCGGGGTGAACGCCACGGTGGCCCTTGAGGGAGGTCATGTTGAATTTCAGCGCGACGTCGTTTTCGCCAAGGCGCACCGGGTACTCAGTGACCTGCTTGAAGTAGCCCGCCGTACGCACGTACTGATTGAGCTGGGCCGTGAGCGAACGGCTGATCGCGGTTTTGTTGGCGTCGTTGACGTCGGCGGCGCTCACTGTCACATCAGCGACTTGCGCACTGCGTGGGCTGCTGATGGGGGCCGGGTGGAGCGGGGCGCCAATGGGGCCGCTGACGGTGTAGGAAACGCAGCCGGTCATCGACAGCGTCGCGAGCAGGGCCGCAGCCCGAAGGAGGGTTTTCAACACGCAATATCCCTATTTAATGAACAAGCCAAGTCAATGTCTCGACCGATGGCTGTGTAACTTGAGGCGGGCGCGCAACGTAACAGAATGCCGTTGAGCGGGGAACGCTTGCGAAGCGGTGAAACCGCTTGAGTACACAGGGCAACCCCGTAAAATACCGCGCACTGGATACACGGCATTTTTCAAGGACGAATCAAGCAATGCGCCTCTCTGCTTTTCTCCCTGCCACCCGCCTCACCGCGGGCCGCATGTTTCAACCGCACTGCTGCATGGCAGTCACTCTTCCTGATACCGCTATTGGCGGGCTCGACATTATCGATGTTGAGGCCGTGTGCAAACGCGCGCGCTTTTTCAGCAAAATCTGATCGCCGCGACTTCGTTGATAACGTACACCACAGCCCTTTCCGTTGGTTTCACCCCTAGGAGCACCCTGTGAAAACACTGTCCAAAATTCTGCTGTCGGGCCTCACCGCCGCAGCGTTGCTGAACGTGGCCGGCTGCGCCACCGAGAGCAACCGCGCGATGCCGGTGGAGCAAGTTGCCAGCGCCCACGTCGCTTATTCCGGCGTGCGTGTGCCGATTGCCGTGGGCAAGTTCGATAACCGTTCCAGCTACATGCGCGGCATCTTCTCCGACGGCGTTGACCGCCTGGGCGGCCAGGCCAAGACCATCCTGATCACCCACCTGCAGCAGACCAACCGCTTCAGCGTGCTGGACCGCGACAACATGGGCGAAATCTCCCAGGAAGCCGCGATCAAAGGCGCCGTGCAGAAGCTTAAAGGCGCTGACTACGTGGTGACGGGGGACGTGACCGAGTTCGGCCGCAAAGAGACCGGCGACCGCCAGTTGTTCGGCATTCTCGGCCGTGGCAAAACCCAAGTGGCCTACGCCAAGGTTGCGCTGAATATCGTCAACATCAGCACCTCCGAAGTGGTGTATTCCACCCAGGGCGCTGGTGAATACGCGCTGTCCAACCGCGAAGTCATCGGTTTTGGCGGCACTGCCAGCTACGACTCCACCCTCAATGGCAAGGTTCTGGACCTGGCCATGCGCGAAGCGATCAACCGCCTGGTAGACGGCATCAACGCCGGCGCCTGGAACCCGCGTAACTGATAACAAGAACGCCAAGGAGCACTACACGGATGAGCAAGGCAGTTAAGTTGGCGCTGATGCTGACAGCAATCGCGACGGTCGCCGGGTGCCACACGGCGCCCCAACCCCTGTATCAGTGGGAAAGCTACCAGCCGCAGGTTTACGAGTACTTCAAGGGCGAGCCCAAGGAAGCGCAAGTGGAAGCCCTGGAGCGTGATCTGCAAAAAATCAACGCCAGTGGCCGCAAGGCCCCGCCGGGTTACCACGCGCACCTGGGCATGCTGTACCTGAGCATGGGCAAGGATGACCAGATGGTGCAGGAATTCCGTACCGAGAAGGCGTTGTTCCCTGAGTCCGCCGCGTACATGGATTTTCTGCTTAAAAACGCCAAGGCTGGAGTCGCCACTAAATGAACCTGTTAAAACTCACCGGCGCCTTGCTGGCCCTGGCGTTGCTCGGCGGTTGCGCGGCGCCCAAAACCATTGATTACACGGCCTTCAAACAGGCTCGGCCGAAGTCGATCCTGGTACTGCCCCCCATCAATGAATCGCCGGAAGTGCAGGCGTCCTACAGCCTGGTTTCGCAGGTCACCTACCCGTTGGCCGAAGCCGGTTACTACGTGCTGCCGATTGCCCTGGTGGACGAGACCTTCCGCCAGAACGGCCTGACCACCGCCAACGATATCCAGGGCGTGGCGCCGGGCAAGCTGCATGACATTTTTGGTGCGGACGCGGCGCTGTACATCACCATCAGCGACTACGGCACCAAGTACATGCTGATCTCCAGCGACACCTCCGTGACGGCCTCGGCCAAGCTGGTGGACCTGCGCACCGGCACCACGTTGTGGACCGGCTCGGCACGCGCTTCCAGCGAGGAAGGCAACAACAATGGCGGCGGCCTGGTGGGCATGCTGGTCTCGGCAGCGGTGAAGCAGGTGATCAACAGCTCCACCGACGCAGCGCACCCGATTGCCGGTATTGCCAGTGTCCGCCTGCTGTCGGCGGGGCAGCGCACCGGCATTTTGTATGGCCCGCGCAACCCGAAATACGGCACCGACTGAGTGCCTGTTCAACCGTGAACAGCCTTTGCTGGCCGCTTCGGTCCGCAAAGGCTTCGCGGGTTTGGTGCTCACGCGTTGCAGTCAGTTCACAAGTACATCCTGTGGCCTGATCACTTGCGTACTGGTCACCAGGAAGTCTGCTGTGCGGTTGCCGGTCAAGTCGATGGCGATGAAATGGCGCTGGGTCTGTGGGTTGAAACCCACGATCGCGTCGCCAATGCGCCCGCTGAATGCCTTGACGGGCTTGAATTGGGCCTTGGTTCTTCGCTCCAGCCCGCGCAGGTCAACCTTGTCGGTGCCGCTGGTGAAGTCCATGATGACGTCGGGGTTGGCAGGTGTGGAGTCGCTGGCGTAGTTGTAGACGAAACTGTCGGCGCCGCCACCGCCGCGCATGCGGTCCGCACCCGCCCCACCGGTGAGCCGGTTATCGGCCTCGTTGCCGATCATCACATCGTGGCCTGAGCCACCGATAGCGTTTTCGATGAGGCAGTTGCGGGCGATAGAAACGTTGCCTTTGCCGTTGCCTACATCAGAGAACGAGCCCGCCCTGAGGTTAATGACCTGGTTGGTGTGGTAACCCGATACGTCCAGTGTGTCGTTGCCGGCGCCGTCCCATACGCAGAAATTCGCCGCATCCTGTGGGTTTCTCAGGGAGTAATAGTCCCTGCCGGTATTGGAGTTGAAGCCATAGGTGTTGTTTTCTCTGCGGGTTTGGTAATTGGCGCCGTATTTGTGTTGGATGGCACTGATGTCATCCATCATGGGCGCGATGGGGTTGCCGTTGATCGCTTTGCCGCTGTTTTGCGCACCGAAGTAGCTCATGACGGTATGGGCTTTAGAGTCTTGGGCATACACCCGTTTATTATCGTCCTCTAGACCGTTATAGGTGCCTGGGTGCGACAGACCGAGGCTGTGACCGATTTCGTGGGTGAACGTGTGACGGTTCATATGTCTTGGGTTGTAGCGAGTATCACCGCTGAAACTGTCTTTGTATTGACTGTAAGGGTAGGCACCGTCGGCAGACCTGATGGTATCGGTAATGCGAAAGGTCAACCGTCCTTCTGCCGGGGCGCCATTTTCAGTGAAGTCCAGCTTGGCCACGTCACCCCAGGACTGGATGGAACGGCGGGCCTCTTGTTTCTGGTAGTCGTTAAACCCCAGACCCTTTTCGTTAAGGAAGTTGTAAGAAATTTCAATCTGCTTGTTTTGGTTCAAGTCTCGCCATGTTGTTGTATATCGCGTGAGCTGCTCAATGGCCTGTTGCTTATTAAAGGACTGCCTGTTGGCTTTGTGTATGTAAGGGTCGTCAGGGCGTAGAGTGGCGTCATAGTTGCCCCCAGTGCTGCTCACAGAACGGACAGCGGGGGCGTCCCAGCGGCGGTATGCAGGGCTTCGGGTCGATTGAGCGCTGCTTGAATTTGGGTTGTACATCGGCGTTACAGGATTAATTCTCAAGGTCGTTATTCTCACAGGGTATTGGCAATTTTCCTTCTTGGTGAGGCAGGCAAGTTCCATTTTGCTGAGTGGAAAGTTGACAGCGTTGGCGTCACTTTCCAAAGCCTGATGTGTGTCCGAGTAAGTCGTTTTTCTTGTAGGTACAGTGTTCCTACACAGCGTTAAGCCAATGCCCGGTCCTGGGCTGAATTTTCGCCCCGCATCAGAAAAAGCGGCCATCGCCGATGACCGGTTTTCACACGTTTTCAGGTGCAACGTTGAGCCCTGGCGCGACCGCGAGCTTATCCGGAGGCATACCGTGAGGTGGTCAGCCCACTGATATCCTGGGGCCTTATCAACCGCGTGCTTTTCAGCAGAAAGTCCGTCTGGCCGTTGCCGGTCAGGTCAATGGCGACAAAGTACCGATTACTGTAGGCGTTGAACCTCACCAGCGTGTCGCCCGCGCGGCCGGTGTAGGTGTGCACCCGTTGCAGTTGAGTACGGGTGTCCTGGCTCAACCCGGTAAGGTCGATCCTGTCTCGGCCACTGACAAAGTCGGTGATCAGGTCGGCGCTCGCCGGGGTGGAGTCGCTCGCCTTGTCGTACACAAAGACATCCGCGCCACCGCCGCCCCTCAAGGTATCTGCGCCGCCCCCGCCCTTGAGGCGGTTGTTTGCGCGGTTGCCGATCAACGTATCGTCGTGGCTGCCGCCAATGACATTTTCGATGGTCACGCCCTTGGCAATGGAAACATTGCCTTTCATACCGCCCACATCAGAGAAGGCTTCGGCGTTCAAGTTGATGGTTTGTTTCTGATTGAAACCGGAGCAGTCCAACGTATCGTTGCCGCCGCCATCCCATATGCAAAAAACCGGCGCGTCCTGTGAGGACGTCAGGCTGAAATAGTCGCGTTCGGTGTTGGAGTTGAAACCGTAAACGGTATCGCCGCTACGGGTTTGATAGTTGGCGCCGTAGGCGGCCTGTATCGCGGCAATGTCATGCATCAGTGGCGCCACCGAGTAGTGGGTCCACTGTGCGTTTTTTGCGAAGTTTTGCCCGCTGCTGATTTCGGGGTTATAGCTCATCAGGCTGTAGGCTTGAGAGTCTTCAATGTATCCGCGCTTGGCCGGTTGCCGGTTATAGTCACCGGTATGGTCAAGGCCCAGCGTATGCCCAATTTCGTGGGCCATGACATGTTGGTCGTAACGGTCAGTCCTCGGCCGTGCATGCTCTGAGTCCAGCCATGCCTCACCGCCTTTTTTAAAGCTTTTGGGAAAGGGCAGGGTCGCATAGGATTCCTCGTTGCCTTCGTAAACACCCAAGGTCAGCCGCCCCTCGTTACTGGCGCTTTTATGCGAGAACTTTATACGGGCTACATCCGCCCAGGCTTGCATCGACGTAAGCGCCCGTTTCTTTTGTTGTTCATTCAACTCACGGGCCCCCTTGGGCACATGACTGACCCGGTGTGACTCATCCGGCGTAAAGAATTCAGAGGCAATATCAATGACGCCGTCGCGGTTATGGTCTTGCCATTTCAATCCCATTTCCCGGCTGGCGCGTAGCAGGTGCCTGGCGGCTTGGGCGGTGGTGTAGGACACCAATGGCGTGTCCCTGACGGCACCGGGTTGTTGATGCGCAGGCTCAAATAATGCAAACGTCCTATAAAGCTTGTTATTAACGGAGAGCATCTACTTGAATCCTTTTAGTAGGCGAGCGTAAGTGTGAACGTTGAAGCTCATGGGCAATGGGGTTTCTCTGGGTGGCTGAAAGGGTTAAATGTTTTGAGTTTCTATCGGCGTGGAAATACCTTGGCGTGGCTTTCAATGTTTTCAGTCAAACCCATAATATCCCTGGGGTCTAATAGCTGAGTGCTTTTTATCAGGAAGTCGGTCCGGCGATTACCCGTCAAATCCACCCCCACAAAGTATCGACCACTGTGTGAGTTAAACTTAACTACGGTATCGCCAACGCGGCCCGAATAGTTGTCGACCAGCCGCAGTGGTATACCGGTATTCTTTACCAGGTCGGCGAGGTTGATCTTGTCTTTGCCACTGACAAAGTTCTCAATCAAGTCGGCATTGTGATAGGGCGAGTCGCTGACCTTTTCGTAAGCGTGTGTTATCGAACGGTGGGGTGGTCGGGCCGGCGTGATTGCGGAGCGAATGCTCGGGGCTTCAAGCCGTTGATGTTGGGGCTCGGCGCTTGTGGAGGCGACAATATCTTCTGCTTTGACTTGCCCATAGGTGCGGATCAGCAGGTCGGCCTTGCCGTCGCCCGTCAGGTCAATCGCCAGGCTGCCCTTGCCGCTTTGCTCATCGTAGGTGAGCACCGTCTGACCGGCCTTGCCTGTCATCTCACTGACGAAGGCAAGTGCGCCGACTTTGGCATTCTTCATGGCCACGGACACATTGATTTTGTCCGTGCCGCTGACAAAATCCATGATCGTATCGGGGTTGTCGGGCGTGGAGTCACTGGCACTGTTGTAGTCAAATGTATCCGCGCCGCCGCCGCCGCGCAGCCGGTCACCACCCGCGCCGCCGGTGAGCCGGTTATCGGCATCGTTGCCAATCATCGCGTCGTCGCCTGAGCCGCCTATGGCGTTTTCCATGACGACACCGCGCGCGATGGAAACGTTGCCCTTGAGCCCGCCGACATCGGAATACGAGCCGGCCTTGAGGTTAATGGTCTGGTTGGAACGGTAGCCGGAAACGTCCAGGGTATCTTTGCCGTCCCCGTCCCAAATGCAGAACACCGCTTTATCCTGATTGGAATTGAGGGTGTAGTAGTCGCGCTGGCTATTGGAGTTGAAACCGTAGGTGGTGTCGTCATGACGGATTTTGCGGTTGACGCCATAGAGCGCCTGGATGGCGGAAATATCGTCCATCATTGCTGATGTTGGTTTGGCGCCGCCATGGTTTTTGCCGCTCAGTGACGCCCCGAAATAGCTCATGACGCTATGAGCCTGGGAATCCTGTACGTGGCTCCTTCGGTTCTCGTTATAGCCGCCATTGTAGTTGCCGGTATGGTACAGCCCCAAGGCGTGACCCGTTTCATGAATCAGGTCGTGGCGCGTGACCCTGTTGGGGTTATACAGGGTGGCGCCTCCTTGGTAATGGTTGCTTGGGTAATAGCCTACGGCGGTGCTGACGGCGTTCGATATGCCAAATGACATTTTGCCCTCTGTGCGTGGCCCATTCTCTTCAAAGGAAAGCTTGGACACATCGCTCCATGACTGCATGGCACGTCGTGCCATTTCTCTCTGGCGACCATCGAATTGCCAGGCGTCGCTGTTGAACGAGTAGGAAACAGAGACCTTTCCATCGCCATTTTTGTCATGCCACTTATGGTTTCCCCGAGTGAGATTGTCGGTTGCCTGGCGTTCATCGAAAGAGCGCACTCTGACGTTAGCCGCATAGGGATCGTTGGGGCGCAGGGTCGGATCTTTACCGTCCCAGTTGCGTTTAGTGGCGGTGTCGAATGTCGTGGAACGGGTTGTTGTGGTTGGATTAAATGGTCGCCGTGTCGATGGCTGAACAGAGGGCTGTACGAACTTACGTACGAACGGGTGTTTAAAGAAGGGTTGCACGAAAGGCCGGAAGACCGGGTTTTTGAAAAAAGGCTGGGTAAACGACTGAACAAACGATCCAATAGTACTTTGGCTGTAGTCTGGTTGCGGGAAGACAGGCGGGCGAAAGTCGACTCTCATAAAATAAATCCATATTCTTGTTGAGGGATATTCATTTTGTAGGGAAGAGCATGTCTGTGTGCTGGAAATACCTTCGCATCCTATAAGTTGTTTTCCAATAGGGTATTTGTTTCTAGGGTGTGTCAATACGCGGGTGTGAAATTGTTTGAAATGGGTGTTATGTTTATTTGTTTTTAAACGTTATGTCGGTGGGGCGGGTTTTCTAAGCACTGCTGGTCTTTTTGAAAGATGATCTTTTCAATCGTGTTTAATATGATTTTTTTGGAAATATAGATTTGCTTACATTGTTGTTTTTTTGTTCGGGCCATTATAGGTTTCGCGCGTAACAGTAACTTATTTCGGACGCTGCACTGTTTAGTGAACTACAGCGCTCGGTGGTTTTAGCTGACGAGCAATGGCGCAGTGCTCGGTAGGCCAAGCGTGTTGGACGCTTAAATTTTGAGCGTTAACCCGAATCCGCAGTGTTTTGCGTCTGAGCCTATGAACGGATTATTTACGGTTGAGGTTCTGCGCCATGTCACATGCTCGTTTAGTGCTGCATCCCCTTATCTGCAGCGTTGCGGTTGCCGTACTGGCTTCGCTGGCCGGCTGTGGGCTTTCATCGTCTCGAGAGGCGGCCAAGCCTCCCGTGCCAGCGGCCGCCGTGCCTCAGGCCGAGGGTGCCTTGAGCAAGCAGGCAGCGATGCCTGTGCTGATGGCCGCACCAATGGCCATGCGCGAAGCCGTGGCCCTGGCATATCGGGTCGAGCCTCAAGAACGCTATCAGGACCTGCCCGACAATCCGGTCTACAGCGTTGCACAAACCCCGGTCTCGACCTTCAGCACCGATGTCGACACCGGCAGCTACGCCAACGTGAGACGTTTCCTTAACCAAGGGCGGCTGCCACCTGACGGCGCCGTTCGACTGGAGGAAATGCTCAACTACTTTCCTTATGACTACGCGCTGCCCACTGACAGCTCGCCTTTCGGCGTGACCACCGAAGTTGCCGCCACACCCTGGAACCCGCACACACGACTGCTGCGCATCGGCATCAAGGCCTCCGACCGTGCAGTGGCAGACCTGGCACCGGCCAACCTGGTGTTCCTGGTGGATGTGTCGGGCTCCATGGACCGCCGTGAAGGTTTGCCGCTGGTGAAAAGCACGCTGAAATTGCTGGTGGACCAGTTGCGTGATCAAGACCGCGTATCGTTGGTGGTCTACGCCGGTGAATCGCGTGTGGTGCTTGAACCCACCAGCGGGCGCGACAAAACCAGGATCCGCAACGCCATCGACCAACTCACCGCCGGCGGCTCAACGGCAGGCGCCTCCGGCATCGAGCTGGCTTACCAGATGGCCCGTGCCGGCTTTATAGAGAAGGGCATCAACCGCATCCTGCTGACCACCGACGGCGACTTCAATGTGGGCGTCAGCGACTTCGACAGCCTCAAGCAGATGGCCGTCGACCAGCGCAAAAGCGGCGTGTCCCTGACTACCCTGGGTTTCGGTGTGGATAACTACAACGAGCACCTGATGGAGCAGTTGGCCGACGCCGGCGACGGCAACTACGCCTACATCGACAACCTGCGTGAAGCCCGCAAAGTCCTGGTGGACCAGCTCAGCTCGACCCTGGCGGTAGTGGCGCGGGACGTAAAAATACAGGTGGAATTCAACCCGGCCCAGGTCAGCGAATACCGCTTGCTGGGTTATGAAAACCGCGCACTCAAACGTGAGGATTTCAACAACGACAAGGTCGACGCCGCAGAGATCGGCGCAGGGCACACCGTGACCGCCCTGTACGAAATTGTGCCCAAGGGCGAAAAGGGCTGGTTGGAGCCGTTGCGTTACGCCGCCGCGCCTGCGGCCGAAAACACCTCCGCTGAGCTGGCCATGCTGCGCGTACGCTACAAACCGGCGGCGGGCGGTGCCAGCCAACTGATTGAACGGCCTATCCGCAACGAAACCGCCCCGGCCAGCGCCGACCTGCGCTTTGCGGCAGCGGTGGCCGCCTTCGCCCAACAGCTCAAGGGCGATGGCCGCTACACTGGCAGCATGAGCTTGAAGGACACCGCCGCACTGGCCCGCTCGGCACGCGGTGATGACCCGTTCGGGTTGCGCAACGAGTTCGTGCAACTGGTGGAAGTGGCGCAGAGCCTCAAACGCTGATCCCGAACATGGCACCAATCAACTGTGGGAGCTGGCTTGCCTGCGATGGCAGCCACTCGGTGTACAGGATGTACCGAATCGTCTGCATCGCAGGCAAGCCAGCCCTAACAGTCAATGTGCATCGATCCATCGAAAGGAGTTCGCGACCTACATGGCCGTAACAGATGACTCACCCAGCGACGAATCGCTGCTGGCCCGCTACCGAACCGGCGACGCTGCCGCGTTCGAAGTGTTGTACGCGCGGCACCGCCAAGGGCTTTACCGATTCCTGGTATCACTGAGCAACAAGGCCGAACTGGCTGAAGAGGTGTACCAGGAAACCTGGCTCAGCCTGATCCGCAGCGCCACCCAGCCACAGGGCCGGGCGAGTTTTCGTACATGGCTGTTCCAGATTGCCCGCAACCGCTTGATCGACCACTGGCGCAAGCATGGCATCCACAACCCCTTGCACGACAGCTACGACGAACACCTGCACGCCCAGGCCGACGACAGCGCCGGCCCTGAGCAGCAACTGAGCCTGAGCCGCGACCAGGCCCGCCTCGACGCCGCTTTGCAAGACCTGCCCGAAGACCAGCGCGAAGTCTTCCTGCTACGCCTGCACGGCGACCTCGAAGTGCCGCAAATCGCCGCCCTCACCGGCGCCCCGCTGGAAACCGTAAAAAGCCGCCTGCGTTACGCCCAGCAGAAACTGCGCCGCCTGCTGGCCGAGGAGATACTCGTATGACCCACGACCCACACACCCCCGACGACGAACTGATGCAGCATTTTCGTCAACACAGCACCGGCGAGCCGCCCGCGTCCCTCGACGCCTTCATCCTCGCCACCGCCCGCCGCGAAGCCCCGGCGCCGCAACCCAGCCTGTGGCAACGCTGGCTGCAAGCCTGCCGCCAACCGCGCTGGCAAATGGCATTCGCCACCGTTGCCGGTGTGGCACTGATGATCGGCGTAGTGATGCGCGTGCCCGTGCCGCAGCCGGAGATATCCACCGCGACGTTTTCCGCGGCGCCGGCGCCCCAGATGTATGCCGCGCCTGCGGCTGCGCCCATGGCGCGGATGGCGATTGCGCCGAGGGCAGAGTCCGCGCCGGTTCAAGCTGAAATCGCTGGTGCGATGGCGGATGCGCCAATGGCAAAACTCAGCAAGCGCGCACCGCTGGCGTTGCCTTCGTTGGAGGAAGGTTTGCAGGAGATTGTGAACCTGCGCCTGGCGGGGCAAGCCAAAGCGGCGGATGAAAAGCTGTTGGCGCTGCATGAGCGCTTTCCCGAGGAGGATTTGCCGGCGCGGTTGGAGGCGTTGCAGAAGCGGTAAATCGGCAGGCACAAAAAAGCCCCAGGTCTTTCGACCTGGGGCTTTTTCATCTGTATCTGGTGCCCCGGCGGGCTTATAACTGGAATTCTAAGCTATTGAAAGATATGCATTATTTAAAATATGTATGTGGTTGGGATACAGGTTGGGATACAGGAGGGAATTATTCATTTTGGAGAGCTGTAGGTTTTGTAAAGCGTTTGCACGCCGGGTAGTCGCAGAAAGGCTGATGGCTCTCCACTCTTGGTTTCATCCTTAGCATTCAACCGTTGAGTGGTATGCACCAGTAGGCACATTGTTTTGGCTCGAGTTACGCCAACAAAGTGCAAATTCAAGTCCTGTTCCCAACTTGGATATAATTTATCCGAAAAGCTTTCACCCATTACCCTGTAAGGGAATAGCCACTCGTTGAGATCGAGGTGAATTACTATTTCGAATTCTAATCCTTTAGCCTTGTGGATAGTCATGCATTGGATTTCATTCGTGGTAGTAGTGGTGTATTGTTTTAATGAGTCAATATCAGATGCGACTAGTTTTAGTGCGGCTAGTTCTGAGTCTTTTGGTTCGATGTTTAATAGTTTTTTTGAAGTCGATGCAAGATAACTTTCAAGAAAGCGTTGATCTACACTCCTTGCTTTTCTAATGGTTCTTCGGATATCTATTAACTTTGCTTTGGATGTGTTTGAGTGCTCAGGTAGTATTTCTATAATTTGATCAGGGTTCGTGCTTGTATCGAAGCGGTACTTCAATAACGCCGACCACAAAAAACCTGTTCTGCTTTGCAGCTCATCTATAGGGTCGTCTGCAAATATTCTGCAAGGTATCGTGAGGTGGTCTCTCAAATATCCTAAACTACGATTGTTTCTTACAAGAACGGCAATGTCAGAAGCCTTGATTGTTTTATTCTTGTCTAATATCGAAGGGATAATAGTGTTAAGGTGAGATGCTGCATCACGCTGTGTACCGGTAAATTGACACTGCCATACTTGTATTGAGTCAGTTGGCGTTAGTTCAAATTGAGGATTGAATAAGCGATTGGAATAGTTTGAGATTGATGCGTGACATCTATGGTTGTAGGAAACAGTTCGGTGTGTGAAGTCATGTCGCCTGATCAGTTCTTTAAGGTATTCGGGGCTGCACCGTCTCCATCCATATATTGACTGCTGTAAGTCGCCAACGGCGATTCCGATCAATCCGGAGTCAACAATACTCAAGAAAAGATTGTGTTGGGCTTTCGAAGAGTCTTGGTATTCGTCTATGTATATGCTTGTGTATTTTGCCTTGATGTAGGTTCTGCAAGCTGCGCAGTTTTCATGGATGTACATCGCGAGGGCTGGTATGGTTGGAAAGTAAATTGTATCACTTAGATATAACTTTCTAATGAGTTCTAGTTCTTCTGTTTCGACTTTGTCAATGTCATTCAGTTGAGTGGCAATTGAAGTTTCAGCGAGAGTTAAGTCTGATTCGTATTTTGGTTCTAAGTCTACTGTGTTTCCATCAAATATTTGGTTCAAAAATGGATATATTATTTCTGAGAGGCAAAACGAATCGATGGTTCCAAAGAAACTGCACTTAGTGTCTGCCCCGTTTACTCGGCAGCGCCCCTCTAACTCTTTGCTCGCTTTACGGGTGAAAGTTATAGCGATGATTCCTTGGTAGGATTTCAGCTCGGCTAGTTCATTTCTTATTTTCTCAGCAATAACTGCGGTTTTGCCACTGCCTGGGCACGCCGTAATCACCAATGAGCCTTGAGGTTTGATGGCTTCTATTTGCTCTTCAGTGTAGTTGATCATATTAAGCCTTCCACTTTCGCAACGCAGTGATGCAGTGGCTTTGCTAATAAACCTAGTTCTGCTGAAGCTAGAGCGGAGCAATGCTGGCTCAAGAAGGCCCTCATGCGGATAGCTTTTTTGCCTTGGAGGAAATTAACGGCAGTTGCCAGATCAGTGGTATTGCTAAAGGTTTGGAGTTGGGTCGGAAACTCCTCGCATAAATCTGTTTCTAGATCTATCTTGGCTAAATATATACCGTGGGGGTTTACTACTTCATTTACCTTAGTCCAGATTCCTGATTCGTAGACGCTCTGTTGGGTTGCGTCTATCGGCATGTAAGCCATTTTTTCCTTTCCTGCAAGTGACAGGCATCTATTTATACCGGCAGGGTTCCGTAGTTCAGTTTTTTGAACGGTTATTGCTGAAATATCATTATCGGTGCGGATAATCCATGGGATCTCCATGGCATCCAAAATCTGTGTATAAACTTTGAATTGTATTCCCTCTACATTAAGTATCGAGATATTGTAATAGTCTAGGTCTATGCCAATTTGTTTTGCTAGCTCGTTGTAAAACAGTAGCTCTGAAGGACCTTCAACTAGAAATACGCATTTGGAAAAGAAAGCCTCCGCTGGCAAGATACTCATTCGATAGCCAAGTTTATCCCATTCGCTGCTTATGCAGTCAGAACACCCTTCGCTAGCTGCATAGCTGCCATTTATCGAGTTTAAGATGTGTACGATTGCGTGAGGTGAATAGCGTGCAGTAATTTGAGGTGAGTGACTAGTAATG
Source organism: Pseudomonas sp. 58 R 3 (assembly GCF_900006605.1). Lineage (NCBI taxonomy): Bacteria > Pseudomonadati > Pseudomonadota > Gammaproteobacteria > Pseudomonadales > Pseudomonadaceae > Pseudomonas > Pseudomonas sp. 58 R 3. The sequence goes on along the minus strand of NZ_CVTT01000061.1, from coordinate 558,853 downwards.
ATTGTCTGGCCGGGTAAATCTTTAATTAAATAGTCTGCAAGTTTCCTTTGCTGGTGAGGGTGGAGGTGAGCCTCAGGTTCCTCAACGCAGTAGAAAATAACCTCACTTTCAGGGTCATACTCTCTTTGGCTTTTTGCTTTCCATAAAGCCATTAGAATCTGATTATTTCTTCCATCGCCTCCTAGAGATATTTTTGAGCCGGCTGTACTTGCCCCGAGTCTTAAGTTATCAATGAATTGTTGTGTTTGAATTGCGCCAGAATCTAGGTGTACTGAATAGTTTGTAAGGTCGTGTGAAAGTTTCAATAGTTCTTCGTTTACAGCATTGGTCGCATTGTTTACGTAGTGAAGCTTGCTTACTAGTCCGTTTATGGTGTCAAGGTTTTCTTCAATTGTTTCAAGTTGCTTTTGATCTGCTTCAACCTCTTCTGTTGATCTGAGCTCTTGCGATAGCTTGAGAAGATGTCTTTTCTCTAGGTTGACGAATTTTTCTAGATCTCGACTAGATTTTACATATTTAAGGTTTAGGTACTTCAGGTAGAATCTGCTGTTAATTGTAGATAGGTGCTTCTCATCAGTGCCTGATTTAAGTGTGTAGTCTAGAGTTTTTCTGTCTGCCTCATACCGCAGTACTGATTTTCCTTCGCTGGATACGTTGCCTTTGAGTACAGATAAAACTGCATCTTCCGTTATTTCTTTAAAGTGAACTTCAATCGATAATTCTTCGTTTTGAAGTCCTTTTTTGCTTATGTGGAAATCTGATTCGGAAGGCTCCAGATCGCTTTCGGATAGAGATTTGTCCAATAGTAGTCTGAGAGCATATACAAAGTTCGTCTTGCCAGAGTCATTCGCGCCAATGAGCAATGTTTTGCTTTGAAGGTTGACAGTTGCTTTAGCATAGTTCCTAAAGCCCGTAATAATGACCTTTTCAATTTCCATGCGTTGATTCCTTTCTGTACTGCATTGGCTGAATAGTGAAACGTATTCCGTTTTCTGCGTTTTAGGACTCACCAAGCCTCCTAAAGCTTGCTAGAGCATGGCATAAAGCTATCTGGCGTTACTACCACGGGTGTGTGACCCCAAAAATAGCTGCCTATAGGCCCGGAGGTGCAGGGATTCGCAGGTGGCTGATTCAGTGTCTGACATAGCCCTGAGGCCCATTTAGCTTGGGCGTCAGGTGATGCATCGATGCGGAAAAAGCAACCTGTTTAGACCCCAGGTGTGGTGGGGGGACAACAGCGCGCGCCGGGGTGGAGGCTCGCCATCCAGCGCCGGGAGCTCGACCAGTGGGATCAGCCGGAAATTGGCTCTCAGGAGCTCAGCTGGCGCCATGGCGAGCACTTCCATTGAGCTAGTGGGTTATCTCATTGAAAACGAAAAAGCCGCCCTAAGGCGGCTTGCATGCTGTGTGTGGGATCGAGTTCAGGACGTTTGCGTTTGAGTGTGTTGCTCAATCATGGCATTCAACTCTGAACGACGACGCGCTCGATAGATCGGGCTCTTCAACTCTTTCTCGCCGGTGGTGAAGTCATCACGCGGAACGATTGAAAGCGCCTGCCACACGGTATTGTCGTCGACCGATAATGCAGCGGAGGCTCGATCAATAAAACCGAATAAGACTTCCCCTAGGCGTCGTGCTTGCTCGCTGCTTACAGCCAGTTGATCGTCGTTAAACGTCGCCTCCTGATAGAACGCATCCTTCTCTATGTCTCGTTGGATGATGAGCTTCTTGCGCTGCAACGCTTTAAGAAACGCCTTTGCTTCTGGCAGTGCGAAAAGAGAGGTCGCAGAGGTAGTGAGGCAATGGTCGCCATAAAGCGCAAACGCCGTCTCACGACTGCTCAGGTAGCGCTCACGGGCTTCATATGTATCTATCTGGGACACTTCCATTTCTGGTTGCAGTTCGCCGGCCAGGCAAGCGTACTCCAACGCCAATTCGCGGCTGTCCAGTTCCTGGCGCTTAAAGTTACGAATATCTTTGGTCAGTACGCCGTCGCTTTCCCGGAATAGCTTCCGCCAGGTACTACCATCCAGCATCGCTTGCTGCTCGGCCGCACTGGCTGTTTTGCGATGTTTTTCTTCCCGCGCTCTCAAGCCCGCAAAGCGCTCCCGAATAGACAAATAGGCTTGTTTGTTTTCGTCGTGGATTTTTAGGGCCGCCTGAATTTTATCTGGCAGTGATAGGTGATGCTCGTTCATAGGTTTCTCCGGTGGTGATTGCAGGCCGACGCCGGCCAGGGTTGATGGTGCGAGTCGGCAATCAGTGAGAGTTGGTTGCTCGTAGGGGTAGGGCGGGGAGAAGAGCTCGGAACGAGTGCTTCGAGTTCTGTCAACAAAAACAGCACATACCCCCCCTTGTTCACACGACTGAATTCAAAATCGGTGGGAACGCGGGAACGTGGGTACAAAGGCTCTAAAACGGGCCTTTCAGAGAGGAAACTTGTTCCCGGCGTTTTTTGAGCGGGAACAAGGTAGGGGGGGAGGCTCTCTATTAAACAGAGTTGTGTTCCCTTGTTCCCACTCTCATGTCTTATAAGGGAACGCTGAAAGCCACGGCTTTGCTGGGCTGTTCCCGCTGTTCCCGTGTTCCCGCTGAAAAACGTCGAATGTCGATAGCTGCATAGGTTGAGCGTCATTGACTTTCTCCCTCACTTTCGAGCAGGTCGGGGTCAATTACGTAAAAACGGGAACTACCACCGCCTGGCGTGCGGTACTTTTTCGCCCGCCGGCTGCCCTTGGTTTCTTCGTCAACCTTGGCCAGCGCCCCGGCGCCTACCAGCGTCCGTACGATCCGTTCTTTACCGAAACCTGAAGCCGCCTCAAGCAATGCCGGTGTGTTGAACAGGTACAGGCGTTTATCGTCATTCACCTCATAAAAACCTGCTCGCTCTCGGACAGTGAGGTTGGCGTGTTCGGCGCGCACATCAGAAAACCGGCTGTCACCGTGTAATGCGATGAAGTCAGCGATACCGCGCAGTATCTGGCGGTCTTCTGCGTTGCCATCTCCCATACGGGCTAGCCATTCGTTGAACAGCAGCAGACAAGCTTGAGTGGCTGAACCTGTAGGCCAGCCAACCAGATTATGTTCAATGGCCAATTCTCCGGCTAACGCCATGATGGCGAACCGATCAGCCACACGGCCGGCCTGTGAACTCTTGGTTTCAAAGGCATCACGGACTTGTGTAAAGGCGATATACAGATCTTTAGACTGCTCAATCAGTGCTTCAACGAATGTAGGACCTATGTGCCCATAGTGTTGCGTGACAGCATCGTTAAGAGCCCGATGGAACTCTTGCCCTGTCATGCCATGCACATCATCAAAGGCGCGGTGAGTACGGGTGCCGGCGTTCACATCCACCATGCGCAACTCGGCGCCGGCGTGTGCGCCGTTACCTCCAATGGCGGCATGCTCCGACAGCGACCGTTCGCCGCTGGAAAGTGCCAGCACGCGCCAGGTCAATTTAGCCCTCCCTTCACGCTCGCGGGTCATGGTGCTTTTGCCCATGCCATTGGCGATTGCGTAGGCCATTTCCTGCACGCGCTTGGGGTCGGCCCGCTTGATTTCATCAAGGATCAGCACGGTATCGTTACGAGACGCAGCCTCAATCTCTACCCCACCTTTTGACACGTCCCAAGAGGCTGCGAAGGTGCCAGGATTGCCCCAGATCGATGCAGCCAACAGTTGCGCGAGTGACTTGCCGCTTGATGAGTCGCCGACTAGGTGAATGCCGCCACCGTTGACGCCTACCTTGGCTAGCAGCGGTCCTGCCAATGCACAGCACACTGATAAAATCAGTACTGGATTGCCGAGGCAGCGTGCGGCTATCTCGGTCTGCCAGCCACTGAGAGAGCCTTTGCAGTTGAAGATGTTTGCTGCACGACCTGAGTCCTGAAAACGAACGTTGTCGCCGCCAATGACCCGTGAGGGCAGCACAAAGGCTCCTGATTCATGCCAGCCCGGTTTCGTGGTGGTGGCAATCACCAGGTCAGGGGCGTGATGGCTCGCCAGGTACGGCGCGATATGACGGCGTTGGTGGTACTCGATGGCCAGCCCCTGGCGCATGAGCGCCTTCATCACCTCATCTGCTTTACCTGCAAGGGACTCCATGGGCATGACCCATTCGATACGCCGACCCCTGTAGTGAAAGGACAGCAGACGGCCAATGCTGCCGTCTTCTGAGTTGACCGTTTCGGCTTCGACGTTCAGCGGCGCACAGATCCAGTGATCGACTGGAATGGCTTTTTCTTCCGGCCCGCTTTGCTTCACGCTGTGATACCAGGTGCCGGCCTTGTAGACCTTTCCTTCAACCGTGCAGGCGTGTTCATAGACAGCGAAACGGGGCCGGTCGAGTTTGTCGGGCTCCGGCGCCTTTGGGTCTCCTACAAGACTCAAATCAGCGTGTTTTTCCTTGAGCCTGCTCACGGCTTTGCCTCCCATAGCTGGTTGCGCCAAAGGTGCAAGTCGTTGAAGTCGGATAGCTCAGGCGGTGCCTGTTGGGGCCACTCTGGAAATACCACCAGAGCGCCGGCATCGAACGCTGCACGGTTGGCGGAAGTGCGCCCGGGATTGCCCCGCGTTTGGCGATCATCGTCACCAGCGATCACCAGCTCGACGCTCTGACCATGAAGCGCTCGCATGGCTAGTGCCACGGCGCGCAAGTTGCCGGCGTTCATGGCGCACACCACCGGTTGGCCGGTATGGATATGCAGCGTTGCTCCCGTCGCCCAACCTTCACAGACGTACAGGCGGCTGCCCTCAATGACCCGCCCCAATGGCGAGTAACAGCCCAGGACACGGCCACCACTGAGGAAACGTTTTGCGCCGGCACAGTCGATGACTTGCAGGTTTACCAAGCGACCATCAATGCATAGAGGGACCAGTAATTTCCCCTGAGACATTTGACGCAGTTTGAGTGGGCTCACGCCCTTGGCCACCAGATACGGATGCAGTCGATCAGCAGGCTTTGAGCGCTGCCACAACTGCACTGCCTGCCGAGTCGCTGCTTGCTGCTTTTCCTGCTGTACCGCATCGGACCGGCGTCGGTTTTCTTCCGCCTTGGTGCGGGCAGCTTTGAGCGCTTCTGCTTGCTGGGCGCTCGGTGCGCTCGGGGCTCCAGATGACTCAAACAAACCGAGTGCCAGGCGTTGATCGATTTCCCGCGCAGCTTCGACCTGGCGGCATTGGCGCAGGTACGCCAGAAGTGAAACCAGATCGCCACCGTGCGCTTGATCGTCGGCAAAGTCATTCCACCGGCCAGAGTCGAGGGACACACCAAACGATCCGGCTTGGCGGTCTCCCCGGACATCGTTTCGAGCAACCCATTCACGTCCGTTTGGGCGCCCCTCCGGCAGCCATTCTTTAAGCAGAGTAGGGGCAGCAGGAAGGGCACGAAGTGCCACCAAACGAATTAGGTCTACAGTGTCGTTATCAGTCATGGAGCAGGACCTCTGACGATACGAATGACGCGTCAGGCATGCTAATAGCCGCGGCCAGATCCGCCGTTTTCGCGAGGTGCTGCGCCGCTTCTTCGGTGCAGGGCCGGAGCTCCCCTTTGTTGGCAAGTTGCAGCGTGCTTTCCAGACTCAAACGCATCATTGCGGTGGCGCGGTTGCCCAGGGCGAGGACTCCAGTGAACTGCTCAACATTTTTGCATGGTGTTGGGTTTTGGCTGCGTAGCCGTTGTTCCAGGCGGTGCAAGAACCCGAGTTCAAACGCGTCAACGATCCGGCCAGGTAGGCGCTGTTTGTGACTGATTAGGCACCTGGCCAACGGTTCATTTTGCTCGGCCAACCATCGTTCGAAGGCATCAACGCCACCGTCGATTACTTCTTGGTATTTGGCGGGCCACTGCGTTTCGATTGCGGGTTGGCCGTCGGCAGATGGCAGCACGGCGTTGAGTAATTCAGGCATTTTGTACCCCCTCACGTTCCGCTGCTTTTCGGGCTGCGTTGAAGAGGTCGCTGGCGTCCTCCAGGAGCAAGTAGGCGGCATCCGCAATGCCGTTCACATCTTTTGCGTCGGCCCGGTTGATGCCCATGCAGGACAGGCTGAAAAGCAGTGCCTTAGCCGCACAAAGTCGCTGCTCTGCATATTCCTGAATGTCAGCGTACGCGGCGCTCGTATCAATCAGCAGCACAGGGGTTTTGCTGGGATTTGTTGTGAGCGGAATGAGCTTATTCATGACCCACCTCCACAGAGGTCAGGATGCCCTCTGAGCAAGCGTCAACAGTGGCTTTCGCCATGTCGATCAGGTAGACGATCACATGACAAAGCTGTTGGCTGTTTTCAGTGAGAGCCGCTTGCTCGGCCATCTCCTGGGCAAGATCAAGCAGGCAGTAGGTGCGGTCGCGAGCATCGGTTACAGGCACATCAGGCTGAACAGCGAAGAGCGGTAACCGTGAGAGAGGAATGTGGCTGAAGGTTTTGACGGTGGTCTTAAGCATGGCGCACCTCCATAACCATCGCTTGCTCTGAGGCCGCAAGATGGGCGAGGTGCATATGGTGGTTGTAGCGTTTGAGGCGAGTGGAAAGACTGGAGTTTGCGCGAAGGGCTGCGAAGGCCATGGCCTTGTGCGCGGCGGCGCGGGTAGAACGTGCGGACAGATTGAGGGCGTGCATGGGTAGAGCTCCTTTTGCTGAGGAGCTGCCACGTTCGTTACCAAGCGAATGGGTGGCAGCTGTACGCAGGTTGGTAAACCGGGGCAAAAGGAACCCGGCAGACCCGAAGGTCTCCCACGCACAGCCGCCATAACACGTAACTGCGGGCACAAAAAAAGCGCCTGCAATCATAATGGGGGCGCTGTTGCGCCTTTTGCTGATCGGGTTACCAAGCCCGGTCGCTGAATTGGCAGCGACGGGCAAACTATAGGCCCGACCGCATGAAGATTGCAAGTTGATCTGGCTGCCGAAAATGCTCATCCCGTTGCTTGTGGTGATAAACTTCGACCTGTGTGTGGTGTGGTATGTGGCCCTGGCAGCGTTGGCGCGCTTGCCGGGGTTTTGTCTTTTTTTAGGCATGAAAAACTCCAGACCACCCGGCGTTAAGCTAGGCAGCAGCTTGAATACTCAGTGCAGTTAGGGGTTAGCAGTCGGTTAGTTGAATCGCACCGCTACCACTTTCATTGAAGTGATGTTGCCCGCTTGGGCTAGCTGTACTGGTCATGCCGGACTTGGCGGTATTGAGTTCGAGGATGGCTGTCATGCGTCCACCGGCGGTCGCGCAAAAGGCCTCCTGACCAGGGCGACGTGCTGCGTTCAGGAGAACCGTCTCCAGGCTGCGTAAGTCGTCTAGGGGAAAACGGATCGAATGCCCGTCGACAGATAATGTGATTGTGGTCATGAGTGAATCTCCGAAAGTAATTCAGCCGAATGCGTCCCCCGCATCGTTTTTTTCTCTCGTGTTTGGTTACGTTCCTCCAGACGGTCAGCAATCCACTGATCGATCTCAGCCTCCAGCCAGGCCACGCTGTTGATGCCAATTGGAATAGGTTCCGGGAAGGTGCCGGACCGGATATCTGCATAGATTGCGGCTCTGCTCTTGCCTGTCTTCTGCTCCACGTCGCGGCGGCGTAGGAGGCGGTTTCCCAGCTCCAAACGTTTGATCGGTTGGAATGGTTTACGCACCGCTTTGCTCATGCTCGTTGCTCCCGTGCCTCTATGCGTCCATTGATCCAGGCTTGAACCTCACTCAGCACGAACGCCACTGGCGCATTTCGGGCGTCGCTGTCGTTGAGCTTCACCGGTCGAGGAAACGTAGGGTCGCGCTGAATCATTTTGTAGACAGTGGGGCGTGCTAGCCCGGTGAGCATCTGTAGTTCTGGCATGCGTACCAGTGCGACGACCATGTTGTCTCGTCTATCTATCTGCTTACTCATGGCCGTACCTCGCTTTCGTTTTGAGGCTGGCTGAGGGCGGGTGGATGATCTTCGTGTGTAGGTAGGTCCCGCTCTCTGTGTATGCTTCTGCGAATTGCGCTAGGGGCGTAAGGCAACTGTATTTCTGGATTTGGCCAACTGGGCGGGCTCAGGCGATGGGTGATTTCGTCGACGCCAGTGAACGTGGCACCACAAACTGCGTTCTTGCACACAAGAAGCGTTTTTGACATGAGCAGATGCTCACTGCTTGAGCTGCGTTTGATTAGCGCCGAACCGCAATCTGGACAGCGGCGCTTCGTGCCTTGTTGTGGTCTGCTGGATTGAGCGCTGGTGAGCATCGGGATTTTGCCTCCGGGTCTGGACGCCTCAAGCATCCCTAATCCCGCCCTGGCCTGGAACCTTGAGGAGTTGTAGGTGGCGCCGCGACAGGTAGATTCCGCGCTCCAGAAACTGCCAGCAATGAGAGACGTCATCGATTGGTCCCTCCGGAGATACCTGTTAGGTGGCTCTCGAGCCAGGTGCCTACATCTCGCTCGCGATAGCGCACCAGGCGGCCTACTTTCACGTAGGGGAGATTGTGGCGTCCACTGCTACGCCAGGATGCAAGAGTGCGAACTGATATGCCCAACTCACGCGCGGCGCGAGCTGGTGTCCAGAGGTCAGCGGTGTGCGATGTAGTGATGGATAGAGGCATCTTCGTCTCCGTAAGTGCGGTTTGCGACTACGTGGCGAGGATGCTTAGAGCCTGAGCCCATTTGGATTCCTTCCGATTTCCGAGTTCGGAAATCGGGTTACTCAATCTCCTTCAAAGCTTGCCTGAGTAATTTTTCGAACCCTGCTCCTTGGAAGTTATGGCCATCATGACGAAGCTTGGTGGCGGTGTTCGCTAGCGCTTTGGAGATGGTCGTGATGTTGGGTGAGTCCCCTCGTGTGTATCGTCTACGTCGACTCACTAGCTGCTCGTTCTGATCCAGCTCGCCGCCTAGTTCTGCGATCAGATGGGCAGCTAGGCCCAGCGCCCTCAATAGTGGCTCAGGACGCCGCTCGGACTCAGCAACGAATTCAGGTATTGGCGGCTCTGCGTTTGGATAGCTGCTCCAGTTAACAGCGCTGCGGGCCAGACATAGGGTTTGCTCAAGCGCTGGAAAAGTACCTTCAGTGAAGATGAAGTCGTGAGGGGGCGCCGACGCGGGCATCGGTAGGTTGTTCTTGAGGCGTTCAAGATCAGCAAGGTGAATCAATATTTCGTAGTTCCCCTGCATGATGCTCAGAGGCCGGTCGTTCTCACCAATGCGATAACACCCGTAGAGTCCATCGGGTCCTAAGCTGGCTGAAATCCCCACTGGTCGCCCGTGAGCTAGCATCTGTGCCGCTGACCTTAAGAGTCGATAGAGCCGAACGGGGACCGGCCCATCTATGAGGCACAAAACCTCGGATGCATCACTGTCAAGGTTCAGCGGTGATTCCACTACGTCCCCTGAGCCTGGTAGCAGCTTGAGTCGGTACAGCCCTATATGAGCGTCATCGGTTGGCCAGTAATGCACAGGTAGCCGGTCGTTTTCCGCTGCTCGTGAAATCGCCTCTTTGTCATAGGGGGTTCCGGTTGCGTCGGTGAGCCAAGCTGCTGCTTCGTCGAATGTCAGCCACTCTTTGAATGCATAGCTAGTCATCACGCTTGCTCCTTTGCATGAAAATCGACGCTCACAACATTGCCGCGCTCCAAAAGGTCCAGACGGTCGGCATACCACTGCATCATTTGCCGGCGTTGCTCCAGGTAAATAGCTTTGTTGTAAACCCCGGAGACTCCGCCTTCAACGTGAGCTAACTGGGCCTCCACGTGCTCACGAGGGAAGTTATTTTCGCGTAGTAGGGTCGATGCGATGTGTCGGAAGCCATGGGCTGTCTGTCGCCCCTCGTATCCCAGGCGTCGTAAGGCCATGTTGAATGCCATATTGCTGCGAGGCTTTTTCCGGTCACTACGACCAGGGAAGAGCAGTGGATAACGACCATTCAACGTGTGTAGCTCTCGGAGCGCTTTAACCGCCTGCTTTGACAGAGGTACTAGATGGTCGCGCCGCTTTTTCATGCGGGCAGCCGGAATGCTCCAAAGTGCGTTTTCAAGGTCAAACTCCGACCAAGGCGCCTCACGTAGCTCGCTTGGCCGCACGCCGGTCAGCGTCAATAGGTGCAGGCCAAGGCGCAGATCTAAAGCGTGAGGATATGTGCGGATGGCGCGGAGCAGTTCAGGAAGCTCTTTCGCCGTGACGTGGGCGTAGTTCTCGGCTGGCTTGGATTGCAGGAAACGACTAAGGCCTTCCAGCGGATTGTGAATGGCTCTGCCTGTCACTCTCGCCAGATCGTAGATTTCCTTGCAGGAGCGGCGAACGCGGCTCATTTGTTCAAGGATTCCCTTTCGCTCAAGTGTTTGTAGAAAGTCCATCCATTGCTTGGGCGTTATCTCTGCATACGGTCTTTTGCCGAAAACGGGGAAGACGTGGAGCTGTAGAGCGCCGACTGTGCGTTTTGCGGTGCTGACTTCCCAGCCAGGGCTGCGAATTTCGATCCACTCGCGAGCCAGAATCTCGAACGTGTTTGTTGCCGCTTCGAGTTCAGCCGCCTTGCGGGCTTTGCGTGCAGCGATAGGGTCGCCGCCGTTGGCTATTTCCTTGCGGTACTCGGCGGCCTTTTTCCTGGCCAGCGCACCACTGACCTCCGGGTAGCCGCCTAAGCCAAGCCAGCTCCACTTGCCCGCTTGGTTTTTGTATCGAAGTTGCCAGGATTTCTGGCCATCCGGCTTAACGCGCAGATAGAGGCCGCTGCCGTCGAGCTCGCGATATTCCCTGGTCTCGGGTTCGATGCTTGCTAGCGCGGTGTCACTGAGCGGCCTGCGTTTGATTTCTGACCGTTTCACGCTCGTGTATCCCCTCGGTTCTAGATATGCCCAAGGATACACCGAGGGATACACACAGCTGAAGTATGAGGGGAGATGACTATAGACAAGCAGAAACAACAAAGCCCGCACAGGGCGGGCTTTGCGGGGCGTTTCGTAGTCATCAGGAGACAACCAGAAACATCATTTTGGTGCACCCGGCGGGATTCGAACCCACGACCCCTGCCTTCGGAGGGCAGTACTCTATCCAGCTGAGCTACGGATGCTTGTGCGGGCGACATCATACCCATGTCGACCTTGGGCGTCCATGCTGGTCTTTGGCCGTTTATGGGTAGGAATTTGCTGCCAAGAGGCTCTACACCGGCTACCAGTGATCAATACGTTGGAACCCGGCCGAAACACGTTGATCAGAAATATTCGGCAAATGCGCCGTTTTCGTTCTTTTTTTCGAACAGACTATTGCCCTGTACCCCCATTGATCCTAGGATTCGTTTGAGATTTCAAACGCTCTGTCTCCCGTGCGCTATTTCACTTATCTCGCGTGCTGGGGCTGATTTCCCTGACGGCAGCCCACAAGGCGCCTTTCAACAACTCTAATTCGCTCCGCGTGCGCGCGGTGCTGTTAAGGAAAGCCGACATGCAGCTCAAAGATACCCAGTTGTTCCGCCAACAAGCCTTTATCGATGGCGCTTGGGTCGATGCGGACAACGGTCAAACCATCAAGGTCAATAACCCGGCCACGGGCGAAATTCTCGGCACCGTGCCGAAGATGGGCGCGGCTGAAACCCGCCGTGCCATCGAAGCCGCCGACAAGGCCCTGCCGGCCTGGCGTGCACTCACCGCCAAGGACCGCGCCAACAAGCTGCGTCGCTGGTTCGAGCTGATCATCGAGAACCAGGACGACCTGGCGCGCCTGATGACCCTGGAGCAGGGCAAGCCGCTGGCCGAAGCCAAAGGCGAAATCGTCTACGCCGCTTCCTTTATCGAGTGGTTCGCCGAAGAGGCCAAGCGCGTCTACGGTGATGTGATTCCTGGCCACCAGCCGGACAAGCGCCTGATCGTGATCAAGCAACCGATCGGCGTTACCGCGGCCATCACGCCGTGGAACTTCCCGGCTGCGATGATCACCCGTAAAGCCGGCCCGGCCCTGGCCGCCGGTTGCACCATGGTGCTCAAGCCGGCTTCGCAAACGCCGTTTTCGGCGTTCGCCCTGGCTGAACTGGCCCAGCGTGCGGGCATTCCGAAAGGCGTGTTCAGCGTGGTTTCCGGCAGCGCCGGTGATATTGGCAGCGAGCTGACCAGCAACCCGATCGTGCGTAAATTGTCCTTCACCGGCTCCACCGAAATCGGGCGCCAGTTGATGGCCGAATGCGCCAAGGACATCAAGAAAGTCTCGCTGGAACTGGGCGGCAACGCGCCGTTTATCGTGTTCGACGACGCCGACCTGGATAAGGCCGTCGAAGGCGCGATCATCTCCAAGTACCGCAACAACGGCCAGACCTGCGTGTGTGCCAACCGCCTGTACATCCAGGATTCGGTGTACGACGCGTTCGCCGAAAAACTCAAAGTGGCCGTGGCCAAACTCAAGATCGGCAACGGTCTGGAAGAAGGCACCACCACTGGCCCGCTGATCGACGAAAAAGCCGTGGCCAAGGTTCAGGAACACATCGCCGATGCCCTGAGCAAAGGCGCCAAGCTGCTGGCCGGTGGCAAGGTGATGGAAGGCAACTTCTTTGAGCCGACCATCCTGGTCAACGTGCCCAAAGATGCTGCGGTCGCCAAGGAAGAAACCTTCGGGCCATTGGCGCCGCTGTTCCGCTTCAAAGATGAAGCCGAAGTGATCGCGATGTCCAACGACACCGAGTTCGGCCTGGCTTCCTATTTCTATGCCCGCGACCTGGGCCGTGTGTTCCGTGTGGCTGAAGCGCTGGAATACGGCATGGTTGGCGTCAACACCGGGTTGATCTCCAACGAAGTGGCACCGTTCGGCGGTATCAAGGCTTCGGGCCTGGGCCGTGAAGGCTCCAAGTACGGGATCGAGGATTACCTGGAAATCAAATACCTCTGCCTGGGCATCTAAGCTCGGCACGAGATTGCAGCAAACGCAGAGGGCACGAGAGCGCTGACCCTTTGCGTGTTTCAAGACGTTATTCGTAGTGGCCGGGAAAGCTGTGGCAGTCGATCATCGCATGCTGCCGTAGTTGCCTCCCCGCCACGTATTCCTTGGACCACGCCACCCGATGAGTGGCGAATGAGGACTTTATGAGCAAGACCAACGCATCCCTGATGAAACGCCGCGAGGCCGCTGTGCCGCGCGGTGTTGGCCAGATTCACCCGATCTTCGCCGAATCCGCGAAGAACGCCACCGTGACCGACGTTGAAGGTCGCGAGTTCATCGACTTCGCCGGCGGTATCGCCGTGTTGAACACCGGCCACGTGCACCCGAAAATCATCGCGGCCGTGACCGAGCAACTGAACAAGCTGACTCACACCTGCTTCCAGGTACTGGCCTACGAGCCGTACGTGGAGCTGTGCGAAAAAATCAATGCCAAGGTGCCAGGTGATTTCGCCAAGAAAACCCTGCTGGTCACCACCGGTTCCGAAGCGGTCGAAAACGCCGTGAAAATCGCCCGCGCCGCCACTGGCCGTGCTGGCGTAATCGCGTTTACCGGCGCTTACCACGGCCGCACCATGATGACCTTGGGCCTGACCGGTAAAGTCGTGCCGTACTCGGCCGGCATGGGCCTGATGCCAGGCGGCGTGTTCCGCGCACTGTTCCCGAACGAACTGCACGGCGTGAGCGATGACGATGCCATCGCCAGCATCGAACGCATCTTCAAAAACGATGCCGAGCCGCGTGATATCGCTGCCATCATCATCGAGCCGGTGCAGGGCGAAGGCGGTTTCTACGTCGCGCCTAAATCCTTCATGAAGCGCCTGCGCGAACTGTGCGACAAGCACGGCATCCTGCTGATCGCCGACGAAGTGCAAACCGGTGCCGGCCGTACCGGTACGTTCTTTGCCATGGAACAGATGGGCGTGGCTGCCGACCTGACCACTTTCGCCAAATCCATCGCTGGCGGCTTCCCGTTGGCCGGTGTGTGCGGCAAGGCTGAATACATGGACGCCATTGCGCCAGGCGGCCTGGGCGGCACTTATGCCGGTAGCCCGATTGCTTGCGCGGCTGCGCTGGCGGTGATGGAAGTGTTCGAAGAAGAGCACCTGCTGGACCGCTGCAAGGCGGTTGGCGAGCGCTTGGTGACGGGCCTCAAAGCCATTCAAGCCAAGTACCCGGTGATCGGTGAAGTGCGTGCCTTGGGCGCGATGATCGCGGTGGAGCTGTTCGAAGATGGCGACAGCCACAAGCCGAACGCGGCTGCCGTGGCTTCCGTGGTGGCCAAGGCGCGTGACAAGGGCCTGATCCTGCTGTCTTGCGGCACCTACGGCAACGTGTTGCGCGTACTGGTGCCGCTGACCTCGCCGGACGAGCAGTTGGACAAAGGTTTGGCGATCATCGAAGAGTGCTTCTCCGAGCTGTAAGCGGCGCTTGATCTGATCGACAGAAAAAACCCGCCTAGGCGGGTTTTTTTGTGCCCGCTGCAGCACATTCAGGCCATGTTCATTGTACGCAGGCGGGGTGATTGACTAAGGTGCAAGCATTGCCGATGGAGCGTGCTGGATGACTGCTGTTGATTTACCCGCTGTACCCCGCGTGTTAATTGCCGAGGCGGACCCTTGGTCGCGGGACCTGCTCAAGCAAGTGTTGTTGAATGTGCGCTGTGACGCGCGGCTGGATGTGTGTGCCGATGGCCAGGAAGCGGCCACGCTGTTGCGAGACAAAACCTACGACCTGATCCTGGCCGATTGGGAGTTGCCGGGCATCGACGGCTTGAGCCTGCTGCGCAGCGTGCGCCAGAAGCACCGTTCGCTGCCGTTTATTCTGCTGAGCAGTCGCAATGACAGCGCCAGCGTGCGCGAAGCCTTGCCCCTGGCGCCCACGGCATATCTGACCAAACCCCTGAACATGGAAGGCCTGACCCAGCGCCTGCAAGACCTGCTGCTCAATGAAGGCGAAAGTGTGTATTGCGAGATACCGCCGCTCGCCCCGGGCATGGCCTTGCCAATGTTCCTGGAACGCCGCCGCGACGTGTGCGATGGCGCGCCGCTGCGGGTCGATGTGAAGGCCGCCGTGCAACACAGCCTGGCGCCGGACGGCCTGGACCTCAGGCAACTTGAAGAACAGGTAAAAACCGACCCGCAAATCACTGCTGTACTGATCGCCGCCGCCAACAGCGCCGGGCATCACGGCACGCCGGTGCAGACCCTGGCCGCTGCACTGCAAAAGCTCGCCGCCGGGCAGAGCATGAATCTGATTCTGGGCCTGGCGCTCAAGCACAACGTGGTGCTGGGTGACCCGGCGCTGGTGGCCTACGCCGAGCGCCACTGGCAGTTGTCCCAGGACACCGCCGACTATGGACGCCGCCTGGCGCGCATGTTGGAGCTGGATCACGAGCGCTGTTACTGCGCCGGCATCCTGCATCGGCTGGGTGATTTGGCGTTGTTGCGCTGCCTGGAAGACTGGCGCCTGGGTGGCGGGGCGCTGGATGACGAAGTGATTGGCGAATCCCTGTTCACCTTCGGCGCCGCTTACGGTTCGGCGTTGCGCACGCGCTGGCGCTTGCCGCTGGAGTTGCGGCAGTTGATTGCAGCGACCTACTCACTTGAAGGCGGGGTGTATTCGCGCGACGCGCTGGTGGTGAACCTGGCGGCGCAAATGGCGCGATTGACCGAGCATGAAGGGTTGGAAGCGCTGGCCAAGGGCAAGACGGCGCGGCTGCTCAAGGTGGGCTTGTCGGAGCTGATGCGGGTGCGCAAAACCTAGCGGGCAGCGAGGAACCCATGTGGGAGCGGGCTTGCTCGCGAATGCGGTGGATCAGTCAATATTTTCGGTGGCTGGCACACCGCATTCGCGAGCAAGCCCGCTCCCACATTTTGATCGAGTGCTAGCCTTCTATGACGCGGTTCTTGCCTTGGCGCTTGGCTTCGTACATCGCGGCATCGGCCCGTGCGAACAGGCTGTCCAGGGTTGAGTCGTCTTCGCGCAG
Organism: Pseudomonas sp. 58 R 3; assembly: GCF_900006605.1. Taxonomy (NCBI): domain Bacteria; kingdom Pseudomonadati; phylum Pseudomonadota; class Gammaproteobacteria; order Pseudomonadales; family Pseudomonadaceae; genus Pseudomonas; species Pseudomonas sp. 58 R 3. Next base: position 542,984 of record NZ_CVTT01000061.1, on the reverse strand, counting down.
GTTGGCCAGGCCTTGGCTGACGGTCACGGTAAAATCTCGGCCTTCAAAGCTGAAACTCAGGGCCTGGATTTCCTTGCCCAGCCGCTCGGCCACCTGTAACGCCATCTGCGGGGCACAGCCAGGCAGTACGGCGGCGAACTCTTCGCCGCCAATGCGTCCGAACAGGTCGCCACGGCGCAGTACGCCGCGACCGCTCTCGGCGATACGCCGCAACACCTGATCGCCTTCCAGGTGGCCGTAGCTGTCGTTGACGTCTTTGAAGTCATCGATGTCCAGCAGCAGGAACGCCAGTGGGGCGCCTTGGGCGCAGGCGCTGTCGAACGCCTGGTTGGCGCACTCGAAAAAGTGCCTGCGGTTGCTGCTTTGGGTCAGCACATCAGTGGTGGCGAGTCGGTGCAGCTCCAACTCCATGTGCTTTTTTTCGGTGATGTCTTCGGCCATGCCGACCACAATCACCGGCTTGCCGGGTTCGACCTGTTGGTTGATGTAACACTTGTCGCTCAACCAGCGAATCTGACCGTCGGCGGTGATGATGCGGTACTCGCGGTCCTCCACGGCGCCGTCTTCCATCACGCGGGCCAGGCTGTGTTCGGCGTAGTCGAGGTCTTCGGGGTGAATGCTGTTACGCCATTCGCGGTAATCGGCAAGCAACAAACCGGCGGATCGGCCAAACACCCGCTCGTACGCCGGGCTCACGTACAGCACACGCCGGGTTTCCCAGTCGATGGCCCACAGCACGGCATTCACGCTGACCAGCAGTGAACTGAGCAGTTGTTCGCGCTCACTCAGCCGTTCGACTTCACCCTGGGCATGCATCAGCGCCAGCAGGGTGGCCGCCGCAGCCGGGCGTGGGTGCTCAGCGACAGGGGCATCGGTTGAATAGGGCTTTTCGGGAACCATCGGCACAACTCTCTCTGGGCTCGCCGCAGGATGGAGCAGCGGTCAGTACAAGGGCCACCATGATGGCGAAGTGTTCCTTGAGAGAGGGGATTTGCAGTGAAGTTCCGTGAACGGGCTGACTAAGAAATGGCGTCAGAAACCAGTATGTAGTGAGCGGGCGTGCCCGCTCACTACAACAAGCCGGCCTGTCAGACCGCTGCAGGGCGCAGCGAGTAGGTCTTCAACTGGTGGGCAAAATCGCGCAGGGACTGAATGCCGCTGGCCTCAGCCTCATGCACCCATTCCTTGATTGCCGCCAACATGTCGTGGCCATTGGTGCTGGTCTTCAGCCAGATCTGTTGCAGCGCCAGGCGCTTCTCGTAGATCACGGTCAACGCGTGGCTGTGTTCGAGCATGCTCTGGATGCGCACGTGGTGGCGGTCATCCAGCAGGCTGGTTTCACGCGACAGCAGGCGCTTGGCACGGTGGAACTGGTGGCGCACCGAATGATCGACCTTTTCCAGCTCCTGCTTGACCAGCGGGCCGATCACCAACTTGCGGTACTGGGCCATGATCTGGAAGCGGTTGTTGAGGATCGCCATGGCGGTGTCCATGTCCAGGTGGCCTTTGCCCTCGACGCGGTGGGCAATCGGTGCAACGCGTTGCACCTTGGCCAGGCGCAGGAAGCTGAACACTTTGATCCATGCCCAACCCAGGTCGAATTCCCACTTTTTCACCGACAGCTTGGCCGAGTTCGGGTAGGTGTGGTGGTTGTTGTGCAGCTCTTCACCGCCGACGATGATGCCCCACGGCACCAGGTTGGTGGCGGCGTCACGGCACTCGAAGTTGCGATAACCGACCGCATGGCCCAGGCCGTTGATGACGCCGGCAGCCCAGAACGGGATCCACATCATCTGGATCGCCCAGATGGTGATGCCGATGGTGCCGAACAGCAGCAGGTCGATGACGCCCATGATCGCCACGCCCAGCAGCGGGTAAGGCGTGTAGATTTTGCGTTCGATCCAGTCGTCCGGGCAGTTTTTGCCGTAGATGCGCAGGGTCTCGGGGTTCTCGGCCTCGGCGCGGTACAGCTCGGCGCCTTTGCGCAGCACGGTGGACAAACCCTTGATCACCGGACTGTGCGGGTCGTCGACGGTTTCGCACTTGGCGTGGTGTTTGCGGTGGATGGCGGTCCACTCGCGGGTGTTCTGCGCCGTGGTCAGCCACAGCCAGAAGCGGAAGAAGTGTTTCAGGCCGGCATTGAGCTCCAGGGAGCGATGGGCTGAATAACGGTGCAGATAGACCGTGACCCCAACAATGGTCACGTGGGTCATCAACAGCGTGACTGCCACCAGTTGCCAGGCTGACAGGTCAAGAAAACCGTTGTACCACATAGGCTGTATGGCCCTCAGATAAAGAAAAAAACAGCTCACGCATTATCACTAAGCCTACAGAGAAAACCAGCCGCCCTTTCAGATAGGAGTGACTGGATGTTTCTTATTCTATAATCCGCAGCCTTTGTAGGGCGATTTTGTTTTTTGGGTAAGGATTACTGACCATATGCTGTTTTCATACCGAGGCGCCCTGCGTGCGGGGCTGGTATACCTGCTGATTTCCATTGTGTGGCTCCAGCTCAGCAATCACCTATTGATCAACTTTCTCGATGACCCATGGCAGTTAGGGCACTGGCTGCAGGTGCGCGGCTATGTATGGGTGGCCCTCAGCGCGCTGGTCATTTACCTGATCTGTGCCCGTTTTGCCCGCACCCACCGGCTGCAGCAACCCTTGAAAGAAAACCGCGAACGCCTGCAACAGGCCGCCGCCGTGTTCGATTGCACCCGTGAAGGCGTGCTGGTCACCGACGCCCAGGGGCTGATCGTGCATGTGAACCGCGCGTTCATGGAGATCACCGGTTACAGCCGTGAGGACGTAATGGGCCAACGGCCGAGCCTGTTCAAGTCCGGGCGCCATTCGTCGAATTTTTATCAACAGGTGTTCCAGACCCTCGAGCGCACAGGCGAATGGAGCGGCGAAATCTGGAACCGGCGCAAAAGCGGCGAGATTTATCCACAGTGGCAAACCATCCGGGTTATCCACAATGACCAGGGCCAGGTCAGCCATTATGTTGCGGTGTTTTCCGACATCAGCGCCATCAAAGACTCCGAGCACGAACTGGCGCACCTGGCCCACCACGACCCGCTCACCGACCTGCCCAACCGCCTGCTCTTTACCGATCGTGCCGAGCAGGCGCTGGCCTCGGCGCAAGTGCACAAGCGCGGCTGCGCGTTGCTGTTGATGGACCTGGACCACTTCAAAATCATCAACGACAGCCTCGGCCATAACGTCGGTGACCAGTTGCTCAAGGCCGTCGGCGAGCGGCTGAAAGGCCTGTTCGGCACCGGCGTGACCCTGGCGCGCCTCGGCGGCGATGAGTTCGCCGTGCTGGCGGAAAGTTGTCCACAGGTGGTTCAGGCTGCCGCGCTGGCGCAGCGTATGCTCGATGCGATGAAAGAGCCGTTTGTGTTCGACGGCAACCAGTTGTTTATCAGCGCCAGCATCGGCATCAGCCTGTTTCCCAGTGATGCCCTGAGCGCCGAACAACTGCTGCGCAATGCCGACTCCGCACTGTTCAAAGCCAAGAGCGCCGGTCGTGAAGGTTATGCGCTGTACACCGAAGAACTGACCGCCCACGCCCAGCACCGCGTGGAAATCGCCAGCGAATTGCGCCGCGCCCTCGATCAGCAAGAGCTGCGTGTGTATTACCAGCCCGTGCACGACCTGCAAGGCAGCCGCCTGGTCGGCGTCGAAGCCCTGGTGCGCTGGCAACACCCGGAACGCGGCCTGGTGCCGCCGGGCGAATTTATCCCGATTGCCGAGCGCACCGGGCTGATTGCCGATATCGATGCCTGGGTGATGGACCAGGCCTGCCGCCAGATGGGCCAATGGCTGGCCGATGGCGCGCCGTTGAGCTTTATTGCGGTGAACGTCTCCAGCCGTTTGTTTGCCCGGCGTGAGCTGTATGAGCAAGTCGCCCAGGTGCTGCACACCACCGGCCTGGATCCGGCTTATCTGGAACTTGAAGTCACCGAAAGCGCGGTGATGGAAGACCCGGAAGTGGCCCTTGAACAATTGCACCGCCTGCGCGAGCTGGGCTTGCGCCTGGCGATCGACGACTTTGGCACCGGTTATTCGTCACTGCTGCGCCTCAAGCGCCTGCCGGTGCAGAAGCTCAAGATCGACCAGGGTTTTGTCGCCGGGTTGCCGTGGGATGAGGACGACGCCGCGATTGTGCGCGTGGTGATCGCCTTGGCAAAAAGCATGGGCATGCAGGTTCACGCCGAAGGCATTGAACAGGTGGAGCAGGCGCGGTTTTTGTTGGAGCAGGAGTGTGATTTGGGCCAAGGGTATTGGTTTGGCCGGCCGGTGCCGGCGCAAGAAATGGATTGGGCCAGGTCACCGACCATCATGACTTGAAATACAGGCCAATGTGGGAGCGGGCTTGCTCGCGAAAGCGGACTGTCAGTCAATAAATGTGTAGCTGATTCACCGCATTCGCGAGCAAGCCCGCTCCCACATTTGGATCTCGGCATGCCTTATTTTCTGCGCTGAACTCGTAAATACCCGCGCAACCCCACGTCCTGTCAGAAAATTCTTTCTGGTTATATAAACATTCTTAAATAGTATTTTTAAGAATATCCGCGCTTATCTACTATCGCCCTCACGCCGCAAGCAGTGCCGCCACTGCCGGGCACTATTCATTTCAGGAGCGAGACCATGAGCGCATCTCTACGTAGCGTCGACGGCCAGGACGAAGCAGCCATTTTGCGTGAGATCCAGAGCGCCTTGCGCGACCTGCGGTTTGGCGCGGTGGAAATCACGGTGCATAACGCCCAAGTGGTGCAGATCGAACGCAAGGAAAAATTCCGTTTGCAGAACCCCGGTAACAAACCGAGCTAAGCACCGACGGCGATTCGCATGCTGGACCCGCAACTATAAGAAAAAGCCAACACCCAAGAATTTCAGGAGCTTCTATGTCGTCGATTCGCCGTTACGCCCTGGCCGCCCTGGCCAGCGCCGTGTTTGCCGGTTCCGCCGTTGCCAAGGACTACGAGTTGCTCAATGTCTCGTATGACCCGACCCGTGAGCTGTACCAGGACTACAACGCTGAGTTCACCAGCTACTGGAAACAGTCTCACCCTGGCGACAACGTCAAGATCCAGCAATCCCATGGCGGCTCGGGCAAGCAAGGCCGGGCGGTGATCGACGGTCTGCGCGCCGACGTGGTGACCCTGGCCCTGGCCGGCGACATCGACGAAATCGCCAAACTGGGCAAAACCCTGCCGGAAAACTGGCAAACCCGCCTGCCGGATGCGAGCACCCCGTACACCTCGACCATCGTGTTCCTGGTGCGCAAGGGCAACCCAAAAGGCATCAAGGACTGGGGCGACCTGATCAAGAAAGACGTTTCCGTGATCACGCCTAACCCGAAAACCTCCGGCGGTGCGCGCTGGAACTTCCTCGCCGCGTGGGCCTACGGCCTCAAATCCGGCGGCAGCGAAGCCAAGGCCCAGGAATACGTAAAAGAGCTGTTCAAGCACGTGCCGATCCTCGACACCGGCGCTCGCGGTTCGACCATCACCTTCGTCAACAACGGTCAGGGTGACGTGTTGCTGGCCTGGGAAAACGAGGCGTTCCTGGCACTTAAAGAAGACGGTGGCGCCGACAAGTTCGATATCGTTGTGCCGTCCCTGTCGATCCTCGCGGAGCCGCCGGTTGCCGTGGTCGACAAAAACGCCGAGAAAAAGGGCAATACCGAGATCGCCACCGAATACCTCAAACACCTGTACAGCCCGGCGGGTCAGGAGATTGCGGCGAAGAACTTCTACCGCCCACGCGATGCAAAAGTTGCCGCCAAATACGCCCAGCAGTTCCCGAAACTGGACCTGGTGACTATCGACAAAGACTTCGGCGGCTGGAAAACTGCCCAGCCGAAATTCTTTAACGACGGTGGCGTGTTCGACCAGATCTACACGGCGCAGTAAGCCGAGAAACACACACTCACGAAGCCCGCATTCACCTGCGGGTTTTGTGTGTCAGTTCCGCTAACCAAGGACTCTTATGTCGCGTCGTATTTCCCCCGTCATACCCGGCTTCGGGCTGACGCTGGGCTACACCGTGGTGTACCTCAGCCTGATCGTACTCATCCCCCTGGCGGCGATGTTTGTACATGCCGCTCAACTCACTTGGGATCAGTTCTGGGCCATCATTACCGCACCGAGGGTGCTGGCGGCGTTGAAACTGAGCTTCGGCACCGCGTTCGTCGCGGCGATCATCAACGGCGTGATCGGCACACTGCTGGCCTGGGTGCTGGTGCGTTACACCTTCCCCGGTCGCAAGATCATCGATGCAATGATCGACTTGCCGTTTGCCCTGCCCACCGCCGTGGCCGGTATCGCGCTCACCGCGCTATACGCTCCGGCCGGTCTGGTCGGGCAGTTCGCAACCGACCTGGGCTTTAAAATCGCCTACACCCCCATCGGCATCACCCTGGCACTGACCTTCGTGACCTTGCCCTTCGTGGTGCGCACGGTGCAGCCGGTGCTGGCCGATATCCCGCGTGAGATCGAAGAAGCCGCCGCCTGCCTGGGCGCCAAGCCTTTGCAGGTGTTCCGCTACATTCTCGTACCCGCATTGCTGCCCGCCTGGCTGACCGGCTTCGCGCTGGCGTTTGCCCGAGGCGTGGGTGAGTACGGTTCGGTGATCTTCATCGCCGGCAACATGCCGATGAAAACCGAGATTCTGCCGTTGCTGATCATGGTCAAGCTCGACCAATACGACTACACCGGCGCCACCGCCATCGGCGTGATGATGCTGGTGGTTTCCTTTGTCCTGCTGCTGCTGATCAACTTGCTGCAGCGACGCATTGAAACCCCATAAGGAGGCGCGGAACATGTCCCAATCGTCTATTTCCGCCGCGTCCTCGGCCAACGCTGCCCGTCGTGGCAGCGCGGTGTCGCGGCGCATCCTGATCACACTGGGCTGGCTGGTGTTCGCGCTGTTTCTGCTGCTGCCGCTGTTTATCGTGGTGTCCCAGGGCTTGAAGAACGGCCTCGGCGCGTTCTTCACCGCGATCCTTGAACCCGACGCACTGTCGGCACTCAAGCTCACGGTGATCGCCGTGGTGATCTCGGTGCCGCTCAACCTGGTGTTTGGCGTCAGCGCCGCGTGGTGTGTGAGCAAGTACTCGTTCCGTGGCAAGAGCATTCTGGTCACGTTGATCGACCTGCCGTTTTCGGTGTCGCCGGTGATCGCGGGCCTGGTCTACGTGCTGATGTTCGGCGCCCAGGGCTTCTTCGGCCCGTGGCTGCAAGACCATGACATCCAGATCGTGTTTGCCCTGCCCGGCATTGTGCTGGCGACCATCTTCGTGACGGTGCCGTTCGTGGCTCGTGAGCTGATCCCGCTGATGCAGGAGCAGGGCACCCAGGAAGAAGAAGCCGCACGCCTGCTGGGCGCCAACGGCTGGCAGATGTTCTGGCACGTGACCGTGCCGAACATCAAGTGGGGCCTGATCTACGGCGTGGTGCTGTGTACCGCGCGGGCCATGGGTGAGTTCGGCGCGGTGTCGGTGGTGTCCGGCCACATTCGCGGCGTGACCAACACCTTGCCGCTGCACGTCGAGATCCTCTACAACGAATACAACCATGTCGCCGCGTTTGCCGTCGCGAGCCTGTTGCTGATCCTGGCGCTCTTCATCCTGCTGCTCAAGCAGTGGAGCGAGAACCGTATCAACCGCCTGCGCAACAGCGCCGGTGAGGAATAAGTCATGTCGATCGAAGTCCGTAATGTCAGCAAGAACTTCAACGCCTTCAAGGCCCTGAACAGCATCAATCTGGACATCCAGAGTGGCGAGCTGGTGGCGTTGCTGGGCCCGTCCGGCTGCGGCAAAACCACCTTGTTGCGCATCATCGCGGGTCTTGAAACCCCGGATGACGGCAGCATCGTGTTCCACGGTGAAGACGTGTCCGGCCACGACGTGCGGGATCGCAACGTCGGCTTTGTGTTCCAGCACTACGCGTTGTTCCGCCACATGACCGTGTTCGACAACGTTGCCTTCGGCCTGCGCATGAAGCCGAAAAACCAGCGCCCGAGCGAAAGCCAGATTGCGGTCAAGGTTCACGAGTTGCTGAACATGGTGCAGCTTGATTGGCTGTCGGATCGCTACCCGGAACAACTCTCCGGCGGCCAGCGCCAGCGTATCGCCCTGGCCCGCGCCCTGGCGGTAGAACCCAAAGTGCTGCTGCTGGACGAACCCTTCGGCGCCCTCGACGCCAAGGTGCGTAAAGAGCTGCGCCGCTGGCTGGCGCGCCTGCACGAAGACATCAACCTCACCTCGGTGTTCGTGACCCACGACCAGGAAGAGGCCATGGAAGTCGCCGACCGTATCGTGGTGATGAACAAGGGCGTGATCGAGCAGATCGGCTCACCGGGCGAAGTCTACGAAAACCCGGCCAGCGATTTTGTCTATCACTTCCTCGGTGATTCCAACCGTCTGCACCTGGGCGAAGACAAGCACGTGCTGTTCCGCCCGCACGAAGTGTCGCTGTCACGCCATGAGCTGGAAGACCACCACGCGGCGCAAGTACGCGATATTCGCCCACTCGGCGCCACCACACGGGTAACGCTGAAGGTCGAAGGCCAAAGCGAGCTGATCGAGGCCGAAGTGGTGAAAGATCACGACAGCCTGACGGGTTTGGCGCGTGGCGAGACCTTGTTCTTCAAGCCCAAGGTCTGGCAAAAAGCCTGACCCTCCGATCGTTCCCACGCTCTGCGTGGGAACGCCTCTTGTGACGCTCTGCGTCACGCTTTGGGACGCGGAGCGTCCTGGGCTGCATTCCCACGCAGAGCGTGGGAACGATCATGTGGGAGCTGGCTCGACTTCAGGTCGCGGCGTTCTACCGGGCCGGACCGCGCCTCAATCTGCTCTTTAAGTTCATGCCGCACCCCCAGCAAAAACGCCAGCTCCGCCACCACAAACAACGGCCCCACAATCAGCCCCGACACATCGTCCACAAACGCCGGCTTCTTGCCTTCGTAGTAGTGCCCGACAAACTGAATCACCCAGCCCACCACAAACAGGCCGATGCCGCTGCTCAGCCACACCAGTGTGCTCTGCGCCGCCAGCTCGTGCCCGGCCCACACCGACAAGCCCATCAGTACCGTCATCAGCACGCCCAACGCCAGTTCCAGGCGCAGGTAAAACCACGCCGACAACAACGCGAGCACCACCGCCGGAGATATCCACAGGTTGCCGACGGCCCATTCGGGGCGCGACAACAGCACCGCCACGGCGACGACGATCAGCGGGATGCCGATAAAGTGGCTGGCGATATTGCGCGGGTCGCGGTGGTAGGCGGCGTATTGGCTGAGGTGGTCGACGAGGCTTTTCATTGTTGTTCCTCCTGTAGGATGCTTGATCATGCCCTGCCAGCCTGGGATTGACTGTCAACTGGGCGACAATCTTCGGAGTGCTCATGGACACAGAGAAATGGCGTACTCGCTTGGCCACCGGCCACTGGTTCAGCCACCTGCCTGCGCCTTTTCAGCATAGCCTGCTGGCCCACGCACGGCAGCGGCAGCTGGCGGCCGGGCAATACCTGTTCAAGCGTGGCGACCCGCCCTGTGGCCTGTACGCGGTGCTCGACGGCGCCTTGCGCATCAGCGCGGTGAATGAGCATGGCAAGGAAGCCCTGTTGAGCCTGGTGGAATCACCGTTTTGGCTGGGTGAAATTTGCCTGTTCGATGGCCTGCCGCGTACCCATGACGCCTGCGCCGTCGGCCCGTGCACGCTGCTGCAGGTGCCGCAACAGGCGCTGCTGAATATTCTCAATGAAAGCCCGCAGTACTGGCGTGATCTGGCGTTATTGATGAGCCAGAAGCTGCGCCTGAGTTTTATCAATATCGAGCAACTGAGCCTGATGCCGGCCTCGGTGCGCCTGGCGCATCGGTTGTTGATGATCGTCGAGGGTTACGGCGAGGCCGAGTCTTCAAAAAGCGTGCTGCAACTGCCCCAGGAAGACCTGGCCGCCATGTTGAGCCTGTCACGCCAGACCACCAACGCCTTGCTCAAGGACCTGCAGGCCCAAGGCATCGTGCGCCTGGGTTACGGCGAGATCGAAATCCTCGATGCCCGGCGACTGCGTGAGGCGGCGCACACCTGAGGGTGTTAGCCTGCAAGCCTGATTAATCGAGGTGTGTTATGCGCGTGCTGTTAGTGGAACATGAATCCGAAGAGGCACAGCGGATGGCCCAGGGCTTGAACGAGGCCAGTTACAGCGTCGAAGTCGCGGCCAATGGCATGGCGGCGTTGCGCCTGGTTGAAAGCACTGAGTACGACCTGGTGATCCTGGATGTGATGCTGCCGGGCCTGAATGCCTGGAAGTTGCAGCAGGCGATCCGGTTGAAGGGTGAGACGCCGGTGTTGTTCCTGACCACGCCGGGCGGGATTGAAGACCGCTTGCGTGGGTTGGAACTGCATGAGGATGATTATTTGCTCAAGCCGTTTGATGCCAAGGTGCTTGTCGCGCGGGTGAAAAAACTCTTGCGGCGTGGTCGCTGAGCCACCGCTATCCCAGGCAAGCCAGCTCCCACAGTTGGAATGCATTCCCCTGTGGGAGCTGGCTTGCCTGCGATGAGGCCCTACCTAACGCAGCCCATCGCGAAACTGCCCCGGCGTCATCCCCGTCCAGCGTTTGAACGCGCGGCTGAAACTGCTGGTATCGGCAAACCCAAGCAAATAACCGATCTCGGCCAATGAGCAGTGCGGATCGCGCAAGTGCAGCAGTGCCAGGTTCTCGCGGCACTCGTTGAGCAACGCATCAAACCGACAGCCTTCATCCGCCAGATGCCGCTGCAGACTGCGCAGGCTCAGGTGCAACGCCTGGGCGATGCGTTCGGCGCTCGGCTCACCCTCGGGCAGTTGTGCCTCGATGGCCGCGCGCACCTTGCGCTCCCACGTCAGCGGTTGCAGTTGGGCCAGGGTGCGCTTGAGTACGGTTTCATTGTGCTCGGCCAACTCCGGGTTGGCGTCGTCCAGGTGGCTGTCGAAGTCCTGGGCGGAAAATTCAAGGCGGTCTTCCTCGGCATCGAAAAACACCGGTGCGCGAAATACCGTGTGCCAGGGTTTTGGATCCGCCGGTTCCGGCCGCCGCAGGTACACCGCCAACGGCGCGTAGTCACGGCCCAGGCGATTACGGCAGGTGCGCACATAGATCGCTGCAAACGCATCAATCGCTTCCAGCGCGGGTGCCGGACTGTCCGCAGGTTGCAGCAGACGAAAGCGGTAACGCTCGCCATCTCCGCTAAGCTCCAGGGTCAGGGCATCGCTGACCACCTGGTGATACCGCACGATGCGTTCGAACACCTCACGCAGGCTGCCGCTGGCCACCAGTGCATAACCCAGCGCATGGAAGGTGGTCGGGCTCACAAACCGCGACACGCGCAAGCCGATCGCCGGGTCGCCGCTGGCCTGCACTGCCAGCGCCCACAGGCGCGTCGTGGCCGACAGCGGGTAACGCGCATTGGGGTCGTCCATCTGCTGCGGGTCGAGCCCGGCCTCGATGCACAGCGCGGCGCTGTCCAGGTTCAGGGCGTCGAGCTGCTTGCGCAGGGCGCGGGTCCAGCTGGCGAGGGAGGTGGGTTCAGTCATGGTGATTGGCGCTTGCGGTCAACAGGTTGGCGTCCGGGGCTAGCGTCCCGCCCGATCGCGTGGGGCAGGATGGACGTATCACTTAACAAGAGGATGGGAGCATGGACGGTACTTCTGCAAGTCCCCAACAGATGAACGCGCAACAGCGCTCGGCAAAAATCCGTGAAGTGGTGCTCGCCGAAGGCGTGCGGTTGCGCCAACAGCACCCCTGGCTATTGCATCAGGACGCGTTGGGCGCGGGTATCCTGGCCTTTGCCTTGCTCGGCATGCTCGGCTCGGCGGCGCTCTACATCACCGGCCATATGGCTTGGTGGGCGTGCCTGCTGCTCAATGCCTTCCTCGCTTCGCTGACCCACGAGCTGGAACATGACCTGATCCACAGCATGTATTTTCGCAAGCAACGCGTGCCGCACAACCTGATGATGGGCCTGGTGTGGCTGGCGCGGCCGAGCACCATCAACCCGTGGATACGCCGGCATTTGCACCTTAACCACCACAAGGTGTCCGGCACCGAAACCGATATGGAAGAGCGCGCCATTACCAATGGCGAGCCGTGGGGGTTCGCGCGGTTGCTGATGGTGGGCGATAACGTGATGTCGGCGTTTATCCGCATGCTGCGGGCCAAAACCTGGCGTCACAAACTCAAGATCCTCAAACGCTCGCTGCTGGTCTACGCACCGCTGGCGCTGCTGCATTGGGGCGCGTGGTATGTGTTCCTGGGCTTTCATGCCGCCAATGGCATCGCCAGCCTGATGGGCGTGCCAATCCAGTGGTCCGCCGGTACCTTGCAGATGATGCAGGTGATTGATATCGCCGCCGTGGTGATCATCGGCCCTAACGTGCTGCGCACCTTTTGCCTGCATTTTGTCAGCTCCAACATGCACTATTACGGTGATGTGGAACTGGGCAACGTGATCCAGCAAACCCAGGTGCTCAACCCGTGGTGGATGTGGCCGTTGCAGGCGTTCTGCTTCAACTTCGGCAGCACTCACGGCATCCACCATTTTGTGGTGAAGGAGCCGTTCTACATCCGCCAGATGACCGCCAAGGTCGCCCACCCGGTGATGCGCGAGATGGGCGTGCGCTTCAATGATATCGGTACGTTTACCCGCGCCAACCGGCTTGAACGCCAGGAACGGCCGGACGCCGAACTGGCGTTCAGCAAGCAATAAACGCCAGCGGCAGGTCGCGAATCTGTTCGCGCAACGGCGGCTGATAGTGGTCGTCGCTGATCAGCTCATGTAGCAGCTCTTCGCGCAGTTGGTGGAACTCGAAGCTGCTGCGCTGGCGCGGATGGGGCAGGGCGATGTCCACCACCTGCTTGATCCGCCCGGGTCGCGGCTCCATCACCACCACGCGGTCGGCGAGGAAGATCGCTTCTTCCACATCGTGGGTCACCAGCACCGTGGTGATTTGAGCGCGGGCGCGGATCGCCAATAGCTCGTCCTGCATCTGCTGGCGGGTCAGCGCATCGAGGGCGCCGAACGGCTCGTCGAGCAACAGAATGCGCGGGCTGGCCACCAGACCTCGGGCGATAGCCACACGTTGCGCCATGCCGCCGGACAGCTGATGCGGGTAAGCGCGGGTAAAGTCTGTAAGGCCCACCAATTCGATAAAGTCACCGATGCGCCGGTTGCGCTCGGCCTCGCTCAACGGCTCGTTGACGAGGCCCAGGCCGATGTTTTCTGCGACGGTCAGCCAGGGGAACAATCGGTGTTCCTGGAATACGATGCCGCGTTCGCTGCCAATGCCCTTTACGGCGTTGCCATCCACCCGGATCTCGCCACGAAACTGCGTGTCCAGCCCCACCAGCAGGCGCAGCAGGGTGGATTTGCCGCAGCCGCTGGAACCCACAATCGCCACAAACTCGCCTTCGGCAATGTCCAGGTTGAATTCGCGAATCGCCTCCAGCTCAAAGCCGTCGACGTCAAAGGTCTTGCCCACATGGTTGAAGCTGACGATAGGTGCGTTCATGCGTGTCTCCAGCGCGTGGCGCGGGTTTCGATGCGTTGGCCGATAAGGTTGAGCGTGGCGCCGGTGAGGCCGACCAGCAACATGCCGCCCATGATCAGGTCCATGCGCAGCAGCTGTTGGGCGCCGATCATCAGGCTGCCGATGCCGCCATTGGACGGCATGAAATATTCCGCGCCGATGGTGCCCAGCCAGGCATAGATCAGGCTCAGGCGCAGGCCGGCGAAGATCCCCGCCGCCGCGCCCGGCAGCACCAGGCGGCGCAGGCGCTGGAACAGATTCAGGCGCAGCACTTGCGCGGCTTCGCGCAGCTGTGGCGACAGGTTCAACACGCTGCGCTGGGTGGCGATAAACAGCGGAAAAAACGCCGCCAGGGCGATAAACACCCACTTGGCCAATTCACCCAGGCCGAACCAGGCGGTGAGTAATGGCACCCAGGCGAAAATTGCGATCTGGCGCAGTGCGGCCAGGGTGGGCCCGAGCACTCGCTCGCTGCGTCGCGACAAACCCAGCCACAAACCCATGGCAAACCCCAGGCTGCCGCCGAGCAACAAGCCTCCCAGCGTGCGGCCGAGGCTTTTGCCCAAGGCGCCGGACAGGCTGCCATCCAGCACGCCGGCGGCGGCGGTTTGCAGCACGGCCCATGGGCTGACCAGAATATTCGGGTCTACCCAAGCCTGATCCGTCGCCAGCTGCCACAACGCCAGCAACAGCAGCGGCAACACCCACGGTTGCAGGCGTTGCCACCCCTCATAACGCGGGCCGCGGCGAATCTGCGCAGTGGCCGGGTGCGGCCAGTGCACCCATTTGCGGTCCAGCCAGCCGATGCCGCGATCCATCACCACGCCCAGCACCCCGATGACCACGATGCACACGAAGACACTATCGAGCATGAACAACTGGCGCGCCCAGACCATCAGGTAGCCGATGCCTTCGCTGGACGCCAGCAGCTCCACGGCCAGCAACGAGGTCCAGCCCGCCGCCAGCGCCAGGCGCACACCGGCCATGAAGGCCGGCAATGCAGCGGGCAGTATCAACCGACGAATCAGCAGATGGGTAGGCAGGCGCAGTACGCGGGCGGCTTCACGCAGAGTGGGTTGCGCGTCACGCACGCCGACCAGTGTGTGCAGGGTGACGGGCACCACAATCGCCTTCACCAGCACCACCAGTTTCAAGGTTTCGCCGATGCCGAAAAACACCATGAACAACGGGATCCAGGCCAGGGTCGGCACTTGTGATAACGCGCTGAACGTGGGGAATACCAGGCGTTCGGCGCGAGCGCTGAAACCCAATAGCGCACCCAATACGGCCCCCGCGCCGATACCGGCCAGCAGCCCCCAGAACAAACGCTGCAAGCTGATCGCCAGGTTGCTCCATAATTCACCGCCGGCCAGTTCCACAGCACTGCTCCACACCAGTGAAGGTGCGGGCAAAATTTGTTCGCTCATCCACTGATGACGGCTGGCCAACCACCACAGCGCAAACAGCGCCAGCGGCAACAGCCAGGGCAGCAGACGCTCACCGAGCAAGGGCCAGCGCGGCATGGAGGCTGAAAGCGGCAGGCTCAACTGTGAAGTGCGGGCCATGGCTGACCTCCGTCGGCGTTATGTGATTTCGATCTTATAAAAATGGAATCAAGATGATTGTGAGATAAGAAAAATCATTTAAAGCCTCTGCCCGGCACGCATCCAATGCATTCGAAGAATATTTTTGATGCTGTTTATGCATACGCCGCTGGAGCCAGCGTTTTAGCTCGCATAGTCCAAAAAGCTATTAAATTGTGAATTTATAGTATTTAAAGTTTTGCTCGGGCTATGCCTACTTTCTGCTCCCCAGGCGACCGTCGCCCACCAGGAGCTGCGCTTATGAAACTGCCCTTCAAACGTCTGATCAGCCTGTTCGCGGGCACCGCCCTGGCCGGGTTGGTGCACGCTGCCGACCTCAAGGAAATCCGCATCGCGGTGCCTGACCTGAGTGCCGGCAGCCAGCACAGCGGCGGCGGTATAACGGATGTGTTGCGCGAGCAGCAGATCTTCGAAAAAGCCTTTGCCGATCAAGGCATCAAGATTCAGTGGAATTACTTCAAGGGCGCCGGTCCCGTGATCAATGAAGCCTTCGCCAATGGCCAGGTAGACCTGGCCTACCTGGGCGATCTGGCGGCGATCATCGGTCGCTCCAATGGGCTGGACACACGTTTGCTCAGCGCCAGCGCGCGTGACATCAAACAGTACCTGGGCGTGGTGCCGGGCTCGGGGATCAAAAGCTTGCAGGACCTCAAGGGCAAGCGTGTGGCGGTGTTCCGTGGCACGGCCAGCCAGTTGTCGTTCGACAGCGCATTGGCCAGCCAGGGCTTGAATGAAAAGGACCTGAAAGTCATCAACCTGGATTTCAACGCGGCGGGCGCGGCATTGGCCGCCAAGCAGATTGATGCGACCTGGGGCGGTTCGAACCTGACGGCGTTGCAGGCTAAAGGGCTGGCGGAAATACCGCTCACCACCAAGGACCTCGGCGGTGCCGGCAGCATCCAGGCGGTGCTGGTAGGCAGCAAACAATTTGTCGACGAACACCCTGATGCGGTGGCCAAGTTGCTCAAGGCCCAGCAGCAAGCGGTGCAGTGGTTGACCACCGACAGCAACAAGCAAGCCTATATCGAGCTGGTGTCGGGGCGTGCCAGTTATCCGCCGGTGATCCTGACCAACGACTTGAAAGACCAACAGCTCAGCGAGATTTTCCCGGCGACCCTGGACCCGGTGTTCCTGGGCAAGTTGCAGGGCGCGGTGGACTTGGCGTCCAAGGAACGGCTGATTCGCAAGTCGTTTCAGGTGAGTGACTGGGTGGCGCCGAACCTGGCCGCTGCGGGCCTCTGACAGAGGTGGTGTCTGGGCTGCCGTCTTCGCGAGCAAGCCCGCTCCCACATTTGGAATGCATTCCAACCTGTGGGAGCGGGCTTGCTCGCGAAGAGGCCCATCAAACCGCCACACTCACCTCCTGCCTGTCGACCTCCACCAGCGTCTCAATCATCGCCTTCGCCGCCGGCGACAACCTCGACCCCGTGCGGCTGACAATCCCGCAGCGCGCGCTCATGGTCTCCATGTTCTGCGGCAGGTTGCGCCAGTGCAGCAGCACCAGCGAACCCTGTGCGATATCCTCGGCAAAGGCTTCCTCGGTGCCCACACCGATGGCATTCGATTGCAGCACGATTTTTACCAGCGCCGGGAAGTGTTCAGTCTGAATGCTGGGTGAAAAATCCATGCGCCCACTCAGGTTCGCCAGCAGTTTGCGAATGCCCTGGGAGATCAGCGGCGAGGCCAGCGGGTAGTCGAACATGTCGTTGGTCGACAGGCTGTCCTTGGCCAGCAACGGGTGCCCTGGGCGGCAGAAAAACACGCCGCGCTTGGGCGTCAATGCGCGGGTCTGGAAGTTCGGGTCGGCCTCGAACTGGCGGATGTCGGCGATAAAGAACTCGATCTCTTCGCGGCTCAAGGCGCGGCTGAGTTTCTCCCAGTTATCCACCTGGAAACGGGTGCGGATTTTCGGGTGCGCGCCGATAAAACGCGCCACTGCGTCCGGCACCAGTTTTACCGCTGGCGCCGGGCCGCAACCGAAGCGCAGGTCGCCGGCGTCGAGCTTGGTCATGCGCGTGACTTCACTGCTCAGCAGCGCGGCGCCGTGCACCAGGGTCAAGGCATGTTGCAGCACTACCTGGCCCTCTGGCGTGGGGCGCAAGTCCTTGTGGCCACGGTCGACCAGCACGCAGCCGAACTCCTGTTCCAGCCCCTGGATGCTGCGGCTGAACGCCGGTTGGGTGATGCCCATGGCGTCGGCTGCACGCACGAAACTGCGGTGTTCGTTGAGGGCGATGAAGTACCGAAGTTGGCGAAGATCCATATGCTTTCCCGGCATTTGAAAAATAGGTCGAAGGCATTTGCGACCGTGGGAGCTGAGGTTTTAAATGCAAGCTCTTATTCCGTCAACGAAGCATTGATTCATTTGCTAGATCTAAATTGCATATGAATAGAGCGTTGCAGGAAAGCATCCCACCATCAGCAGGCACATGAGGGTCATCACAATGAGCAACGCCGCATTAGCTGTTCAACCCGTCGCCCAGACGCTCGACATCCACCCGGTGGCCGGCCGCATCGGCGCCGAGATCCGTGGCATCAAACTCTCCGGTGACCTGGATGCCGCCACCGTCGAGGCCCTCCAGCAAGCGCTGGTGCAGTACAAAGTGATCTTCTTCCGCGAACAAACCCACCTCGATGATCAGAGCCAGGAAGCCTTCGCGCACCTGCTCGGCGAGCCGATCGCACACCCGACGGTGCCGGTGCGCGACGGTACGCGCTTCCTGTTGGAGCTGGACGGTGCCCGTGGCCAGCGCGCCAATTCCTGGCACACCGACGTGACCTTTGTTGATGCCTACCCTAAAGCCTCGATCCTGCGGTCGGTGCTGGCACCAAAGTCTGGTGGCGACACGGTGTGGGCCAACACGGCCGCCGCCTACAACGACCTCAGCGCCGACCTGCGCGCACTCGCCGACAACCTGTGGGCCGTGCACAGCAACGAGTATGACTACGCCGGGCGCAAGCCGGATGTGTCGGTAGAAAAGCTTGAGGAATACCGCAAAATCTTTACTTCCACCGTGTATGAAACCGAGCACCCAGTGGTGCGTGTACACCCGGTCAGCGGCGAAAAAACCTTGCTGCTGGGCCACTTCGTCAAACGCCTCAAAGGCTACTCCCAGACCGAATCTGCGCAGCTGTTCAACCTGCTGCAAGGCCACGTCACCCGCCTGGAAAACACCGTGCGCTGGCGCTGGGACACCGGCGACGTGGCGATCTGGGACAACCGCGCGACTCAGCATTACGCGGTGGACGATTACGGCACCCAGGAGCGCATCGTGCGTCGGGTGACGCTCAAGGGCGATGTGCCGGTGAGTGTGCAAGGGCAGCGCAGCCAGACCACAAAGGGATTATGAGCTAAGTCGCAGATCAAAAATGTGGGAGCGGGCTTGCTCGCGAATGCGGTGGATCAGTCAGCATATTTGCAACTGACAGACCGTATTCGCGAGCAAGTCGGCTCCCACATTAGTTTTTTGTATGTTTACCAGACGCCGATTTTCACCACCTTTTCCGCTTCCGGCTCACCGTACCGGAACCACTGGCCACGCGAATCAACCTCCGCATGGCTGATGGTGGTACGCCGCTTCAACCCACGCAGCCATTCGAACAAATACCCCAAGTGCGTCTCGCGCACCGCCGCATAGGCCGGGTCGGCGCCCAGGTCGTGTAACTCCTGCGGGTCATTCTGCAGGTCAAACAACTGTGGACGAAAACCGTCATAGGCCAGGTATTTCCAACGCTCACTGCGCACCATGGTCATGCGGCAACGGTCGATGGGCTGCGCCAAACGCTCGCGCGCCGGGGCCTGGAAGGCATAGTCGTATTCAGCGATGGCGTAATTACGCCAGCTGATCGGTTCGCCGTGCAGCAGCGGGATCAGCGAGCGGCCTTCCAGGCGATGGTCTGCGGCAGGCAAGCCCAGGGCATCGAGGAACGTTGGCAGGGCGTCGATGGTTTCCACCAGGCGCTCATCCACCGTGCCACGGCTGATATCGGCACTGGCACGCGGGTCGCGCACGATCAGCGGAATGCCCACCGCAGGCTCCAGCAGAAACTCTTTTTCGCCCAGGAAGTGGTCACCGAGGAAGTCGCCATGGTCGCTGGTGAACACGATCAGCGTGTCGTCCCAGCGGCCGTTGCTTTGCAGAACGTCGAACAGCCGCCCGAGTTGATCATCGACCTGTTTGATCAGGCCCATGTAGGTCGGGATCACCGTGAGCCGCACTTCATCACGGGAAAAATTCACGCTTTCCTGATGCTGACGAAAAGCCTGGTAAACCGGATGATCGCTGGTGTGCGCAGGCTGAATCGGCGCCTGGATATGCGCGGCGCCATACAGCGCGTGGTACGGCGCTGGCGCGATGTAGGGCCAGTGCGGCTTGATGTATGACAGGTGCAAACACCACGGCTGCTCGCCTTGTTCAGCGATAAAGTCGATGGCACGGTCGGTGGTGTAGACGGTCTCCGAATGCTGCTCGGCTACCCGCGCCGGCAGCCCGGCGTTGCGCATATGCCAGCCGCTGAGTACCTCACCGTTTTCACCGGCGGCGGCGTTGGCCCATTCATGCCAAGGGTTGGTGCCGTCGTAGCCGTGCTCGCGCAGGTACTGGGTGTAGGGCGCGGACTCGCGTTTTTCTGTGAACAGCGGGCTGTCGGGGTAGATGCCGTCGTGGCGCAAATACGCGTCGAAACCCACCTCATTGAAGGGCTCGGCCTGCGGGCTTTCAGGGTCGATATTCAGGCGCTGCAACGCTTCCAGGTTCGGCGTGGCGTGGGTCTTGCCCACCAGTGCGGTGCGGATGCCATGGGGGCGCAGGTAGTCGCCGATGGTCAGCTCTTCCAAGGGCAACGGCACCGCGTTCCAGGCCACCTGATGGCTGCTGACATAACGCCCGGTGTACGCCGACATCCGCGACGGCCCGCAAATGGTGCCCTGGGTGTAGGCGCGGCTGAAGCGCACGCCGGCAGCGGCGAGGCGGTCGATATTCGGCGTGTGCAAATGCGCGTGGCCGTAGCACGACAGGTAATCGCGGCGCAGTTGATCGCACATGATGTAGAGCACATTGCGCACGGGGTTGGGTTGGGACATGGGGCTTCACCGGACAGAGGAAAGGTGAAGGTTTTCGCTGTTCGGGTGGTGGGCTGGCAAGTGCATTTGAGGACTGGGTTTTATGCAGGGAATGCATGGGTGTTGCTTCTGGCGCCTTCGCGAGCAAGCCCGCTCCCACAGGGGGAATGCATTTCAAGTATGGGAGCTGCCTTGCCTGGCGAAAGATCTGATATGAACAGCCAGTTCTGCCAGCCATTTATCGTCTGCCCGGGCTGCGTCATGGGAGGAGATATAGCCTTCATAACGCTCAAAATATTTGTCCACGTTCGAGCTGATTTTTTTGAAGGCGCTGTCTTCCCCGGTCCCGTGCATTGGGAATAATTTGGCGTGCAGGTGATCGACGCCATAACCCTCCAGAATCATTCCCGTTCTCGCCACACCTTCCAGCGCTTGGTCCAAAAGATTCGCAGTTTTTTTGGCCGCGATGACCAAGTCGCAAAGCACTCTGTCGGACTCGGCAAACGCATAGCTGCCCTGATGGGCTTTGGGTATAACGACACTGAACCCCGGTGTGTTGGGAAATATGGAGAGAAACGCCATGTGGGTCTGATCTTCCCATAGGAGATGAGTGGGAGCAGCCCCGCGGGCAATGCTGCAGAAAATACAGTCCATTAAACACCTGCCTGATTGTCATCAAAATAGTGGGTGCTATATCCCAACGGCCACTGGGCGGCATCCCACTCAATATAATGCGATCGTTGTTCGCCGAAGAGATTGGACGCGATGGACGTTATTATTCCGGAGGCCATAAGCGCAGCAATATTGAAATTTAACGGGCCGAAGCTCGGCATGATTGACTGAGGGAGTCTCAGCCAGTGTGTGGTGCTATTCGGGCTGAGTGTCGAATACCGTCTTTCAGCTTGAGGAATTACTCGGTATTTAGTGATTAAAAAGGATATGAATGAGTTGTTAGGTGTTTATTTATTCTTTATTAATTTTTTGTTGCTGGCATGGATTCTATATTTTTTGAGGCTTTTGCTTGGGGGGAAATCGAGCTCGATTGTTCCGTTCAAACCGCAATATTTTCCAACGCGTAAGCATCCTCGTCTCTTTCATCGATCTGCTTGATCTGCTCAATCATCGCCTCCGCCAACGGCGACAACCGATACCCCGCCCGACTGACAATCCCGTAGCGGGTATAGCGCTCTTCCAAGTCCTCAGCCAGCCCATCAATCTTCAAGCACACCAACTCACTCCGGGCCATGTGCAGCACATCGCTGTTGGCGCTGACGATGCCGATCGCATCCGAGCGCAGCACCACACCCATCAAGCTGTAGCCGTTTTCGCACTCCACATTGGGCAGGTAATCCGGCCGGCCGCTGAGGTCGACGATGACTTTGCGCAGGTTCGGCGGGCGAATCGTCACCGCCAGCGGGTAGCTCATCAGCTCGGCGGCGCTGACGCTTTCGCGCTCGGCCAGCGGGTGCCCGGCGCGGCAGCAGAAGTACCAGCGCCGCGCGCGCAGGCGGTGGGTGTGGTAGTCCGGGTTGGCTTCGAAGTGGCGGGTGTCGGCGACGAAAAACTCGAACTCTTCGCTGAGCAGGCGTTTGCTCAAACTTTGCCAGTCATCCACCTGGAACTGCACGCGGGCCTTGGGGTAGCGCCCGATAAAACTGCCGATGGCACGCGGGATCAACCCGGCAGCGGGCGCCGGGCCGCAGCCGAAGCGCAGTTCACCGGCTTCCAGGCCATTGAACTGGCTGATCTCGTTGGCCAGCGCCTGCGCGCCGCTGACCAGGCGCCGTGCATGTTCGAGCAGCACCTGGCCTTGCTTGGTCGGCGCCAGGTCTTTGCGGCCACGGTCTACCAGTTGGCAACCGGCACTGTGTTCCAGCGCCTGGATGCTGCGACTGAACGCCGACTGCGACAGGTTCACGGCCAGCGCCGCCGCGACAAAACTGCGTTGTTCGGCAAGGGCAATGAAGTGGCGAAGTTGGCGTAAGTCGATATGCATTTTTCACATCAAAAATATCCGGGAAATGCATTGGCTATGCATTAGGTCGACTCCTTATAAAGGCTATCTCTTATGCAGTAAATGTTCGATAAAACATAAATAAATAACCTTTTGGAATATCTGATAGTTGATATTTCCGGGTTTCGGAGCCGCTTATGAGTCTGTTGAAGTCCTTGCCCCTGGCCATGTTGGTGGCCGGCAGCACCAGTTGGTCGCCGACCCAGGCCGCCGAAACACCTGCGCCTGCCGGCAAGGGCGAAAACGCCAGCGGCCAGCTTGAGACCGTCACTGTCACCGCCCGGCGGCGCACCGAAAGCGCCCAGGCAGTGCCGACGCCCATGAGCGTCATCGGCGGCCAGGCGCTGGAGAGCCAGCGGGTCTACCGCATTCAGGACTTGCAGCAACTGGTGCCCAGCGTCAACGTCGCTTACATGCATGCGCGTCAATCCAGCGTGTCGATTCGTGGGTTGGGCAATAACCCGGCCAGCGACGGCCTGGAGGGCAGCGTGGGGCTGTATATCGACAACGTGTACCTTGGGCGGCCGGGCATGGCGGTGTTCGACTTGATGGACATCGAGCAGCTTGAAGTTTTGCGCGGCCCGCAAGGCACCTTGTTCGGCAAGAACACCACGGCAGGCGTGATCAATATCAGCACGCGCGCGCCGAGTTTTACGCCGGAGCGCAGCATTGAAACCTCGTTGGGCGAGGACGGTTATTTCCAGACCAAGGGCACGATTTCCGGCCCGCTCACCGACGAGTTGGCGGGGCGTTTTTCCGCCTATCGCACACGCAGCGATGGCGACATCAAAAACGAATACAACGGCCATGACCTTAACGGCGGCTCACGCCAGGGCTTTCGCGGGCAGTTGCTGTACAAGCCCAGCGACACCTTCAACCTGCGCTGGATCGGTGACTACAACGAGGAGGATTCCAGCGCCGGCACCCGCGTGCTGTACAGCACGGGGCCGACCATCAATGGCACCAACCTCTATCAGTCTCGGGCCGCAGCGGCGGGCGCGAGCCTGGTGGATGGCACCCATCGCAAGGTCAACCTGGACAACGACCAGCATGTCACCGTGTTCCAGGGCGGCACTTCATTGGAGGCCAACTGGACGTTGCCGAGTGACTTCACCCTGACTTCGGTCAGCGCCTATCGCTGGTGGAATTTCACCCCGCGCAATGACGACGGCCTCAACGTGCCGGCGTCGTATAACGCCGGTGTGTCGGTGGAAGATAAGCAGTGGTCCCAGGAATTCCGCCTGGCCTCGCCCACCGGCGGTTTCTTCGACTATGTGCTGGGCGCCTATTACTTCGGCAACTCGCTGGATAACAAATCCTTCGCCTATTACGGGCCCAAGGCGGATATCTGGAATGGCACGCCAACCGGCGCGCTAAATGATGTGAGCAGCGTCGGCAACGGGCATATTCGCACCGACAGCTTTGCCCTGTTCGCTCAGGGCACCTGGCACCTCACGGAGCGCCTGGATTTCACCGCCGGTGTGCGCGGCACCTACGAAGAAAAAAGCGCCTGGGTCAGCCGCAATGCGCCTTTGGGTGGCGCTGCGGTCACCGGCGCCGCTGCCACGGCGCGGCGTGGGCGCACCGGCGCGTATGACTCCGGCGATCTCAACCAGTACAGCGCCACGCCGTCGGGGTTGCTCAACCTGAGCTATCACTTCAACGACAACCTGCTCGGCTACGCCACGTTGTCCCATGGCGAGAAGTCCGGCGGGGTCAATTTGGTGGTGGGCTCTGCGCCGACGGCCGGGGCGGATTCGCTGCTGGTGGGCACCGAGCGCGCCAACAACGCCGAGTTGGGGTTTAAAAGCACGCTGTGGGACCGCCGCCTGCAACTCAATGCCAACCTGTTCTGGACCCAGGTCAACGGCTACCAGACCAACGCCTACGACCAGGAAAACCGCGTGCAATACCTGACCAACGCCGGTTCCGTGCGCTCGCGCGGCGTGGAAGTGGAAAGCACGCTGGTGCCGATCCGGGGCCTGACGTTGAATATCAATGGCTCGTTCAACGATGTGAGTTACCTGTCTTACAAAGATGCGCCGTGCCCACCGGAAGTCAGCTTGCGCCCGGGTGCGCCGGCCTCCTGCGACCTGAGCGGCCACCAAGTGGTGGGCGCGTCCAAGTGGATCGCCAACGCCAACGGCGAGTACAAGTGGAACCTGGATAACGGCTTCGAACCCTACGTGACCGCCAGCTACGCATTTCGCTCCAAAGCGGTGGGCACGGTGGAGGATTCCGACTATGGGCAGATTCCGGCCTACGCGGTGGTCAACCTCTCTACCGGCCTGCGCGGCAACTACCAGCAAGGGCAGTGGGATGTGTCGTTGTGGCTGAAAAACGCCTTCGACAAAACCTACTACACCACCCTGTGGACCGGCGGCAACGGCGGCTACGAAGGCTTGCTGGGCACGCCGCGCACCCTAGGCGTGACGGGCCGCTACGACTTCTGAGCCAGTGCGGTAGGTGGCCGGGCTGAACACCCGAGTCACCACCAGCATCGCCAGCACCGTGACCGTCAGCACCACCCAGGCGCTGACAAAGTTGCCGGTGAGTTCGCGCAGCCAGCCGGTCAGCCAGGGTGAAACCGCGTTGATCAAAAAGCCCACGCCCTGCACGAAGGCCGCCAGTTGCCCGGCTTGGCGTGGGTCGCGGTGGTGGTCGAGGGTCAGCAGCAGGCTCAGGGCGAAACACGCGCCCAGACCAAAACCGCACAAGGCCACCCACAGGTGCGGGTACTCCAGCGGTGCGAGGATCAGGCCGAGGTAGCCGACAGTCTGTGCCAGCAGGCTGATGCCGAGCAGCGGGCGACGGTCGATACCGCGCTGAGCCAGCACCGGCATCAGCAGCGCGGCGATCACCTGGAAAATGGTCATGAACGCCAGCAACGAACCGCTGGGCAACACGCCCCAGCCCAGTTGCTGATAGTAGGCCGGCAGCCACGCCACCATGCTCATGTAGCCGCAATTCACCAGCCCGAAATACAACGCCAGCAGCCAGGCCCGACGATTGCGCAGCCCCTTGAATGCCGGCGCGATTTGCAGGTTTCTCGCCGCGCCCAACGGCAGCCAGGCCCACAGCAGCAATGCCCCCAGCGCAGGTAACAGCCACACGCCAAGCCCCGCCTGCCATTGCTGAAAATGCGTAGCCACCAGCGGGCTGAGCAACGCCGCCAGGCCACCGCCCGCCATCAACGAGGCCGAGTACACACCCATCGCCACCGGCACGCGGTGATGAAATTCGCGCTTGATCATCGCCGGCACCAATGCCTGGATCAACGCCACACCGGCGCCGCCCAGCAACGCGGTAACCAGCAGCGCCGACGCCTGGCCCATCAACCAGCGCGCCAGGCAGGCCAGCAGAATCATCATCAGGCCCAATGCGATGCCGCGTCGTTCGCCCAGACGTGCTTCCACGCGCACACCGACCAGCGCCACCAGGCCCATGCACACCACCGGCAGGCTGGTGAGCAGGGCGCTGCTTTGGAAACTCAGGCCGGTGGCTTGGCGGATCTCGCCGAGCAAGGGGCTGATAGAGCTGAGGATGGGGCGCAGGTTCAGGCCCAGTACGACCAAAAGGCCCCAGCCGGCGAGTTTTCCCGCGAATGAATGGTTGAGCGTCATGCACGGCCTGTCGTCTGCGCAAAAGAGGCGTGAAGTATGCCCAGCCGCCAGAGTATTCTGAAATTAAATATAACCATGCCAATCAGTGGCAAACGCAATGGTGACGAGCATGTTTGATCCTGTGTTATTGCGCAGTTTTGTCGCCGTGGTGGATTGCGGCAATTTCACCCGCGCCGCCGAGCGCCTGCACTTGACCCAATCCACGGTGAGCCAGCAGATCCGCCGCCTGGAAGACGCGGTGGCGTGCCAGTTGCTCGACCGTGACCAGCGCCGCGTGGTGGCCACGGCGGAGGGCGAGCGTTTGCTGGCCTACGCGCGGCGCATCCTCGCGTTGCATGAAGAAGCCGCCGATGTGTTGATCAACCAGCAAAGCGACGGGGTACTGCGCCTGGGTGTGCCGGAGGACTTTGCCGCCGAGCGCCTGATGCCGCTGCTGTCGGCCTTCGTGGTGGCCTATCCGCGGGTGCGTCTTGAGGTGACCAGCGGCCTGGGTCCCGAGTTGCAGCGCCAATACCGTGCCGGCGAGTTCGACGTGTTGCTGGTCAAGCAGATGGGCGACAGCGAGGACTGCGTGGCCTCGTGGCCGGAACCCTTGTGCTGGGTCGACAGCCGCGACATGCCGTCCCTGGGGCGCGACCCGCTGCCCCTGGTGGCGTTTCCGGTAGGCGGTTTGTACCGCAATGAAATGCTCCACCACCTGGAAGTCGGCGGCTGGCGTTGGCGTATCGGCTATTCCAGCGCCAGTTTGGCCAGCGTGTGTTCGGCGGTGGCGGCGGGGCTGGGCATCAGCTTGTTGCCACGGCGGGTGGTGCAGCCTGGGCATGTGGTGCTCGGCGATGACAGTGGTCTGCCGATGGTGCAGGGCGTGCGCCTGGCGCTGTATGGCCGCAGTGGGTTGGGCGCGGCCGGGCAGACATTACAGCGACAATTGCTCGATTTATGTGCAAATAACCCGCACTGAATCATGCCTTTATTGAATATTTTGCATGCCTTAAATGCATTGCAAAACAGCACCTTGCCGCCAGACCTCGAAAGACGTGGCCTTGGCGTTTCAGGATGTTCGTTTATTCAATTTGGGTCTATGTATAACTTCAAAGATTACTTTAAGAGATAAGCGTCTAGCCCCGATGATTCAGCCCTCGACGGCCGCGTTGGCAGGCCTGTCGGTTTTTTTGTGTGAAAACCGTAGGGAGTGAATCAATGGGCAATGTCCAGACCGCCGCCAGTGCACCCGAGGCGCAGTGGCGCCAGGCACCGGGTGGTGAGTTGGTCGACCTTGGCCGGCCGCACCGCGCGCCGTTGGGGCAATTGCGTTTGCAGAAAACCCCTAAGCGTTTTTCGAGCCGTCGCGAAGGGATTCTGCTTGGGTTGCTGGTGCTGGCCCTGCACGGCGCGGTGATCTATTGGGTGAGCCAGAAGCCCACGCCGGTGCTGCCGATTGTGCCGCCGGAAATCCCGCCGATGACCATCGAATTTTCCCGGCCCGCGCCGCCGGTGGTGGCGCCGCCTCCGCCTGTGCCGCCACCACCGCCGCCACCTGTGGTCGAGCCACCGCCGCCGGTTGTCGATGAGTTGGCCGCCAAGCCTGCACCGCCAAAACCTGTTCCAAAACCCAAACCAAAGCCGGTACCGAAACCAGCACCCAAGCCTGTGCCGAAGGCGGTCGAGCAGCCGCCCGCGCCACCGATACCCGCGCCTCCGGCGCCCGCAGCGCCACCGTCGCCGTCACCTGCACCGGTGACACCGGCTTCAGCCAACGCTGCGTACCTGAAGAACCCGGCGCCGGAGTACCCGTCACTGGCCCAGCGCCGTGGCTGGGAAGGCACGGTGTTGTTGCGCGTGCATGTGTTGGCCAGCGGCAAGCCGGGTGAGATTCAGGTCCAGAAAAGCAGCGGTCGCCAGCAACTCGACGACGCCGCACTGGCCGCCGTGAAGCGCTGGAGCTTCGTGCCGGCCAAGCAGGGCGATGTGGCTCAGGACGGCTGGGTCAGCGTCCCGATCGATTTCAAGATTCACTAACTATTCGGCAGCGGTGTGTTGGACACGCCGCCACCTGCACAGAGGGGAAACATCATGGCATTAGCATCTCCACTTGAATCCATCGAAAGCGCGGTGATCTGGCTGCTGGTGGTCTTTTCGGTCGCCACCTGGGGCCTGGCGTTGTTGAAGGGCGTGCAGTTCGGGCGCCTCAAGGCGCAGGATCGCAAGTTTCACAAACGGTTCTGGGCGGCGTCGAGCCTCGATGCCGCCGCCGAATTGGCCGAAACCCAGCCCGGCGCCGCTGCCCGTGTGGCCCAGGCCGGTTATGCCGCGATCCAGGTCGGTGATGCACCGCACGCGGCAGACTTGAGCCAGGCCATCAATCACCAGGACCGCCTTGAACGCGCCTTGCGCCAGCAGATCGTGCGTGAGCGCCGCTCTCTGGAAACCGGCCTGGCCGTGGTTGCCAGTATCGGCAGCACCTCGCCGTTTATCGGCCTGTTCGGCACCGTGTGGGGCATCATGGAAGCCCTCAAGGGCATCAGCGCTGCCGGCTCGGCCAGCCTGGAAACCGTGGCCGGCCCGATTGGTGCGGCCCTGGTCGCCACCGGTGTGGGTATCGCCGTCGCCGTGCCGGCGGTGCTGGTCTACAACTACTTCCTGCGTCGCCTGAAGCTCACGGCAGCGGACCTGGATGACTTCGCCCACGATTTCTACAGCCTGGCGCAGAAGAATGCCTTCCGTGTGCTGCTGCACCCGACCTTGAGCAAAGCCACGGCCGGCAACCCGCAAAAAGTGAAGGAGGCATCCTGATATGGCCTTCTCCACGCAAGACAGTGATGAGGTGCTGAGCGAGATCAACGTGACGCCGCTGGTGGACGTGATGCTGGTGCTGCTGGTGGTGTTTATCGTCACCGCGCCATTATTGACCAATTCGATCCCGATCAACCTGCCCAAGACCCAGGCCGTAGCCCCGGTGGAACAGAAAGACCCGCTGGTGGTGAGCATCGACGGTGCCGGCAAATTGTTTATCAACAAGGACGAAATCCAGCCCGACCTGCTGGAGTTCAACCTGCAGGCGGCCAAGGCCAAAGACCCGGAAGTGCGGGTGCAGCTGCAGGCCGATGATGGTGTGAATTACGGCGAAGTGGCGCGAGCCATGGCGTCTATCGAGCGCGCAGGCATTACCAAGCTGTCGGTGATTACTGCACGTTAAGTTTCAAAAGCCTCGACAATTTTTTGGCCGTCTCCTTGGCAGGGTGCGGCCTTTTTTTTGCCTGCAATTTAGGCTCTGACACGAGTCTCGATGTGCAACAGGGTCCAGTGTGGGAGCAGGCAAGCCAGCTCCCACATTTTTAAGTATCGTGCGATTGATATTTTGGTTATTAATAAATAGCTTCTTATTCCTTAACGAATATAACCCTCGTCCCTATACTGACCAGCAACGTTAAACGCTGCAGGAGGGCACACCCATGCACAGCGAGTCGATTCGTTATCTGATCGTGCCGGGCTGGCAAGGATCGCCAGAAGATCATTGGCAAAGTCATTGGCAGAACAGCCTGCCCAACAGTGCGCGCGTGGAGCAGGCCGATTGGCTTACTCCGCGTCGCGAAGATTGGGTAGCCGCACTGGCCGAGGCCATCGCCGCCGACAGCACGCCGGTGATTCTCATTGCCCATAGCCTGGGTTGCATCACCGTGGCCCACTGGGCCGCGACGGCGCCGGTGAATTTTCTGCGGCAGGTGCGCGGCGCCTTGCTGGTGGCGCCGGCCGATGTCGAACGCCCAGCCTGTGCCCCCGCCCTGCGCAACTTTGCACCGATTCCCACGCACCTGCTGCCGTTTCCCAGCCAAGTGGTCAGCTCCGACAACGATAGCGCCGTCAGCGCCACTCGCGCTTTGGAGCTGGCCCGCAACTGGGGCGCCGAGGCCGGCATTTTGTCCGGTGCCGGGCATATCAACGTGAAGTCCGGTCACCAACGCTGGGAACAGGGTTTCGCCTACCTCTATCGCTTGCAAAACCGCCTTGAGCATCACGCCCGGCGCCGTGCATAAATTTTTTCAACGCCCCGTCCCTGAGCGGATTTGGGGCGGGAGCCTGCCATGAGTCATGACACCTTTGGCCAGCCGTTGCTGACCTTTCCCGATGCTGAAAAAAGCCCGCTGAGTATCCGCGCCAAGGCGCTGGTGTTTGTCGACCCGCGTTCACGCCAGCTGCGTGAAGAGCTGGAAAGCCTCGCGCCGCGTGCATTGCCGGTGTTGATTCGCGGTGAGACCGGCAGTGGTAAAGAGCTGCTGGCGCGGCATATTCACCGGGGCAGCGATCGCACGGGTTTGTTTGTGTCGGTCAATTGCGGTGCCATCAGCCCCACCTACGCCGACGCCGAATTGTTCGGTTATGCCGCCGGCAGCCACAGCGGCGCGGCCAGCAGCCGCGCCGGCTGGTTTGGCTCGGCCAATGGCGGCACCCTGTACCTGGACGAGATCGGCGACTTGCCGCTGCCGATCCAGGTGAAATTGCTCGCCGCCCTGGAAAACCATGAAGTCACCCGTGTCGGCGCTCATCAGCCAAGCCCGGTGGATGTGCGCCTGGTCGCCGCCACCAGCATCGAACTGGCCCAGGCCGTGGCCGCCGGCAAGTTTCATGAACGCCTGTTCCATTACCTGAGCGAAGGCCAACTCGACCTGCCGGCCCTGCGTGAGCGGGTAGGCGACATTTTGTCCCTGGCGGAATATTTCCTCGGCATCTACAGCCAGCGCCTGGACCTGCCGGCGCCGCTGATCAGTGATGCCGCCCAGCGCGTGCTCGAGCATCACAGCTGGCCGGGCAATACCCGCGAGCTGGAAAACGTTATTCACTTTGCGCTGTTGGTAAGCAGTGGCGATGAGATTTTGCCCGAGCATTTGAACCTGCCCGCCGCCGGTTCGCCGTTGGAACAACTGCGGCGGATCTTCGCGAGTGCCAGCGCCGCCGAACAGCAAACCTTGCTCAGCTTTCTAAATGAACAGCCGCAACATGAGCAAAATGGAATATCAACGTGAATAAAAGATATTGTTCGGGAATAAAAAATATAGGTATTGTCCACCCCACGCCGCGATAGCACTTCGCTGGCACACCATAAAAACGGTCGTCAGAGACGCCCCGGAATTTCGATAAGGACACTGCATGAAAAAGGTTCTGTTGTTTACCGCACTGGCGGCTGCCCTGACTGCAAGCTTCGCCCAGGCCAACGAGAAACTGGTGGTAGCGGCTACCCCGATCCCGCACGCGGAGATCCTTGAGTTGGTCAAGCCGACCCTGGCTAAAGAAGGCGTGGACCTGGAAATCAAAGTCTTCACTGACTACGTACAGCCCAACACCCAGGTTGCCGAGAAACGTCTGGACGCCAACTACTTCCAGACCCTGCCGTACCTGGAAAACTTCAACAAGGGCAAGGGCACCAACCTGGTCACCGTTATTGGTGTGCACGTTGAGCCCATCGGCGGTTACTCGAAAAAGATCAAGAATATTTCTGAACTCAAAGATGGCGCCACCGTGGCCATCCCGAATGAAGGCTCCAACGCCGGCCGTGCCCTGTTGCTGCTGCAAAAGAACGGTCTGATTACGCTCAAAGACCCGACCAATGCACTGGCTACGCCGAAAGACATCGCCAGCAACCCGAAAAACCTGAAATTCAAAGAGCTGGAATCGGCGCTGCTGCCACGCGTGCTGGACCAGGTTGACCTGGACGTGATCAACACCAACTACGCCCTGGAAGCCGGCCTGAACCCAGCCAAGGACGCACTGATCATCGAAGACGCCAAGTCGCCGTACGTGAACTTCCTAGTGGCCCGCCCGGACAACAAGGACAGCGATGCGATCCAGAAACTGGCCAAAGCCCTGACCAGCCCGGAAGTCAAAGCTTTCATCGAGAAGAAGTACAACGGCGCGGTAGTGCCTGCGTTCTGATGTAAATAAAACCCCCTTCAAGGTTTGAACGCCGACGGCTACTGCAGCGTCGGCGTTTTTTTGATCGTTCCCACGCTCCGCGTGGGAATGCCTCCTGTGACGCTCCGCGTCACGAGCGGACGCAGAGCGTCCCGCGCTGCATTACCACGCAGAGCGTGGGAACGATCAGGGCAGCGGCTCAGAGCTCGCGGCTATTGATCGCCCGACGCAACGCCACCAGCCACTTCACCAACTCCTGCGGATCAATCGGTTTCGCTTCGTTCATCAGTCATTCCCTCGAAACACAGACCCAGCAACCATAGCCGTCACCCGCCCAACCCGCGAATCCGCCGGTTATCTTTTTGGGTGATATCAATATGCTATTTTGGTATTTAAATTTTACTTTTTATGCCTTTAAAGTTCGCGCTACCCGACGTTACCCTCGCCGGAACGGACAGCGCCCGCCGCATTACCCCTGCGGCGTCATGGACTCAAAATGACCTTCGATTTTGCTTTTATCCTCAGCACCTTGCCGGCGTTTCTAAAAGCCGTGGGGGTCACACTGCAAGTGGGTTTGATCGCCATTGCCACCTCGTTGCTGGTGGCGGTGATCAACGCGGCGCTGCTGGTATTTCGCACGCCCTACCTGTCACGCCTGGTGGCGCTGTATGTGGAGCTGGCGCGTAACACGCCGCTGCTGATCCAGCTGTTCTTCGTGTACTTCGCACTGCCGGCCCTGGGTTTCAATATCTCCGGGTTCTGGGCGGCGATCATCACCATGACCTTCCTCGGCGGCGCCTACCTCACCGAAGTGCTGCGCGCCGGCGTGGAAGCGGTGCCGCTGGCGCAGATCGAGTCGGGTAAATCCATCGGCCTGTCGGACTGGCAACTGCTGCGCCATGTGATCCTGCCCCAGGCCGGCATCCTCAGCCTGCCGGCGCTGTTCGCCAATTTCATCTTTTTGCTCAAAGAGACCACCGTGGTGTCCGCGGTGGCGGTGCCGGAGATTCTCTACACCACCAAGAGCTACATCGCGCTCTACTACAAGACCTACGAAATGCTCGCCGTGTTGACGCTGATTTGCGTGCTGCTGTTCTTGCCGCTGTCGCTGTTGCTCAGCCGCCTGGAAAGGAGGCTCCAGCATGGCCAGTTCGGGTCTTGAGTTGTTGTGGGTGTCACTGCCGCAACTGGGCAAGGGCGCTGCGCAAACCCTGTCGATTTCTTTTTTGAGCATCGCCTTCAGCACGGTCGGCGGCGTGTTGTATGGCGTGCTGCGCACCTTGAATAACAAGGTGATCAACGCGGTGCTGCGGGTGTACCTGGAGCTGTTTCGCGCGATCCCGGTGCTGGTGTGGTTGTACCTGCTGTTTTTCGGGCTGCCGATTTTCTTTGGCCTGAGCATTCCCAGTTTCTGGTGCGCGGTGCTGGTGCTGTCGCTGTGGGGCGCCAGCGAGGTAGGCGAGGTGGTGCGTGGCGCGCTGCATTCGCTGCCACGTGGCCAGCGCGAGGCGGGGTTGTCGATTGGTTTATCCGACCCGCAACTGTATGGCTACGTATTGCTGCCCCAGGCCCTGAAACGCATGACGCCGCCGACCATCAACGTCTACACGCGGATCATCAAGACCAGCTCGCTGGCGGTGCTGATCGGCGTGGTGGATGTGATCAAGGTCGGCCAGCAAATCATCGAACGCACCTACGAGTCGGTACTGATCTACGGCGTGCTGTTCCTGTTTTTCTTCTTTATCTGCTACCCGTTGTCGGCCGCCTCCAAGGTGCTGGAACGGCGCTGGGGCCAGGCATGAGCGCATTGATCGAGTTCCAGGGTTTCAACAAATTTTTCGGCGAGACGCAGGTGCTCAAGGGCATCGACCTGAGCGTGCAGAGCGGCGAAGTGGTGGTGATCCTCGGCCCCAGTGGCTGCGGCAAAAGCACCTTGCTGCGCTGCCTCAATGGGCTGGAAGTCGCCCACAGCGGCAGCCTGCGGTTTGCCGGCAAGGAGTTGCTGGACAAAAACACCGACTGGCGTCAGGTGCGCCAGGACGTGGGCATGGTGTTCCAGAGCTACCACCTGTTCCCGCACATGAGCGTGCTCGACAACATCCTGCTCGGCCCGCTGAAAGTGCAAAAGCGCGACCCGCGTGAAGCCCGTGAGCAAGCAGAGAAACTGCTGGCGCGCGTGGGGCTCGCCGACAAACGCGACGCCTTCCCGCGCCAGCTTTCCGGCGGCCAGCAGCAACGCATCGCCATCGTCCGTTCGCTGTGCATGAACCCGCAGGTCATGCTGTTTGATGAAGTCACCGCCGCCCTCGACCCGGAGATGGTCAAGGAAGTGCTGGAAGTGATCCAGGGCCTGGCCCGCGATGGCATGACCCTGTTGATCGTCACCCACGAAATGGCCTTCGCCCGCGCCGTCGCTGACCGCGTGGTGTTCATGGAGGCCGGTCGCATCCTCGAACACAACACCCCCGAGGCATTCTTTACGAACCCGCAAACCGCACGCGCGCAGCAGTTTCTGGAGAAGTTCTCCTTTGTTTCAACACTGCCCAAGAAAACCAAGGAATTGGAGCTGATATGAAAAAACTACTGCTGCCACTGTTTGCCGTTGCCTTACTGGCCGGCTGCGATAAAAAAGCCGAAGAGCCTGCCAAACCCGTCGCGGCTGCCAGCTACATCGACAAGATCAAAGCGCGGGACAAGCTGATCGTCGGCGTATTTACCGACAAGCCACCCTTTGGTTTCGTCAACGAAGCGGGCCGCTATGTGGGGTTTGATACCGACATCGGCCGCCAATTCGCCAAGGACCTGCTGGGCGATGAAAACAAGGTTGAGTTCGTTGCGGTGGAACCGGCCAGCCGTATTCCGTTCCTGCAAAGCGACAAGGTCGACCTGATCCTCGCCAACATGACCGTGACGCCGGAGCGCAAGGAAGCGGTGGACTTCACCAACCCCAACCTCAAAGTTGCGGTACAGGCGCTGGTGCCGAATGACAGCGCGGTGAAAAGCCTGGATGACCTGGCGACCCGCACTACCATCGTCACTACCGGCACCACCGCCGATATCTGGCTGACCAAGAACCACCCGGACTGGAAACTGCTCAAGTTCGAGAAAAACTCCGAGTCACTGCAAGCCCTGTCGGCCGGCCGTGGCGATGCCTACGCGCAAGACAACCTGGTGCTGTTCAGCTGGGCCAAGCAGAACCCTGGCTACCGCGTGCTGGAAGAGAAACTCGGTGATGAAGCGCCGATTGCGCCGGCGGTGAAGAAGGGCAATACCGAACTGCGCGACTGGGTGAACGCGGAGCTGGCGAAGTTGGGTGAGGAGAAGTTTTTGCTCAAGCTGTATGACCAGTATGTGCGTAAAGAGCTGAGCGATGACACCAAGCCTGAGAGTGTGATTGTTGAAGGCGGTAAGTGGCAGGGCTGATGATGATGATCGTTCCCACGCTCTGCGTGGGAATGCCGCTCAGGACGCTCTGCGTCCGCTCTTGGAGTCGTGACGCAGAGCGTCACAGGAGGCGTTCCCACGCAGAGCGTGGGAACGATCTTTATCTCTACTCAGGCCAATGCCAGGCCGGCGCATCCAGAACCCCCTGGCCCACAATCTGAGTCTGCCCCAGTACCTTCTCCAGCACGATGCAATTGCATTCTTCATCCTGCTGCAACGCCGCAATCAAGCGGCTGGCATGGGACACCACCCACACCTGGCACTGCTTCGAGGCCTGGATAATCAAACGCGCCAACGCCGGCAATAAATCCGGGTGCAGGCTGGTTTCCGGCTCGTTCAGCACCATCATGGTCGGCGGCCGTGGCGTCAGCAGCGCCGCGATCAGCAGCAGGTAGCGCAAGGTGCCGTCTGACAATTCCGCTGCCGACAATGGCCGCAGCAAACCTTCCTGATAAAACTCAATCGCAAAACGCCCACCTTGCAACGGCTCGATATTCAGCCGTGCACCGGGGAACGCGTCACTGACGGCGCGCTGCAACGCTTCGGGGTCGCCGATTTCGCGGATGGTCTGCAATGCCGCCGCCAAATCGCGGCCGTCGTGATGCAACACTGGCGTGCGCGTGCCCAGTTGCGGCTGGCGCACGGGGGCGTCCACATCGCTGCGAAAATGATCATAAAAACGCCAGCCACGGATGCTTTCGCGCAGCAGCAACACCTCCGGCGAGCTGCGCAGGCTGCCGACCTGATCGAACAGGCTGTGATAGTTGGGCGTGTGCTGGGCCAGTACGTCCCAGGCGCGGCCGTCACGGGCGCGCACCATCGGCCCGGAGCGCTGCACCAGCAGGCTGGCCGGGCGGTAGACGTGCCCGGCCCAGATGCATTCCTTTTTCACTTCCGGGTCCAGGGAGAAATACGACGAGGTTTTTTCCGGCAGCCCCAAGGAAATCGCGTAGCTGAAATCCTCTCCGGCAAACCCCAGGCGCAAGCGCCTGACGCCTTGGCGCACGACAGGCTCCACCGCCACCTCACCGCTGCGCATGCTTCGGCTGATGGTTTCCGGCCCGGCCCAGAAGGTCGAATCCAGCCCGCCTTCACGGGCCAGCGCGTTGATCACTCCGCCCTGGGCGGTTTCGGCCAGCAAGCGCAAAGCGCGGTACAGGTTGGACTTGCCGCTGCCATTGGGGCCGGTGACCAGGTTCAACCGGCCCAGCGGCACCACCAGTTTATTGATCGAGCGGTAGTTGGCCACCGCGAGGGTTTTGAGCATGTGTATTTAGTCGGCGTGGGAACCCTTGGAGTATGGGATGCTCCATGCAGATAAGGAACCCTGATCTAAGCTCACAGTCGCATACTCACTGTCACATCGCGTCACGCAAAAGGAGCCTGCATGGGCGGTCGTATTTACACCTGTATTTTCGGACTTGGCCTGCTGACGCTGCTGAGCGGCTGTGGCCAGGAAAAGGCCGAACCCAAGGAGCATTCGCGGGTGTTTGTGCAGACCGTGCAGCCCGCGGATTTTGCCGCGGCCGTGACCCTGACCGGCGATATCCAGGCTCGCGTGCAAACCGACTTGTCCTTTCGCGTGGGTGGCAAAATCATCCAGCGCATGGTCGACGTGGGCGACCGCGTAACCGCCAGGCAAGTGCTGGCCAAGCTCGATCCCAAGGATTTGCAGACCAACGTCGACTCCGCCCAGGCCCAGGTCGTGGCCGAACAGGCGCGGGTCAAGCAGACCGCTGCGGCCTTTGTGCGCCAGGAAAAGCTCTTGCCCAAGGGTTACACCAGCCGCAGCGAATACGATGCCGCTCAAGCCGCGCTACGTAGCAGCCAAAGTGCCCTGGCCGCTGCCCAGGCGCAGTTGGCCAATGCCCGCGAACAACTCGGCTACACCGCGCTGGTCGCTGATGCCCCGGGCGTGATCACGGCGCGCCAGGCTGAAGTCGGCCAGGTGGTGCAGGCCACCGTGCCGATTTTCAGCCTGGCCACCGATGGCGAGCGCGATGCCGTGTTCAACGTTTATGAATCCTTGCTGGTGGAGCCGCCGCCCGATGCGCCGATCACCGTGAGCCTGCTGGATAACCCGAGCATCAAGGCCGTGGGTAAAGTTCGCGAAGTCACGCCCGCCGTGGCGGCCAATACCGGCACCGTGCAAGTGAAAATTGCCCTGCAATCGCTGCCTAAAGGCATGCAGTTGGGCTCAGTGGTCAGCGCCACGGCCAATGGCCCGGCCAAGGCCAGTGTGGAACTGCCGTGGTCGGCGCTGACCAAAGACCTCAACGAACCCGCCGTGTGGCTGATTGACGGCGACGGCAAGGCGCAACTGCACAAAGTCACGGTAGCGCGCTACCTGACCGGCAAAGTGATTATTGGCGACGGCCTTAAAGGCGGCGAAAAAGTCGTGGTGGCCGGCGGGCAGTTGCTGCACCCCGGCATGTTGGTCGAGATCGCCCAGCAAGGAGTCCAGCCATGAAGCGCCTGACGGCATTGCTTGCCGCCAGCCTGTTGCTGGTCGCCTGCTCCAAAGAGGAAACGCCGCCCGAGCCTGTGCGGCCGGTGCTGTCGATGCAAGTGAGGTCCGAAGACCAGGAAACCCTTGGCCGTTTCGCCGGCACCATCCAGGCCCGCTACGAAAGCAACCTGGGTTTCCGCGTGCCCGGCCGTATCGCCCGCCGTGCCGTGGATGTCGGCGCCGAAGTGGAGAAGGGCGCCTTGCTCGCCGTGCTTGACCCCACCGACCAGCAGAACCAGTTGCGCGCCGCCCAAGGCGACCTGGCCCGCGTGCAGGCGCAGTTCATCAATGCCCAGGCCAACGCCCGGCGCCAGCAGGAACTGTTCAATCGCGGCGTCGGTGCCCAGGCCCAGCTGGATGTGGCCCAGACCGACCTGAAAACCACCCGGGCGACCCTTGACCAAGCCAAAGCCTCGGTCAACCAGGCCAAGGACCAACTCAACTACGCCGAACTGCGTACCGACCACGCCGGGATCGTCACCGCCTGGAATGCCGAGGCCGGCCAAGTGGTCAGCGCCGGCCAGCAAGTGGTCACGCTGGCGCGCCCGGACATCAAGGAAGCGGTGATCGACCTGCCCGCCGGGCTCGCCGAGCGCCTGCCGCCGGACGTGGTATTCCTGGTCGCCGGGCAGCTCGACCCGAGCGTCAACACCACCGCCATCGTGCGCGAGATCGAACCCCAGGCCCAAAGCGCCACACGCACCCGCCGCGCGCGCCTGACCCTGGCCGAAACGCCACCTGCGTTTCGTCTTGGCACGGCCATCAGCGTGACCTTGAGCAGCGCCATCGCACCGCGTATCGAACTGCCGTTGACCGCCTTGCAGGAAGTCGACGGCAAGTCCCGCATCTGGCTACTCGACACTCAAAGCCAGACCGTGCAGCCACGTGACATCACGGTGATCA
The DNA here is from genome assembly GCF_900006605.1 of Pseudomonas sp. 58 R 3. Taxonomy (NCBI): domain Bacteria; kingdom Pseudomonadati; phylum Pseudomonadota; class Gammaproteobacteria; order Pseudomonadales; family Pseudomonadaceae; genus Pseudomonas; species Pseudomonas sp. 58 R 3. Next base: position 504,339 of record NZ_CVTT01000061.1, on the reverse strand, counting down.
GCCGCGATGCCAACAGCGCCTTGCTCAACGGCGGCGTCAAACCCGGCGAACGCATCGTCACCGCTGGCGTGAACAGCCTGAAACCCGGGCAAAAAGTCAAAATCGACGAGGACAGCCCGCGATGAAAGGGAGCTTCAACTTATCCGACTGGGCCCTCAAGCATCAGTCCTTCGTCTGGTACCTGATGTTCGTCGCGCTGCTGATGGGCGTGTTCTCCTACATGAACCTGGGCCGCGAGGAAGACCCGTCGTTCACCATCAAGACCATGGTGATCCAGACCCGCTGGCCGGGCGCGACCCAGGAAGAAACCCTCAAGCAAGTCACTGACCGTATCGAGAAAAAACTCGAAGAACTCGACTCCCTCGACTACGTGAAAAGCTACACGCGGCCGGGTGAATCCACAGTATTCGTGTTCCTCAAGGACACCACCAGCGCCAAGGCTATCCCGGAGATCTGGTACCAGGTGCGCAAGAAGATCGACGATATTCGCGGCACCTTCCCCCAGGGTTTGCAGGGGCCGTCATTCAACGATGAGTTCGGTGACGTGTTCGGCTCGGTCTACGCCTTTACCGGCGACGGCCTGTCGATGCGCCAACTGCGCGATTATGTAGAACAGGTGCGCGCCGAGATCCGTTCGGTGCCGGGGCTGGGCAAGGTCGAGATGATCGGCCAGCAGGACGAAGTGATTTACCTGAACTTCTCCACGCGCAAACTCGCGGCGCTGGGCATTGATCAGCGCCAAGTGGTGCAAAGCCTGCAATCACAGAACGCCGTGACCCCTGCCGGGGTGATCGAGGCCGGGCCGGAGCGGATTTCCGTGCGTACGTCCGGGCAATTCGCTTCGGAAAAAGACCTGGCCAACGTCAACCTGCGGCTCAATGACCGCTTCTATCGGCTGGCGGACATTGCCGATATCAGCCGTGGCTACGTCGACCCGGCGCGGCCGATGTTCCGCTTCAATGGCAAGCCGGCGATCGGCTTGGCCATTGCCATGCAGAAGGGCGGCAATATCCAGTCGTTCGGCAAGGCGCTGCACACGCGCATGGACGAACTGACCGCCGACTTGCCGGTAGGCGTCGGCGTGCATAAGGTTTCCGACCAGGCCGAAGTGGTGGAAGAAGCCGTCGGCGGCTTTACCAGCGCTTTGTTTGAAGCGGTGATTATCGTGTTGGTGGTGAGCTTTATCAGCCTCGGCATGCGTGCTGGCCTGGTGGTGGCGTGCTCGATTCCACTGGTGCTGGCGCTGGTGTTCGTGTTCATGGAATACAGCGGCATCACCATGCAGCGGGTGTCATTGGGCGCCCTGATCATCGCCCTCGGCCTGTTGGTGGACGACGCGATGATCACCGTGGAGATGATGATCACGCGCCTGGAAAAAGGCGAAACCAAGGAGCAGGCGGCGACTTACGCCTACACCTCCACAGCCTTTCCGATGCTCACCGGTACGCTGGTGACCGTGGCCGGTTTTGTACCGATTGGCCTCAACGCCAGTTCGGCGGGTGAGTACACCTTTACCCTGTTCGCAGTAATTGCCGTGGCGATGTTGGTGTCGTGGGTGGTGGCGGTGCTGTTTGCGCCGGTGATCGGCGTGCATATCCTCAGCGCCAACGTGAAACCGCATGATGCCGAACCTGGGCGCATCGGCCGCGCCTTCAATGGCGGCATGCTTTGGGCCATGCGCAACCGCTGGTGGGCCATCGGCATTACCGTGGGCCTGTTTGTGGCCTCGGTGTTCTCCATGCAGTTTGTGCAGAACCAGTTTTTCCCGTCCTCGGACCGCCCGGAAATCCTCGTCGACCTCAACCTGCCGCAAAACGCCTCGATCAACGAAACGCGCAAGGCCGTCGACCGCCTCGAAGCGATCATCAAGGACGACCCGGACATTGCGCGCTGGAGCACCTACATTGGCCAGGGCGCGATTCGTTTCTACCTGCCCCTCGACCAGCAACTGGAAAACCCCTACTACGCGCAGTTGGTCATCGTGAGCAAGGGCCTGGAAGAGCGCGGCGCCTTGATTGCGCGCCTGCAAAAGCGCCTGCGCGATGATTTTGTCGGCATCGGCAGTTATGTGCAGCCGCTGGAAATGGGCCCGCCGGTGGGGCGGCCGATTCAATATCGCGTGTCGGGTAAAGACATCGACCAGGTGCGCAAACACGCTATCGAACTGGCAACGTTGCTGGATCAAAACACCCACCTGGGCGAGATCATCTACGACTGGAACGAGCCGGGTAAAGTGCTGCGCGTGGACATTGCCCAGGACAAGGCGCGCCAACTCGGGCTGTCGTCGGAAGACGTGGCGCAGTTGATGAACAGCGTGGTCAGCGGCGCCTCGGTGACCCAGGTACACGACGATATCTACCTGATCAACGTGGTCGGCCGCGCCGAAGATGCCGAACGTGGCACCCCGGAAACCTTGCAGAACCTGCAGATCGTGACACCCAATGGCACCTCGATTCCGCTGCTGGCCTTCGCCACCGTGCGTTATGAGCTGGAGCAGCCGCTGGTGTGGCGTCGCGACCGCAAGCCGACGATCACCATCAAGGCCTCGGTGCGTGACGAGATGCAGCCCACGGACCTGGTGAAGCAGCTGGCGCCGACCATCGATAAATTCAGCGCCGGCTTGCCGGTGGGTTACAAGGTGGCCACCGGCGGCACCGTCGAAGAAAGCGGCAAGGCCCAGGGCCCGATCGCCAAGGTGGTGCCGCTGATGCTGTTCCTGATGGCGACCTTCCTGATGATCCAGCTGCACAGCGTGCAGAAGATGTTCCTGGTGGCCAGTGTCGCGCCGCTGGGCCTTATCGGCGTGGTGCTGGCGCTGATTCCCACCGGCACGCCCATGGGCTTTGTGGCGATCCTCGGGATTCTGGCGCTGATCGGCATCATCATCCGCAACTCGGTGATTCTGGTGACGCAGATCCACGAATATGAAGTGGCCGGTTACACACCGTGGGACGCGGTGGTGGAAGCCACCGAGCACCGGCGCCGACCGATCCTGCTCACTGCAGCGGCGGCCAGCCTGGGCATGATCCCGATTGCGCGTGAAGTGTTCTGGGGGCCGATGGCCTACGCGATGATTGGCGGGATCATCATTGCGACCTTGCTGACGCTGCTGTTTTTGCCGGCGCTGTACGTGGCTTGGTACAAGATTCGCGAGCCGAAAAAAGAACAAGCCTGACCATCGGAGCCTTCCTGCAAGGATGTGGGAAGGTTCTTTGAAACAGTTTTCGAACACTTTCTGAGGGTTATGTGCATTACCCTCCGGGCCTGATCTTGTCTGGAAGGCCCGTGCCATGCGTCATTTTTTGCTGGTTGTCAGCCTGTTGTTGTCTCCACTGGCATTCGCCGGCACCGTGTTGGAAAACGCCCTGTGGCGTGTCGAACTCGACCCCGCCACGCTCGCGCTGCGCGTTACGCCCGCAGGCGAGGCCCCGGTGCAGGCGTCCAGCGGTGTGGCTGCCCATGCTGTCAGTGGTATGCAAGCGGGTGCCGAGCAGGCTGCCTGGCAGTGGGACAACGGCGCGTATCGCCTGATGGCTCGCCTTGAGCAGCGCGACCTGTCCCTGACCCTCAGCGCCCGCGAGCCGGGTGAATTGCCGCTGCTGCGCCAACCCGCTGCGGCCATGGGCAAGGGGTTGATCTGGCCCTTGGCCGAAGGGCATTACATACCGGCCGGTAACGCCGTGTGGAAAGCGTTTTTGCTGGAGCAGGGCGAACTCAATACCACTCAGGACCTCAGCCTGCCGTTATGGGGCATGGATCACGGCCGCTTCACATTGAACTGGTTGCTGACCAACCCCTACAACAATCAGTTGAAATGGCAGGCCGACGCCAAGGGCCTGGCACTCTCGGTGGTTCACGAATTTACCCGTCTTGATCCTACGGCGCCGATGACCTTGCGCTTGCACCTGGGCGACGCCGACCCATTGGCCGGTGCCAAGCGCTATCGGCAATGGCTGGTAGAGCAGGGCCGCTACGAGCCGCTGGCGGGCAAGCTGCAACAAACCCCCGAAGCCAAAAAACTGCTGGGCGCCAGCCATGTCTACCTGTGGGGCAACAGCCTGCTGGCCCCCGCTGATGTGCGTGATTGGCCGCTGCTGGTCAAACGCTTGCGCGGTCATGCACTCAAGGGGTTGATGGACAAACAGGCGACTCAGGTTCTGACGCGGGCCAAGGCTTTGAACCGTTATGAGCAAGGCGTTTTGCTGCGGGGCCTGAATGCGGCGATCAATCAGCAAGCCCGGCAGGCTTGGCAAGTCGAAGACCCGGACATGACCCGACTCGCCGCCCGCTATGGTGAGCTGCGCAGCGAGCTGGCCAAGGACTTTGCCGGGGCCTTGACCGATACCCCCGAGACCTGGGGCAACCAGACGATTCAATCCCTGCGCGACGCCGGGCTGCCGCGCCTGTTGCTGACCCTGGGCGAAGGCTGGGAAGGCGGCCTGTGGCATCCCGAAGCGATTCGCGCCGGTGTCGAAGCCGGTTACCTGATGGCGCCCTACGATTCCTATGAAACGGCCTTGTCCGCCAGCGAAAACCCGGACTGGACCACCGCGCACCTGGGCGCCAGGGCCTACCGCGACTGCGCAATTGTGCTCAAGGACGGCAAGCTGAAAACCGGCTTCCAGCAATCGGGCCACTACATCGACCCGCGCTGTATACGGCCTTTGCTGGAAGCACGGGTGAAGGCGGTGCAGGCCAGGGCCGGTTTTAACGCCTGGTTCCTGGATGCCTACGCCACCGGCATGGTGTTCGACAGCTACCGTGACAGTGCGCCGATGACTCAGGCGCAGAACGCCCAAGGCAATATCGACGCCTCCCGCTGGATCAACACGGTACTCAAACTGCCGGCGGGTTCCGAAGACGGCAATGCCAGCACCGCCCAAGGCACTCTGTTCGCCCACGGCATGCAGACACCGGTGATCGGCTGGGGCGATAGGCAGATGACCCAGGACAAGCAATCGCCCTATTACGTCGGCAATTGGTACCCGCCGGAGCAGCCGGCAGTGTTCTTCAAGCCTGTGCCGTTAAAAGAGCCGTTTCGCACACTCTACTTCGACCCGACCATGCGCCTGCCGCTGTACCAGGCGGTGTTCCACGGTTCGGTGATCACCACCCACCATTGGCTGTTCGACAACCTGAAGTTGAGCAATGTGCGGGCTGAGAACGAGCTGACCCAGTTGCTCTACAACGTGCCGCCGCTGTATCACCTCACAGATGCGACGCTTAAGCAGCGGCTGCCAGTGATTCAGCGTCAGGACCGTTTTTTCAGGCCGTTGCATCAGCGTTTGGCGGCTCAGGCGTTGACCGATTTTCGTTGGCTGACGGCGGACAAACAGGTGCAGCAGACCACGTTTGCCGATGGCACGCGGTTGGTGGTGAATTTTTCTGCGCAGGAGCAAGCGGGGTATGTGGGGCGTAGCGTGACGGCGTTGGTGGTGGGTGAAAAACCGGTGGTGTATCAGGTGCAATGACCGCGCCGCAGAGACCTTCGCGAGAAAGCGTCTGACCAGGCAACCGAGTTCTAAAGCTTGCGCCACACACTCGCCAACCAAGGCTGCTGCTCGCGCGGCAACCCGGCCGGCCGGTAGTAATGCTCCAACTCCACAAACCCTGCCGCCGTCAGCAAACCTTGCCACGTCTCCAGGTCATGGTAAGACCCGTACCGAGGCCCATTCCAGCCTTCCTGATTCTCACCCCGAGGGTTGGAACTGAACAACACACCACCCGGCTTCAGCGCCCCATGCAGCTGCTTGAGCACCCGTGGCAGTTCCTGTTTGGGAATATGAAACAGCACCGCATTGGCAAATACCCCATCAAAACGCGCGGCGGGTAAATCCAGCTTCAGGAAGTCCTGCTGCAACACCTCACAACCACTGTCTTCACGCGCCATCTGTGCAAAGCGCTCTGAGCCATCGAGCCCCACGGCAATATGGCCCATGCGCGTAAATGTGCGCAAATCCCGCCCTGGGCCGCAGCCGAAATCCAGCACGGTAAACGGCGCCGGGCCGTGGATATGCCGCAGCAAGGCGTCGATGTTCTGGCTCACGTCGTGGTCGCGGGTGCCTTCGCGGAAGTCTTCGGCGACTTTGTTGTAGTGGCCGAGGGTGGCGGTGGTGATCTGGTTGAGGTCGTCGGGGGCGAGTTTCATGGCGCAGGCTTCGAGCGGTTTGAAGAGAGGTGACTATACCCTATGAGTTGCCGCACCAGTGCGCGCAGAAATGACGGGGAATGCGGATGCGTATGCCGGCGGTTGACCAAGACGCAGAGTGAACGACGGATTTAATAGAGGTTAGAAAGTGACAGCTTACGGTTAAGTAGAGCTGCCCCTTTCTTAGGACTTACCGCGGTTAGTAAATTGGCTGCAAACACATTACAGGGTGCGTTTCAGTTAAATACCTGCAATAAATTCCGTTAGCATTATCGTAGTAAGTTACCCAGTAGGCCGGGCATCCCCCGCCCGAGTAAGCCCATCGCCCCACTAGAAAATTTGTTCCATTGATATAGTTGCGAGCGATATCATAAATGGCCGCGTCAAACATATACGCCCCCCCGACTGAGGCAGCCCAGGCCCACGCTTGTCCAAAGTTCAACGGAGTATTAGTGTACAGGAGGCGGTACACGTTACTTACATACACAGCGTAGGAGGTTTTTGTTCCGTTTCTGTCCAAGGCGGTTATCGTAGCAGAACCATTTGCATTTCCGGTCACCTTACCGCTCGCATCTACTGATGCGACTCTTGGGTTATTGGAGCTATAGGCATAGCCACCTGCCCCACCGGAGGCAACGCGGTACTGTACATTGCCAAAGGATTCGGCGGTCGTTCTGGCTGCCGGAAACTCTTTAATAGAGACCCCGTTCAAATACATCGCCTGTTGCGCAATTCTCAGTTGCCCCTTGACTGTATAGTCCGTAAGCCGAAACGCAACAGCATTTTCTATATTGGTGCTCTTGTCCAGCGTGACCAACACCTCTACTTTAAAGTTGTTGGTCAAGCCTTCAAGCCATGGCCTTGATACCGGAATATTTACCAGCCCCTTGGTTACATCGGCGGAGGTTACTTCATAGGCTGTCAGTACAGCAAGTTGTGCTGTCCCAACACTTCTGCACGTAATCCATACTTTTTGGCCTGCGAAGATCAAGAGCCATTTGGCCAGCGTCAACGTGGCATTGCCGGCAAACGTCGCAAGGTTCTGTTCGCCTTTGTCCGGAGCGACATTAATCAGTGCCATCGGAAAGTTTTCTGCGGGGATAGTGCCGACAGTCAGTATTTGCGGTTCTGACCAGACTTCCTTGGTGCCGGTTGTGACCTTGTATCGTAATGTGGCGGTTTTATTCACCAGCATGGCAATGACTTGCGCGCTGATCGTCACGTCGACTCGTCCGGCGGCTACCCCTTTCTGCGGAGCAATATCGGCGACAGTCCCGTCCGGATACAGCAACTCACAAGTGATAGTTTGCGCCGTGGTCATGCCGGAATATTTCACGCTTATGAAGGACCCTTGCAGGTAGTTCAACGGCGAAACAGAGAGTGTGGCCCCAGGTTTATTGTCGAAAGCCGGAGCAGGAAGGCTTGCCGGCACGGCCAGCACTCGGTACTCACGCTTGCCAAAGGGCACCGCGGTCTCCGGTTCGTCGCGTTGCGCATAACTTACGCCAAACATAACTCTCAGAACCGAGTCCTCCTTGAGTGCTCTCAGCGTATCTCCCGCCAGGGTGAACGCAACCCCGTTTGCTACTTCGTCGTCGGTGACGTTGTCGGCCAGATAGACGGTTTCCCGGAGTGCAGTGCCATCAGCGTTGGTACCCTCGATGGTCAAAAACTTGCGTTGGTTTCTCTGAATCAGGATCCACCGATCAACTTCGATCTTCACCTCGTTGCCCAATGCCAGTAAGGGGAAGAGTGCGTCCTTGATACCGTTTATCGTCGGTGCGGGCAGTGCCGTCACCAGCTTCAGTCGGATGGCTAGAGGTTTGGATGTATAAGTCCTGTTCCCCCGACTGAAACGATACTGCACGGTGATGTTGTTGCCGCCCTCCCGGATACCCAAGGCGATGATATGAGGCGGGATACGCACGTCAACGCTATTGGTCAGCGGGTTGCCCTTTGCGTGAACCTCAATGATGCTGATACCAAATTCACCTGCCCAACTGACAATAATGTCATCAGTCTTGCGCATGGAGGAGTAGTTAACTCGCACTGTGGCGCCGTTCAAGACGTCTTTGGGATGAACTTCATCCTGCAAGAGTTTATCGGCCTCCACGACGATGGGTGTGTCCATCACTACTTTGGGGCCAACGGTGAGGTTGAGTACTTCGGAGCGCGTATAGACTTTCGGCTTGTTGGCCGCGCCGGCCCGCTGCACGCTGTAGCTGAACGAGACTTCGCCATCGACATTCCCGAGTACTACTTCCTTTTTCAGCTCAACCAAAAGCTCTGGTAAAAGGTGACCTTCGGTCGATGAGTCGATGAGAATACTGCCGCTGTCTGAGCTATCGTAGTCGGCCCCGATGGCATTCCAAACCAGTGTGCAGCCAGGGGTCGCGCCAATGTAGGGAAACGACATCAGCAAAATGGAGCGTTTCACATTTTTAGGATCGATGTTGCCGTCTTCGGCATATGTAACGACCGGCGCAGGTATTTCGACTGCGCGAACCCCCAGTTCGGCCGAGCGCTTTTCTGAATGGCGGATGGAGGAGGGAAGATTCATCCCGTTGTTGACGATGTAATGTACTTGGAAAAGACCTTTGTCTTGAAATATCTTCAGGTTTTCCTTGAGCACGTCACGTACGCCGCCCTGCTCTCCCGCCAGACGGGTGTCAGTATAGAGCAAGCCACCTTCACCGGGCTCTCCCTGTGCGAACACCACCATTTCCCTTCCCGTTTTATAGAAGGGGAAATATTCAGGAATTTTGACGATAGCATCCTTGTCGAGGGGCATGAGCGTGCCTTCGATCGGACTGATGTCAGGCGCTGGCATGTGTGTTGCTGTGCCCAGAACCCTGACAAAGGTGCTCCCCGATGTCTTCGTCCCGGCGGCGTTGGAAACGGTATAGAACGCCGTAAACCGGCCCCCCGCTGCTTTCGCAACGTGCTCATAGGCAACACTGAACGTTTCAACCCCCCCGTTCGTATCAGGAATCTCTCCCAAGTCAACGGACTCAATTAATACGTTGTCTTCGCTGAAGATTCTTAAGCTGGCCCTGACCTTGTTGAGTGGCACGGGTTTTTTGGCGGCCCGAGGTGGGAAGGTAGTCAGCTGAAACAGCGGCCTTTCCTGTTGATCAAGATCAGCTTCAAACTCATCCAGGCCGTTCACTTTAAAACTTGGAGCGGGGAGCAGTTTGGGGTCCAGATTCGAGAGTAATGGAAAGCCTTTGGAAAAATGGTACTTGCCCCCGGACGTGTTCCCCACTACATCCACGACCTTGAATCTGACTTCGAACGGCCCACGCTGCGGACCTTCGTTGAGTACATTCTTTAGTGCGGGGTTGGCTGTGCCGTCTTCGTTTTTGCCATCTGGGACCCTGATTCTGAGCGCTTTAGTCCCGCTCGCTTCTAAGGGACTTACCGTATATTCGAAGGTTATGCCGCCCCAATCGATGGTGATGACATCGTTCCGGCTGCGGTTTTCATAATTTTCGATTAAGCAATATATACCGCCACTAAATGTATCGGCGTCAATGATCGAGCCCGGTTCCAGGCCTTCTACCGACAGCCTCAACTCGCTGTGCCACGGTTCCCATTCTTTTCGGTCTTCACCGCCCGGCCGTGTGGTCTTGATCAACACCCATTGTGTGGCAGAGCGACTCTCATTCCTGCTGCCCGCCCGCACGACCCGACAAAACATCGGAGAGATGCCCTCCGGCAGTTTCTTTCCGTCAATAAACAGGTGGTAGCGGGGTAGTAACTCTTTGACGAAGTCCGAGGCTATAGGATTGTTCAGATCACGCCAGCGACAGCCGTAATAGTCGCCGATATTTAGGTCATTCCAAGCCTCTATCGCTATGCCCACGGGGAATAATCTCTCGATACCCAGGCCCCACGTGGCACGAGGACTGTTGGGAGAGTTGTCGAGAGTTTCAGGGTACTTGACTTTAGTCAGGTCGACCGGGGGATAAGCCGAATAGGGGTCAGTCGGCAGATCATCATAGGGAACGGGCATAGTAGACATAGCCATCACCTTGCTGGATTAAGGGCGCGCTCAAATGGCGCTTTGGGGAAGGTAAATAAGGCACGTCGGGCAGCATTCGATTCTACTGTGAGAACTGACAGTCCCGATGAGCGGTACCCCCCCTCATCCATGCAGCTACGAAGGCGCCTCAGCGCTTGTTCAAACCCCGCGCCAACCGATCCCCACCCAACTGAATCACGGCCACCAACACCACCAGCAGCACAATCACGGTCAGCATGATCTGCGTATCAAACCGCTGGTAGCCATACCGATACGCAATGTCCCCCAAGCCTCCAGCCCCAATCGCCCCGGCCATGGCCGATGAATTGATCATGGTCACCAGGGTAATCGTAAAACCACCCACAATTCCCGGCAGCGCTTCGGGCAACAACACATGCCAGATAATGTGCCAGCGGCGGCAGCCCATGGCCTGTGCGGCCTCGATCAAACCGTGATCGACCTCACGCAAACTCACTTCGGCAATCCGCGCAAAGAACGGCGTGGCGGCGATGGTCAGCGGTACAACGGCGGCCCACACGCCATAGGTGGTGCCGACGATCAGCCGGGTGAACGGGATCAGCGCCACCATCAGAATCAAAAACGGAATGGAGCGGAACAAATTGACGAACGCCCCCAGCACGCGGTTCAGCGCCGGAGCCTGATAGATGCCGCCCTTGTCGCTGGTGACCAGAAACACCGCCAGCGGAATCCCCACCAGCAACGCGATCAGCGATGACACGCCGACCATCAACAAGGTGTCGATGGCGCCCTGTAATAAACGGTCAAACCACATAGCCCAGCACCTCCACCTGTTGTGCCCAGTGTCCGGCACGGTTGCGCAACGCTTCGGCGTTGTGGGGCGAGTCATTCACGGCCAGCAACAATTGCCCCAGGGCATGCCCCTGAATGCGTTCCACGCCGCCTTGCAGCAAGCGCACGCGCCCGCCGAGGGCGCTGAACAATGCGGCCAGGTCCGGTTCGTCTGCGGTGCTGCCGGTAAATTGCAACCGCAACACCACCGCCGCCGTCGACGAAGGTTCAGCCTGCAAGCGACTTTGCAGTTCGTCCGGCAGCCCGTGTTGCAACGGCGCCAGCAGGGTTTTGCTGACCTCGTGCTGCGGATTGCCGAACACCTGCCACACCGGGCCTTGCTCGACGATGCGCCCGTGTTCCAATACCACCACGCGGTCGCAGATGTCGCGAATCACCGCCATCTCGTGGGTGATCAACACGATGGTCAGGCCCAGGCGCTGGTTGATCTCGCGCAACAGGCCGAGGATCGACTGGGTGGTTTCCGGGTCGAGGGCTGAAGTGGCCTCGTCGCACAACAGAATCTGCGGGTCATGCACCAGCGAGCGCGCGATGCCCACGCGCTGTTTCTGCCCGCCGGAAAGTTGCGCCGGGTAGGCTGTGTGCTTGTCCTTGAGGCCTACCAGTTCCAACAGTTCCCGCACCTTTTGCTCACGCTGCGGCTTGGGCACACCGGCGACTTTCAGCGGCAGTTCGACGTTCTGCCACACGGTCTTGGCCGACATCAGGTTGAAGTGCTGGAAGATCATGCCGATGCGCCGCCGCAGCGCCACCAGGCGGTCTTCGTCGAACTCACCGATGTCCACCTGATCAATCAATACACGCCCGCTGCTCGGTTGCTCCAGGCGGTTGATGGTGCGGATCAGCGACGACTTGCCCGCGCCGCTGCGGCCGATAATGCCGAACACTTCACCGTGCTGGATCGCAAGATCAATGCCTTGCAGGGCATGCACGGCGCCGTCATAGGTTTTGCCCAGGTTGATAAAACGCACATGGGCGCGGTTCAGGTCCGGGTGCAGCTCTGTCTGCTCGGCGTTCCTGGGCGGTGTGCCCAGGTCGCGCAGTAGGGCGTTGGCGGCGGTCATTTTTTATCTTCCCAGCCGACCTGGTAGAGCTTGCCGAGGGATTTATCCAGCGCCGCACGTACCACTGGCGAGTGCTGGTAAATGTCGACGAACTTGATCACGCGCGGGTCGGTTTTGCTCTTGGGCTGGATCACAAACTGAATCACGTATTCCGGGTGATCGAGGCCGTCGAACAGCAGCGCCGACTCGGCATCGAAGGTCTTGGACAGGCGGATATAGGCCGGGTAACCCTGCACCAGATCGGCGTCGTCATAGGCGCGCACCAGCTGCACGGCCTCGACTTGCAGGATCTTGAGCTTTTTCGGGTTGGCGATGATGTCTTCTTCGGTGGCCTTGTAGCCCACGCCCGGCTTGAGGGTGATCAGCCCGGCCTTGGCCAGCAATTGCAGGCCGCGACCGCTGTTGATCGGGTCGTTGGCAATCGCCACGCTGGCGCCTTGGGGCAGGTCGTTGATGGTTTTGTACTTCTTGGAATACAGCCCGACGTTGTTGATGATGCCCGGCGCATACGGTACCAGGTCAAAACCGGCGGCGGCCTTGGCGTTTTCCAGGAACGGAATGTGCTGGAAGTAGTTCACGTCGATATCGCCGGCGGCCAGGCTGACATTGGGCGCGATCCAGTCGGTGAACTCCACCAGCTCGACTTTCAGGCCCTGCTTGCCGGCTTCAGCGACGGCGGCTTCGAGGGGAATCGCGAAGGCGGCGGTGGTGCCGATTTTCAGCGGTGCGTCGGCGGCAAATACGGCCGAGCCGAACAAGCCGAAGGCCAGGGCCAGTGCTTTGACTGGGTGGGAGAGCCGTGTTTTTTTCATAATCGATTTCCAGTCATAAGAGATTCGAGCAAACGATGAGGATCTAATGTGGGAGCGGGCTTGCTCGCGAATGCGGTGAATCAGTCACCAGATACATTTGCTGACACACCGCTTTCGCGAGCAAGCCCGCTCCCACAGTTTTGGTTCAGTGTCGGTAGGTTGATCCGGTGTGTTGTTCGGGCAGGCGAGCGCCGGCGTGGAAGACTTTTTCGCGCAAGGTGCCGGCCTCATAAGCCGTCTTGTACGACCCACGTTTCTGCAACTGCGGCACCACCAAATCGATAAAGTCGACATAGCTTTCCGGCGTCACAATCCGCGTCAAATTGAAGCCATCCAGGCCCGTCTCGCTGATCCAGGATTCCAGCTCATCAGCCACCTGCTCGGGCGAGCCGACCAAGGTGATATAGCGCCCACCCAAGGCGTGCTGTTCGAGCAATTTGCGCCGGGTCCAGTCGTTGTTCTGCAGGTTCTTGGTGGCCGACTGAATCGCGTTGCTTTTCACGTACTGGATCGGTTCGTCGATCCCGTATTGAGAAAAATCAATCGCCGTGGACGCTGAAAAATGCGCCACGCCGGCCTCCGGGCTGGCGTAGCTCAAGTACTCGGCGTGCTTGGCCCAGGCCAGCGCTTCAGTGGCGCCAACGATCACGTTAAGCCCCATGAATACCTTGATGTCCTCCGGGTTGCGCCCGGCCTCGACGGCACTGGCGCGCACCTTGTCCACCTGGGCTTTGGTCGCGGCCTTGTTCTGGCCGCTGATAAACACGCACTCGGCATGGCGCCCTGCAAACAGCAGGCCACGGTCCGAACTGCCGGCCTGGAACAGCACCGGCGTGCGCTGTGGCGAGGGTTCGCACAGGTGATAACCCTCGACCTGATAGAACTCGCCGTGATGCTCGACCTTGTGCACCTTGCCCGGCTGCGCGTAGACCCGTTGCTTCGGGTCATTGAGCACCGCGTCGTCTTCCCAGCTGCCTTCCCAGAGTTTGTACAGCACCTGCAGGTACTCATCGGCCTGGTCATAGCGCCGGTCATGCTCGACCTGCTCGGTCAGGCCCATGGCCTTGGCCGCGCTGTCGAGGTAGCCGGTGACGATATTCCAGCCGACCCGGCCACGGCTCAGGTGGTCGAGCGTGGACATGCGTCGGGCGAACAGGTACGGCGGCTCGTAGGTGAGGTTGGCGGTGAGGCCGAAACCGAGGTTTTTGGTCACGGCGGCCATGGCCGATACCAGCAGCAACGGGTCATTGACCGGCAGTTGGATCGACTCTTTGAGCGGCACGTCGATAGCGTTCTGGTACACGTCGTAGACGCCGACGATATCCGCGATGAACAAGCCGTCGAACAGCCCGCGCTCCAGGGTTTGCGCCAGGTCGGTCCAGTATTCGACGGTTTTGTATTGCGTCGAGGTGTCCCGTGGGTGGGTCCACAGGCCGTGGTTGATATGCCCGATGCAGTTCATGTTGAAGGCATTGAGCAGGATTTTTTTCTTGGCCATTCAGAGGGTCCCCCGCAGTGGCGGGTTTTCATCATTGAGGTAGTAATTGCCCACCGCGTGGTACTTCCAGCGCACCGGGTCGTGCAGGGTGTGCACCCGGGCGTTGCGCCAGTGACGGTCGAGGCCATGCTCGGCCAGAGTGGCCTGGCTGCCGGCCAACTCGAACAAGGTGCTGCCGGCGGCCAGGGAGATTTCCGTGCTCAATGCGCGCACTTCAGCGACAGCAATGGAGGCTGCTGCGACGGTCTGGGCATTGCTGTCGGCCTGGGCGCGGTCGAGGTATTCACCCGAGCGCTCCAGCAAGGCTTCGGCGGCGTGCAGGCGGATGCTCAAGTGGCCGAAGCTCTTGAGCGTCAGTGGGTCTTCGCTGGCCTTGTCGTTGCCGGCGTCGATCCATGGGCGGGTCTTGGTGCGTACAAAGTGCAGCGCGTCTTCAAAGGCGGCGCGGGCGATGCCGGTGTCGATGGCGGCGTGAAGAATCTGCGCCAGCGGGCCGACGGTGGTCGGGCGCTCGAAGGCGCTCTGGAACGGGATCACGTCCTCGGCGGCCACCCACACGTTGTCGAACACCACCGAGCCGCTGCCAGTGGTGCGCTGGCCGAAACCACTCCAGTCGTCGATCACGCTCAAGCCCTCGCTGTCGCGGGGCACAAACGCCAGTTGCTGCACGCCGTGTTCATCCACCACCGAAGTAGGGATGCGCTGGGCGTAGATCGCGCCGGTGGAGTAGAACTTGCGGCCGCTGATGCGAAAACCATCGCCGTCGCGGCTGATGGAGGTGACGCGGTCGTGGGCGGTTTTGGTGCCCAGTTCCGCCAAGGCGTTGCCGAAACGTTGCCCGGCGAGTACTTCGGCGTACAGGCGTTTTTGCTGGGCCGGGCTGCCATTCACACGCAGCACTTCCAGCGCATAAAAATGGTTTTGCGGGATCTGGCCCAGCGAGGCATCGGCCTGGGCAATCAGGGCGATGACCTTGGCCAGGGTGACGTTGGAAACGCCAGCGCCGCCATACTCCTTGGGCACGCTGATGCCCCACAGGCCGGAGCGCGAAAACACGTCCAGTTCGGGCAGCGGCAAACGGCGTTCGCGGTCACGCTGGGCGCTGTCACGGGCAAAGTCTTCGGCCAGGTCGCTGGCGACAACAAGGGCTTGTTCGTCGCTGGTGATGACCGCGACGTTAGGGGAAAAAGTCATGGGTTTCTCCAGATGTCTGGTCGGTCAGATCCAGGAATGTCGAGCAGGCAAAGTGCCGTTCAGCCGATACGCGCCGATGGCGTGATACTTCCAGCGCACCGGGTCGTGCAGGGTGTGCACGCGGGCGTTGCGCCAGTGGCGGTCGAGGTTGAATTCGGCGAGGGTGGCGCGGCTGCCGGCCAGTTCGAAGAGTTTTTCGCTGACCAGCAACGACACTTCGGTGGTCAGCACCTTGGCCTCGGCCACGGCGATCGAGGCGCGGGCGGCCGAGTGCGCGGTGATCGGTGCGGCGCTGACTTCGTCCAGCAGCTTGCCGGCCTTGCGCAGCAGGGCTTCGGCGGCGTGCAGTTCGATTTTAAGTTTGCCGATATCGGCGATCACGTACAGGTCATCGCTGGCGCGTTCGACCTTGGCGTCGATCCACGGGCGCGAACGTTCGCGCACGAAGGCGATGGTGTCATCCAGCGCCCCACGGGCGATGCCGGCATCGATGGCGGCCTGGATCAGTTGCGAGACGGCGCCCTGAATATTCGGGCTTTCGCCGAGGCGCCAGTTGTCGACGATCAACTCTGCGTCCACCGGCACCTGATCGAGCAATACCGTGCCGCTGGCGGTGGTGCGTTGGCCAAAGCCCGACCAATCGTCAACGATGCGCAGCCCTGGCGTGCCACGGCGCACAAACGCCATGACTTGCTTGCCGTCATCGTTCAGTGCTTTTACCGCGACCCAATGGGCGAACAAGGCGCCGGTGGAGTAGAACTTCTGGCCGCTGATCACATGGCCGTCACCCTTGGCAGTGAGGCGCGCCTTGAGTTCCAGGGTGTTTTTGGTGCCGCGTTCGGGGCCGCCATTGCCGATGCGCCAACCGTCGAGCACGCTCTGGAACAGCTGCTTTTTCTGGCGCTCGGTGGCGGTGCTTTGCAGCAAGTGCAGAATGCCGAAATGGTTCTGCGGGATTTGCCCGAGGGCCGGGTCCGCAGCGCTGATGATCGCGAACACTTCGGCCAGGGTCACGAATGACACCTGGGGGCCGCCGTATTCACTGGGAATGGAAATACTGCCCAGCCCGCTGCGGGTGAACTGTTCAAGCTGCGCCCAGGGCAGCTTGCGCTGCTGGTCGCGTTTGGCCGCTTGCAGGCGCGCGGCCTGAGCCAGCTCGTGGGCCGCGCTTAACGCCTGGGCGTCGTTGCGCAGCACCGTGGCAGGCAAGAGCAGTGGGGCTACGTCCAGATCACTCTGGGGGGGTGTTAGAGCCAAGTTAGACATCAGCGCCGCTCCTTGGCTGCACGTAATGCCCTGGCGTTATGCACCGGGGTAATTCTGACCATACCGACCTCGCATTCAATGAAATAAAAACAGAAAAATCAGAGATGTCCGGTGGTCCGGTGCATATACCCTAAGCGTGTTAAATTTTTAAATAAACTAACTTATTGGAATATGCATAGAAGGGCTGTCACCCGGGCTCGCAGGGCGAGCCGGGCTGGCGCGGTTGATAGGTCGTCGCGGCCCTGACGGGGCGGGCTGGCGGCTGTGGCGCGCAAGTAGCGATGTTCAAGGTGCGTACCGGTGCCCAGCGCGAATTATTGCCGACCCGATCGAGAATGCAGTAGGTCACGTCCAGGCGGCTGTCGTCGCCCGCTTCGATAATCACTGTGGAAGGCACCCACACCTGCACCGGCAGGCCGACGCCTTTGGCCTGGATTCTTGGCAGGTCCAGGCGCACATCGCCCCAGCGCAGGGTGATGGCGTCGCCCGTGGCCATGTTCAGGTAGGGCTGGATGGTCAGCGGGATGCCGCGCCGCACCTGGCTGCCGTTGACACCGTAGCGGCGGATGGTCTCGGGCAGGCCCACGGGGGCGAGGTTCTGGTTTTCATCGTCCAGCAGTGCGCAGGGGTGGCCACCCGGATAGCAGGTCTTCACGGGCACCTGAGTGAGGTCTGAACGTGCCGGGCCGTGGCCGACTTGCATGACCTGATAGTGAACCCGTGCGGTGCCATCCTGAATAAAACTTTCGGGTACACGCAGGCGGGTCAGCGTGCCGACCTTGCACGCGGTAATCCGACGCGAGTCGGCAAAGCAGTTGTTCCAGAACAGTTCGATCAGGTCGCCCTCGTCCATGCCAGGGTAAGGCGCGATATCCACCTGCAATTGGGTCGCGGCGAGGGCATTGATGCCGTGTCGGTTTGCCTGGGGCAGGGTTGGGGCGGTGAACGTGGCCTGAGGTGCGGTGCGCGTCATAAGTAATCTCCTTGATGCAGCCAGCAGCAATCGTTCCGGCGCCCGTGGCGCGTTTGCGCGTAAGGTGCCGAAAGGAACGATTCAGTGAGTAGCCGGGATAGGATCCAATCCTCTGTGCGCTAGATAAGAGGGTTGGCCAGCGGGCGTCAATGGCGGCAAAAGGCTAAACGGCGAGTTGGAGCAGATTCAGAAAAGGCTGACGCGGCGGGGGATTTTAAGGCGGGTTTGGCGGGGTGTTTTACTGATGGGAACGAGGATTTTGTGTAGGAACGCTGTTAGGTGGGAGCTGGCAAGCCAGCTCCCACAAAAACTGTCAGTGGGCTAGAAACTTGCTCAAAAACTGCTTGGTCCGCTCTTCCTTGGGGTTGGCAAACAGCGCCTTGGCTTCGCCTTGCTCGACGATCACGCCTTTGTCGAAGAAGATCACCCGGTTGGCCACATCGCGGGCAAAGCTCATTTCGTGGGTGACGATAACCATGGTGCGGTTTTCTTCGGCCAGGCTGCGGATGGTCGCCAGCACTTCGCCGACCAGCTCCGGGTCGAGCGCCGAGGTGGGTTCGTCAAACAGAATCACCTCCGGCTCCATGGCCAAGGCACGCGCAATCGCCACGCGCTGTTGCTGGCCGCCGGACAGCCGCCGTGGGTACGCGTCTTCCTTGCCTGCCAGGCCGACCCTGGCCAAGAGCTTGCGACCGAGTGCGGTCGCCGCCTCGCGCGGCATCTTCTTGACCACGATCGGGCCTTCGATGACGTTTTCAAGCGCGGTGCGGTGCGGGAACAGGTTGAAGTTCTGGAACACAAAACCCACATGCTGGCGCAAGCGCCGCACCAGGCCTTGTTGCTGGTTGAGCGGTTTGCTGCTGTCGATCTCGATATCACCAACCTTGATACGGCCGCTGGTGGGTTCTTCGAGGAAGTTCAGGCAGCGCAGGAAGGTGGTCTTGCCGGAGCCGCTGGGGCCAATGATGGCGACCACTTCGCCTTCCTTGACCTCCAGGTCGATGCCGTTGAGTACCACCTGAGCGTTGAATTGTTTGGTCAGTTTTTCAACCACGATCATGCTCAGGACTCCAGGTCATGCCGGTTGACCCGGTCTTCCAGGCGATTTTGAAAGTGCGCCAGGATGCTTGCCAGGATCCAGTAGATCAGGGCGGCGGACAGGTACATGGTGAAGATTTCGAAGGTGCGCGCCGACACCAGCTGTGCCTGACGGAACAACTCCGGCACCTGAATGGTGGCGGCCAGCGCCGTGTCCTTGACCAGCGAAATAAAGCTGTTGCCCAGCGGCGGCAAGGCCGTGCGCATGGCCTGCGGCAGGATGGCCCGGCGCAGGGTCTGCGCGCGTGTCATGCCGATGCTGGCGGCAGCTTCCCATTGGCCGCGCTCGATGGAGCTGATCGCGGCGCGCAGGATTTCACAGGCGTAAGCGGCCATGTTCAGCGAAAAGCCGATCATGGCCGCCGGAATCGGATCCAGCTCGATGCCCACTTGCGGCAAGCCGTAGTAGATCAAAAACAGCTGTACCAGCAAGGGCGTGCCGCGAAAGAACGACACGTAGACTCGGGCGGTCCAGCTGAGAAGCTTGAAGCGCGACAAACGCATCAAGGCCAGGCCGAAGCCCAGCAGCAAGCCGAAAAACATCCCGCCGAGGCTAAGAATCACCGTGTAGTACGCGCCCTTGAGCAGAAAGGGCGCGGAGTCCAGCGCGAGTTGGAAACCTGCTTCCATTATTCAGTGACGTCAGCGTTGAAGTACTTCTCGGACAGCTTTTTCAAGGTGCCATCGGCGCGCAGCTTGTCGAGGGCCTTGTTCACCGCGTCGAGCAGTTCCGGCTCGCCTTTGCGCAGGGCAATACCGGCTTCCTGACGAGAGAAGGCATCACCGGCCGCAGCAGTGTCCGGCGCCTTCTTGGCGTATTCCAGCGCGGCCAGGCGGTCGATCAGGATGGCGTCGATACGGCCGATGCGCAGGTCCTGGAACTTGGTCGGGTCATCGTTATAGGTCTTGATGATGGCTTTGGGTTGGTTGTCCTTGAGCCATTGTTCGTAGTTGGTGCCCAGGCCCACACCGACTTTCTTGCCGGCCAGGTCGTCGGCGGTCTTGATACTGTCGACGTTTTTCTTCAGCACCAGCGCCTGGATACCGGACACGGTGTAAGGCTTGGAGAAGTCA
This sequence comes from Pseudomonas sp. 58 R 3, assembly GCF_900006605.1. Lineage (NCBI taxonomy): Bacteria > Pseudomonadati > Pseudomonadota > Gammaproteobacteria > Pseudomonadales > Pseudomonadaceae > Pseudomonas > Pseudomonas sp. 58 R 3. The sequence goes on along the minus strand of NZ_CVTT01000061.1, from coordinate 484,357 downwards.
TACTTCTTCTTGCGCTCCTCGGAGATGGTCACCTGGTTGACCACCGCGTCCAGGCGCTTGGATTCCAGGGCGGCGAGGATGCCGTCCCACGGCGTGGCCTGCAGCTTGACCTTGACGCCCAGCTCTTTGGCCAGCGCTTCGGACAGCTCGACTTCAAAGCCGCTGAGCTTGCCGCTTTCATCGACAAAGCTGAACGGCGGGTAGGTGCCTTCCAGGCCGATCTTGATTTCGCCGGCTTTCTTGATGTTGTCCAGCTGCTCGCCCGCGATGGCTTGGCCCATCAGACCAGCCCCGAGTGCCAAGCCCAAAGTGCCAACCAGCAACGTGCGACGCAATACAGAAATAGTCATGAACAGCCCCTGTGTTTTTATGTTGAGCGAAGCAGGTGACGCAGTAGTCGTATCCTGCCTTAAAGCGCGGTGCGCGTCTTCGCCTGCGGCGCGACTATAAAGCCAGTTTTTAAGACTTGAAAATAATATAAAATTAATTTGATATTTCTTTATGGAATATTAAGTTGATCCAATGCGGGGGCTGGCTTGCCTGCGATAGCGGTCCGTCAGTTCCAAATGTGTTGGCTGATACACCGCTATCGCAGGCAAGCCAGCTCCCACAGTTTGATCCGTGTTATTCAGTTAAGCACCGAGTCATACGCAAACAACGCCGGTGCCCCGCCGGTGTGCAGGAAAATGATCGGGCCGTCCTCAAACCGCTGACGCCCGATGCCATCGAGCAAACCGGCCATGGCCTTGCCGGTGTAGACCGGGTCCAGCAGCAAGCCTTCCTGGCTGGCTAATAGCTTGACCGCTGCCAGGGTGCCGGCGTTCGGTTCGCCGTAGCGCGGGCCGAAATATTCGTCCCACAGAATCACTTTGAAGGCTTCGGGAATGTCCACGCCCAGCAACTCGGCGGTGCGTTCGGCCAAGCCTTGTACCTTCGGGAACTGGGCTTCTTCGGTGCGCGACACGGTGATGCCCACCACCGGCAGATTCGGCAGCACTTCACTCAACGCCAGCGCCAGGCCGCTGTGGGTGCCGGCGCTGCCCGAGGCCAGTACCACGGCGGCAAACTCAATGCCGCTGTCTTCGATCTGCCCGGCCAGCTCCAGCCCGGCGCGCACGTAACCCAAGGCGCCCAAGGCATTGGAGCCGCCGATAGGGACGAGGTAGGGCTTCTTGCCGTTGCTGCGCAGGCGGTCGGCGAGGGCGTTGAGCTGGTCGTCGACGTTATCGAGGTTTTCGACCAATTCGACTTTGGCGTCGAACAACTCCAGCAGCAAGCGGTTGCCATTGCCCAGGTAGTTGGGGTCTTCGGTGCCGGTGGGGTTTTCCAGCAGCGCCACGCAGCCCAGGCCGAGCTTGGCGGCCAGCGCGGCGGTCTGGCGCACGTGGTTGGACTGGATGGCGCCGGCGGTCACCAGGGTGTCGGCACCTTGCGCAAGGGCATCGGCGCCCAGGTATTCAAGTTTGCGCAGCTTGTTGCCGCCCATGGCCAGCGGTGTGGTGTCGTCGCGTTTGACGTAAACGTCCCTGCCCAGCCAGGCCGACAGCCGCTCGAGTTTTTCCAGGGCGGTGGCGCCGCCCAGCAGTTCCAGGCGGTTAAAACGGTCGAGCTGTTGTTTGATCATGGCGACGTACAGTGGCTAAGTGATGGGGGGACTATAGGCAGGCACTTTTCATCGGGCAACCGCCAATCGCTTATGCCGGATAGTTCTTAGCATCACACCATTGGTTCTTAAGGGCGGCCAGGGTGCATACCGTAAAGTGACGGCCATATCGTCAGGAGTGAATACCGTGAGTGAGCGTTCCAGTCATTGGCAATTACAGACCATCGTCAGCCAGCTGCGCAGCGCCCGGGACCAGTGGCGCACGCGCAATGGTCGCCTGAGTGGCGAACACGGTGGCCGTGAGTTGCCGTCCCGCGAGGCGGTGGCGCAGATTCTTGAGTCCTTGTGCGGCGCGCTGTTCCCGATGCGCCTGGGGCCGGTGGACCTGCGTGAAGAAAGTGAAGATTTTTACGTCGGGCATACCCTCGACGTCGCCCTGAACGCCTTGCTCGCCCAGGCCCGCCTGGAGCTGCGTTACGCCGCGCGCCAGGGCGCCAAGGATGACAGCGAGGTCGATGCACTGGCCATCCGCCTGATCCAGGACTTCGCCCTGGCCTTGCCCTCACTGCGCAGCCTGTTGGACACCGACGTGCTCGCCGCCTACCACGGCGACCCGGCCGCGCGCAGTGTGGATGAAGTGCTGCTGTGCTATCCGGGGATTCTGGCGGTGATTCACCACCGCCTGGCGCACCACCTGTACCGCGCCGGGCTGCCGTTGCTAGCGCGGATCAGCGCGGAGATTGCCCACTCGGCCACCGGCATCGACATCCACCCCGGCGCGCAGATCGGCCCGAGTTTCTTCATCGACCACGGGACCGGTGTGGTGATCGGCGAGACCGCGATCATCGGCGAGCGCGTGCGCATCTACCAGGCCGTGACGTTGGGCGCCAAGCGCTTCCCGGCGGATGAGGACGGGCAGTTGCAGAAAGGCCATCCGCGCCATCCGATTGTTGAGGACGATGTGGTGATTTACGCCGGGGCGACGATCCTGGGGCGCATCACCATCGGCAAGGGCTCGACCATCGGCGGCAATGTGTGGCTGACCCGCAGCGTGCCGGCGGCGGCGAACATTACGCAGGCGAATTTGCAGCATGACGACGGTGCGCAGAAATAGTATTTGAGCCAAACACCGATCAACTGTGGGAGCTGGCTTGCCTGCGATAGCGATCTGTCAGTTACAGATTTGCTGACTGACCCACCGCTATCGCAGCGATGTGGCGACCCGACAAGCCAGCTCCCACAGGTTTAACCGCATTTCAAATTAGACCCGTAATCGCTGAACGATTTACCTCTCGCGCCCGTCATACCAATCCTTGAGCTAGTGTAGGAATTGTCTACCACTCAGCCCTGCGATTAGTCCCAAACCGCCTACCTATGTTTAACTTGAATGCTCGTTCAAGTTAAACCCGGTGGTTCGCTGCCCGCTCACAACAGGAGGCTTACCTTTGCTGAGTCCGTTATTTACAGCCACATCACACACCTTCGGGGTGCATCGTTCATGAGTGCATCGTCCACCCCATCCAGCGGCCTGGTGCGCATGAATGCGCCGGTTTTCTACTTTGCCGCAACCTTCATCCTGCTGTTCGGCATCACTGTCATCGCTATCCCGCAACAGGCCGGTGCCTGGCTGCTGGCGGCGCAAAACTGGGCGGCCAACACGGTCGGCTGGTACTACATGCTGGCGATGACGCTGTATCTGGTCTTCGTGGTGGTCACCGCGCTATCGGGCTACGGCAAGATAAAACTCGGTGCCGACCACGACGAGCCCGAATTCAGTTACCTGTCCTGGGCCGGCATGCTGTTCGCCGCCGGGATCAGCATCACGCTGTTTTTCTTCTGCGTCTCCGAGCCGCTGACGCACCTGGTGCAGCCGCCTCAGGGCGCGCCGATGAATGCCGACGCCGCTCGCCAGGCCATGCAGATCCTGTTTCTGCACTGGGGGCTGCATGGCTGGGGCGTGTTTGCCTTCGTCGGCATGGCCCTGGCGTACTTCGCCTACCGGCATAACCTGCCGCTGGCGCTGCGCTCGGCGCTGTACCCGCTGATCGGCAAACGCATCAACGGCCCCATCGGTTATGCGGTGGACGGTTTCGGCATCATTGCCACGGTGTTCGGCCTGGGCGCCGACATGGGGTTTGGCGTGTTGCACCTCAACTCCGGTCTCGACTACCTGTTTGGCATCGCGCACACGCAGTGGATTCAGGTCGGCCTGATCACCCTGATGATGGGCGCCGCGATCCTCGTGGCCGTGGCCGGTGTCGACAAGGGCGTGCGAGTGATGTCCGACATCAACATGCTGCTGGCCTGTGCGCTGCTGCTGTTCGTGTTGTTCGCAGGCCCTACCCAGCACCTGCTCAACACCCTGATCCAGAACATCGGTGACTACCTCGGCGCCTTGCCGACCAAGAGCTTCGATGTGTACGCCTACGACAAACCCAGCGACTGGCTGGGCGGTTGGACGGTGTTCTACTGGGCCTGGTGGATCGCATGGTCGCCGTTCGTGGGCCTGTTTATCGCGCGTATTTCCCGTGGCCGTACCATCCGTGAGTTCGTGTTCGGTGTGCTGCTGATCCCGCTGGGTTTCACCCTGGCGTGGATGTCGATTTTCGGCAACAGCGCCATCGACCAGGTGCTCAATCACGGCATGACCGCGCTGGGCCAGTCGGCTATCGATGACCCGTCGATGAGCCTCTACCTGCTGCTGGAAACCTACCCGTGGAGCAAGACGGTGATCGCCGTCACGGTGTTTATCAGCTTCGTGTTTTTCGTCACCTCGGCCGACTCCGGCACCGTGGTGCTATCGACCTTGTCGTCCAAAGGCGGCAACGCCGATGAAGATGGGCCGAAATGGCTGCGGGTGTTCTGGGGCGCGATGACGGCGCTGGTCACCAGTGCCTTGCTGTTTGCCGGCAGTATCGACTCGCTCAAGTCGGCGGTGGTGCTGACTTCGTTGCCGTTCTCGCTGATTTTGCTGCTGATGATGTGGGGGCTGCACAAGGCCTTCTACCTCGAATCGCAGAAGCAGATTGCCCAGCTGCATTCGCTGGCACCGGTGTCGGCGGCGCGTAAAGGCCGTGGCGGCTGGCGTCAGCGTTTGAGCCAGGCTGTGCACTTCCCGTCACGGGATGAGGTGTACCGCTTCCTCGAAGCGACGGTGCGCCCGGCGATCGAAGAAGTGACGGCGGTGTTTGTCGAGAAGGGCCTGAATGTGGTGACTCAGCCTGACCCGTCCAACGACAGCGTCAGCCTCGAAATCGGGCATGGCGAGGAGCATCCTTTCGTTTACCAGGTGCAGATGCGCGGCTACTTCACGCCGTCGTTTGCCCGAGGTGGCATGGGTTCCAAAGAGATCAACAACCGCCGCTATTACCGCGCGGAAGTGCACTTGAGTGAAGGTAGCCAGGACTACGATCTGGTGGGCTACACCAAGGAGCAGATCATCAACGACATCCTCGACCAGTACGAGCGCCACCTGCAGTTCCTGCACCTGGTGCGCTAACCCGCCGATCGTTCCCACGCTCCGCGTGGGAATGCCGCCTGGGACGCTCTGCGTCCCGCCGCAGAGGTGACGCAGAGCGTCAATGGATGCATTCCCATGCAGAGCGTGGGAACGATCAAAAACCTGCGCAAAGCCCCGTTCTACGGGGCTTTCTTAAACTTAATTTCATTCGTGAACTAAGTGTTTTGACTCCGAACTGTCATCTGGCCACTGCGTAATTGTGTGAAGCGTTTGACGCTTTCATTTCAGAACAGTGACGGAGACCGGTAACAATGAAGACGTTAATAAGCCCTATGGTGGGTGCCGCCATGGCGAGCTTTATGCTGTCCGCCCATGCCGATTTTATCGACGACAGCCACGCCGACGTGACCCTGCTCAACCGCTATCTCAACCAGCAGGGTCGTGACGTGGTGGGCAGCAACGCCAAGGCCCACAGCGTGCGGGATTGGGGCCAGGGTTTCGAGTTCAACTTCAAGTCCGGCTACACCGAAGGCCCGGTAGGTTTTGGCCTGGATCTGCAGGCGTTTTACGGCTTGAAGCTCGATTCCGGCGGCGATCTTAACGACAAAGACCACCAGGGCCGATACCCCGGCAGTATGTTCCCGCTGGATAACGGCAAGTCCGCCGACCAGTTCGGCGTGCTCAGCCCAACGTTCAAAATGCGCTTCGCCAAGGATGAGCTGCGCCTCGGCACCTTGTTCGGCAACAACCCGGTGCTGGCCAACACCGACGGCCGCCTTTACCAGCAGACCAACACCGGCGTGCAACTGGTGTCCAAAGACCTCAGCGACTTCACCTTCACCGGCGGCGATATCTTCAAGACCAAGATCCGCAACGAAACCGGCGACCAGGGCATGATCACCGCCGGCGGCACCAAAGACAGCGATCGTTTCCTGTTCGGCGGGGCGGATTACACCGGCATCCAGAACACCACCGTGAGCCTGTGGTATTCCAACCTTGAGGACTACTACCAGCAGTTCTTCCTCGGCGCCAAGCGCCATGACGCGTTGAGCGTGGGCGCCATCGACACCGACGTGCGCGTATTCCGCAGCCTTGGTGTGGGCGCCAACGCCGACGGCGATAAAGACTTTACCGGCGCCGGTCTGTATGGCGACGGCACCAGCAAAGGCCGCATCAACCAGACCACTGCCAGCCTGCTCGAGAGCTACAGCCTCGACGGCCACACCGTCGGCCTGGGCATTCAGAAAAACAGCGGCGACAGCGACTTCCCGTACCTCGATTCCGGCCTCAACAGCGGCGACAACCGCCAAGGCCCTGGCTCGGGCGCCGACACCCCGGCGCTCACCAACATGCAGTTGAATAAATTTCAACACGCCGGTGAGCGCACTTGGCTTGCGCAGTACAAGTACGACTTCGGTAAGCTGGGCCTCACCGGCCTGACGTTCTCGGCCGCCTATGCCCACGGTGATGACATACGCACCGTGCAAGGCACCACCAGCGAGTGGGAACGCAATATTGCCGTGGCTTACCAGGTACCCACCGGCACCCTCAAGGGCCTGGGCGTGACCTGGAAAAATGCCCACGCCAGCCCGGACATTACCGGTGCCACCGTCCAAGATGAAAATCGCTTTTATGTCAGCTATGTCGTTCCACTCTGGTAGCAAATTGCTGTAGAACGGAACGGCAGGCTCAAGCGATTCAGCTGGTTAAAAGGCCTGGGAATAACCTTATTTCCAGGCCTTATTTGCCTACGTCCAAGAGAGGATTCGATGACTTACATTGCTGCCGAAAACCGCTATGAATCTATCCCGTACCGCCGCGTAGGCCGCAGTGGGTTGGTGCTGCCGGCACTGTCCCTGGGGCTGTGGCACAACTTTGGCGACAGCACCCCGATCGACACCCAGCGCGCCTTGCTGCGCACCGCATTCGACCTGGGGATCAACCACTTCGACCTGGCCAACAACTACGGCCCACCGTATGGCAGCGCCGAGATCAACTTCGGCCGTTTGCTGCGTGAAGACTTCAAGCACTACCGCGACGAGCTGATCATCTCCAGCAAAGCCGGCTGGGACATGTGGCCCGGCCCTTACGGCCAGGGTGGCGGTTCGCGCAAATACGTTCTGGCGAGCCTGGACCAGAGCCTGCAACGCCTGGGCGTCGACTACGTGGATATTTTCTACTCCCACCGTTTTGACGCCGACACCCCGCTGGAAGAAACCGCCAGCGCACTCGCCACTGCCGTGCAACAGGGCAAGGCGTTGTACATCGGTATCTCGTCTTATTCGGGGGTGAAAACCCGCGAAATGGCCGCTCTGCTGCAAGAGTGGAAAGTGCCGCTGTTGATTCACCAGCCGGCCTACAACCTGCTCAACCGCTGGATTGAAAAAGACCTGCTGGACACCACCGATGAACTGGGTGCCGGTGTGATTGCCTTCACGCCGCTGGCCCAGGGGTTGCTCACTGACAAGTACCTCAACGGCGTGCCGGCCGATGCGCGGGTCAACCGCCCGGGTGGCGGCTCGCTGCAGGCCAAGCACTTGTCCGAAGCCAACATTGCCCATGTGCGTGGATTGAACGAAATTGCCAAGCGCCGCGGCCAGAGCCTCGCGCAACTGGCCCTGGCCTGGACCCTGCGTGACCCAAGGGTGACCAGTGCCTTGATTGGTGCGAGCCGGCCGGAGCAGATCATTGAAAACGTCGGCGCGTTGAAGAACCTGAACTTCAGCGCGGAAGAACTGGCGGAGATCGACCGGTTTGCGCAGGAAGGCGGGATTAACCTGTGGGAAAAACCGTCCACTGCTGAATAAACCGGCACAACCCGGTCAAAAATGTGGGAGCGAGCAAGCCCGCTCCCACATTTGATCTTCAGTGTGGCAAATTCACTCAGTTGTACTCGGTCAATGTGGGAGCCGGGCTTGCCCGCGATGGCGGTGTGTCAGTCGATGAATGTATGGGCTGGTACGCCGCTATCGCAGGCAAGCCAGCTCTCACTTTTGATCATCGCCAGGCGCTAGAACGGGACGTCACCCAGGATCGTGGCGCGATGCATCACGCGTCGCTGCGGTCGGTAGTCATCCACGGCGTAGTGCTGGGTCACGCGGTTGTCCCAGAATGCCACGTCGTTCTCCTGCCAGCGCCAGCGTATGGTGAATTCCGGCCGCGTTGCGTGGGCAAACAGCAGCTTCAGTATGGCCTCGCTTTCCGCCGGCTCCAGCTCATTGATTTTGGTGGTGAACCCGTCACTTACAAACAGCGACTTTCGCCCGCTTACCGGATGCGTGCGCACCACTGGGTGTGACAGCGGTGGATTCTTCTTGCGGGTCTCCTCCCAACGCGCCAGGTCTTCGGCGGTGTTGCCAAAGCGCTCCAGCGGGAAGGATTTGGTGAAGTCGTGCGTTGCCGTCAGGCCATCGAGCAGGCGTTTAAGCGGCTCCGACAAGGCTTCATACGCCGCGATGCCACTGGCCCACAACGTGTCGCCACCAAAGGCCGGCAGCAGCTTGGCGCTGAGCACCGCACCGAGCGCAGGCGTCGGCAGGAAGGTCACGTCGGTGTGCCATACGGCGTTATCGCGTACGTCGGTCACGGCGGTGTCGAGGATCAGCACTTCGGGCTGTTCCGGCACGTTGGGGTAGATCGGGTGAATATGCAGGTCGCCAAAATTTGCTGCAAACCGCGCCTGTTGCTGCGGGGTGACGGCCTGGCCACGGAAGAACAGCACCGAGTGGCTGAGCAGCGCCTGCTCAATGGCGTCACGTTCTTGGAGGCTCAACGGTTGGGTGATATCGACGCCACTGATCAGGGCGCCCAGGGCGGTGCTTATTGGCGTAACGGTCAGGCTGCTCATGCGGTTCTCACTCAATGTGCCTGGCCATGCCAGGGCACCAATTTGCGCTGCAGGGCACGCAGGCCCATCTCCATGGCGAAGGCGATCAGGGCGATCACCAGAATCCCCAGCACCACCACGTCGGTGACCAGGAACTGCGCCGCCGACTGCACCATAAAGCCCAGGCCGCTGGTGGCGGCGATCAGTTCGGCGGCAACCAGCGTCGACCAACCCACTCCCAAGCCGATGCGCACGCCGGTTAGGATATCGGGCAGGGCGCTCGGCAGGATCACATGGCGAATCAACTGGGCGCGGGTGGCGCCCAACGACTGCGCGGCACGCAGCTTGGCCGGGTCGACCGTGCGCACGCCGGTCGCGGTGGCGATGGCGATAGGCGCAAAGATCGCCAGGTAAATCAGCAACACCTTGGACAGCTCACCGATGCCGCACCAGATCACGATCAGCGGCAGATAAGCCAGGGGCGGAATCGGCCGGTAGAACTCGATCAGCGGGTCGAGGATGCCACGGGCAATGCGGTTGGAACCGATGGCAATCCCCACCGGCACGGCGGTCAGCACCGCAAAACCCAGGCCCAGGCCGATGCGCGTGAGGCTCGCGCCCAGGTGCTGCCACAAGGTGGAATCCATATAGCCGGTGGTCGCCAGCAGCCAGCCTTTTTGCAGCACGGCGGACGGCGGCGGCAGGAACAGTGGTTCGATCACGCCAGTGGCGGTGACCGCCCACCAGAGCGCCAGCAAGGCGACCAGGGTGAGTACGCTGATCCAGCGCGTGCTCAGGCTACGACGTACCGCAATGACCTTGTGCGTTACCGGCTTGGCAGCCGTGGCGGGAAGTTCGTAGCTGCTCATGCGGACACCTGCCGTTGCGAGAACACTTTGCCCAGCACGTGTTCACGGGTTTCGATAAAGCGCGGGTCGGACTTGATCGCCCGCGCCGATTCACCGGCGGCGTAGCGTTGACCGAAGTCCAGGTGCAGGCGCTCGACAATCTGGCCTGGGTTGGGCGCCAACAGGATCAGGTCGGTGGCGAGAAATACCGCCTCTTCAATGTCATGGGTAATCAGGAACACCGGCTTGGCCGTGCGCCGCCAGACTTGCAGGAGCAATTCCTGCATCTGTTCGCGGGTGAAGGCATCAAGGGCGCCGAAAGGCTCGTCCATCAGCAATACGCGAGGGTCAGCCGCCAACGCGCGAGCCAGGCCCACACGCTGTTTCTGGCCACCGGAAAGCTGCCAGACACGGCGGCTGTCGAAACCGGCGAGGTCGACCAGTGCGAGCATTTCCCGGGCGCGCACTTCACGTTGCGCCTTGGGCACACCGGCCAGCTCCAGGCCGAAGCCGACGTTGGCCAGCACGTCCTGCCAGGGCAGCAGAGCATCGTCCTGGAACACCACGCCGCGTTCGGCGCTCGGGCCTTTGACCGGCACGCCATCGAGGGTGATGCGCCCGGCAGAGGGTTCGACGAAACCGGCAATCAGGTTCAACAGCGAAGTCTTGCCACTGCCGGACGGGCCGAGGGCTACCAGCAATTGCTGAGGCCCAAGGTCGAGTGAAATATCGGACAGTACCGGTTCTGTGGCGCCTGGGTACTGTGCGCTGATGCGCTCCAGTTGTAGCAAGGCCATCGCGAGGAACTCCTTGAGTCAGTTAGTGATGAACTTGGCGCTGACGTAAGGGGCGTAGTCCGGCAGCACGGCCTCGACTTTGCCTTGTTCCTTGAGGAACGCGGCGGTGTCGGTCACAGCCTTGGTAGTCGGTGCGCCCAGCAGGGTCACTTGGTCAGCCACCAGTGGGTAGACGTTGCCTTGCAGCAGCAGTGGGATGTCACTGGCCTTGGCGCCGGAGAGCTTCACCAGCTTGTCGACGTTGCCTTTGTCGGCCAGCCAGGCTTGTGGGTCTTTGCGGTAGGCGGCGTAGGCGTCCAAGGTGACTTTGGCGAAGGCGGTGACGATTTCCGGGTGTTTTTCGGCGAAGTCTTTGCGCACGATCCAGGCATCGAAGGTGGGCGCGCCGAACTTGGCCAGTTCGCCGGAGGTGATCAGCACTTTGCCGTTTTCCTTGGCGACGCCCAGGGCCGGGTCCCACACGTAAGTCGCGTCGATATCACCGCGCTTCCACGCCGCGATGATTGCCGGCGGTGCGAGGTTGAGAATGGTCACTTTGGACGGGTCGATGTTCCAGTGCTTCAGCGCGGCCAACAGGCTGTAGTGGCCGGTGGAAACGAAGGGCACGGCAATCTTTTTGCCGATCAGGTCCTGTGGGCTGTTGATCCCCGAACCATTACGCGCCACCAGCGCTTCGGCGCCGCCGATCTGGGTGGCGACCAGGAAGGTTTCCACCGGCACTTTGCGCGTTACCGCAGCGGTCAGTGGGCTGGAACCGAGGTAGCCGATCTGCACGTCGCCGGAGGCAATGGCGGCAATGATGTCGGCGCCATTGTCGAATTTGCGCCAGTCGATCTTGGCATTGGTAGCTTTTTCATACGCGCCGTCGGCCTGGGCGACTTTCGCCGGGTCCACGGTGGTCTGGTAGGCGATGGTCACATCTGCCGCCTGGGCAAACAGGCTGGCACCGGCCAGGGACAATGCGGCCAAGAGGCGCAATGGGGTAAGCAGTTTCAAGGGGAAGCTCCTCAATCAGGCGGCCGAGGGTCGGCGTGTGAGGAGACTAAATGATCTAAGAACTCGAAAATAAATAACATTTTCGAATTAGCTTATGAGTAGAAGAGTGAGCGCAATCTTCAACCCAATGAAGACAAATGTGGGAGCTGGCAAGCCAGCTCCCACAGGGGACCGAGCAAGGCTTTAGTTACTGATCGCCAGAATGCTTGCCTGGTACGAGCCGACAAACACGTCAAAGTCGCCCACTTCGTTCTGCTCAAGCTCCACCTGCTGAGCCAGCGACTTACGCGCCAGCTCTTCAAAGCGTGCCTGCTCATCGGCCGGTAACGGCTCCTGACGGAAGTGCGCGGCGTGCACCTCGCTCTGGTGCAGGGAGAACTGCGCAAAACTCTCTTTGCGCTCGGCCATCGTTGCCAGTACCTGGGCCGACGGCGTCAGGGACGAGTCCTTGACCTTCGCCAACTGAGCGTCCAGCGCCTGGCTGTGCTCGGTGATGCCATGGCTCTCATCCAGCAAGGCCGCGAGCGGGGCAATCTTCTCCAGCAGCTCGGTGGCCCATTCCTTCATGTCCACCGCCTGGCCGTCACGCTGCAATTGCAGGCCTGGGCGACGGCCCTCCTTGACCACACTGAGGAAGTTGGAGGTGGCATTGCCGCACTCGTTGTTGGCGAACAGCGGGCTGTCGTTCAACGCGCAGTACAGCAGGAACGCATCGAGGAAGCGTGATTCCGGCAGGTCGATGCCCATCGGCAGGAACGGGTTGATGTCCAGGCAGCGCACTTCGATGTACTGGATGCCACGGGCCATCAGCGCCTGGATCGGCCGTTCGCCGGTGTAGGTCACGCGCTTGGGGCGGATATTGGAGTAGTACTCGTTTTCGATCTGCAGGATGTTGGTGTTGAGCTGTACCCACTCACCATCCTTATGGGTGCCGACTTCGACGTAAGGTGCGTAGGGCGTTGCCACCGCTTCACGCAGGCTGTCGGTGTAGCTGCTCAAATCGTTGTAGCACGGCGTCAGGCCGGCTTGGGCGTTGCTCTGGTAACCCAGGTCGCTCATGCGCAGGCTGGTGGCGTACGGCAGGTACAGCGTGTCGGCGTCCAATACGTCCAACTGGTGCGACCGACCGCGCAGGAAACCCGCGTCCAGCGCCGGTGAGGCACCGAACAGGTACATCAGCAGCCAGCTGTAGCGGCGGAAGTTACGGATCAGCGCGATGTAGGCCGTGGACTGATAGTCGCGGTCGGTGCCGACGAAGCCTTCAGTCTCCTTGAGCAACGGCCACAGCTGTTCCGGCAGGGAAAAGTTGTAGTGGATGCCGGCGATGCACTGCATGGTCTTGCCGTAACGCAGGGCCAGGCCCTTGCGGTACACGTACTTGAGTTGGCCGATATTGGAGGTGCCGTAGTAGGCGATCGGAATATCTTCCTCGGCCGGCAACGGGCACGGCATCGAAGGGCTCCACAGGTACTCGCTGCCGAGCTTGCTGTAGGCAAATCGGTGGATCTTGTCCAGGCTGCTCAGGGTATCGGCCGGGTTGGGCAGGGCGGGAGTGATGAACTCCAGCAGCGATTCCGAGTAGTCGGTGGTGATCAATTCGTTGGTCAGCGCGGCGCCCAGGGCTTCGGGGTGCGGCGTTTGTGCCAGGCGACCCTCACCGGTGACGCGTAGGCATTCACGCTCGATGCCGTGCAAGCATTGCTCTAGCAGGGAGAGGTGTTCGCGCTTGCCGAGCAGGGCCAGGCGGCGGTTGAGAAGTTCGCTCAAGTTGGATTCCTTCACGCGTCAGTCGCCCCAATATGGGGGTGGGCAGGACGGTCTACAAGGGTGAAGTTGAAACTGGCGTTATCGCCTGGTTTAGAGTCGATTTGGCTCACATTGAAAAAGCCTACTTCACTCCATGAATTGGGCTATAGCGCAGCAAGAAAATTCCGACGCTGTTGTCGCAGCGCCGAAATTAACTCAAATCGAGGGCGGGGAGCTAGAGGACAGCGAAGGTGCCTTGTGCTTTTGCGACAAGTCTTTCGCCTTGATACACATCGGCTTCCACCACCAATGTGCGTCTGCCGGCGTGAATCACCCGGCTGGTGCACAGCACATCCCCGTCTTCAACGGCGCGGATATAGTTGATCTTGCACTCGATGGTCGCGCTCTGCTGGTCAAAACCATGGGCGCTGGAACAGGCCAGCCCCATGGTGATATCGACCAGGCTGAAAATCGCCCCGCCATGGAGCTTGCCCGCGCGGTTGCGCAGTTGCGGTTCCAGGGTCAGGGCCACCTCGGCAACGCCCTCGTCCAGGCGTTGCAGGCGGCAACCGATCAGCTCGCTGAAGGCGCTCTGGGTTAAACCGGCCGGGATCTCCATCAGCGTTTCTTCAACTGCTTGGCGTTGGCGAACAGCGACGCCATGGCGTTGTTGCTCGGCGCGGCCGTCGCGGTGGGTTCTTTACGCGGCGCACTGCCCTGGGACTGGCGCGGTGCCGAGCCTGGGCGCGCACCACGGGCGCCGTCGATTTTCTCGCCGGGGGTGTCGCTCATGCGCATCGACAGGCCCACGCGTTTACGCGGGATATCGACTTCCATGACCTTGACCTTGACCACGTCACCGGCTTTGACCGCTTCGCGCGGGTCCTTGATGAACTTCTCCGAAAGCGCAGAGATGTGCACCAAACCGTCCTGATGCACGCCGATATCCACAAAGGCGCCGAAGTTGGTCACGTTGGTGACCACGCCTTCGAGGATCATGCCGGGCTGCAGGTCCTTGAGGTCTTCAACGCCGTCCTGGAACTCCGCGGTCTTGAACTCGGGACGCGGGTCGCGGCCAGGTTTTTCCAGCTCTTGCAGGATGTCGGTGATGGTCGGCACGCCGAAGGTTTCGTCGGTGTACTTTTTCGGGTCCAGGCGCTTGAGGAACGCGGCGTCACCGATCAGCGAACGGATATCACGGTCGGTCTCGGCGGCAATGCGCTGTACCAGCGGGTAGGCTTCCGGGTGGACCGCAGACGAATCCAGCGGGTTATCGCCGTTCATGACGCGCAGGAAGCCGGCGGCCTGTTCAAAGGTTTTTTCGCCCAGGCGTGCCACTTTTTTCAGCGCGGCACGGGTTTTGAACGCACCGTTCTCGTCACGGTGAGTAACGATGTTCTGCGCCAGGGTGGTGTTCAGGCCGGAGATACGCGCCAGCAGCGCGACCGAGGCGGTGTTTACATCCACGCCCACCTTGTTCACGCAGTCTTCCACTACTGCATCCAGGCCGCGCGCCAGTTTCAGCTGCGAGACGTCGTGCTGGTACTGGCCGACACCGATGGATTTAGGGTCGATCTTCACCAGCTCTGCCAGCGGGTCTTGCAGGCGGCGAGCAATGGAGACGGCGCCACGGATCGACACGTCGAGGTCCGGGAATTCCTTGGAAGCCAGTTCCGACGCCGAATACACCGACGCGCCGGCCTCGGAGACCATGACCTTGGTCATCTTCATGGCGGGGTACTTTTTGATCAGCTCGGCGGCCAGCTTGTCGGTTTCGCGGCTGGCGGTGCCGTTGCCGATGGCGATCAGGTCCACGGCGTGCTTGGCGCACAGCGCGGCCAGGATGGCGAGGGTCTGGTCCCACTTGTTGTGCGGCACGTGCGGGTACACGGTGGCGTGGTCCAGCAGCTTGCCGGTGGAGTCGACCACCGCCACCTTGCAGCCGGTGCGCAAGCCCGGGTCGAGGCCCAGGGTGGCGCGCGGGCCGGCCGGTGCGGCCAGCAGCAGGTCGTGCAGGTTGTGGGCGAACACGTTGATCGCCTCGGTTTCAGCGCCGTCGCGCAGCTCGCCGAGCAGGTCGGTTTCCAGGTGCGTGTAAAGCTTGACCTTCCAGGTCCAGCGCACGACTTCACCGAGCCACTTGTCCGCAGGACGGTTCTGATTCTGGATACCGAATTGTTGACCGATCATGCCTTCGCACGGGTGCATGGTGCCCGGCAACTCGTCGCCGACTTTGAGTGCGGAGCTGAGAATGCCTTCGTTGCGACCCCGGAAAATTGCGAGTGCGCGGTGCGACGGCATGCTCTTGAGCGGTTCGTCGTGTTCGAAATAATCGCGAAACTTGGCGCCTTCTTCCTCTTTGCCGGCGATAACGCGAGCGCTGAGAATGGCTTCCTGCTTGAGGTAGGTGCGCAGTTTTTCCAGCAGGCCGGCGTTTTCGGCGAAACGCTCCATGAGGATGTACTTGGCACCTTCGAGGGCGGCCTTGACGTCGGCGACGCCTTTTTCGGCATCGATAAAGCGTGCGGCTTCGGTTTCCGGGGTCAGCGACGGGTCGTTGAACAGGCCATCGGCCAACTCGCCCAAACCGGCTTCCAGAGCGATCTGGCCCTTGGTGCGGCGCTTCTGTTTGTAGGGCAGGTAAAGGTCTTCGAGGCGGGTCTTGGTGTCGGCGAGCTTGATGTCGCGTTCCAGCTGCGTGGTCAACTTGCCCTGTTCCTCAATGCTGGCGAGGATGCTGATGCGCCGTTCGTCGAGTTCTCGCAGGTAGCGCAGGCGCTCTTCCAGGTGACGCAGTTGGGTGTCGTCGAGGCTGCCGGTCACTTCTTTACGGTAACGGGCGATGAAAGGCACCGTGGAGCCTTCATCCAATAGCGCGACGGCCGCTTCGACCTGTTGTGGGCGTACACCGAGTTCCTCGGCAATGCGGCTGTTGATGCTGTCCATAAAACCACCTGAAATTCTTGAAAGCAGCTCGCAGGCCCGGAAAACAAGGCGTTGCGAGGCTGGTTGAGCGGCGCCAGCGGCGCCGCTGCCTGGGTCAAAAGGCTGCCTGTTGACCCTCGAAATCGGGAAATTGCTGCCCAGCGCTGAAAAAACGGCTGAGGCTGCAAACAGTAAAGTCTGACAGTGCCCTGCATGAAGGCGCCGCATTATAACCAGCGTTCTGCCCTTGAGGGGTACTGCGCCGGTGGTGTAGGACGCGGGTTCGCTGGCGGTGGAGGAAAAATCTGCTAACAATGCACACGGTGCGTATAACGGCAGCTACGCCATAATGCGCGCCGAGATAAGAGGAGCATCTAATGAGCAGCACTGCACAAACTGCTGAAGGCGAAAAAATTCTCATCGTTGACGACGATCCGGGGCTGAGCAGCCTGCTGGAACGTTTTTTCAACTCCAAGGGCTACCGTGCCCGCGCGGTGCCGAACACCGAGCAGATGGACCGCCTGTTGGGGCGTGAAGTGTTCAACCTGGTCGTACTCGACCTGATGTTGCCCGGCGAAGACGGCCTTACCGCCTGCAAACGCTTGCGCGGTGCGAACAACCAGATCCCCATCATCATGCTGACCGCCAAGGGCGATGAGCTGAGCCGCATCAAGGGCCTGGAACTGGGCGCTGATGACTACCTGGCCAAGCCGTTCAACCCTGACGAGTTGATGGCCCGGGTCAAAGCCGTATTGCGTCGCCAGGCACCGCCGGTACCGGGCGCACCAGGCAGCGAAGACGAGAGCGTCACCTTTGGTGAATACGAGCTGTCACTGGCGACACGCGAGCTTAAGCGTGGCGAAGAAGTGCACATGCTGACCACCGGCGAGTTCGCCGTGCTCAAGGCATTGGTGATGAACGCTCGCCAGCCGCTGACCCGCGACAAGCTGATGAACCTGGCCCGTGGCCGCGAATGGGACGCCCTGGAGCGCTCCATCGACGTGCAGATCTCCCGGTTGCGCCGGATGATCGAGCCGGACCCGGCCAAGCCGCGGTACATCCAGACGGTGTGGGGCGTGGGTTATGTGTTTGTGCCGGATGGCACTGCTACCAAGTGACCGATGACTTGCAGGCGCGGGCATCCCGGCGTTTGACTCCATGAGGGTCGACGGGATGCCCGGCGTCTGCAATTCTGCGAGCGCCGCTCGTTCCTGCAAGGTGTTTAGCTGTCTCCTATGAAAACCCCGTTGTGGTTCCCGCAAAGTTTCTTCTCTCGCACCCTTTGGCTGGTGCTGATCGTCGTGCTGTTTTCCAAGGCACTGACGCTGGTTTACCTGTTGATGAACGAAGACGTGCTGGTAGACCGGCAGTACAGCCACGGCGTGGCGTTGACGTTGCGTGCCTATTGGGCGGCCGACCCCGAGAACCGCGAGAAAATCGCCAAGGCCGCCACCCTGGTTCGTGTGGCGGGCGCGGGCGTGCCGGAGGGCGAGCAGCATTGGCCCTACAGCGAGATCTACCAACGGCAGATGCAGGCTGAGCTGGGTGAAGACACCGAAGTGCGGCTGCGTATGCACGTGTCGCCCGCCTTGTGGGTGCGTGCGCCGAGCCTGGGGCAGGATTGGCTGAAAGTGCCGTTATACCCGCACCCGTTGCGGGGGCAGAAGATCTGGAACGTGCTGGGTTGGTTCCTGGCCATCGGCTTGCTTTCGACGGCGTCCGCGTGGATTTTCGTGCGTCAGCTTAACCAGCCGCTTAAACGCCTGGTATTTGCCGCGCGCCAACTGGGGCAGGGGCGCAGCGTGCGCCTGCCGATCAGCGATACGCCCAGTGAGATGACCGAGGTGTACGGTGCCTTCAACCAGATGGCGGAGGATGTCGAACAGGCCGGGCGCGAACGCGAGCTGATGCTGGCGGGCGTATCCCATGACTTGCGCACGCCGCTGACGCGTTTGCGGCTGTCTCTGGAGTTGATGGGCAACCATAACGACCTGACTGACGACATGGTGCGCGACATCGAGGACATGGACGCGATTCTCGACCAGTTCCTGGCGTTTATCCGCGACGGCCGTGATGAGGTGGTGGAAGAGGTCGATCTCACGGACCTGGTGCGTGAGGTGGTGGCGCCCTACAACCAGAATGGTGAACAGGTGCGTATGCGCCTGGAGCCGATCCAGCCGTTTGCATTGCGTCGGGTGTCGATGAAGCGCCTGTTGAACAACCTGATCGGCAACGCCCTGCATCACGCCGGTTCAGATGTGGAAGTGGCCGCCTATGTGTCCGGCGACAGCACTGCGCCCTATGTGGTGTTGAGTGTGATGGACCGTGGCACGGGCATCGACCCGGCGGAGCTGGAAGGCATTTTCAACCCGTTCACCCGTGGTGACCGTGCGCGGGGCGGCAAAGGTACGGGGCTGGGCCTGGCGATTGTGCGGCGAATTGCTTCGATGCATGGCGGCAATGTTGAGTTGCGTAACCGCGAAGAGGGCGGCCTGGAAGCGCGGGTGCGCTTGCCGCTGGGCTTGATGTTGCCTAGAGACGCCGTCTAACAACCGACATAGTTCAAAGGTGGGAGCTGGCAAGCCAGCTCCCACAGGTTTTTTCGGTGGTGGAAGGCCGGGTTGTATCAACCCTTGCCCTTGGTCCGGGTCATATTCGGCCCACCATTCTTCTCCAGATGCTGAATGATGATCCCCGCCACATCCTTGCCGGTGGTGGTCTCGATCCCTTCAAGCCCCGGTGATGAATTCACCTCCATCACCAGCGGGCCATGGTTGGAGCGCAGGATATCCACGCCCGCCACTGCCAGGCCCATCACTTTGGCGGCCCGCAGTGCAGTCATGCGTTCTTCCGGGGTGATCTTGATCAGGCTGGCACTGCCGCCACGGTGCAGGTTGGAGCGGAACTCCCCTGGCTTGGCCTGGCGTTTCATGGCGGCAATCACCTTGTCGCCAACCACGAAGCAGCGGATATCCGCACCGCCGGCTTCCTTGATGTATTCCTGCACCATGATGTTCTGCTTGAGGCCCATGAACGCCTCGATCACCGACTCGGCGGCAGTTGCCGTCTCACACAGCACCACGCCGATACCTTGGGTGCCTTCGAGTACCTTGATCACCAGCGGCGCACCGTTGACCATCTCGATCAGGTCGGGGATGTCATCGGGGGAGTGGGCAAAGCCGGTCACCGGCAGGCCGATTCCCCGGCGTGACAGCAGTTGCAGGGAGCGCAGCTTGTCCCGCGAGCGGGCAATGGCCACCGATTCGTTGAGCGGGAACACGCCCATCATTTCAAACTGGCGCAACACCGCGCAGCCGTAGAACGTCACCGAAGCACCGATCCGCGGGATCACCGCGTCAAAGCCTTCCAGCGGCTTGCCTCGGTAGTGGATCTGCGGCTTGTGGCTGGCAATGTTCATATAGGCACGCAACGTGTCGATCACCACCATTTCATGGCCACGTTCAGTGCCGGCCTCGACCAGGCGGCGGGTGGAATACAGACGCGGGTTTCGCGACAGCACAGCAATCTTCATGCAGCACCTGGGGCAGAAATAGTAGAGACCGGGAACACCGGCTTGTCTTGAACGTACTTGACGCCGGGGTTGACCACCAACTGGCCGTCAATCAGCGCCTTGGAACCCAGCAACAGGCGGTAACGCATGGCCTTGCGGCAGGCCAGGGTGAATTCCACCCGCCATACTCGGTCACCCAGTGCCAGGGTGGTGCTGATTACATACCGCACCTGCGCATGGCCGTTGGAGCTCTTGATGGTTTTCATCGTCACCAGCGGCGCTTCGCAGCGACGATGACGCAGTTGCACCACGCTGCCCAGGTGCGCGGTAAAGCGCACCCACTTCTCACCGTCGCGCTCAAAGGGCTCGATATCGGTGGCGTGCAGGCTCGAGGTGCTGGCACCGGTGTCGATCTTCGCGCGCAGGCCGGCCACTCCCAGGTCGGGAAGGGCCACCCACTCGCGCAGACCCACAACGGTCAAATGGTCAAATGTCTTCAATATGGGTAACCGGTCAGTTCGCCCAGGCCTGGGGTGAAACCTCGGCCAAGGCTTTAAACGCAGGCTTGGCGAACCAGTAGCCCTGCATCAGAAATATTCCGCAGTTGGACAGGAAGTCACGCTCGCCGGCACTTTCGATACCTTCAGCAATGACAGTAATCCCCAACTGCTCACAGATTGTGACAATCCCCTGGACAATTACCTGCCGGACACGATCCTGGTCGACATCGCGAATCAGCGCCATGTCGAGTTTGATCAAGTCGGGTTGGAAATCGGCCAGCAGGTTCAGCCCCGAATAGCCGGCACCGAAGTCGTCGATGGCGGTCTTGAAGCCGAATTCGCGGTATTCACGCAGAATATTGGTCAAATGGCGATAGTTATCTACATGCTCGTTTTCCAGCGTTTCGAAAATCAACCGATCCAGCGGGAAATTATGCGCGCGGGCCGCCTCCAGCGTGCTGCGAATGCACAACTCCGGCCGGTACACCGCATTGGGCATGAAGTTGATCGAAAGATAGCTTTGCATTCCCAAGGCGGCGGCCCCCGCAATCGCCTGAGTACGGCAGCGTTGGTCAAAGCGATAACGGTTGCTGTCGTTGACCTGCTCCAGCACCGACAACGCCCCTTCACCGTGAGTGCCGCGCACCAATGCTTCGTGGGCAAAAATCGACCGGTCGCGAAGGTCTACGATAGGCTGGTAGGCGAAGGAAAAATCGAAACCCAAGGCTTCGCTTTGCTGGCAACCTACGCAACGCTGATTGGGCGAGGTGAGTGAGGTGGGAAAGTCGGTCACAGCGTATCCTCGCGAAAACAGGGGGTGTCTGGCGTATCTTAGGTGAGGCTTGGGATTTATGCGTTGAAGAGGTTCAACGGTAAAGTTGCGACATTTTTCAGAGCGAGGAATTCAAGTGGCTCAAAAGCAGGAAGAGGAAGAAAAGGTCCGTTTGGACAAGTGGCTGTGGGCCGCGCGTTTTTACAAAACCCGTGCCCTGGCCAAGGCGGCCATCGAGAGCGGCAAGGTGCACCATCGCGGCGAGCGCTGCAAGCCGGGCAAGGAACCGCGCGTCGGAGACGAGTTGCAGATTCGCACCGGGTTTGACGAAAAGACTGTGGTGGTGCAGGCGCTGTCTGTCGTGCGTCGTGGCGCGCCTGAGGCGCAGGCGTTGTATGCCGAGACCGAAGCCAGCATCGCCAAGCGCGAAAACGCTGCGGCTATGCGTAAGGCCGGCGCAACCGGCATGACCACCGATGGCAAGCCGAGCAAGAAGCAGCGTCGCGATTTGTTCAAGTTTCGCGGCAGTGGCAATGATGATTAATGATGAAAATCTTTGCTCAAAAGAAGATCAAAATGTGGGAGCGGGCTTGCTCGCGAAAGCGGAGTGTCAGCTGACGAATTCATTAACTGACCTAACGCATTCGCGAGCAAGCCCGCTCCCACATTGAACCTGCGTTGTTACGCGGCTATGCGCATGACACTTAAGCGCCCTATGACTGGCAGCTTCCCGAGCAACCCGAAAACCGGCGCCGTCACCCGCATCAGCAACCCGGACACCTTCGCCGCAAACGGCGTGTAATACCCCCAACCCAACGCCAACAACGCCAGCAACACCCCGCCGATGTAATCGTCCTGGCCCCAATGCGCGCCCGCCACCAGCCTTGGCATCATGAACAACAGCGCCAAGCCCCAGATCTCTACCACCTGGGTGAAACGCTGGGAAAACACCGTCATGAACATGCCCCAGATCAGCAGCACCGACGCATGATCGCCCGGGAAACTCTGGCTGGAACGGTCCTTCAGTTCCCAGGTTTTCTCCAGCCCCGGGAAATAATCACTCATATGAATCGCGCCGCTGATCACCATCGACGGGCTGCTGTGCTGCCAGCCCATTTGCGCCGTGAGCTTGGAAAACAGCATGCGGATAAACAGCAACAGCAGCAGAATGCTGAGGAAACCAAAGAACGCCTGGCGCACCTGGATGGCCTTGAACACCCAGTCACCGCGAATCAGCAGCATCAGCAAAATCACCCCGACCACGGCATCGAACGGTCGCAAACTGGCCACTGCCCACACATGCAACCACGTCGAATGACTTGCCAGTGGGTCATTGAGCAGATGAAACAGCCATTCGTCGAAAACCACACACAGCATCTGTCCCGTGGGCCACAGCCAAAAACACAGCAGCCCGATAGCGACTAGATTGCACAAGGCCAACCTCCCGAGGTTCCACCTGGCTTGGAACAAACCCGGATTGTTCATAAACTGTCCCTCTTCGCTCTATAAAAACGCACCAAAAAGGTGCCAAAGCGTTTAATTCTATAAACCTTGTAACCAATTTGTCATCAATTCAGATACCCAGACCTATGACTGATCTACCGGATACCGACTTCACCCAACGCTTTATCTTCGATGAGAACGACGCCCGCGGCGAACTGGTCTCGCTGGAGCGCAGCTATGCCGAAGTCCTCGCCAAGCACCCCTATCCGGAGCCGGTCGCGCAACTGCTCGGTGAGCTGATGGCGGCGGCCTCGCTGCTGGTAGGCACCATGAAGTTCGACGGTTTGCTGATTTTGCAGGCCCGTTCCGAAGGCCCGGTGCCGATGTTGATGATCGAGTGCTCCAGCGAGCGCGAAATCCGTGGCCTGGCCCGTTACGAGGCCGACCAGATCGCGCCGGATGCAACCTTGTCTGACCTGATGGCCAACGGCGTGCTGGCGATCACCGTCGACCCCACCGAAGGCCAGCGTTACCAGGGCATCGTCGACCTTGACGGCGAAACCCTCTCGGACTGCTTCACCAACTATTTCGTGATGTCCCAGCAGGTCGGCACCAAATTCTGGCTCAACGCGGACGGCAAGCGCGCCCGTGGCCTGCTGCTGCAGCAACTGCCGGCCGACCGCATCAAGGACGACGATGAGCGCACCGACAGCTGGCGCAAACTGACCGCCCTGGCCGGTACCCTGACGGCTGAAGAACTGCTGGGCCTGGACAACGAAACCATTCTGCATCGCCTCTACCACGAAGAGGCCGTGCGCCTGTTCGACGCCCAGGGCCTGCGCTTCCGTTGCAGTTGCTCGCGTGAGCGCTCCGCCAACGCCTTGGTCAGCCTGGGCCTGGAAGATGCGCAGCAATTGGTGGTGGAACATGGCGGCAATATCGAGATCGACTGCCAGTTCTGCAACCAGCGCTACCTGTTCGATGCGGCCGATGTCACCCAATTATTCGCCGGTGCAGGCATCGACACCCCTTCCGATACCCGCCACTAAAACGTTTAAGCACAGGTAAATCACCTGACAAACGCCGGATTAGCGCAGTTCTGACGGGAGGGCCCTACTCTTTTTGGGCTTTTCTGGCATAATCCGGCCCACTTTTTTCGCGGTAGTAGTGCGCAACTTTCTACTACAAAACGTTTGGAGCACTCGGCCATAGGCCGACGGGGAACCTCATGACGCAAGCCAATAACGCCGTATACACCGATCTGAGTGTTGACGATCTGGTCAAAGAAGCCCTGCAGCGCGGTGAAGGCGTGCTTGCCGATACTGGCGCGCTGGTCGTAGAAACCGGTCATCGCACCGGCCGTTCGCCGGTTGACCGTTTCATCGTTGAAGAGCCTTCCACCCAGGACGCAATTGCCTGGGGCCCGATCAACCGCAAGTTCCCGGCCGACAAGTTCGATGCCCTGTGGGCTCGCGTCGAGGCATTCAACAACGCGCAAGAGCATTTCGTTTCCCATGTTCACGTAGGGGCTGCAGAAGACCACTACCTGGCCGTGAAAATGACCACCCAGACTGCCTGGCAGAACCTGTTCGGTCGTTGCCTGTTCATCAACCCGGCCCAGTACAACCCGGCCGGCCGTGATGAGTGGCAAGTGCTGAACGTCGCCAACTTCGAATGCGTGCCAGAGCGTGACGGCACCAACTCCGACGGTTGCGTGATCCTCAACTTCGCCCAGAAGAAAGTGCTGATCGCCGGTATGCGTTACGCCGGTGAAATGAAAAAAGCCATGTTCTCGGTGCAAAACTTCCTGCTGCCGGCCGCCGACGTGCTGCCGATGCACTGCGCCGCCAACATCGGCGAAGCAGGCGATGTGACCCTGTTCTTCGGTCTGTCGGGCACCGGTAAAACCACCCTGTCGGCCGACGAAAGCCGTTACCTGATCGGTGACGACGAACACGGCTGGGGCGAAGGCGTGGTGTTCAACATCGAAGGCGGTTGCTATGCCAAGTGCATCGACCTCTCCGAGAAGAACGAGCCGGTAATCTGGAAAGCCATCAAGCACGGCACCGTGCTCGAAAACGTGGTGATCGACGATGCCAAGCACGCCGACTACACCAACGTCAGCCTGACCCAGAACAGCCGCGCCGCCTACCCGCTGGAGCACGTTGCCAAGCGTTCCGAGAAGAACCTGGGCGGCGAGCCAAACGCTGTGATCTTCCTGACCTGCGACCTGACCGGCGTACTGCCGCCCGTGTCGATCCTCAGCGAAGAACAAGCGGCCTACCACTTCCTGTCCGGCTACACCGCTCTGGTGGGCTCGACTGAAATGGGTTCGGGCAGCGGCATCAAGTCGACCTTCTCCACCTGCTTCGGCGCGCCGTTCTTCCCACGCCCGGCCGGTGAATACGCCGAGCTGCTGATCAAGCGCGTGCGCGGCTTCGGCTCCAAGGTCTACCTGGTCAACACCGGCTGGACCGGCGGCGGCTACGGCGTCGGCAAGCGCTTCAACATCCCGACCACTCGCGGCGTGATCGCAGCGATCCAGAGCGGCGCGTTGATCGGTGCAGAAACCGAACACCTCGACACCATTAACCTCGACGTGCCTTTGGCCGTACCGGGCGTTGATACCGGCCTGTTGAACCCACGTAACACCTGGGCTGACAAGGCTGCCTACGACGAAGCGGCGAAAGCGCTGGCGGGTCTGTTCATCGAGAACTTCAAGAAGTTTGAAGTGAGCGATGCGATCAAGGCGGCCGGGCCTAAGTTGTAAGGTTCGGTTGTTGTGAAAAAGCCGCCCTTCGGGGCGGCTTTTTTGTGGGCGAAAGGTTAGACGGCGATATGCAAAACCACTGCGCCGACCAGCACTAACACAACCCCCAGCACCTGCACTCCCGACAACCGCTCCCTGAAAAACACAAACCCCAAAATCGCCGCAATCCCCCCCGACAACGTACTGATCACCGTCACCACCGAAACCGAGCCGGCCATCGCGCCCCACGAAAATGCCGAGAAGCCCCCCAGGTTCATCAAGCTCGCGCCCGTCAGTGTCGCGCAGTTTTTCATTGGCGGAATCTTCAGGCCGTCCTGGATCTTCAGCACCATCACCACCAACACGCACAGGCCCACCAGGTAACCCAGCCACAGCATGGTGATCGGCCCCAACGCCGGCAGCGTGTAGCGGCCTTGCAACCAGAAACTGGTGCCGTACAGCAAGGCGGCGAGCATGGCGTAGGCGATGGACTGGCGCGGGTTGTTGTGGGGCGTGCCGTTGTCCTTGTGGATGCTGGAAAGGATCACGCCGATTACGCAGAGGCCGATGCAACCGAGTTGGATCAAGTTGATGTGTTCGCCGCTGGCCCAGGACAGCAGGGCGGTGACTACGCCGTAAGAGGTCACCAATGGCGCAACGATGGCAGCTTTGCCCAGGGCGAAGGCCTTGGACAGCGCCAGCGCGCCGGAGACGGTGAGCAGGGCGGCGGTGATGCCCAGGAGCCAGACGCTCAACGGGGCATTCAGGGATTTGAACAGGAAAGCCGGGAAGATCACCAGCAACAGCGTCATGATCAAAAAGCCAAGGGCCTGGCCGAAATACACCGCGCGTTTAACGCCGACGGCTCGGGCGTTGAGGCCCACGAGAAAATCCGTACCGCCCCAGAGCAGAGCGGCCAGCAGGCCCATTATTACGTCCATGTAAGGTCCTTGTTGTTGGCTCAAATCGCCAGATTAACGCATAACCCCTGTGGGAGCGGGCTTGCTCGCGAATGCGGTAGATCAGTGAGAAATGCTCTACCTGACACACCGCTTTCGCGAGCAAGCCCGCTTTCGCGAGCAAGCCCGCTCCCACATTTGATCCTCGGTGGTCTTGGGATCAGCTCAGGTTTTCCAGGGTTTGCGTATCCCAGCTATGGGTCTTGATCGCCAGGTAGAGCATGCCGATGGTCAGCGGCACCTTGTCGCCACGCCCTTTGGCGCGGCGCTTGAGGAACACATCGAACACCGGCGGTTTGAAGTAACGATAAGCATCGTAGTCGCCCAGGTCGAGGGCAAACTCTTGCTCCATCGCGTCCATCAATTGCTTGGCCTCGGCGCCGTCGCAGCCCAGCTCAAGGTTGATCGAGGTTTCGAGGCGAAGGGTCTTGTGCTTCGGCAGGCCGATTTCTTCGTGCAGCAGTTGCAGAAGCTGCTGCATCACGGGGTCTTCGGGGAAGTTGGGGGCCAGGTTCATGGTGGGCGCACGCAGGAGTGGGTGAGGGGGCGGGTGGCGTTGGCGGCGGTACTTGTTGCGGGTTATGAAGAGTGCCAAGCCTATCAAGAATACGAAGATAGGGAGCAAGGGCATTCTAAGGATTACTGCCATGTAGGGTAATAAGAACGTCAATGCCAGGCCGGTTACGAGGCACGTGATTGCAAGGCGTTTTCTCAGAATAGAGTCAGTGATCTGGTAATGCAGTAAAACGTAAAAACCAAAGAAACAGGCTATTTGCAGGACGATATTCATGACTCTTGAAATCTCTTTGCTTCGAGTGCCCGTGTGTTCCAGCGTTTGGCTTTGACGGCCTGGTAGAGCATGTCGATGGTGAGCGGGATTTTGCCTTTGCTGCCTCTGTCCACATGTCTCAAATACATGTCAAAGCCTCGACGCTTGAAATAGCGATTGCTCCTGTAGTCTCCGAACGTCATGCCGAAATCTTGCTTCAGTGCGGCCATCAATTTTCTAGCCTCAGAGCTGCTGCATCCGAGATCATGATTTATTGAAGTGCTGAGGCTGAGAGCTTGATGTTTGGGCAGGCCCACGTCTTCATTCACGAGCTGCAGGAGGTGACGCATGACGGGGTCGTCGGGAAAGTCGGCTGCCAGGTTAAGTGTGGGGGCGACGAGCAATGGGTGAGAGGACCTGATTCGGCTATAGCGGTGCCGATCCAGATATAGGCCCGAGCCTAATAGCAACGCACCTATAGGCAGGCTTGGGAGTCGGACTTCCTGTGCCCAGTAAGGGAGCCATATTGCGCAGGTCAGGCCAACAGCGAACAGTAATAAACCGACATATTTTCTAAGGGTTTTGGACCTCATTTTGTTGTCCAGGACAACGCTCACCACGATAAAAATGATCCATTGGACGTATTCCATCAACGTCTCCCTCCTCCCTGAAATTGAATGACCATTGCAGACATTGAGCGCTGAGGACCTATTCCTCCGTCTACCTGAGCTTCACTTCCGACGATCACATCACCTGCGTGATAACTGCGAATGATGTTTTTGGTGAATAGACCCACTGTGACGCCGACAACGCGTGCTACAGGTTTCGAAAGCGGGTGAAGGGGAACGCTGAAGGCCCCAGCCAGTAGCAAGGTGACGATGGTCCCGCGTTCGTTAAGCAGTTCAGCTTGTTGTCGGGTCAGTGGCTTGGAGATCGCGACTGTCATCTTGCAAGGCAAATCTCGGGCGAACATCTTTTCGTAGAGATCCACCAGTCGATAGCGCACTTCGTTTGCCGAAGTACCAGCTTCCAGCAAGCAGAGGTTTGTCAAAGCGTGCTTGTGGGTGGGTAAAACGGTAAGGCGAATCACCGTGAAGGTGACGCCGTAATGGCCGATGTATTGAGTCCTTTCGATATTCACGGGTTTTTGCCGGGACAGTTGAGAGGTCACCAGTTTCGGTCATATGAAGGGAGGTTATGTAGAGGGTGAGATAGCTGTTTTAAGCAGTTTGGGAAGAGGACTACACGGGGTTTGTCTGCTTCCCACAAAGCTTTCCGGCATTTGCGGTTTGACAGTGATTTTTTTGGCAACACCCAGCCAATGTGGGAGCCGGGCTTGCCCGCGATGGCGGTGTGTCAGGTAGGGCAATATTGCCTGACAGTCCGCCATCGCGGGCAAGCCCGCTCCCACAGGTTTAGCTCAGGGGTTGGCTTGGTTGTGGCTGCGTGTCGACTGCCGGTTGCAGTTGAACGTGCTGCGTTGCTTCCAGCAGATCACAGCCATCCTGCACCAGCAGATATAGGGCATTGATGATGTGGGAAATGTCTTTGAGGTCGGCGTGTTCGTAGGTCAGGCAGGTGAAGGTTTCCAGCAAGTCAGTGGCAGCGCGGATGCGCTGGTGTGCGGCGCACTGGATATCTTCGGCGGCGGCTTCGGTGTCGATGACGAGAGGGTGGGTGTTGGTGAAGTTGGTGCGTAGCTGACGATAGCGATTGGCAGGGACATTGAGCGTTGTCATAAAAGGGCACTCCGAAAAATCAAAGAAATACGCCAAAAAAATTGGCACGTTTATCTCTGCTGTTGTTCGAGTGACCAAGCTCGGTCGCCGTATTGATAGCGACGGAGCGAACCTTAGAAGCCAGCGTTATTTCGAGCAATAAACATATGGTTTAACCACTTAGATCGCTCCCACGCTCCTGCGTGGGAATGCCTTCCGTGACGCTCTGCGTCACCACTGCCGAAGGGTAAAGCCGGGCGCGGATGGCGGGGCGCGGAGCGTCCCAGGCGGCATTCCCACGCAGAGCGTGAGGAACGATCAGGTCGGGCGGTAATCGCCAAGCTTACAGACGCGAAGCCGCATCCAGGTCCATCAGCCCGCGCCCATAGGCTTCGCTGTTAGCATAGATGCCCGTCCGATTGGCGGTGCTGAGCAAGCGATCGCGAACCTGCTGCGGGGTCATTTCGGGAAAGCGGCTTTGCAATGCCGCCAGGGCGCCGCTGACCAACGCGGCGGCCGGGGAAGTTCCAGCGGTCGGCCCGTAGCTGCCATCTTTCTGTGTCGTCAGCAGGCCCGCCCCACCATCGCCACCCGGTACGGCAATGCACCAGCGCGCAGCAAGCCCGCAGTAGTTGGACTTGAGGTTGATCGCGCTGCCGTCGTTCTTGAGGGCCATGACGGCGATCCAGCCTTTTTCCAGCTCTGGCACCAGTGCAGGCAGGCCGGGTTCGGCAAGAGGCTCGCGTTTGACCTCGTTGCCGGTGGAGAACACAAAGACCGCGCCTTCAGCCACCAGTTGCTTGGCCGCCTCCAGTGAGTCGCCCATCAGGCGTTCATAGACAGGCATTTCATTGGTGTTGGCTTCAATGGGGTTTGCCCAGGAGTTACTGAAAAAGCGTGCGCCTTGGGCATGTGCCAGGCGCCAGCCCTGGGCAATTTCGCTGTCGAAATAAAACGGCTCCTTATCGTCGCCGAAGCGCATGGGGATTAACTGGGCGTTGAAGGCGATCCCGTGCATGCCTTGAGCGTTCTTGTTGGCGGCGAGAATACCGGCCATTTGTGTGCCGTGGCCTTTGATGTCGACGGTGCCTGGCTGTTGGCGCACGAAATCGTAACCGATATCGGCCAAGCGCCCTTGGAACTCAGGTAATTCACTGTTGAGGCCCGAGTCGATCAGCGCCACTTTCACGCCTTGGCCAGTGCCGCCACGCGCATAGAGGGTGGAGGCCTTGACGATAGGCAGGGCGTTAGCGGCGAAGTATTCGGGCGTTTCAAAGGCACGCACGGCCAATTGCTCGGAAGTGGGTTTTGGCGGCGCTGCACAGCCCATCACCAGCAAGGGCAATGCGAGAAGCAAAGAAAACGATGGCATGCGAGACATTCACGACTCCTTGTCGGGGCTTGTAATCAAGCGTGCTACTGTCTGCATTTTTGCGCGGGCTTGCTGGTTTTCTCTGTATCAGTTTGTAGCGTTTATCCCCGACCGTTTACCGATCGCTGGTCTATGTTTTTGACTCGTTCAGCGGTCAACGGAGTGACAGCTTATGCACAACACCCTCCAGCAGGTCTTTGGTTATCCACAGTTTCGTTTGGGCCAGGAAGAAGCGGTCAGCGCAGTGCTGGCCGGTCGTTCGGCGGCCGCGATTTTTCCTACCGGGTCGGGCAAGTCCCTGTGTTATCAGCTGTCGGCGGTGCTGTTGCCGCATCTGACGCTGGTGGTGTCGCCGCTGTTGGCGCTGATGCAGGACCAGTTGGGTTTCCTGCAGCGCCATGGCATTTCTGCCGGCAGTATCGATTCGGCGCAGAGCCGTGAAGACGCCAATGAGGTGATGGCCCGTGCGCGTTCGGGGGAGTTGAAGATTTTGATGATTTCCGTGGAGCGCTTGAAGAACGAGCGCTTCCGTAACTTCCTGCAAAGCGTGCAGATTTCCTTGTTGGTGGTGGATGAGGCGCACTGTATTTCCGAATGGGGCCACAACTTCCGTCCGGACTATTTGAAGCTGCCGGACTACCAGCGCCAGTTCAATATCCCACAAGCGCTGCTGCTGACGGCTACAGCCACGCCCAAGGTGATTGCCGACATGCAGGCCAAGTTCGCCATTGCGCCGGATGACGTGATCACCACGGGCTTCTACCGGCCCAACCTGAACTTGCTGGTAGAACCGGTGAGTGGCCACGACAAGCGTCGGCGCCTGGTCGAGTGGATGAGCGCGCGGGCCAATCAGCCAAGCATCGTTTACGTCACGTTGCAAAAAACTGCTGAGCAGATTGCCGAGCACCTGAATCGCAATGGCATTCAGGCCGAGGCGTACCACGCCGGGTTGCCCCACGATAAACGTGAAGGCATCCAGCAGCGCTTTATGGGCGGGCGCTCCAACTGCATCGTTGCCACCATCGCGTTCGGCATGGGCATCGACAAGAGTGACATCCGCAACGTGGTGCACTTCGACCTGCCCAAATCCATCGAGAACTACAGCCAGGAAGTCGGCCGCGCCGGGCGTGACGGGCAGCCGTCCGACTGCCTGGTGCTGGCCAACCGTGACAGCCTCAATGTGCTGGAAAACTTCGTGTATGGCGACACGCCGGAGCAGCAGGGCATTCGCCGTGTACTCGAGGAGTTGCAAGCAGCGCGAAGCGAGGGCCAGTGGGAGTTCCTGTTGAGGTCGCTGTCGGACCACAGCAACATCCGCGAGCTGCCGCTCAAGACGCTGCTGGTGCAGTTGGAACTCAGAGGTGTGATCGCACCGCGCTACGCGTTTTACGCCGAATACCGCTTTAAGTACCTGATCGAACCCGCGGCGCTGCTGGCGCGTTTTTCCGGCGAGCGGCAGCAGTTTGTCGCGGCGATCATCCAGGTATGTAAACGCGCTAAAACCTGGGCGACGGTGGATTTCGATGCGCTGTACCAACAGCACAATGCCGAGCGCAGCCGCGTGGTGAAGGCGCTGGATTACTTTCAGGAACAGGGCCTGATCGAGCTGGAAAGCAAGCAGATGACCGAGGTCTACAGCCTGCTCGATACCGACTTTGATCCACAGGCGCTGAGCGCCGAGTTATACACAGGCTTCAAGCACCATGAAGTGACGGAAGTGGCGCGGATCCACGCCATGCTCGATCTTTTTGCGACCGAGCAGTGCCTGGGGCAGCGTCTGGCCAAATACTTTGGTGATGAAAATGCCCCTCAACGCTGCGGGCATTGTTCGGTATGCCACGGCCACGTCGCACATTTACCGCCGCCACCGAGTCTGCCGCCACTTGTGGATAAAAACTTCATGGGGCTGTGCGGTGATTTTATCCACAGGCATCATGAACACACCACGAACGTGCCAGAAGCGGAACGGCTGACGCGGTTTCTCGGTGGTATCAGCGTACCGTTGTTTACCAAGATGAAGGCGCGGGGCATACCGGGTTTTGCTGCGCTGGAGGATTACCCTTACGCCGAGGTGCGTGAGTGGGCGCAAGCCCATCTGAATGACCTGTAAACCCACTTTCCAGAGAGCCGCCCATGCCTGACTCAATGCCGCAACGCGCTGACTACCGTCATTTCCAGCCGATCATCACGCGTTGGCACGACAATGACGTGTATGGCCATGTGAACAACGTCACCTACTACAGCTTTTTCGACACGGCGGTGAATACCTACCTGATTGAAGAAGGTGGGCTGGATATTCATGACGGTGAAGTGGTGGGGTTTGTGGTGAGTTCGGCGTGCGATTATTTCGCTTCGATCGCGTTTCCGGATCGGCTGGATATCGGCCTGCGGGTGGGCAAACTGGGTAACAGCTCGGTGCAATATGAGTTGGCGGTGTTCAAGGCCGACGAGAATGAAGCCTGTGCGGCGGGGCGCTTTGTGCATGTGTTTGTCGACAGGGCGTCGAACCAGCCGGTGGCGATTGCGGGGAAGTTGCGCGAGGCGTTGGAGCGGTTGGTGGTCTGACCTGGCCTTGGCAGACACCCTGAACCTAATGTGGGAGCGGGCTTGCTCGCGAAAGCGGTGTGTCAGCCAGCAAATTAGTTGACTGACAGTCCGCCTTCGCGAGCAAGCCCGCTCCCACATGGGTTTTTCAGTGTTCTTTAGGCCTTACCGATGACGGTAGTGATGCTTGTTCTTGCGATGCCCATAGGCATGCCCGCGTCCACGGTGGTCATCACGGTCATAACGACGGTTGTCGCGCCCGCGGTAGCGGCGGTCGTCGTCATCGCTTCTGTTGCCCATGTAGTTGCCCAGCGCGCCGCCTGCACCACCGCCGGCTGCTGAGCCGACCAATGCACCGGTGCTGCCGCCGACACTGCGGCCTACGACGTTGCCGCCGGCTGCGCCCAATGCGCCGCCAATAGCGGCTTCGCCACGGCTGCGCTTGTCGGCACCCACCGCGCTACCGCCTGCGCCACCCAGGGCTGCGCCGATGGTGGAACCGGTGTTGCCGCCCAACTGCTGGCCGACAACCGAACCTAGAACCCCGCCCAATGCGCCGCCCACACCGGCTTCGGTGGTGCCACCGGCCATGGCTGCGCCACTGACCAGGCCAAGGGACAACAAGAGAATCGAGGAGAACTTCATAGAGAGACCTCAAGAGGATGACGGCGCGATCCTGAGGTTGTATCGAGACGCTGACAATCGAAAACCGACCGGCGGTACAGGTTGTATACAATTTGCTAAGTTGCTGTTTTGTATAGGGAACTTAAGTCTGTTTTGTGAGTCTTTAGCTACTTCGGAAGGGCCGTTTTTATGCAAAAGCGGCCTTTTTTTGTGCCTGTTGAAAGGGGACGCAGAGCGTCCAGGGCGGCGTTCCCACGCAGAGCGTGGGAACGATCGACTTAGGCTGAGCGGGCCATGATCAAGCCACTGTCGCTCGCCGCTTCCAGGCAAATCGCCACGAACTTCGAGGTCGGCGTATGGCTGCCATCCCCGGTGCTTTCCAGCGGCACCAGCGGGTTCACTTCCGGGTAGTAAGCCGCCGCCTGGCCCGCCGGAATATCAAACGCCAGCAAGGTGAAGCCCTTCACGCGGCGCTCGCGGCCATCTTCCCACAGCGACACGATGTCAGCCTTCTGCCCCGGCTTGAAGCCCAGGCGGATAATGTCGGCTTCGTTGACGAACAGCACGTCACGCTGGCCCTTGACCCCACGGTAGCGGTCGTCCAGGCCGTAAATGGTGGTGTTGTACTGATCGTGGGAGCGCATCGACTGCATGATCAGGTCCGGCACCCGGCCTGTGGCGTGGGTGCGTTCGTGGATCAGGTCTTTGGGCAGCACGTTCGGGCGGAAATTGGCGCGGCCCGACGGCGTGTTCCAGCGGCGTGCGCCGGCGGAGTTGCCCAGGTAGAAACCGCCTGGGTGCTTGATACGCTCGTTGAAATCCTTGAAGCCTGGGATGGTGTCGGCAATCAGGTCGCGGATGCGCCCGTAGTCAGCCACCAGCCAGTTCCAGTCCACCGGCTTGCTGCCCAACGTGGCGGCGGCAATCCCGGCCAGAATCGCCGGCTCGGACTTCATCAGCTTCGACAGCGGCTGCAGTTGGCCATTGGAGCCGTGCACCATGCTGAACGAGTCTTCCACTGTCACCGCTTGCGGGCCGTCGGCCTGGATGTCGATGTCGGTACGGCCCAGGCACGGCAGAATCAGCGCGTCTTTGCCGTGCATCAGGTGGCTGCGGTTGAGCTTGGTGCTGATCTGCACGGTCAGGTCGCAGTTACGCAGCGCTTCAAAGGTGCGCGGGCTGTCTGGCGTGGCTTGGGCGAAGTTGCCGCCCAGGCCGATAAACACCTTGGAACGGCCTTCGAGCATGGCGTGGATCGCTTCGACCACGTTGTGGCCGTTGGTACGCGGCACCTGGAACTGGAAGCGGCGCTCCAGCGCATCCAAAAACGCCACCGGCGGGCGTTCGTTGATGCCCATGGTGCGGTCGCCTTGCACGTTACTGTGGCCGCGCACCGGGCACAGGCCGGCGCCTGGGCGGCCGATGTTGCCACGCAGCAGCATCAGGTTGGCGATTTCCTGGATGGTCGGCACCGAGTGGCGATGCTGGGTGATGCCCATCGCCCAGCACATGATCACGTTTTTGCCTTTGGCGTACATGCGCGCCGCTTGCTCGATCTCGACCAGGCTGAGGCCGGACTGCGCGACGATTTCATCCCACGAGGTGTCGTCGATCTGGCCCAGGTACTCCAGCACATTGACGCTGTGTTCATTGAGGAAATCGTGGTCGAACACCGCTTCCTTGCCTTCGGCCTGGGCCTGGCGCTCCCACAGCAGCAGGAACTTGGCCATGCCGCGCAGGATGGCCATGTCGCCACCCAGCGCCGGGCGGAAGTACGCGGTGTTGGTGGGTTTATCACCGTTGGTGAGCATTTCCAGCGGGTGTTGCGGGTGCTGGAAGCGTTCCAGGCCACGCTCTTTGAGCGGGTTGATGCACACCACCTGGGCGCCACGTTTTACTGCTTCGCGCAGCGGTTCAAGCATGCGCGGATGGTTGGTGCCGGGGTTCTGGCCCCAGACGAAAATCGCATCGGCATGTTCGAAATCATCAAAGGTCACGGTGCCTTTGCCGACGCCCACGCTTTGCGCCAGGGCGACGCCGCTGGCTTCGTGGCACATGTTCGAGCAGTCCGGGAAATTGTTGGTGCCATAGGCGCGCACAAACAGCTGGTACAGGTACGCCGCTTCGTTGCTGGCCCGGCCCGAGGTGTAGAACTCGGCCATGTCCGGGCTTGGCAGGGCGTTGAGGTGCTTGCCGATCAAGTCAAAGGCGGCTTCCCAACTGATGGCTTGATAGCGATCGGTCTCGGCGTCATAGCGCATCGGTTCGGTCAGGCGGCCCTGGTATTCCAGCCAGTAGTCACTCTGCTCCAGCAGCGCCGTCACGCTGTGCTTGGCGAAGAAGGCGGCGTCCACGCGGCGCTTGGTGGCTTCCCAGTTGACCGCCTTGGCGCCGTTCTCGCAGAACTTGACCATGCCGCTTTCTGGCGAGTCACCCCAGGCGCAGCCAGGGCAGTCGAAACCGCCGTTCTGGTTGGTCTTGAGCATCATGCGCAGGTTTTTCATGGCGTTGTCGCTGGTCAGCCAGGCCTGCGCCACGCTGATCAGTGCGCCCCAGCCGCCGGCCGGGCCTTTGTACGGCTTGTAGCGCGGGGTCGGGGTTTGGTCGGCTTGGTGATGCATGCTCATGGCTGGTTCTCCATCGCGGGGCTGTAAACCCGCGGCGCACTTTTCTGCGGCAGGTGGATGAGATTGAGGTTGTGCCGGCGCGCCCATTGCAGGGCCAGGCCGGTGGGCGACGACAGGCTGACCAGGGTCTGGATGCCTGCGCGCAGCACTTTTTGAATCAATTCGAGGCTGCAACGGCTGGTGACAATGGCCAGGCCACCGTCGGTCGGAATTTTTTGGCGGATCAGCGCGCCGATCAATTTATCCAGGGCGTTATGCCGGCCGATGTCTTCGCGACCCATTAGCAACTCGCCCTGGTTATTCATAAAGATCGCCGCATGCACCGCGCCGCTGTGCTGGCCCAAAGGCTGAAAGGCGCTGATGCGTTGGCGCAGGCCGTCGAGCCATGCGGCAGGCGGCAACGGCGCACCGGGCAGCACTTGCAGGTCTGGCAAGGCTTGCTCCACGGCTTCTACCCCGCACAGGCCGCAACCGCTGGTGCCGGCCAACTGGCGGCGTTGCTGCTTGAGGTTCCAGAAGGCCCGGCTGGAAATCTGCACCTGAGCGTACTGGGCAGAGCCAGCACCGCTGAGTTTTAGATCATAAATGTCGCTAACGTCGGCGATAATGCCGCTGCCGATGCTGAAGCCGACGATAAAGTCTTCCAGGTCGGTGGGCGTCACCAGCATCACCGCCTGGCTGATGTCGTTATAGGCAATCGCCAACGCCACTTCTTCGGCCAATGCAGTGCTGGCGATTTCCGTGTGTTCGAGATTGCAAAACTGGTAGCTCTGGCTGGCGGCTGGCGCGGGCGTTTCGAGGGCAGGCGCCGCGCAGACTGGGCGCTTGGCGTTCATGGGGCAATACCACCGAGGGAATGATCAATCTTTAGACTAGGCGCGACAAAGGGTCGCGTCTAATCGGCTGTACTGATCTATTGATAGATGGCGTCGATCAAGGCGTCTGTAGTGGGCTTATTCCAGACAGCGCGCAGGCTAGCGTGTTTGGGTCTTTGGCGGGCCCGGAACCCAAGTCTGCAGGACTGGTCTAGTCTTGGGCATCTGGAACTTAAACCCCAAGGAGAGCGCACCATGAGTATTTTTAGCTTTGTTAAGGAAGCAGGCGAGAAGTTGATTGATCTGTTGACGCCGGGTAACGCCAATGCTGGCGAAGAGTTGAAAAAGCATATCGAAGCCGTAGGGCTGGGTAACCCGAACGTTCACGCCACCGTCGACGGTGACAAAGTGACGATCACCGGTGAAGTTGCCAGTCAGGAAGAGAAAGAAAAAATCCTTCTGGCGGCGGGTAATATCGCTGGCGTTGCCAGTGTGGATGACCAGATCACCGTGACTGGCCCAGCCGTGACAGCTGCCCGTTTTGTCACCGTTGAAAAAGGTGACACGCTCAGCGCTATTTCCAAGCGCGTATATGGCGACGCCAACAAATATCAAAAAATCTTTGAGGCCAACAAGCCGTTGTTGTCGCATCCGGACAAAATTTACCCAGGGCAAGTACTGCGTATTCCTGAGTAACACACAGACCTAACTGTGGGAGCAGCTTTATACGGGAGCTGGCTTGCCTGCGATAGCATCACCTCGGTATCACTGATACACCGAGGTGCCTGCATCGCGGGCAAGGCCAGCTCCCACATTTACATTAGAGCCCGGCGATGAGATCTCTGTAATCATCGACTGCCGCGAACTCCCCTGTGTCCTTTGGCCCCTTCTTGCTGTCCGGCTCTTTGACCGCCAGCAAATGCCCCACGCCAAACTCGCGTGCACTGCGCAGGATCGGCAAGGTGTCATCGATAAACAGGCTGCGGGCCGGGTCGAACTGGATGTCGGCTTGCAAGGCGTCCCAGAATTGCGGGTTTTCCTTGGCGAAACCGTAGTCGTGGGAACTGATCAATCGTTCGAAATACGGCGCCAGTTCAATGCGCTCCAACTTCAATGACAGCGAATCACGATGGGCGTTGGTGATCAAAATCACACGCTTGCCGGCCTGTTTGATCGCCGCCAGAAAGGTGTCCGCGTCCGGGCGCAGGGCGATCAGGTGCGCGGTTTCCAGTTTGAGTTCGCGCACCGGGATGTTCAGCTCGGCACTCCAGAAATCCAGGCAATACCATTGCAACTGTCCGGCGTTACGCTCGAACAGCGGTTGCAACTCCATGTCGGCCATGGCCCGGCTCACGCCGTGCAGTTGCGCGTAGCGCAGGGGCAGGTGCTCCATCCAGAAGTGGTTGTCGAAGTGCAGGTCGAGCAAGGTGCCGTCCATGTCCAGCAGGACGGTGTCGATGGCGTGCCAGGGCAAAGAGGGCATGGGGCGTTCTCATGTAAGTAAAGATATCCGACACAGACAATCGGAAAAGCCACGGTATAGTAACCCGATCACGCCAAGGAGCCGCTTATGCGCCAGAAACCCACCGTCCTCGCCCGCGAAATAGTCGCCAGTAGCCGTTTGTTCCGCGTGGAGGAAGTGCAATTGCGCTTTTCCAATGGCGTTGAACGGACCTACGAGCGCCTGGTAGGCCGCGGTGCCGGTTACGGCGCGGTGATGATCGTGGCGATGATCGATGCCGACCACGCGTTGCTGGTGGAAGAGTATTGCGGCGGCACCGATGAATATGAATTGTCGTTGCCCAAGGGCTTGATCGAACCTGGCGAGGACGTACTGGCGGCGGCCAACCGCGAACTCAAGGAGGAGGCCGGTTATGGCGCGCGCCAGTTGGAGCACATCACCGAGCTGTCCTTGTCGCCTGGTTATATGAGCCAGAAAATTCAGGTGGTACTGGCCACCGAGCTGTATGAAGAACGCCTGGAAGGCGATGAACCTGAACCGATGCGCGTGGAACGCGTCAACCTGCGCGAGCTGTCGATGCTGGCGCAAAACGAGCAGTTCAGTGAAGGCCGTGCATTGGCGGCCCTGTATTTGGTACGAGACCTGTTGACCCAGCGTGGAGCTTTTGTCGCATGAGCGAACTGTTTTTAGGCCATCCGTTTATTGCCCCTGTGATCGAGCTGGCGCGCCAGGCGGGTGAAGTCATCCTGCCGTATTGGCGTGCGGACGTGGCGGTCACCTCCAAGGCGGATGATTCGCCGGTGACGGCGGCCGACCTGGCGGCTCACCACCTGATCCTGGCGGGCCTTACCGCCCTGGACCCGAGCATCCCGGTGCTGTCCGAGGAAGATGCCGATATCGACCAGAACGTGCGCGCCGGCTGGCAGCGCTGGTGGTTGGTGGACCCGCTGGACGGCACCAAGGAATTTATTTCCGGCAGCGAAGAATTTACCGTCAACATTGCGTTGATCGAGCAAGGCCGCGTGGTATTTGGCGTGGTGTCGATGCCCACCAGTGGCCGCTGCTACTTCGGTGGCGCGGGCCTGGGCGCGTGGCGCTCGGATGTAAGTGAAGCACCCAAGCAGATCCAGGTACGCCAGACCCCGGCTGCAGGCGAGGCCTTTACCGTGGTCGCCAGCCGCCGCCATAGCAGCCCGGAGCAGGAACGCCTGCTCAGTGGCTTGAGCGAAGGCTTGGGTGAGCTGAAGCTGGCGAATATCGGCAGCTCGCTGAAATTCTGCCTGCTGGCCGAAGGCAGCGCCGATTGCTACCCGCGCCTGGCGCCGACGTCACAGTGGGACACGGCCGCAGCCCAGGGTGTGCTGGAAGGGGCGGGTGGTGAGGTGCTGGAGTTGAGTGGTGCGCCGTTCAGCTATCCGGCGCGGGCTTCGTTGTTAAACCCGTTTTTTCTGGCGTTGCCGGCCAAGGCAGCGTGGCGTGAAAGGTTACTGACTTTGGCCAGATCTTAAAGCCACAGCAAATCAAAATGTGGGAGCGGGCTTGCTCGCGAATACGGTGTATCAGACACATACACAGTGACTGACACTCCGCTTTCGCGAGCAAGCCCGCTCCCACATTTGGTTTTGTGTTGTGGCAGTTAGCGGTGCAGGACGTATTGGCCAATAAAGTTAACGGCCCGTTCCTCACTGCCCTCATTCACAATCCACGTCTCCAACGCCAACCGCGCCCGGCCATGGCGCTGGTACGTCGCCACAAAGCGCTTCCACACCTTGTCTTGCGGCGCCACGCAAATGGCGATCGCATCCTGAGTCACCGGCAGCGGATAACTGATCTGCCCTTCCTGAATCACGATATGCCCGTCTTCAACACCTTCTTCACGCAGTCTCAGGTGCAGCCAACCCCAACCCGCCAACACGGCGCCGCAATAGAGGCTGCCGCCAAACATGGTGCTCTTGTGGTTGATATTGGCCTGCAAGGGCAGGTGCAACTGCAGTTGGCTGTGTTGCCAGTCGAGCACCTTGAGGCCCATTTCCCGGGTGAGGGGAATGTCGTGGTGAAGGATCGATTCCAGGTAGCGGCTGTCGCGGTTCATGGCGGTCTCTTGGCGGGTCATTCGTCGTCGGCGCTGTGGCTGGCGCTGTCGGCGAAGTTCAGGCCGTGCTTGCGCAGTTTGTCATGCAGGGTTTTGCGCGGGATGCCCAGGGCTTCGGCGAGGCTGCGCACCGAGCTGTGGGGGCGGGTCAGTTCGGCGGCGATCAGGCTTTTTTCGAACTGCTCGACTTGATCGCTCAAACCGCCAGAGGTTGACGTCAGCACGCCCGCGGCGGGGTTGTCCGCCGTGGCATCGAGTGCCAGCTCCAGCCCAAGGGCAAAGCGCTCGGCTGCATTTTGCAGTTCACGCACATTGCCCGGCCAACTGTGGCGCAACAGCAGGGCACGTTGGCCCGGTTGCAGTTCGTGCAACGGCAGGCCGTGTCGGCTGCTGGCTTCGTCGG
Organism: Pseudomonas sp. 58 R 3; assembly: GCF_900006605.1. Classification (NCBI taxonomy): domain Bacteria; kingdom Pseudomonadati; phylum Pseudomonadota; class Gammaproteobacteria; order Pseudomonadales; family Pseudomonadaceae; genus Pseudomonas; species Pseudomonas sp. 58 R 3. The sequence goes on along the minus strand of NZ_CVTT01000061.1, from coordinate 443,796 downwards.
CAAAATGCTGGAACAGCATCAGTGCATCTTCACCGCGCTCGCGCAGCGGCGGAATGCGCAGCGGCGCCACGTTGAGACGGTAATACAAGTCGGCCCTGAAGCGTCCCTGGTCGGCGGCCTGGCGCAGGTCTTCCTTGGTGGCGGCGATGATGCGGATATCCAGCGGGATCAACTGATTGCCGCCCAGGCGCTCTACCACTCGCTCCTGCAACAGGCGCAGCAGCTTGACCTGCACGTCCAGGCTCATGCTTTCGATTTCATCGAGGAACAGCGTGCCGCCATTGGCGAACTCGAACTTGCCGATACGGCGTTTCTGCGCGCCGGTAAAGGCGCCGGGCTCATGGCCGAACAGCTCGCTTTCGACCACCGACTCCGCCAGGGCGCCGGCGTTGATCGCCACAAACGGCCCGCTGCGGCGGCTCGACAGGTCGTGCAGGGCGCGGGCCACCACCTCTTTGCCGGCGCCGGTTTCACCGAGGATCAACACGTCGGCGCGGGTCGCCGCCAGGGCGCCGATCTGTTCACGCAGGCGCAGCATCTGCGGCGAATGCCCGACCAGGCGCGTGCTCAGTTGCTGGCGATCACTGAGGGCCAGGCGCAGGCTGCGGTTGTCCAGCACCAGGCGGCGCAGGGCCAGTGCGCGGCGCACGCTGTCGAGCAGGGCGTCGCTGGCGAAGGGTTTTTCGAGGAAGTCATAGGCCCCGGCGCGCATGGCTTGCACCGCCAGCGGCACATCGCCGTGGCCGGTTATCAGCAACACCGGCAGGTCCGGATCCTGGCCGTGCAGTTCAGCCAGCAGCTCCAGGCCGTCCATGCCGGGCATGCGGATATCGCTGACCACCACGCCCGGCCAATCGCGGGACAGGCGCGCCGTGAGGCCGGTGGCTTCGCCCAGGGTCAGGACTTTCAGCCCGGCCAGGTCCAGGGTCTGGCACAGGGCCTGACGCAAGTGTGGATCGTCGTCGATCAACACCACCTGGATCTGGTTATCGATACTCATACACTGCGGTCCTCGGACGGTTGCAGACTCACGCCCGGCGAGCCGGCACGCAATTTCAGGGTTAACAGCGCGCCGCCTTCCTTGTGATTGGCGAACAGCAATTCGCCGCCAAAGGCACGCATCAACGTCTCACAGATCGCCAGGCCCAGCCCCAAGCCCTGGGTGCGGGTCTTGGTGGTGTAGAACGGCTCGCTGGCGCGGCCCAGGGCTTCCATGCAAAAACCTGGGCCGTTGTCGCGAATGTACAGGTTGACGCCCTGTTCGGTGGTTTGGGCACTGAGCCACAATTTGCGCGGCGGGCCTTTTTCGGTAAGGGCGTCGAGGGCGTTGGCCAGCAGGTTGCCGAGCACCTGGCGCAGGCGGGTTTCGCCGGCTTGCACCCACAAGGTCGCCTCGGGTAAATCGCGGATCAATTCGACTTCCATCGAACGCCGCCGTTTGGCCAGTAACGCCAAGGCATCGTCGAGCGCCGGTTGCAGGGCCACGCTTTCCGGGGCGTGGCGGTCGCGGCGGGCGAAGGCGCGCAGGTGCGCGATGATCGAGGCCATGCGCCCGGTCAGTTCGCTGATCAGCTTGAGGTTGCCACGGGCGTCGTTGGTGCGTTCGTGGTCGAGCAGGATCTCGGCGTTTTCCGCGTAGCTGCGGATCGCCGCCAGCGGCTGGTTGAGTTCGTGGCTGATACTCGCCGACATGGTGCCCAGCGCCGACAGCTTGCCGGCCTGCACCAGGTCATCCTGGGCGCGCACCAGTTCCTGCTGGGCGTGTTCACGCTCCAGCACTTCCTGTTTGAGGCGGCGGTTAAGGCCTTCGAGGTCGCTGGTGCGCTCGATCACACGCGCTTCCAGCTCGCGGCGGGCCTTGGCTTCGAAGGCGATGCGTTCCAGGTAATGGCGACGGCGCTGCATCATCAGACCCAGCAGCAACATCAGTACCAGCAGCGTCGCGCCGCCCACGGCCACCACAGTGCGCACCGGGCGATTGATCAGCGAGCGCGGTGCGAGGATTTCCACGGTCCAGCCGGTTTCGGCGATGGCCGTGGATTGGCGCAGCCACGCCGTAGAGCTCAGCGCCAGTGGCTGCGGGTCGCGGGTCGGGTAGGGCTGGATGGCGATGATTGCCTGGCGCTCTTCTTCCGTGAGCGGCCGGGTCGCCCGGAAGCGCCATTGCGGGCGCGAGGTGAGGATGACCACGCCGTTATGGTCGGTCACCAGCAGTTGCTCAGGGGTTTTGCCCCACAGGCTTTCGGTGTGGTCCAGGTCGACCTTGACCACCAGCACGCCGATTATTTTGGCGCCGTCGCGCACGGCGGCGGCGAAGAAGTAGCCGCGTTTGGCCGAGGTGGTGCCCAGGCCGAAAAACCGCCCCAGACGCCCGGCCATGGCTTCGCTGAAATAGGGCCGGAACGAGAAATTACGGTCGACAAAACTGTCCTGCTTGTCCCAGTTGGAGGCGGCGAGGGTCTTGCCGGTAGTGTCCATCAAGTACATCACTTCCACCCCGGCCTGAGCGGCAACCTCCTTGAGCAGCAGGTTGGCGTTGGTCAGGTTGGCGCTGACCTGGGGCGCGTCCAGCGCGGTGCGCAGGGCCGGCAAGTCACCGAGGATCTGCGGCAGCACTTCATAGCGGTGCAAGGTGCCGAGCAGGTTGGCGACATACAGGTCGAGGGTTTGGCGGTTCTGCCCGGCCAGTTCGCTGCGGTAATAGCGCTCGGCCAGATGCTCCAGCGGCCACAGCAGCGGTGCCAGGCACAACGCCAGTAAGGCGAGGCTGCGCCAGCGAGGTCTACGCGGGAGGGGTGGAGTCATGGGAGTCATGCGCCTGTGGGGACAGGCGCATTATGCCTAGGGCCGGCGTGCAAGGCACTCGCCGGTCATGCAAACAGATCGGCGTCTGCCAGGGCCTTGCCGATCTGATCCTTGGCGGACAAGGTTGGGGTGCCCTCAAACTGCCAGTCAATCTTGAGCTCCGGGTCGTCCCAGCGAATACAACGCTCAGCCGAAGGCGTGTAGTAGTCAGTGGTCTTGTAGAGGAACTCGGCGTAGTCGCTGAGCACTACAAACCCATGGGCAAACCCCTCTGGAACCCACAGTTGGCGGTTGTTTTCGGCGGACAGGCGCACGCTGGTCCACTGGCCGAAAGTGGGCGAACTGCGGCGAATATCCACCGCCACGTCCAGGACCTCACCGGCGGTCACCCGCACGAGTTTGCCCTGGGTGTTTTCTATCTGGTAGTGCAAGCCGCGCAGCACGCCCTTTTGCGAGCGAGAGTGGTTGTCCTGCACAAACTCCAGCTGCAGGCCGGTGGCTTGGGCAAACGCCTTGGCGTTGAAACTCTCATAAAAAAAGCCACGCTCATCGCCAAATACCTTCGGCTCGAGGATCAATACGTCGGGCAGCTTGGTCGCGATTACATTCATTGGTTTCCCTCGCCGGGTGAACGGGTCGTGTGATCAGAACCTTATGCGATCAGGTCTTTTGGGTCGGTATTGCCCAGGCGCTCGCCTTGATAGCTGCCGTCCTGGACCCTGCGGCACCAGTCCAGGTTATCGAGGTACCACTGCACGGTTTTGCGCAGGCCGGTTTCAAAGGTTTCTTCCGGGACCCAGCCCAGCTCGTGTTCGATCTTGCTCGCGTCGATCGCGTAGCGCTGGTCGTGGCCCGGGCGGTCTTTGACGAAGGTGATCAGGTCGGTGAATTTCTCCACACCGGCCGGGCGCCGTGGCGCCAGTTCTTCGAGCAGGCCGCAGATGCCGCGTACAACGTCGATGTTCTTTTGCTCGTTGTGACCGCCGATGTTGTAGGTCTCGCCGACCACACCTTCGGTGACCACTTTGAACAAGGCGCGGGCGTGGTCTTCGACGAACAGCCAGTCGCGCACTTGCAACCCGTCGCCGTAGACCGGCAGTGGCTTGCCGGCGAGGGCGTTGAGGATCACCAGCGGGATCAACTTTTCGGGGAAGTGGAATGGCCCGTAGTTGTTCGAGCAGTTGGTCAGCAGCACCGGCAGGCCATAGGTGCGCTGCCAGGCGCGCACCAGGTGGTCGGAGGCGGCTTTACTGGCCGAATACGGCGAGCTGGGTGCGTAAGGCGTGGTTTCGGTGAACAAGTCGTCCACACCGTGGAGGTCGCCGTACACTTCGTCGGTGGAAATATGGTGGAAGCGGAACGCGCTCCTGGCCGGTTCCTCCAGGGTCTGCCAATAGGCGCGGGTGGCTTCCAGCAGGCTGTAGGTGCCGACGATGTTGGTCTGGATAAAGTCCGAAGGGCCATCAATGGAGCGGTCGACGTGCGACTCGGCGGCCAGGTGCATGATGGCCTGCGGCTCAAAGCGCGCCAGCACGGCGCTGACGGCGGCCTGGTCGATGATATCGGCCTGCACGAACTCATAGCGGCTGTTGGCGGCGATGCTGGTGAGTGACTCCAGGTTGCCGGCGTAGGTGAGTTTGTCCAGGTTGAGCACTTCGTGCTCGGTATTTTGAATCAGGTGACGAACCAGGGCAGAACCGATGAAGCCGGCGCCGCCGGTGATGAGAATGCGCATTCAGAGAGCCTTTTTTCCAGGACAGACATATAAGCCAGAGCATAGCTTGAGTTGCGCAACGGGGCGGCGCAAGCATACTCGGGTGAAGAAGGGTCGCCTTGATCGCCTGCGCGAGTTGGGTTTCCATGCTGCCGACCGGCGACTGCCTCAACATCCTCAAGATCAAGCCGCCGAGGGTGACGTCTAAACGCAGCGTGGATTTCTTTGTCGACAGGGTGTCGAAGGTGCTCAATGAGCCACTGTAGGTTATCGATTGTTATCGACTAACGGCTGTCATATTTGTCATTCATGATCTTTTATCACTTTTAAAGCCGATTTTTATCCGTTATAAAGTCGGCCTTCACCCCATTCGGAGTCCTGAACGCCATGACCACCCTGCACAGCACACCTCGCGCCGATGGCTTCTACATGCCTGCCGAATGGGCGCCGCAAACCCAAACCTGGATGATCTGGCCCGAGCGCCCGGACAACTGGCGCCTGGGCGGCAAGCCGGCGCAGGCCGCTCACGTGGCGGTGGCCAAGGCGATTGCACGCTTTGAACCGGTGACCGTCGCGGTGTCTGCCGGCCAGTACGAGAACGCCCGTGCGCGCCTGGATGTGCCCAATATCCGCGTGGTGGAAATGTCCAACGACGACGCCTGGGTGCGCGACACCGGCCCGACCTTTGTGATCAATAACAGTGGCGAAGTGCGCGGCGTGAACTGGGATTTCAACGCCTGGGGCGGCTTTGACGGCGGCCTGTATGCGCCGTGGAACCGCGATTCGCAGGTGGGCGGCAAGATCCTCGAGATCGAGCGCGTGCCGCGCTACCGCACCGAAGGCTTCGTGCTGGAAGGCGGTTCGATCCATGTCGACGGCGAAGGCACGGTGATCACCACCGAAGAGTGCCTGTTGAACCGCAATCGCAACCCGCATCTGGACCGCGCGGCCATTGAAGCGGTGCTGCGTGACCATTTGGCGGTGGATAAAGTCATCTGGTTGCCGGACGGCCTGTTCAACGACGAAACCGACGGCCATGTGGATAACTTCTGCTGCTACGTGCGCCCCGGCGAAGTGTTGCTGGCCTGGACCGATGACCCGCAAGACCCTAACTTTGCGCGCTGCCACGCCGCCATGGCCGTGCTGCAAAGCAGCACAGACGCTAAAGGCCGCCCGTTCACAGTGCATAAAATGCCGATCCCGGGCCCGTTGTACGCGACCGAAGAGGAATGCGCCGGTGTCGACCCGGTCGACGGTTCCCAGGAACGTAATCCGACTGTGCGTTTGGCCGGTTCCTACGTGAACTTCCTGATCGTCAACGGCGGCATCATCGCGCCGAGCTTCGACGACCCGCTGGACAGCCAGGCCAAAGAGATCCTGCAGAACCTGTTCCCGCAGCACGAAGTGGTAATGGTGCCGGGCCGTGAACTGTTACTGGGCGGCGGTAATATCCATTGCCTGACCCAACAACAGCCAGCACCGCACAAAAATTGAGTGCGGTTGTAACAGCGTTTGAGTGAACGCCGAGCGCTACCTGTTTAAAGCGCTTACAGCAAGCCCGCAGCCTGGCTAGGTTGCGGGCTTTTTTGTGCCCGAATGCCTATAAACACGGGACATTGGCATAGCTCTTGTATCGATGTTGCCACAGTGGCCCAAGGTGATGACTGCACAGTTCTGTCACAAACCTTGAGTAAGTTAGCCGCTCACGCAGTAGGAGAGAGCGCTGGAATGAATGCCGATATCAACCTGATCTACACGCGCCCGTTCCACCCGACGCGGGTTAGCGGTGATGCGATCCATGCGCTGGCGCTATGGTTGAAGGCAAACGGCTCGCGACAGGTGAGGCAGCAACAGCCTGACGTGCGCAGCGTGATGAGTGAACGCTACCCGGCGGGGTTGTTCAGTGAGGATGAGCTGCAAGCGCTGTGCGAACTGCTGAAAAACTGAAGCCCACCAGCTCCCACAGGTGATGATCGTTCCCACGCTCTGCGTGGGAATGCAGCCCGGGACGCTCTGCGTCCCGCTTCTGAGGTCGTGACGCAGAGCGTCACAGGAGGCATTCCCACGCAGAGCGTGGGAACGATCTGAAAAACTGAAGACCACCTAGATCCCACATTGACCGCGTGAAATTTAGAAGTTGTAGGTGCCTGTTGCCCACGAGCTCGCAAACACACCCTCGGCTAAAATGTTACATAATGTGTTTTCTTGACGAATCAGACGATTTTTCAGGCCTGAGCGAAGGCCTTGGAATGAACCGCTTAGAATTATTTCGCCTAAATACAGACGATTCACGAAATTGACACATAGTTCAACGCGCGCATAGGATTGCGCCCAACGCCTGTGGCTCACCGCCATGACTCATCCAATAAAAAAAGGCCCGCGGCAGTTCAGTCGTCCGCGGGCCTTCTTTTTTTGGATAACGTCGACACCAGAAAGCAACACGGAGCCTGGTGTCACAGCGCGTACTCAACCAGTAATAAGGAATATAAGAAATGTTGAAGCAACGGATGAGTCTGATCGCTCTGGGGATTTTGAGCGCATCGACAGCAATGGCTAACGACCAGGAGCAATCCAAGGGTTTCGTGGACGACAGCCACCTGAACATCGCAGCACGTAACGCCTACATCAGCCGTGACTACAAAAACGGCAAGCAAGACAAAGCCGAATGGGGCCAGGGCTTCATCGGCAAGTTCGAATCCGGCTTCACCCAAGGCACCGTCGGTGTGGGTGTGGACGTGATCGGCCAATACGCCATTCGCCTGGACGGCGGTAAAGGTCGCAGCGGCGCTGGCGGTATCGACTTCTTCAAGCAAGGCGACAGCGGCGAAGCAGCCAACGACCTGGCCAAGGGCGGCGCTGCCGTCAAGTTCCGCGTCTCTAACACTGTACTCAAGTACGGTGACCAGATGCCGGCTGTGCCTGTGTTGCAGTACGACAACTCCCGTCTGTTGTCGGAAACCTACACCGGTACGTCGATCGTTTCCAAAGAGATCGCCGGCCTGCAACTGGACGCTGGTCACTTCACCAAGGAAGCCCGCAAGAGCGCCGAAGGTTCCGACAGTGGCGCGCTGAAAAGCATCGACTACATCGGTGGTAGCTACAAATTCACCGAAAGCCTGTCGGCCGCGTTGTACGCTTCCAACATGCAGGACGTGCTGAAGAAGCAATACGTCAACGTCAACTACGTGCTGGCCCTGCCAGAGAAGCAATCGTTGACCTTTGACTTCAACGGCTACAAAACCAAGCTGGACCGCAGCTTCGCCCTGGAAAACCAAGGTGATGCGGACGCCCGCGACAACAAAATCTGGAGCCTGGGCGCTACCTGGGCTGTTGGCCCGCACAGCTTCACCCTCGCTCACCAGCGCAGCACCGGTGACACCGGCTACCTGTACGGCGGTTACCGCAACGCTGGCGGCATCGGCGACGGCGGCAATACCATCCTGCTGGCCAACTCCTACTGGTCCGACTTTAACGGCAAGGACGAGCGCTCCTGGCAAGCAGGCTACGGCCTGGACTTCAGCGCCTTCGGCGTGCCTGGCCTGACCTACAACATCGCTTACGTGCGCGGCACCAACATTGACGACGGTTCCAACCGTGGCAGTGGCACCGAGCGTGAAATCTTCAACCAGTTCAAATATGTCGTTCAAAGCGGCCCAGCCAAAGACCTGAGCCTGCGCGCTCGTGCGTCGTGGTTGCGCGTCTCCAGCAACGCCAGCAACTACAACGTAGGCGGTAACGAAATCCGTCTGTTCGCCGACTACCCGATCAACGTTTTCTAATTGATCGCACGTCGCGCCTGATGCCAGGCGATAAAAAACCCCGACTGGTTCGGGGTTTTTTTATGCCTTTGGATCAGCGCCGGTGATCGTTCCCCCGCTCTGCGTGGGAACGCCTCTTGGGACGCTCCGCGTCCCGCCGTCAACGATCAAGCATGGTTTTTTATCAGTTTTACGGACGCCAGTAGGTGGCGTCCAATCGTGTAGAAGTACCCTAAGAACTTGTTACACCACATCACTAATATAGTACTCAAACCCCCATTTATCTCGCCTCAGCGCACGCCTAAATTGACGCCATTGCCTACCCATCACTTCCGATGGCCGACCACTGGAGTCACCACCATGCCCTTCATCAGCCTGCGCATCACCCGTGACGGCGTGACCCCTGAGCAAAAAGCCCAGGTCATTGCCGAGTTCACCGAAACCCTCGAACGCGTGCTCAACAAGCGCCCGGACCTGACCCACATCGTCATCGAAGAAATCGACACCGATAACTGGGGCTACGCCGGCATCACCACTACCGAATACCGCAGATCCCAAGCCCTTACCGGAGAAACACAATGAGCAAAGTCGTGATCATCACCGGCGCCTCCCAAGGCATCGGCGCTGCCGTGGTCCAAACCTACCGCGCCCTCGATTACCGCGTGGTTGCCACCTCGCGCTCGATCCAGCCATCCACCGACCCGAACATCCTCACGGTGCCCGGCGACATCGCCGACCCGGCCACCGCCCAGCGCGTCATCCGCGAAGCCCTGGCCACCTTCGGGCGTGTCGACAGCCTGATCAACAACGCTGGCATCTTCATCGCCAAACCCTTCACCGCCTACACCCAGGACGATTACGCCAACGTGCTGGCGGTGAACCTCAACGGGTTTTTCTACATCACCCAACTGGCCATCGCCGAGATGGAAAAACACGGTGCCGGCCACATCGTCAATGTCACCACCAGCCTGGTCGATCACGCCATCGACGGCGTGCCTTCGGTACTCGCCAGCCTCACCAAAGGCGGGCTGAACGCCGCGACCAAATCCCTGGCGATTGAATACGCCAAACGCGGCATTCGGGTGAACGCGGTGAGCCCGGGCATCATCAAGACGCCGATGCATGGCGAAGATTCCCACGCCGCATTGGGGCAATTGCACCCGGTAGGGCGCATGGGCGAAGTGAGTGATATCGCCCAGGCGATCACCTACCTGGAGAGCGCAGGGTTTGTTACCGGCGAGATCCTGCATGTGGACGGCGGGCAAAGCGCCGGACACTGATACACCACCACGCCCGGTCTAACCTGGCCGGGCGTTATCATCCCGAGGCGAGCGCCCGAAAAAGGCTTTATAGGCCCGACTGAACGCAGCCTCGGACTCATAGCCAATCGCAAAACCCACCTCACCGATGCGACCTTCCTGCTTGGCGAGCATGCTTTTGGCCAAGGTCAGCCGCCACTCATTCTGGTACCGCAACGGCGAGCGCCCCACCAACGCGCTGAACCGCTCGCAGAAATTGGAACGCGACATACCGGCCACTTCCGCCAGCGCATCAATGCGCCACTGCTGGCCCGGCGCTGCATGAATAGCCCTGAGCGCCCGCGCGATACGCGCATCCGACAACCCGCCCAGCCATCCCGACGCAGCCCCTTGCTGCACCCAAGTGCGCAGGATGCGGATCACCACCAAATCAATCAGGCGGGAAATCATCAACGCCCCGCCCGGCTGCGTGTCATGGGCCTCAAGCAACATGAAATACAGGATGCCTTCGGCCCAGGCGGCGGCTTCGGTTTGCCGAATATGAATAAGCCGGGGCAGGGCAAACAGCATCGCCTGGAAACTGCTCGCGTCGAACCAGAACCGACACACCACCACACTGGCCGGCCCATCGCACGCCGTCAGCGTGATGCCCGTGGGGTCGTGAGGAAGCAACAGTACATCGCCCTGTTGCAGCGTACTCGGCGCGTGGCCGCCGCCCTCCAGTTGCAACTGGCCTTGCTGAAGCACGCAGATATGCGCGCTGTTTTCATCCAGCTCGAGTGGCTGCTGGTCGGCCAGCGCAGAGGAATACACCCGGTCCCCCGTCAGACGAATCTGCGCCAGCACCTGCGACAACAGATCGCCTTTGGCCAGCCCCTCCAACTGCATTTCCGGATGAATGATCAAATTATCGAGGGGATTCATCATGTCTGCGCGGCCACGCCTTCACTAAGCTGATCCCCAGATCATAGCGCGCCGCCGCCATCGCGATGAACGTTTCCAGCGCGGCGCGTTTATGCACATCATCCACCCACACGGGACACACACCATGTTCGGAATCTCCCCCCTCGGCTGGCTCCACACCCTCGGCAGCCTGCCCGCCATCCCCCTGGCCGCCTACATGTTCATCCGCCACGGCCGCATCGTGCCCCGCTCAACACCCGGCAAGCTCTACCTGGCATCGATGCTGATCGGCGCCTTCAGCGTATTCCTGGTCGCCAAACAGCCCGTGAGCAACATCATCGGCATCATCACCATTGCCCTGCTCGCAGCCGGATATGCAGTAGGGCACCTAGCCTGGCTGGGCCGCGCACGCGCGTACCTGGAAACAATCTTCCTGAGCCTGACCGCATTTTTCCTGATGGTACCCACCGTCTCCGAAACACTGCGCCGCGTGCCCGACGGGCACCCGTTCGTGACAGACCTGCAATCCCCCGTGCTGCTCGGCGCACAAGGCAGCATAGCGCTGGCGCTGGTTATTGGCGTGACTGCGCAGATGATCTACCTGCGCAAAAAAGGCGGCCAATTCGCCTAAAAGCGCTTTTATGTGGGAGCCGGGCTTGCCCGCGATAGCGCACGCCCGGCTAGCCCTTTTACCCCTTACTGCTCAGCATTACAGGGCGACGCCAACACCTTCACCACATCATCAATCACCGCCTTGCTCATCTCCTGCAAATAATGCGACGCCCAGGCATAACGGTCCGTCTCCTTCATCATCGCCGCATCCTCTGCGAGCAACTTGGCGACGTGGAGCAAATCGGAAACGTGGTGCAGGGCTTCATGCAGGGAAACGCCGCTGTTGACGCGGAACAGAGGCTGGTCGGAGTGAAAGGAGAAAGGGGTGACGCCGAGGGTGGTTAACGCAGACGGATCTGTAGCGGTCATCGGTAAAACTCCCATATCAATTGAGAGCTACCACGTTCGTTCTCAGGCGAATGGGTGGCAGCTGTGCGCAGGCTGAGAAACCGGAGATACAGGAACCCGGCAGACCCGAAGGTCTCCCACGCACAGCCGCCATTGCACGAAATGCTGGGCGAAAAAAAACGCCTGCAAATCGGGTGTTTGGGGCGCTGTGGCGCCTGCATCTTGCCGGGTTCTCAGGCCCGATCGCTGAATTGGCAGCGATTGGCGAAGGCTAGACTATCAATAAGAAATGAGCAACCTGAGTGTGGATATTCATTTACAACGTTGATGACGCGCATGCGAGAAAATTAGAAGGATTTGTGTTTTTTATTCTTTGTGATAAAAGTATATGCTGATTTTTAGGCGATCAATTGTGGTTTTTTTGCAAAAAAGGAGTTTTGTATAATGAGTGAGCTTTCGCCAGAAGAGTTAAAGCAACGCCTTGTAAGGTTTTATGATCGTTATGGAAAAGATTTGGAGCAAATTAAAAGTCTTTTAGAAATTCGTTTGAGCCAACTTGCGCTTGCTTATACCATTGATAATAAGTTGCCCCCAGAGGCAGTTCGAATAACCGCTAGAGTTAAAGGGCTTGGAAGTTTTCTCAAGAAGCTTGAGAAGAAAGGCTGGCCTCAATTTTACTATCCTACAGATATTGTCAATGATTTAATTGGCGCGCGGGTGGTGTGCTGGTTTCTGGATGACTGTCACGGCTTTATGAAACTGATAAATTCTTCGCATCATCTAAAATTAGATTCTGATGTTGAGGATTACATAAAAGAGCCGAAGCGCTCAGGCTATCGTTCAATTCATTTGGTGGGTAGCGTCGCATACGATAGCGTCGATCGTGGAGAAGATAAAGAGATCGTAATTGCACCTCGAGAAATGAAATGTGAAATTCAAATCAGAACAAAGCTTCAGGATGCTTGGGGCGATGTTACTCATGAGTTTCACTATAAGGCTAAGAGTTCCGGTGTGGAAAATAACGATTTAGAGGGGTTCCTTTCTGATATATCGGATAGACTGGCGACCGAAGATCTAACTCTCATAAAGTTTCGTAAAGCTTATCAGCGGCTAGCAGAAGATAAAATAAATAATAAGACTAGGCAAGGCTTCGTGGTCGAGCAGGAAAAAGAGCTGCAGCACAAATATTTTCTATCTCCTCCTTTTGTTAATCTTGAATCCGCTTTGCAGAAGTCGCGTCAGTTGGGGTTGCCATTATTTGTAGTGATTTACGACTCCAGTCATCCTAAGAAAAGTAAGTTGGAGTACTCTTTAGGTTATTTCTTGGAGTATCAAACTACTAAGAAAATCGTAGATAAGAAGTTTGTCGCTGCTTTAGTGGATTGGTCTGATCCCGCAGTGAAAAAACTAGTGCCCGAGAGCGACCCATTAGAAAATTGTAGGCTTGTCATTATAACTCCTGATGGAAAGACGGTTTACAGTGAGGGTGTGTATGCAAATCCAGATGAAGGCTTAAAGATTGTCCAAGCCTTGATCAGTGCGCACGATGTTCAAAAATGGTAGTTGTAATTCTAGTTTGCAATTTATAGCCTCTTTGTGGTGACTCATAGGTAACCGTTTCATTTCGGATACTTTTATCTCCAACCCACAAAAACCACAAAGCCCCGAACTACAGGGCTTTGTGTTTTGGCAACGAGTCAAGACCTAGTGAGTGTAATTAACGGGACAGATTTGTTTTCATCCTCCCCTCTAGCTCCCCTCAATCAAAGCCCTTTCCTCCAACCAAATCTCCTGAACAAACTGATCCGAAAAAGGGGGCAGGCCCAGAACGGTCCCAAATAATCTTTTAGCTATTTGGGTCTGCATTTCTTCTTTATCAATAAGTTCGGGTCTACATCGATTGCGATTATTTCAACTTGATAGTTAAGCCCTCTAAGGATTTTCAGAGCATTTTTTAGAGTGACTTTAGAGAAGAAAGGTAACTCTGATGGTAATTTTTTTGTTGTTGCAATAGCATAAACTATTTTGTAGTCACTTGGGTTTGGACGGGCGGTTGGATCTGTGAGGCGAATAGAGTTTGGCAGTTTTGAGTTGAGTTTTTTTCTGAATTCAGTGTCACTAATAAATGCTTCTGCGGATACGCAGCCCTGTGAAAACAAATGGCTTAAAGTACTTGAGCTTCTATAGTATTTAACGTGGATGAGTTCGTTGCCATTTTTTATGACGTCACAAAACTCTAGCTTGTCATAGGCACCCCCAATTTTTATGTTTTTCTTGTCGAGGAGTTCAAAAGAGGGGTCTAAGATCAATTTCTGGTTGTAATCTTCCTCTCTGTCCTCTTCGTATCGAGGGAGTGGGCCGTTGTATGTGTTTAAAGATAATAAATGGTCGTCAATTTTTTTTACGAAATTCGAGTCAACTTTGTACCATGTAGCGTTTCGTAATATATAGCTTTCGCCGCTATACGAAATTTCCGCATAGAGACATTTATACGCCGACCAGCTTTTTATTGACTTGTATAGATTGTCATTAATGTGCACTTGAGTTTGTTTCAGGGACTCTATTGATAGTGGTGCGGGTTTTGATTTCAAGTGATCCACTAGGTGTTTCATTTCGAGTACTACATGTCTTTCCGTGCGAGCATAAAGGTCAAATGAGTAACCTATTTGGTTTTCCCAGTCTACAATTTCGGGTTCACCTAGCCAGAAATTATCAAGGTTGGGACCGTTAAGTACATTTTCGAGTTCCATATCAAGTATCTCAATATCATCGAGATCCCGCACTCGGTTTATATTTTCTACCCACTCGAAAATTTCAGGTAGTTTTTGCTTGTGCCTATTTAGTGCCTCTTCTAGGATTAAGTTTAAATTATCTAGATCTAAGGATGTTATAACTGTAAAAGCGTCCCTTCCCGTTATGTGGCTTCCAAAAATTTCTACTGTCGAGCTACCTGTGACAGTAGATAGAATTTCTACTTCAGAATCCATGTGTAAATCAAATATATCGACTTCTTTTGTGCTCTGCGTTCTTGAGTTTAAAGGGTTGTGATCGTAACTCGATTTATCTAAGCTTCTTAATTTGTCTGGGTTGACCGAGTTTAAAGTGACTCTCAGGCCAAAATCTCTTTCGATATTTTCTTCATTCAGGAGGTGAAAGCCGGTGCCGAATGTAATTATAAATTTTTCTTGTAAAGTGGATATGACTAGAGCTGCACCTACGCTGCTGCTAGTGCCAAAGTCATCGTCTGAAACTTCTTCCCTGGATGTAAATAATTTAGTCCATGGTGGTGAATGTATGGGTGGATCTTTTTTTATATATAAAAGTGCTTTTTCAATGTTTTGGATTTCCAGTGATATTGGTAATTTTGAGTTTTCTAATTTGAGTAATTCAATGTCATCGACCTTGCCTTTTTTTGCTAGATAAATTGAAAGCTTTTCTTTTCTTTCTCTTGCTCTTTTCGGCATGGCGTTTCTATCCCTAGGGCGCTCTGTCTAAGAGGCACAATACATTACGCTTGGCAAAAGGCCATCAAAAAAGACATGGAAGGGATACGAACCATTTTTCAATGCTGTGACTTCCTCCTCTGTATCGGCTCCTCCTCTTCCACGCCCTCAAGGCTAGTAACACTCTCCAGCTCTACGTATCTGATCCCTACCGTAAGCTTGAACATGAGCCATTTCAAATTTGACGTAATGCTCCAGCGCTGACTGCAGATGGCATGCGCGATCCCGCCCTTTAGCGCCGACGAGTCGATCCAGCTGACAGACGAGTTCGGATTGGACGCAAAAAGGTAAAAGCTGCGAAGCCATAGCTATCCACCGCACCGAGATATTCGCGTTAAGAAGGTAGCCGGACGTTAGGCGCCCAAGAAGTGCTAGACAATAGCTAGAAGGAAAAGCGGAAGCGTCTTACACACGAAGACGAGAGAAATGCAGGCATTTTCGTGGACACCCACGCCCTCAAACCCCAGAAACAACAAAGCCCTCACATTGCTGTGAGGGCTTCGTCTTTTATGGTGCCGGCACCAGACGAACGGTATGTCCCGGGGAGGCTAGGTTTTCTGCGGTTCTGGAAGTCGGTGGTAAATTTGGCGTACCCCAACTAGTAACTATAAATAAATCAGCTAGTTATGGAGTTTGGTGGAATCGAATTCGGGATTTTTTAAATGTGAGCACATTGTCGGTCTGTAAGTAATTCAGAACCGCATACGAATGGTAAATCCCCCTGAATTTTAACGTTGTCAATTATCTCTTTCGTAGAGCATAGGCAGAAATCCGCCAAAAGATGCCATGGCGACAGGCAACCGGCGGCCAAGAACTGCCGCTCGATAAAACGATAATAAATTTAAATTTGGTTGATAGACGGGGTGGCACCAAAACGCTAGTATCAAGCCATGCGTGGCAAATTTCGAATAAACTTTAACGAAAGCTGAGTACAAATTTTCTTAAATTCAAACAACATAGAGGGATCTAAGTTAATGAAGTTAATATCACTATTCGACGACTTTTTAACCGATACAGTTAACCTAAATAAAGATCGTTTCAATAAACTTGAAAGTAGCATCGATACGCTGAAGCAGTTCATCCAAAACTCTGACTGGGAACCAACGGTTATTGAATTTTCCGCCCAAGGGTCTTGGGCTCACAAAACAATTATCAAGCCTCTCCCAGAGTGCCCATTCGATGCCGATCTACTGGTATATATCGACCCTGTCGACGGGTGGGAGCCCAAAGATTATGTAAATAGATTACATAACGTATTTGCTGCTAGTGGTGTTTATCGAGAAAAACTTCGTCGCTTCTCACATTGTGTCACTATTGAATATGCAGGAGAGCGAAAAATCGATATCGCTCCCTGCATAAAAGAGCGAATGTATGTCGATATCTATGAAGTATGTAATCGTATTTCAAATGAGTTCGAAGAATCAAATCCCAAAGACTATACGGACTGGCTGCATGAGAAAAATAGAGAAACCACAAAAAACAATCTAGTAAAGGTAACCCGCCTAGTCAAGTATATGAGAGATATTAAGGGTAATTTTACTTGTCCATCTTTTTTACTGACCACTTTGCTTGGTCTGCAGGTGAGAGACGGCGATTTATTGAACGAAACATTTTCCGATGTCCCTGCTGCGCTAAAAATACTGATGGGAAGACTAGACGATTGGCTTCAGCTAAATCCTACCAAACCAATAGTAAAAAACCCCGTCCTCTTTACGGAAGTTCAAAGTAATGCGTGGGACGACGTTAAATATGATAATTTCAGAAATAAAATTAGCAAGTACCGAAATTGGATTGATGAAGCATACAGCGAAGATGATCGAGGTAAGAGCATAAGTGCCTGGCGCTTATTGTTTGGTGAAGATTTCGCGAGAACTGAGGTAGTAGAGAAAGCTAGCCTGATTAGCAGAGCTGCGAACGAGAGTTTCGCCCCTTCCGGTAGCATATTTATTGACCTGGTTGATCGAGTTAAAACTTTGGGTAGAGCAGCATTGCCATCAGGATTCAATAGCCTCCCCCATATGCAAAAACCGCAATGGCGACTAGCAGGCAGCCAATTGTCAGTTCGAGTTCGTGCATTCTTGCGTACAAATAAAGACTCTCCGAGACTTTGGGAAGTTGCAAGCCTGACTGCGCTATCCCCCGGAAAATGGTTAGAGTTTTGTGCATTTACTGGTAATGGCTTGCCATTTCCCAGGGATTACAGGGTCATGTGGCGAGTGACAAATACCGATGCAGTAGCTACACGAAACAACGCTCTACGCGGCGATTTTTATCACTCTGACATTCATGCAGTTCGAACCGAACAACTCTCATACCGTGGGGTACACATGATTGAGGCTTTTTTAGTCAGAAAATCCGATGAGGTTTTAGCTGGAAAGAGCGAAGTTTTTTACGTAACAATCGAGTGAATGTCAAGATAAACTATGCAGTCTATACTTAACCGCATTGCGCAGAAACTTTACTCTGGAGGACAAAATGTCTCGTAGTGACCCTATTCGTATTAATTATTATAATGCTCTTGAACGTGCGGAGAACGTTGCTAATGCCTTATTCTATTTTGGCGCAGTCATCTCGATTGCATCCCTCTTCGTAACAAAAGAAAAGCTGCCCGAACTATATAACTTAATAATGGTGGCTTTTGCAGTCACAGTTATTTCAATTTTCATCATTGGGATCAGCATTAGGCTCTACTTTCTTCCACGAGCCGAGGATAATCGTCGCCGGGAATTTTTTGGCAAGGCCTACAGCATTAGCTTGATTCACGAGAAGACCGACGGTTATTACAATAATGACCAAGTTGACCCCATGCGACGCGTTGCAGCACAAGTTCTAGAGAATAGCTGGTTTAGCAAAAATATTACTCTGCGGATACTGCGACTTGAAAGGGCCAAGGTAATTATTTACTTCATGGCTTGGTTCGTCTGTATTTATTGGAGAAACGCAGATTTTGGATTGATACTGGCGGTATCGCAAGCGGTATTCAGCGAGCAAGTCATTGCGAAATACATTCGACTTGAATGGCTTAGGAGTCGCTGTGAAGACACTTATGAACGTACACGTAATCTGTTTACCTCTTGTGCGTCAGGTGCCTCATTCAATGCAATGGCGGTGGATCTCTGCTCGTTTTACGAGACATCTAAGGCCAATGCAGCAATAACCTTTCCGTCATCAACGTTCATGAAAATGAATCATAGTCTCTCGGAAGAATGGAATCGAATTAGACTGGACCTTAACATCTGATATGACAATCGAAGTGCTATGAGGAGCCCCAGACGCTTAGACGGCAGGGCGCCAGAGCAGCCAGGGTTGGCAGCTAGGGAGAGCATCATTCCTGTGCAGGAGTCGAATATCAAAATTTGCGACTTTGAAGGCCATGGCGAGTGTCAGCACCTAACCGACAAAATATGAAAAGGGGACGGATTTATTTTTCACCAGCGCCTGTCCTGAAATTTGCTAGTGAGCTGACAGCAGCATCTCAACCGTCGAAATGAAGTGGTGGCGCGCGGCCTAGTAATTCCAGTGTGGCCACATTGTGTACGTTTTGGAAAAGAAGACCGATTTATTCTCACCCTCAATCTGGAGGCATCCCGCACGTCAGGTGCCCGGACGGAGCTGAGCGGTGGCGAGGAGAGGACGGCGAAGAGGATGGCCACGGCGAGTGGAGAGGAAGGGTACGCTCAAAACCCCAAACCCCAGAACAACAAAGCCCCCACATTTCTGTGGAGGCTTCGTTTTGTATGGTGCCGGCACCAGGAGTCGAACCCGGGACCTACTGATTACAAGTCAGTTGCTCTACCAACTGAGCTATACCGGCGTGTTAGGGCGACGATTATAGCGATTGCCAAGCTTCTGTAAACCCCTGAATTCTGACTATTTTTGCAGATACCAAGGTTTTTTTACGCTCGCTGCTTTTTCCTACCCTCGTGAGCCTCAAATCCGACTCAATTGCCGTCGCCGCACTGGTCGGTAAACTTCATGTACGCCAACACCTGCGTATCGCCTTTAGAGTCCAGATAGGTCATGCGCGCGTTCACCACGCCGCATCCCGAGCGGGTGTCTTCGGTGGTCGAGAGCACGCGCTGGATATCCGGCTTATGACTTGCCTCGGCATGGGCGGTGAAGGTCAAGCCAAGCAGGCTGGCGGCGATTAGGGTTTTCCAGTTGCTGGGGTTCATGGTGATGGCCTCGCAGGTGCAATGGTGGGGTGAGGCCATTGAATGCCGGGGAGGTATCCGGGCTGTGTCGCGCAGGGCGGGTTTTGTTTCGTTGTGTATGGCGTGTGAATCTGTGTACTTGTTGATACGAGCGGCGAGCTTGCATTGGTTAAAAAACACACAGTGATCGCCTAGTGCGTTGTTTTATAGAGGTATATCACCTGGCAGAAGATGAGCCATAAAAATGGCGCCATGCCGCTCATCTGAAAGGTTTTGGATACAAACACCAGAATACTGACACCATCACTGTGATATCACACAATGCGGCCCAGTTATTCATTGGCCCAACAGGGAGGAGCAGCCGGTGGGGCGTGCAGATCACATCACTAAGCTATACGCCGCGCTGGCTGAACCTTGTTTGCGTGAGTCGCAGGTGGCGGTGCCTTTTCAGCAGTTGTTGGATCAGTTGAATCAGGGTGCCGCGCCCTATCGTCATGAGGCGGTAGAGGGGCCGCATGGCGTGGTGTATACGGATGCGGTGGCGCCCAAGGTCGTGGTGGTGGTTTCCGCCACCGGCGGTGTCGGGCGCAGCACGTTGGCGGCTGCGCTTGCCAGTGGTTTGCAGCGCCAGGGCCACCCGGCGCTGGCGTTGGAGCTGGACCCGCAAAACGCGCTGCGCCATCACTTGTGCCCAGGCTTTGATGTGCCCGGTCTGGGCGCCACCAGCCTGCTTAATCAAACCTGGCAGGCGTTGCCCAAGCGCGGGTTTGCCGGCTGCCAGCTGGTGACTTTTGGCGAGACCGATGCCGTGCAGCAGCAAAGCCTTAATCGCTGGCTCGGCCAGGATCAAGCTTTTCTCGCCAAGCGCTTGGCCGGGTTGGGGCTCAATGCGAGTGACACGGTGGTGATCGATGTGCCGGCGGGTAATACGGTGTACTTGAGCCAGGCGCTGTCGGTGGCCGATGTGGTACTGGTGGTGGTGCAGCCGGACGCCTCTTCGTTTCGGCGTTTGGCCAAGATGGACGAGCTGCTCGCGCCGTACCTTGCGGGGGCGGCGCCTCCCCTGCGGTTTTACGTGATCAACCAGGTCGACGCTGGCCAATCTTTTAGTAAGGACATGGCCGGAGTGTTCAAGCTACGCCTGGGCGATGCCGTACTCGGCACCGTCCAGCGTGACGTTTCGGTCAGTGAGGCGCAGGCCTATGGGCGCGACCCGTTTGACCCTGCGTTAAATAGCGGCGGCTCCCAGGATGTGAGTGCGTTATGCCGGGCGCTGAGCGTTCGGATGCATCTGTCGAGCAATGGCCATTAAATTGACCAATTACCGCTTGTCTAAAAAATGATCAGCAAAAACAGCAAAATAATGACACTTTACCGCGTCTGTCACAGAATGCGTCACTAAGACGCCCATAATAAGACCTGCGGTAAGTGCCTGCTTGCCGACCTTCACGTCTTTAGCTGCGTCGTGAGGAGCTGCCCATGAGCCTTAGCGAAGAGCTGTTGACGTTGTTCGGCAAGAACGTCAGCCACGATGCCAACGGTATTAATGCACGCATGCACTTTTTTGGCAGTGTGCCCGCAAACGAAAACACCCTTCCCCAATCGACTCATCTCGCAGCGCTGTGCCCCAAAGTGGTGGCGTTGGTCTCGATCAATGGCGGTGTCGGCCGCAGCACCCTGGCCACGGCGTTGAGCAGCGGTTTGCAGCGCCATGGTGAATCAGTGGTGGCGCTGGACCTGGACCCGCAAAATGCCCTGCACCATCACTTTGGCGTCAGTGGCACCTTGCCGGGAATCGGCCGTACCAGCCTGGAGCATGGGCAGTGGAGCCCGCTGCAGCAGCTTGGCTTTGCCGGTTGCCAGGTGATTACCTTTGGCGATATCGACATCGAGCAACAGGAAAACCTCGAGCGTTGGCTTAAGCACGAACCCAGCTGGTTGGCGCAGCGCCTGGCGGCGCTGGGCTTGAGCGAGCGGCAGACGGTGATCATCGATACGCCCGCCGGTAACAACGTGTACTTCCATCAAGCACTTAACGTGGCCGATGTGGTGCTGGTTATCGCCCAGGCCGACGCCGCGTGCCTGGGTACCCTCGACCATTTGGAGGGTTTGCTCGCGCCGCACCTTGCCGGCGCCCGCCCGCCGGTAGTGCATGTGGTGGTCAACCAAGTGGATGAGAACAGCGCCTTCAGCCTGGACATGCTGGAAGCGTTCAAACAGCGCCTGGGCAAAGCGCCGCTGGAGGTGCACCGCGATATGGCGATCAACGAAGCGTTGGCGTTTGCGGCCGACCCGTTGGACAACGCCACAAAGCGGCTGGCCGGCGACGATATCAACGAGATTTGCCGCGTGCTGAAGGCACCTAAAAGAACCGCATAAATCGCGCTTTATGCACTTGGCGCCAAATGCTTATGCACAATCGGTTGGTTGCGCCTGTCACGAAACAGCCACTTTGTGGAGCCGTTCTCAACACGCTGCAACTGCCTGTTTTGTGTGCGTTTTATTTTATGAACAAAAAATGACCAGGGTGGGTTTTGGTCTGTAGCGCTGATAGCTACAGGCTCTGTAAAGAATTCATCAACAGAGTTATCCACAGGGCGCGTGTAGGAAGTTTCGCCCCTTAATCGCGCTCCGCCAGCACCATCAAGTTGCGCGGCGTTAGCGTGGGTTCGCAGAAGGTGCCTATCTCAACCTTGTAGCCCTGTTCTTTCAAGAACAGCGCCCTATCCAACACCAGCCACAGCTCAAGCGGCCGCCGAAACAGTCCTCTGACCAACTCCAGGTTGCGCACCTCGGCCAAGCGCCGCCATCCGTGTGCTTCCAGCGCCGCCCAATCCTGTTCACCTGTGGATAAATTCTTGAGGCGGGCCAGTTCCTGGCAGTAATCAGCGAAGGGCTTATCCAGCCAGCTGGCGGGCAGCGATGGCGTGGGCAGGTACTCATCGCCGCCACGCAGTTGGCGTTGCAACTGGTCGAAACCCAGGCGCCGGGCCATGGACGTATCCCGGTGCTGGCGCACGCGATTGCCGGCGGTGACGGTTTCGCTCAGCGGTAACCCCAGGTCATCGATTGAAAGCTGTAGTTGCGAGGCACGCCCGGCGGTCGACAAGGCGTGATAGCGCTCGGCGCCGATGCGGTTATAGCAGCAAGGTGCCAGCGCCAGGCGTTTGCAGCCCGCCGCACTGGCCACGTGCAACAGCCGCACATGCAGATCGCCGCAGGCATGCAAGGCGACGGGCGTGTGGTCTGCACTGATCGCCACATCGGCCATCACGTCTTGCAGGCGATGGGTCACGGCCAGGCTGTGATGGTCGCTCAAGGCCTGGCCCGAGGCGATCAGCGCCGGGTCGTATTCAAGGCAGGTCAGTTGTTGGCCGGGTTGCAGCAAGCGGCGGCCGAGGTGGCCTTTGCCGGCGCACCAGTCCAGCCAATGCAGGGGTGTTGCAGCAAAATTCAGCGCGGCGCCGAACGCCTCGATTTGCTGCCATTTGCGCCCGGGCACATCCACGTTCAGGCGATGGCGGGCAGGCTCCAGGGCGTGTGCGGGTAACTTATCCACAGCGCTGAGCTGCGCGGCCTGAAAAGCCAGCTGTGGAAAAGGCGCGGGCGCCGGCAGTTCATACGGGTGGTTGTGACAGGCTTCGGCATCGGCCAGCGAGCGCTGGCGCAGCCACTGGGCCAGCTCGGGGTGCTGGTGTTCCCAAGGTAAGTGCAGGTGCGTAAAGGGCCGTGGTCGCCACAGCCCTTGGTGCTCGATTAAAAACGCATCCAGCGCCGCGAAGCGCGCTTCAACGTCCCTGGCAAGCATCGACGCGCAGCCAGCGTTCGAGCAGTTTGAAACCCCGCACCAGGATGTAGGCCATCAGCAGGTAGAACAGCCCGGCCGCGAAGAAGATCTCCACAGGTAAATAGGTGCGGGCGATGATGGTGCGCGCCATGCCGGTCAGTTCCAGCAGGGTGACGGTGCTGGCCAGGGCGCTGGCCTTAAGCATCAGGATCACTTCGTTGCTGTACGCCGGCAGGCCGATGCGCGAGGCGCGCGGCAGGATGATGTAGAACAGCGTCTTGGGTTTGGACATGCCCAGGGCGCGCGCCGCTTCGATCTCACCCGGCGGGATGGCCTGGATCGCACCGCGCAGGATCTCGGCGATATACGCGGCGGTGTGCAAGGTCATGGTGGCCGTGGCGCACCAGAACGGATCGCGCAGGTAGGGCCACATAAAGCTGTTACGCACCGCATCGAACTGCGCCAGGCCGTAATAGACCAGGAACAACTGCACCAGCAGCGGTGTGCCACGGAAGAAGAAAATGTAGGCGTAGGGCAGGGCGCTCACGTACCAGCGGCGCGAGGAGCGCGCGATACCCAGGGGAATCGCCAGCAGCAAACCGGCGATCACCGCGATAGCCACCAGTTCCAGAGTCAGGGTTGCACCCTGGGCCAGTTTGGGCAGCCACTTGATGATCACGGCCCAGTTCAGGCCCAGGTCGAAGTGCGACAGCCAGCTGTAGTCACCGCTCATTGGGTGCTCCTTGCAAAGCCGCGGGCGGCGCGTTTTTCCAGGAAGTGCATGCCGGTCATGGCCAGCACAGTGAGGCCCAGGTACATAAAGGCCGCGACCATAAAGAAGGTGAACGGCTGCTTGGTCACGGTCACGCCGATCTGTGCGTGACGCATGATTTCTTCAAGGCCGATCACCGACACCAGCGCGGTGTCTTTCATCAGGATCATGAACAGGTTGCCCAGGCCCGGCAGGGCGATGCGCCACATCTGCGGCATGATCAAGCGGGTGAAAATCCGCACCTTCGACAGGCCCAGCGCCACACCGGCTTCGCGGTGGCCCTTGGGAATGGCAAGAATCGCGCCGCGGAACACTTCCGTGGCGTAGGCGCCAAAGCACAGGCCCAGGGCGATAACCCCGGCGGCAAAGGCACTGAGAGACAGGTCAGGGTTACCCAAAAACTCGCCCAGGGCACGCATCAGGTTGACGGTGCCGAAGTAAATCAGCAGCACCCACAACAGCTCGGGAATGCCACGGACGATGGTCGAGTAAGCCCCGCCCAGCCATTGCAACGGCTTGTACGGTGAAGTCTTGGCCAAGGCGCCGGCAAGGCCGAGCACCAGCCCCAGGCACAGGGCCGTGAGCGCCAGTTTGACGGTCATCAACGCGCCAGCGGCAAGCGCCGGGCCGAATCCGTAGAGATCGAAATTCATGGTGTTTTCATATCGCGGCAGGCATTGCTGAAAGCCGGCGCGCTACTAACCAATAGAAGCGCGCCGGTCAGGCCGTTCAGATCATTCGATGCTGAACGGGAAGTACTTGTCGTTGATCTTCTTGTAGGTGCCGTCTGCCTTGATCTCTGCCAGGGCTTTGTTCAGGCGCTCGCGCAGCGGGTCGCCCTTGCGTACGGCGATACCGATCTTGTCGCTTTCTACCACCGGGTCGCCTTTGAATTCATAAGGCTTGCCGGCATCGCTCTTGAGCCATTCATACTGCACGTACTTGTCGGCCAGGATGCCGTCGAGGCGGCCGGAAGTCAGGTCGAGGTAGGCGTTTTCCTGGGTGTCGTAGAGGCTGGCCTTGGTGTCCGGCAGCTTGTCTTCCAGGTAAGTGCCGGCCAGTGTCGCGCGCTGTGCACCGATGGTCTTGCCCTTCAGGTAATCCGCGTCGGTCTTGAAGTCTGCTGTGGCTTTGGGTGCGATGAATTGCAGCTTGTTGGAGTAGTACGGGTCGGTAAAGTCCACAGCCTGCTTGCGTTCATCGGTGATCGACAGCGAAGAAATCAGGAAGTCGAACTTCTTGGCGTTCAGGGCCGGAATGATGCCGTCCCAGTCGGACACATACACGTCGCACTTCTCGACTTTCATCTTGGCGCACAGGGCGTCGCCGATGTCTTTGTCGAAGCCCACAACGTTGCCGCTGGCGTCTTTATTGTTGAAGGGCGGGTAGGCCGCTTCGATCCCCATGGTCAAGGTCTCTGCCATGGCCGTGGCGCTGAACGCCATCGAAACGGCCGCGGCCAGAAGGAATTTTTTATAGTTCTGCATGCATGTTGCTCCGTTAGCGGTTGCTGGACATGAATTGTTTGCAGCGCGCCGAAAGCGGGTTTTCAAACACCTGCTGTGGCGATCCTTGCTCTTCGACCAGGCCCTGATGCAGGAACACCACTTCACTGGAAACCTGACGGGCAAAGCCCATTTCATGGGTGACCAGCAGCATGGTGCGGCCTTCTTCGGCCAGCGCGCGGATCACATTAAGTACTTCCTGGACCATTTCCGGGTCAAGCGCCGATGTCGGCTCGTCGAACAGGATGACCTTGGGTTGCATCGCCAGGGTGCGTGCGATGGCTGCCCGTTGTTGCTGGCCGCCGGACAGTTGCGCCGGGTACGCGTGGCGCTTGTCACTGATGCCGACCTTGGCCAGCAGGGCTTCGGCCACTTCTATCGCTTCGGCCTTGCTCTGGCCGAGCACGCGGCGGGGCGCCTCGATGATGTTGTCGAGGATGCTCATGTGCGGCCACAGGTTAAAGTTTTGAAACACAAAACCGATTTCGCTGCGCAGGCGGTTGATCTGTTTGCCGTCTGCCGCCATCAGCTCACCGTTTTTCGCGGCCTTGAGCTTGAGCTCTTCACCGGCCACCAGGATCTGGCCCTGATGGGGGTTTTCCAGCAGGTTGATGCAACGCAAAAAGGTGGACTTGCCGGAACCGGAGGAACCCAGGATCGAGATCACGTCGCCGTCGCGGGCGGTCAGCGAGATACCTTTAAGTACCTCCAGCTCACCATAGCGTTTATGCAAGTTGCGGATTTCAAGCGCGGGCGCGGCCTCAGCCATGTGCGGTCCTCATTGTGTTCAGTGCATTCTTGCTGTTGGGCCGCCTTCCTGGCGAGGCGCCAAGCTAGCATAGCGTTCGGATGGCAGCCAACAGCGCTGCGGACGGTTAACGGGTGGTCTGCGGCAGGGTGTCGCATCGGCACAGCAGTGTGTCGCGCTATCAACAACCTACAGACGTTTGAACCCGATAAATCCACAGGCTTCGCGTAAAAAAGGGCGCGATGGTGCCAGCTTTGGCCGGGTGTTGGAAGGGTTAACCGGGCAAACGGTCCTTATCAGCCCTTTTATGGAGCGTCACGTACTTTTTGTGTGTGTTTTTGGTGCGTATTTTCGTGTCGCAGTTGGGTCGCACGGTAACGCTATAGCGCAATGCCATAGTTCTCAACGACTTGCGTGAGCTAATGAATTGTCCTACAGCCCGCGTCAATCGCGGCTCTGTAATATTTTGGCGCAAATCTTGCGTAAAAAATAAAGAACGCCCCGTTGGTTTCTTTTCACGAGAAGGATCGCAGGCCGGGCGGACCGTTTTCGCAATTCCTCGCAAAGGTGTGTCAATGAGTAGTACGCAAAGCTCCAATGACCTCGAACAGGGGCTCAAACCGCGTCACGTCACCATGCTGTCGATTGCCGGCGTTATCGGCGCCGGTTTGTTTGTCGGCTCCGGCCACGCGATTGCAGCCGCCGGCCCCGCTGTACTGCTGGCGTACGCCGCTGCGGGCACGCTGGTGGTGTTGGTGATGCGCATGCTCGCCGAAATGGCCGTGGCTTCGCCGGACACCGGTTCGTTCTCCACCTATGCCGACCGTGCGATCGGTCATTGGGCCGGTTTCACCATCGGCTGGCTGTACTGGTGGTTCTGGGTGTTGGTGATTCCACTGGAAGCCAACGCCGCCGCGACCATCCTGAATGCCTGGTTCCCCGATGTGGCGATCTGGGCGTTTACCCTGATCATCACCTTGCTGCTCACGGCCACCAACCTGTTCAGCGTGAAGAACTACGGCGAGTTCGAGTTCTGGTTTGCGCTGATCAAAGTCGTGGCGATTGTGGCTTTTGTGATCCTTGGCCTCGCGGCGATCTTCGGCTTCCTGCCGACCAGCCAGGTCAGCGGTGTTTCGCACCTGTTTGATACCCAAGGCTTCATGCCTAACGGCATGGGCGCCGTATTGGCGGCGATCCTGACCACCATGTTCTCGTTCATGGGCACCGAGATCGTCACCATCGCAGCGGCCGAATCGAAGAACCCTGGCCAGCAAATCACCAAAGCCACCAACTCGGTGATCTGGCGGATTGGTTTGTTCTACCTGCTGTCGATCTTCATCGTGGTATCCCTGGTGCCATGGAACGATCCGACCCTGGCGGCGGTAGGTTCCTACCAGACCGTGCTTGAGCGCATGGGCATCCCGAATGCCAAGCTGATCGTCGACCTGGTGGTACTGGTTGCCGTGACCAGCTGCCTCAACTCGGCGCTCTACACCGCCTCGCGCATGCTGTTCTCCCTGGGCCGTCGCGGTGATGCACCGGCCGTAGCCAAGCGCACCAACAAAAGTGGTACGCCTTACTGGGCAGTGTTGCTGTCGACCGGCGCTGCGTTCCTGGCGGTATTCGCCAACTATGTGGCCCCGGCTGCAGTGTTCGAATTCCTGCTGGCCAGCTCCGGCGCCATTGCGCTGCTGGTGTACCTGGTGATCGCCGTGTCGCAACTGCGCATGCGCCAGAAGCGCACGGCGGCGGGTGAGAAGATTGTGTTCAAGATGTGGCTGTTCCCCGGCCTGACCTACGCGGTGATGGTGTTCATCGTCGGCACGTTGACCATCATGCTGTTCCAGGAAGCCCACCGCGTCGAGATCATCGCGACCGGTATTCTGAGCTTGCTGGTGGTGTTGGCGGGGCTGTTTGTGGCGAGCCGTCGCAAGGCGCAGAAGGTAGGCGCTGCGGTGCTCAATTGACGTGATGAACTGCGGTGCCATATGCGCCGCAGTTCAAAAAGTGTGGGAGCGGGCTTGCTCGCGAAAGCGGTGTGTCAGTCGCCAGATGTGCTGGCTGATTCACCGCATTCGCGAGCAAGCCCGCTCCCACATTGTGTTGTGTGTCAGTCCTTGGAGTTGACCAGCGCCTGGGATGCCGCCACGTAATCGGCCTGGAACTGCGGGGATTCAATCCACGCCAGCGCCGCGGCTTCATCCTCGGTGTCCGTGGCCCACTGGCGATATTCGATCAACGCCGCCAGGATAAAATCTGTCGCGTCTTCCTCGCCTTCCTGCTCCAGCACCACGGCCAGCAGTGGGTGCGTCAGGAATGCCGCACACAACGCCTGCTGGCTGATTTCGCCGGCGGCGCGCATCTCGACGAACAACTCGGTCAAATCCACCGACTCAAGGTCAATGCGGCTGTCGTCGCCAGCAAACGCATCCGGCTTGGTCGCGACGGCGCGCTGGGTGCGGTTTTGCTTGGCCTTGGCCTTTGCCCGGTGGGCACGTTTTTGCTGCTTGTTCGGCGAGGCCATGGGCTCAACGTCCTTGGGTACTTAATCGGTGTGGGGTATTGAAGCGCAGGTTGGGGGAAATCCCAAGGGAATCTAGACGCGCTGACCGGGTGTGCTTGGCGCCAGCTCGCCTTTTTGCAGCCATTGCAGCGCAATCGGCCACAACCGGTCCTGATATTCACTGCGAAAAAAAGCGAAATGCCCGACGGCTTTTTCGCCGATATCCTCGGGCGCGATTCGCAGGTGAGTGCGCGCGCAGTTTTCAAAATAGCCCAGCAGTCGCTCAATAGCCGCCACAGTCCCAAAAGGGTCGTCGGTGATGCTAATGGCCAGCAATTGCGCCTTCACTCGAGAAAAAGGCAGCACACCCAGGCCGCGCCCGCTGGGGCGCGTTTCATAGTGCGGCGTCGGCAGGCTCCAGTCGCGCACCACGCCTGCGGGCGTGTCCTCCAGCCAGCCCATGCGTTTGCCGGGGAAATAACCGTACAGGGCCGTCACCAGCGGCATCACCACATGCCATTTGGCAAACATGCGCCAGCGTCCTTTCGCCGCGTAATCGCGCCAGTACGCAAACTGGGCGCCGACCGTCACGATGCGCCGAATCACCGCGCCGCAAGCACCGAGCCCCGCCGCGCACCCACCGAAACTGTGGCCGACCACATCAATCGGCTGCCCCGGAAACTCCCGCTGTGCGCGCTGCAGCATCGCCTCGAAATCCAGCACGCCCCAATCTGACCACGACGCCTTGAAGCCTCGTAACGCGCCGCTGCGGGATTCGCCGATGCCACGGTAGTCGTAGGTGATCACGTCGAAGCCGTTGGCAAACAGGTAGTCGGCGAAGCGTGAATAGTGACGGCAGCGCACCGAGGTGGCGGCGTTGATGATGACGACTGGGCGTTCGAGGTCGGTGCGCGGGTGGCGCCAGGTGAAGCCGCCGATAGGGTAGCCGTCGGCAGCGGGCTCGCAGAATGTTTGTGGGGCAGGGCGGGTGGGCAGGTTCATGGGTCGGCTCGATACTTGCGCTTTTGGGGTGGGCTTGGGGCCGCGCGCTTTTATAAGAAGCCGAAACTAACAAATTTGGCGCGTGATGGGCGCAGGATATGTCGCGATGCTCGACCTCGGCGCTCCCGGTGCTTAGGCTTGCGATCAAATGATCAGCCAGAGTCAGCCCATGACCCGCGACACCCTCGAACACAACCAAATCCCGATCTACTTCGTCGCCGTGCTCCTGGCGGCCGCATTTGGCGTGTTCGCCCCCTTGTCAGCCCAAGGCCTCGGTGTGTTGGTCACGCCCGCCATTGCAGTGCTGATGTACGCCATGTTCCTGCAAATTCCGTTTCTGGACTTGCGCCAGGGCTTGGGCAATAAACGCTTCATCGGCGCATTGCTGCTGGCCAATTTCATTCTGGTGCCCTTGCTGGTGTGGGCATTGACCCGAGGCCTGGTGGAGCGCCCGGCGTTGCTGGTGGGCGCGTTGCTGGTGTTGCTCACACCGTGTATCGACTACGTGGTGGTGTTCACCCATATCGGCAAGGGTGACTCGCGGCTGATGCTGGCGGCGACGCCGGTGCTGTTGTTGCTGCAACTGGTGCTGCTGCCGGTGTACCTGAGTTTTATGCTGGGCGCGCAATCCGCCGTGGTAGTGGCGGTGGGGCCGTTTGTCGAGGCGTTCCTGTTGCTGATTGTGCTGCCGATGATCCTGGCGGTGTTGACCACCTCCCTGGCACGGCGCTCAAGCACTATCAATCTTTGGAACAACGCCTGGGCCTGGCTGCCGGTGCCGGCGATGGCGCTGGTGCTGCTTGTGGTGATCGGCTCGCAGATCACTTCGGTGGTGCGCGATATCGCGTTGTTGCTGCCGGTGATTCCGGTGTACCTCGGCTTCCTGTTGCTGGCGCCGCTGATGGGCGCGCTGGCTGCGCGGCTGTTTGCGTTGCCTGCGGTAACCGCGCGGGCGGTGACCTTCAGTGCTTCGACGCGCAACTCGTTGGTGGTGCTGCCACTGGCGTTGGCGCTGCCTGAAGATGTGCGCGGTCTGGCCGCCACGGCGGTGATTCTGCAAACCCTGCTTGAACTGGTGGGCGAGCTACTCTACATCCGGCTGATTCCCGCGCTGGTGTGGCGCGCCGGTCGATAGGTACATAAATACTCGGATTTGTTCAGGCGTTATTCAGGGGCGCAATCGGCACCATGGAGTCGGCGTTCCCCACCTGAAAGGACATTCGATGGACCACCGCAGCCGTTATCGCCTGGAGTCGCTGGGCCTGTTTCTGATCGCTTTATTGCTGTTCACCTTGGGCATTTGGGGCGAGCAACCCCAAGGCTTTGACGGGCGCTGGGCGTTGTTCATGCAGGAAATGTTTCGCCATGGCGCGAGTCTTTTCCCTACCACCTACGGCCAGCCGTACCCGGACTACCCCGGCACTGCGACCTTTTTCAGCTTTGTGTTTGCCCGCCTGTTCGGTGCGCCGAACCACCTGGCCAACGTACTGCCGACGGCCCTCGCTGCGGCGGGCATGATCGCCCTGGTCTATCGCCTGCTGGCGCCGTTCAGTCGGCCCTGGGCATTGCTGACGGTGCTGCTCACGCTGCTCACCACCCAACTGCTCGATAAATCGCGCTCGGTCTGCCTGGACCTGATGGTCGCGCTGTTATGCGTAGGCAGCTTCTACCTGCTGCACACGGGCGAGCGTCTCGGCTCATGGCTTCGACAGTTGGCGGTATTCCCGCTGTTTGTGCTGGCCTTCGCGATTCGTGGGCCTTTGGGGCTTATCGAAGTCTGCGGCGTGGTCTGCGTTTACTGGGCGCTGGGCCGGCCGGGTGAGCGGGTCAAGCAGGTGCTGATCCACGGTTTTGTCGGGCTGGTGTTGCTGGGGGCCTGTTGGTGGGCATTGATGAAGCTGGCGCGGGTCAGCGGTGGCGATGCCTTTGCCGACGATGTGTTCAGGATGCAAGTCAGTGGGCGCCTCGATGAGTCCGGCGAGCCTTTCTACTTCTACTTCAAGTTGAGTTTGTACCGCTACTTCCCGGTGGTGCCGTTGGCCTTGGCGGCGATGGTCGCGCTGCGGCATCGCTGGTCCGAGCGCTGGGGCAACGAAGACGTGCAAATGGTGGTGCGCTTGGCGGCCTGTGGCCTGATGATTTTGCTCGGGCTGTCGGTGCCGCACTTCAAGCGTGCTTACTACATTCTGCCGATGGTGCCGATGTTTGCCGCTGTCGCCGCCTATGGGCTGCTCCAGGCGCAAAACTGGTTCGTCGGTGTGCGCCGCTGCTACGAATGGCTTGTCGTGGCGCTACCGGCGTTGTGCGTGGTGGTGTTGTTTATCTGCCGGCACACCTGGCAGAAGCACGGTTACTGGCCCGACGTGTCGCTGCCGCCGTTGATCGGCGTGTGGGTGGTGCTGCAAGTGGCGGCGCTGATTGCCTGGCGTCGCCCGTTGCGCCTGGTATGGCTGAGTGTGATCGCCTTGGCGGCGCAATGGGTGCTGCTGGTGGTGGTGATCGACCCGGCCAAGGACCTGCAATATGACACCCGCAAGTTTGTCAGCCAGGTAGAGGCACTGCGCGCGTCGCAGCCGGGGCCATTGGTGTTTGTCGACCTTGGCCGCGACACCTGGGCAATCCGCTACATGATGAACCTGACGCACGATGAGCAGCCGCTGTTCGTCGCCGGTAACGAACCCGAGAAGCTCGCCACCTTGCCGCGCCCATCCTGGGTGCTGGTGCCGCGCAGAGAAGCAGCGCTGCTCAAGGGCACGCCGATGGAGCAGCAGGCACCAGACTTCGAAGGGCGGCTTAACGACAACCCGCTGATGGTGTTTCTACTGAAGTAGGCAGGCGCCTACTTGCACTGGTAGCCCTCGGGCATCGTCACGGTGTAGTTGCGCTGCACGCGGTCCTGGAAGTTGAGGTTCTGCAGGCCCTGTTCGACCAGGAAGGCTTCGATCTTGGCGGCCTGGCAGTCTTCGTTGTAGGACATCACCCGCAACACGTACACCGCGCGCCGGCTTGCTTCGTCACGCGCGGTGGCGGTGAAGGTGGTGAGCGTGGTGTAGCCGGTGCGCTCCGAGGTGCCCACCGGGCCGTAGGTGGTGTTCGGCTTGCTGGTGCAGGTCAACTGGTCGGCTTTCTTTTTGTTCTTCTTGCACTCGGTGGTGGTGCTGGTGGGCACCTGGCCGTAATCGGTGGCGGTGTAGCGGTAAGTGACCTGCTTGCTGTCGACATCCAGGATGATGGTCATTTTGATCGGCCCATGGTTCTTGGGCAGGCTGGCATCGGTGTACACCTCGCGAAAGCCCTGGTCCTTCATGGCGCTGACCATGTCCCGCAGGTAGTAGCGGGCATTGAGCGTGTTTTGCGCACTGCCGCCCACGGACGTGGTCACCAGCACCAGCGCCTGTCGATCAAAGTGATAGTCCGGATCGGGTGTTGCGTTGATCGAGACATCCATTTGTGTGGCGCAGCCACTGAGCAACGCCGTCAGCAGCAACAGCGCGCAGAACAAGTACCGGTTCATCCAATAACTACCTTGCAACAGAAAATTCAGTAACAGCTAAACGATCGAGCAGCGGGATAAATAAGCCTCGGGTGTGGATCGGGCGGGGCGTTGGCTCGCGGCCACTAAATCGCAGGCAATAAAAAACCCCAAGGAATCATCTTCGCTTGGGGTTTTTCGGTATTAGTGGTGCCCAGAGACGGAATCGAACCGCCGACACGGGGATTTTCAATCCCCTGCTCTACCGACTGAGCTATCTGGGCAACGGGGCGCATTAAACGGGTTTTTCAGGGGGTCGTCAAGCAAGTTTTCAAAAAATATTTAATTATTACCGTCGCTTACGTGCCGACCCCGGTTTTTGATCAATTATTGAGCAGGCGGCACGTAGCCGTCGGCCTTGGCGTAATCCTCGCCGGAAAAGAACTTGTCCATTTCGCCCGCCAGGTATTTACGGTCTTCGGCGTTCATCATGTTCAGGCGTTTTTCGTTGATCAGCAGGGTCTGGTGTTTCAGCCAGTCGCCCCAGGCCTGGGCGGAGATATGTTCGAAAATATCCTGGCCCTTGGCGCCTGGGTACGGAGGACGTTCCAGGCCTGGCAGTTCTTCTTTGTACTTGCGGCACATTACGGTGCGGGTCATGACGAAACTCCTGCGTTCAATACGTCGGCCGCGCGCTTCAGCAGTTTTTTCACCGGGGCGGCAAGGCCCAGGCGCGGCGGGGTGGCGAGGTTATACCAGAGCCAGTCGGCCTCGGCCACGTGATGGGCGGATTCCTCGACCTGCACCAGCCAGGGTTCGATGGCCAGCTGGAAGTGGCTGAAGGTGTGGATCAGCCCCGGCAGCGCCTGTTGTTCGCCCAGAGCCAGCGCGTGCTGGTTGGCGAGGTGTTCCAGGTCTTGCAGGTCATCAAGTTCCGGCAAGCTCCACAAACCGCCCCACAGGCCCGTGGACGGGCGACGGTAAAGCAGAATCGCGCCCTCGGCGTTGGCCAGCAGTGGCATCAGCGTGCGTTTTTGCGGGATGGTCTTGCGCGGCTTGGGGATCGGGTAACGCGTCTCCAGGCCGAGCATATGGGCTTCGCAGCCTTTTTCCAGCGGGCACAGCAGGCAGCTGGGCTTGCTGCGCGTGCAGAGCGTGGCGCCCATGTCCATCATTGCCTGGGTGTAGGCATTGACGCGATCGTGGGGCGTAAAGCGCTCAGCGGTGGCCCAGAGCTGTTTCGCGACCTTGGGTTCGCCGGGGTAGCCTTCTTGCGCGGTAAAGCGCGCCAGCACGCGTTTAACGTTGCCGTCGAGGATCGGCGCGCGCAGGCCCATGCTCAAGCTGGCGATGGCGCCGGCGGTTGAGAGGCCAATGCCGGGCAGCTCAGTGAGCTTTTGCACATCCTTGGGGAATTCGCCGCCGTATTCAGCGACCACGATTTTGGCAGTCTTCTGCAGGTTACGTGCACGGGTGTAATAACCCAGGCCCGTCCACAGGTGCAGCACTTCATCTTCCGGCGCGGCGGCCAGGGCTTCGACCGTCGGCAAGGAAGCCATGAACCGGTCGAAATAGTTGAGCACCGTGCTCACCTGGGTCTGTTGCAACATGATCTCCGAGACCCACACCCGGTAAGGCGTGATGCCCTGTTGCCAGGGCAGGTCATGGCGACCGTGGCGGTCGTACCAGTCCAGCACCGCCTGTGAAAACTGCTCGTCTCTCATCGTTTGAACAGGCCTTTAAGGGCGTCTTTAAGCTGCGGATTAACCTTGTCGAGCTTCTCTTCGATCTTATCGCTGAGCTTGTTGCCGGCGGCTTTGATGGCGACCTGGGTCAAGCCATCCTTGTCCAGGCGGCAGGCCTTGGCGCCCAGTTCCAGCGGGCCACGGCAGCGCAGCGGCACTTCGATGTTCTGGAAGTTGGCGCCGACCTGGCAGGCCGGGTCCGGCACGTCGCGTTGGTCGCCTTCGACGATGATGCCGACGCGGTAGTCCATGCCCAGCACACGCAGGTCGACGTCACCGTTGCCGTTGACCGCCAGGCCCGGGATGCGCACTTTGAGGTCCGGGTTGCTCGCCACGCCGTTACGCAAGTTAAGCGTGCCGCGCAGTTCCTGGAATGGTGTGTCCTTGCCCTGTGGCGTGGTGCTCAGTGTTTTGCGATTGAGCAGCGCAATGCCGGTACACAGTTGCTGTTCAATGTTGGCGTTGAGCAGCGCGCCGTTAGTGATCACAAAGCTGGCGGTACCGTTGAGGCTGTCGATCAGCGCCTTTTGGCTGTTGCCACGGCCGCTGAGGTTGCTGTCGAGAGTGACCTGGCCTTTGACCGGCGGGTTTTGCCCCTGGGCTTGCAGGATGCGTTCAACCGGCACTTGCTTGATGTGGGTTTGCAGCGCCAGCAGCGGGATGTCCTGGCGCACATCGAGTGTGCCGTTGGCCTGGAAGGTGCCGTTGTAGAGGCCGCCGCTCAAAGTGTCGAGCTTGAGCTGGCCATCGGCGCCGGAGGCCTTGAGCACTGCATTCTGGATCGGCAGCTTGCTTAAGGTCAGTTGCCCAAAGGCCAGGTCGGCGTTGACGTCCAGGGCGCGCAGGCGGGTCAGTGGCAGCAGCTTGTCGGTGCTCCACGCGCCTTTGGTCGGGGCTTCCGGCAATGGTGTGGTGCCACCTGCGGCCATGGCGCCGGCTTCGCTGTTCTGCACTTCGGCCTGGCGGGCGGCGGTTGCGCCTTTGGCCGATTCGGACTTGGCCGGCAGGTAGTTATCGGCGTTGAAGGTGTCGCCCTTGAGCTGCACGCGCAGGGCTTGCCTGGCAAAGTCATCCACGGCGATACGACCGGTGAAGGTGCTGCCGTCGAGTTTCAGGTTCAGGTCTTCCAGCGCCACGCTGGTCGGGGTGCCCTTGAGGCGGCTGACCAGCTCGACTTTGCTCAGGCTGCCGTCAGCCATGGGCGGCAGCGGGTGCCCGACGCTGTCGAGGAACTTGGCCAGGTCAAACTGGGCAATCGACAGCGCGCCGCTGACTTGTGGGGTTTTGTTCAGGTCATTGACCTTCAATTCGCCCAAGGCGCGCAGTTGGTTGGCGGAGAGCTTGAGGTTGGTCCACTCGGCGATGTTGGCCGCCAGGTCCACCAGCAATTGGCCCTGGGTGGAGAAGGTCACCGTCTTGCCTTGCAGCGGCTCGCCGGTGGCTTCGCCGCTGAGTTTCATGTCTTCGAACTGGTAGCGCTGCAGGGCGCGCTGGATGCGCAGGTTGCCGTTCAGCTCGGTTTTGACCCGCATCAGTGGCTGGTTGCTGCCCAGGAAGGCGGTGAGCTTGAGTGGAATGCTCGCGCCTTCGTGTACGGCACCGGCGCTCAGCTGGATGCTTTCAGCGCTGAACTGTTTGCCGGTCTGTTCATCGTTGTATTCAACTCGGGCGTTGTTGATGGTCAGGCTGTCGATGTCCAGGCGTATCGGCTTTGGCGGCTTTTCCGGTTCGGGCTCGGCCGGGGCTTGCGCTGGGGCAGGGGCGCTGGCCGTTTCGGTCGCATCCGGCAGGTTCTTGCCGATGTCTTCCCAGTTGCCATGGCCTTGCTTGTCGCGGGTAAGGCGCAGGTTGAGGCCTTCGACACGCACATCGCTCATCTGCACTTCGCGGCGCAGCAGCGGCAGCACGCGCACCGACAGACCGAGCATCTGCAAGTCGGCAAACGGTTGGGTCGGGGCGGTGAGGGTCGCTACGCTGGCTTCATGCAGCTCAAGGCCCAGCCACGGGAACAGGCTCCAGCCGATATCGCCATTGAGCGTCAGCTCGATGTGGGCCTTGTCGCGGGCAATCTGGCGAATCTCGTCTTTGTAGTCGTTGGGATCGAAGAGGTGGGTCAGGGCAAAGCCCAGGGCCACAATGATCAGCAACAGCCCGAGGAGTACCAGACCCAGGATTTTGCCGAACGCTTTCATGGGCGAGTCCTTGTATGTCGATTTCAAAATTTAGCCGCAGAGTATAACGCCCGAAGGCCTGCGTCAGTTCACGCATCGTTACATTGTATCTAGCACCGGCAAAGTCGGATTTTGCTGTCAAACACATCAGTTTGAGTAAAAAAGGTGATGTCAGTTTGGTTTTTCTGTCACCCACTGGTGCTAATCTTTGCGGGTTCGTCTGTCGTCTGCGACACAAAGTCGCGCTTAAAAGGAGCTTTACTCAACAACAACGGCCAACGCTCTGCGTGCAAGGTCGAGGGAGAGAGTGCCTGACGGACACATACTAATAACTGGGGGAAACACCAATGAGCACTAGCACTGCGGCCGGTAGTACTGCCGCACAGCCTGCGTTCCTGTCCAAGGAACGCATTATCGCCAAGCCCGGCTTCAACCGCTGGCTGGTTCCACCGGCCGCCCTGGCCATCCACCTCTGTATCGGCATGGCCTACGGGTTCTCGGTATTCTGGCTGCCGCTGTCCAAGGCACTGGGTATCACCGCGCCGGTCGCCTGCGCGCCGGACATGAGCTTTATCGCGCAAGTCTTCTCGTCCCAGTGCGACTGGCCCATCTCCATGCTGGGCTGGATCTACACCCTGTTCTTCATCTTCCTGGGCTGCTCGGCGGCCATCTGGGGTGGCTGGCTGGAACATGCCGGGCCACGCAAAGCCGGTGTTGTCTCGGCCTTGTGCTGGTGCGGCGGCCTGTTGATCTCGGCGCTGGGGATTTATACCCACCAGATCTGGCTGATGTGGATCGGCTCCGGTGTGATTGGCGGTATCGGCCTGGGCCTGGGCTACATCTCGCCGGTGTCGACCCTGATCAAGTGGTTCCCGGACAAGCGCGGCATGGCTACCGGCATGGCGATCATGGGCTTCGGCGGTGGCGCGATGGTGGGTGCACCGTTGGCCGCAGCGCTGATGGGCCATTTCGCCTCGCCAACCAGCGTGGGTGTGTGGCAGAGCTTTGTGGTCATGGCCGTCATCTACTTCGTGTTCATGATTGGTGGCGCACTCTCGTACCGCGTGCCGCCGACCGGCTGGAAGCCTGAGGGCTGGACCGCCCCGGCGAAAAAAGCCAGCAACGCGATGATCACCCACCGCCACGTGCACGTGAACGTAGCGTGGAAAACCCCGCAATTCCGCCTGGTATGGCTGGTGCTGTGCCTGAACGTGTCCGCCGGTATCGGCATCCTCGGCATGGCGTCGCCGCTGCTGCAGGAAGTGTTCGGTGGCAAGTTGCTGGGTGTGGATGTGCCGTTTGGCCAGCTGGACGCAGGTCAACTGGCTTCCATTGCGGCCATCGCTGCAGGTTTCACCGGTCTGTTGAGCCTGTTCAACATCGGTGGCCGGTTTTTCTGGGCGTCGTTCTCCGACTACCTGGGCCGTAAAAACACCTACTTCGTGTTCTTCGCCCTGGGCTTTGCCCTGTACGCGCTAATCCCGAACCTGGGGCACCTGGGCAACGTGGCACTGTTTGTGGCGGCGTTCTGCATCATCCTGTCGATGTACGGCGGCGGTTTTGCGACCGTGCCTGCGTACCTGGCCGACCTGTTCGGCACCCAGATGGTCGGCGCGATCCACGGTCGTCTGTTGACCGCTTGGGCGGCGGCCGGCGTGCTGGGCCCGGTGTTGGTGAACTACCTTCGCGAATACCAGCTGAGCATCGGCGTTCCGCGCGCTGCGGCCTACGACATCACCTTGTACATCCTTGCAGGCCTGCTGGTGCTGGGTTTTCTCTGCAACCTGCTGGTGCGCCCGGTGGCCGACAAGTACTTCATGACCGACGCCGAGCTGGCTGCCGAACAGGCGCTGGGCCATGACAAAGGCGCTGATGCCAGCACTTCGCTGGAGTGGAAAGCGGCCCCTGGTACTGTGCCGATGGCGATTGCCGCCTGGCTGGTGGTAGGTATTCCGTTGGCGTGGGGTGTGTGGGTGACCCTGCAGAAGACAGCGGTGTTGTTCCACTAATAACGCCTGATCGTTCCCACGCTCCCGCGTGGGAATGCAGGCTGTGACGCTCTGCGTCACCATGGCGCAAGGCTTCAGTCGAGCGTCGACAGCGGAACGCGGAGCGTCCCAAGCGGCATTCCCACGCAGAGCGTGGGAACGATCTTTGCGCACCATGCTGGGGCGCATTCATCAACTCGTCAGTCTTATCCCCTTCGATGTTTCTGTTTAGCGCCCGCACCCCTATAATGGCTGCCTTTTTCGCCCAATGATTTTGCGGAGCTGGTGATGGCCGAACGTAAGGTATCCGTCGAGCGCGACACTCTGGAAACCCAGATCAAAGCCTCGATCAACCTGGATGGCACCGGAAAGGCCCGATTTGATATCGGTGTCCCTTTTCTTGAGCACATGCTGGACCAGATCGCCCGTCACGGGCTGATCGACCTGGATATCGTCAGCAAGGGCGACCTGCATATCGACGACCACCACACGGTGGAAGACGTAGGCATCACCCTCGGCCAGGCATTTGCCAAGGCCATCGGCGACAAAAAAGGCATCCGTCGCTACGGCCATGCCTATGTCCCGCTGGACGAAGCGCTGTCGCGTGTAGTCATCGACTTCTCCGGCCGCCCAGGCCTGCAGATGCACGTGCCGTACACCCGCGCTACCGTGGGCGGCTTCGATGTCGACCTGTTCCAGGAGTTCTTCCAGGGCTTCGTCAACCACGCACTCGTCAGCCTGCACATCGACAACCTGCGCGGCACCAACACCCACCACCAGATCGAAACCGTGTTCAAGGCATTCGGCCGCGCACTGCGCATGGCCGTAGAGCTGGATGACCGCATGGCCGGGCAAATGCCATCGACCAAGGGCGTTCTGTAATGCAGACGGTCGCGGTTATCGATTACGGCATGGGTAACCTGCACTCGGTGGCCAAGGCGCTCGAGCACGTGGGCGCCGGCAAGGTGCTGATCACCAGCGATGCCAACGTGATTCGCGAAGCCGACCGCGTGGTGTTCCCCGGCGTCGGCGCGATTCGCGATTGCATGGCCGAGATCCGCCGCCTGGGCTTTGACAACCTGGTGCGTGAAGTCAGCCAGGACCGCCCGTTCCTCGGCATCTGCGTGGGCATGCAAGCCTTGCTCGACAGCAGTGAAGAGAACGGCGGCGTCGACTGCATCGGCCTGTTCCCTGGCCAGGTGAAGTTCTTTGGTAAAGACCTGCACGAAGACGGCGAGCACTTGAAGGTGCCGCACATGGGTTGGAACGAAGTCAGCCAGACCGTCGAACACCCGCTGTGGCACGACATTCCGGACCTGGCGCGTTTCTACTTTGTGCACAGCTACTACATCAATGCCGGTAACCCGCGCCACGTGGTGGGCGGCGGGCATTATGGCGTCGACTTCGCCGCCGCGCTGGCCGACGGTTCGCGCTTTGCCGTGCAGTTCCACCCGGAGAAGAGCCATACCCATGGCCTGCAATTGCTGCAGAACTTCGCCGCGTGGGATGGTCGCTGGTAATGGCCAAGAAGCCGAAGCCGCCGATCTTGAACCTCACGCCCGAACAGGAGCGTGAGGCGACCGACAAGATCAAGCGTTTCATGGAGGACCGTTTCGAGCTTAAGTTGGGCTCGTTCGAGGTCGCCGAGATTCTTGAGCTGTTCACCACCGAAGTGGCGCCGCACTATTACAACAGGGCGATTTTCGACACGCAGACGCTCCTTAAAGAAAGGTTCGAAAGCATCGAAAGCGACCTGTGGTCGCTTGAGAAACCCTGATTTCCCAAGCATTGCTGAATATCGAATAAGGTTTGCCAGATGCTGATTATCCCCGCTATCGATCTCAAGGACGGCGCTTGTGTACGCCTGCGCCAAGGCCGCATGGAAGACTCCACCGTGTTCTCCGATGACCCGGTGAGCATGGCTGCCAAATGGGTAGAAGGGGGCTGCCGTCGTCTGCATCTGGTGGACTTGAACGGCGCCTTCGAAGGCCAGCCAGTCAATGGCGAAGTGGTGACCGCCATCGCCAAGCGCTACCCGAACCTGCCGATCCAGATCGGCGGCGGCATTCGCTCCCTGGAAACCATCGAGCACTACGTCAAGGCTGGCGTGAGCTATGTGATCATCGGCACCAAAGCGGTGAAAGACCCGGCGTTTGTGGCAGAAGCCTGCCGTGCGTTTCCGGGCAAGGTGATTGTCGGCCTGGATGCCAAAGACGGCTTTGTCGCCACCGACGGTTGGGCTGAGATCAGCACCGTGCAGGTCATCGACCTGGCCAAGCAGTTCGAAGCCGACGGCGTGTCCGCCATCGTTTATACCGACATCGCCAAAGACGGCATGATGCAGGGCTGCAACGTGCCGTTCACCGCAGCGCTGGCCGCCGCGACCAGGATCCCGGTGATCGCCTCCGGTGGCATTCACAACCTGGGTGACATCAAGTCGCTGCTGGACGCCAAGGCGCCCGGCATCATCGGCGCCATCACCGGCCGCGCGATCTACGAAGGTACTTTGGACGTCGCCGAAGCCCAGGCTTACTGCGACGCCTACAACGGCTGAGGACTGACCATGGCGCTGGCCAAACGCATCATCCCTTGCCTGGACGTCGACAACGGTCGCGTGGTCAAGGGCGTCAAGTTCGAGAACATCCGCGACGCCGGCGACCCGGTGGAAATCGCCCGTCGCTATGATGAGCAAGGTGCCGACGAGATTACCTTTCTCGACATCACCGCCAGCGTCGACGGCCGCGACACCACCTTGCATACCGTCGAGCGCATGGCCAGCCAGGTGTTTATCCCGCTGACCGTGGGCGGTGGCGTGCGCACCGTGCAAGACATCCGCAACCTGCTCAATGCCGGTGCGGACAAGGTCTCGATCAACACCGCTGCCGTATTCAACCCGGAGTTCGTCGGCGAAGCCGCGCAGCACTTCGGCTCGCAATGCATCGTGGTCGCCATCGACGCCAAGAAGGTTTCCGCGCCGGGCGAAACCCCGCGCTGGGAGATCTTCACCCACGGCGGTCGCAAGCCCACCGGCCTGGACGCGGTGGAATGGGCGATGAAGATGGAAGCCCTGGGCGCCGGTGAGATCCTGCTGACCAGCATGGACCAGGACGGCATGAAAAACGGTTTCGACCTGGGCGTGACCCGCGCCATCAGCGATGCGCTGGGCATTCCGGTGATCGCCTCCGGCGGCGTCGGCAACCTGCAGCACCTGGCCGACGGCGTGATCGAAGGCCATGCCAGCGCGGTGCTGGCGGCGAGCATTTTCCACTTTGGCGAATACACCGTGCCTGAGGCCAAAGCCTATATGGCCGCGCGCGGTATCGTCGTTCGCTAAACGCTGCTGGACACCCTGGCAGGCGCGGGGCACTCTCTGCGCTTGCCATGGATCCCGGTAGCCTTCATGTTCAAGACCCTTCTGCTTGCCCTCGCCAGTACGTCCATTCTGTTGACGGGTTCGGCTCACGCCGAGGAACCGTCCGACGCCTCCCTGGTGTTGCTGACCGAAAACTTCCCGCCCTACAACATGGCGAAAAACGGCAAGAACTTCGCCAAGGAAGAAAACATCGAAGGCATCGCCGTCGATATCGTGCGCGAGACGTTCAAGCGTGCCGGCATTTCCTACAACCTGACTTTGCGTTTTCCTTGGGAGCGCATCTACAAACTCGCCCTGGAAAAACCCGGCTACGGCGTCTTTGTGATGGCGCGCCTGCCGGACCGCGAAGCCCTGTTCAAATGGGTCGGCCCCATCGGCCCGGATGATTGGGTGATGCTGGCCAGGGCCGACAGCAAGATAGAACTGACAGACCTTGAACAGGCCCGTCGATACAAGATAGGCGCCTACAAAGGTGACGCCATTGCCGAGACCCTGGAAAAGCAGGGCCTTAAGCCCATCGTTGCGCTGCGTGACCAGGACAACGCGCAAAAACTGGTGGATGGCCAGATCGACCTGTGGGCCACCGGCGACCCGGCGGGCCGTTATCTGGCTCGCCAGGTGGGGGTGACCCAACTGAAAACCGTGCTGCGCTTCAACAGTGCCCAGTTGTACCTGGCGCTGAATAAAGACGTGCCGGATGAGGTGGTGGCCAAGCTTCAGGCGGCACTCGACCAGTTACGGGATGAGGGTGGGGTCGATCAGATCATGGCCCGTTACCTCTAGCTCAGACTGCGCTTGGTGCGTTTGCGCCGCTGGCGGTGGTTCGTCAGGCAGCGGCTCGGCGTTTGGATAATCGCTCAGGTAGATGTTGTCACCATTGGTATAGCTGGCGGTGCTTGAAACCTGGCTACCGTCTTGTCGCA
Source organism: Pseudomonas sp. 58 R 3 (assembly GCF_900006605.1). Taxonomy (NCBI): domain Bacteria; kingdom Pseudomonadati; phylum Pseudomonadota; class Gammaproteobacteria; order Pseudomonadales; family Pseudomonadaceae; genus Pseudomonas; species Pseudomonas sp. 58 R 3. The sequence continues at coordinate 400,751 of NZ_CVTT01000061.1, read as the reverse complement.
GCAGGCGGTATTCGCTGTGTAGAAGGTAAGCTGCAACGGCTTTCTTTGGCTGAACGTAGGTGATGATTTCCAGCGACGAAGCCTGGTCCCAGCCTTTGGCCGAACGTTGCGTGTGGGTGAAGTCGCGATCCAGGTGCGCCGAAAAATTCAACTCGCAAACCTGTTCGCCGCCTGGCCACTCTTTGCCCAGGTCGATGCTGGTGTTGGCCGCCAGAGCCTTGGCAGTCCCACCTGTTTCACCTTTTGCAGCCGTCCACATGAACGGCTGACGGGTCGCTTCGATGTTGTGCCCAAAACCTACACAAAGGTGGCGGTCGGCGCGTTCCAGGCGATAGGTCGGCGACGACTGAAACTGTTCAATCACGGTCAATTCCGGGTCTTTGACACAGAACCAGGGCAGCTCGCACGCCTGGGGCGTGTGGGCGGTTTCATCAGGTTCCGGGCGTTCGTACCCGCTGAGGGTCGGCGGTGGCAGGTCGTGCAACTGCGCTGTCAATGTCAGGCGCAGCGAATAGGCCTCAAGGCTTGGCCTGGCATAGTTGCCAGTGCCGATGAAGGTGCCGGGGGCCAGGTATATTTCGCCGGCGGGTGCATCGGGAGGTGTCACCGACCAGAGGCTCAAATCGCTGGCGGCGCCGCTGCCTTTATCGTCCCAGATCAATTCGCCCGCTTGAGCGGCCATCACCAGGTCTTCTCGCACACACCGCACGGCATGGCGTGAGGGTTTGTCGTAGTCCACGCCGTACACCAGCCCCATCGCCACATAGTCTTCCGGTGGCAGCGGGCGCCAGATGGACGCATTGCCCAGCGCTCCGGTGCCTTCATCCTGCCACACCAATTGATAATCGACGGGCGCACGCAGGGCCGTGCCATCGACCTTGTTCGCGTCGCTGACCACGGCGACAACGTTGGCGTGGTTGATATTGCGATAGTGGTTCACCGCAATATCACCCAAGGAAAAAAACGGGCTCAGGGCATCGGAGGCGGTGCTCGGCCGCCAGAGGCCGACGGCTTTGTGCGCGCCCGACCCTTTGTCGTTCCACAGTGGCAGAAACTCGCTGGTAAAGCTGATGAGCAGGTCATTGAATTGCAGAGGCTTCATGGAGGGCTCTCCAGTTGATGGGAGCATCAACTATCGAGCAGGGCAGTCAGTACCGAGCGGTAACTATCTACGCGCCGGAAGATACGTACCGTTTTTGCCGTGTGCCGCCATGGCTTGGTTGCTGCGCACACTGATCATCAACTTGATATCAATCCAGTCGATGCCCTGGGCCTTGAGCTTGGGCAACTCACGCTCCAGTACCGCCAGCGTTTGCGGGTAAGGGTGGCCGATCATCACCACCGAGCCCTGTTTGTGCGCCAGCTTGATCGCGGTTTGCAATTGCGTGGCAATCGCCGCCTCGGTGCGTTCGTCATCCAGGAACACATCCCGCGAGACATGCGCCAGGCCGATCTTCTGGGCCTCGGCGGCGGCGACGGTCTGCGCGCTGGTGCGGCTGTCGACAAAGAACTTGTTGCGCCGTTGCAGCTCGGCCATCAACCACGCCATCGCCGCTGGCTGGGCGGTCATGCGGCTGCCCATATGGTTGTTGATGCCGGCGGTGTAGGGCACGGCCTTGAAGGCGGCGTCCAGGCGCTTGCCGAGTTCTTCGATGGGCAGCTCGGGGTGCCAGGCGAACGGGCCGGTGGCTGGGTCCATGGGCATGTGCAGGATCACGACCTTGCCGGCCTTGTGCGCTTCACGGGCGAATTCGGCGGCGTGGGGTGTGTCGGGCATGATCGCCGTGGTCACCGGCCCTGGCAGGCCCAGCACGCGACGGTCCCGGGGCAGGTTTTGCCCCAGGTCGTCGATGATAAGGGTCAGGTAGGCCTTTTGCGGCTCGCCGGCAGGCGTCGCGTGGGCGACGCCTGCCAGGCTGCACAGCAGAGCGATGATCAGGGCAAAACGCATATCAACGGCTGCGCGTAATGCTCAGGCCTTTAAGCAGGCTGAGCGCCTGGGCCAGTTGGTAGTCGTCGTCCTGCGGCATCGGCTTGGCTTTGGTGCCACTGCCGGTCGGCTGGTCGGCGCCGCCGTTGCCATTGCCCAAGTGACCTTGCAGGTCGGCCTCTTTGTAGTACTCGCTGTCGACCTCGTTGGTAATCTTGGCCCGGCGCACCTCGATGTCCGGCACGATGCCCTGGGCCTGGATCGAGCGACCGTTCGGCGTGTAGTACAACGCCGTGGTGATCTTCAGTGCGCGGTCGTTGTTCAGCGGCAATACGGTTTGCACCGAGCCTTTGCCGAAGCTGGTGGTGCCCATCAGCACGCCGCGCTTCTGGTCTTGCAGGGCCCCGGCGACAATTTCCGACGCCGAAGCGCTGCCACCGTTGATCAGCACGGCCAGTGGCACGCCTTCGCTCAGGTCGTTGCCGGTGGCCGAGAAGCGCAACTCGGAGTTGGCGATACGGCCCTTGGTGTACACGATCAGGCCTTTGCTGATGAAGTGGTCGACCACTTCAACCGCCGACTGCAGCACGCCGCCTGGGTTGTTACGCAGGTCGAGCACGATGCCGTTGAGTTTCTTGCCGTTGTCTTTGCGCAGCTTGGCCAGGGCCTTGGCCACTTCGTCGCCGGTCTTGACCTGGAACTGGGTGATACGGATGTAACCGTAGCCCGACTCCAGCAACTGGCTCTTCACGCTCTTGACCGTGATGGTCGCGCGGGCCAGGGTCACGTCAAACGGGTTGCCGCCGTCGCGTACCAGGGTCAGGGTGATTTTCTGGCCGAGCTTGCCGCGCATCTTGTCGACGGCCTCGGTCATGGACTGGCCACGGGTCGGCTGGCCGTTGATCTTCACGATCAAGTCGCCGGCCTGAATGCCCGCCTTGGACGCAGGGGTGTCATCGATCGGCGAGACCACTTTGATCTGGCCATCTTCGGAACCGACTTCGATGCCCAGGCCGCCGAACTCACCGCTGGTGCTTTCCTGCAGCTCGGCAAAGTCTTCCGGCCCCAGGTAAGCGGAGTGCGGGTCGAGGTTGCTGAGCATGCCCTTGATGGCATTTTCCAGCAGGGTCTTGTCGTCTACGGGTTCGACATAGGCTGCCTTGATCCGGTCCATGACCTCGGCAAAGGTACGCAGCTCGTCCAGTGGCAGCGGCGCCTTGGTGGTCGCAGCGGTGGCGGCGGGCGCCGGTGCAGCCTGGTCGGCAAAAGCCAGCGGCGCGCCGATCACCAGGGCGATCGTCAGGGCCAGCGAAGTGAGGCGGGACAAATGCAGCATGTCGAACGAACTCCTAATGTAGGTGCAGCCCTATCCTTGGGAACGGCACCATTGTGCAGGGTCGCTCGGGCGGCCCTGCTGACGAATAGCGAAGTACAGCGCCGGGGTGTCCTGGCCGCCACTGTTACCGACAGTGGAGATGGATTCACCGGCTTTTACAACATCACCTGCCGACTTGAGTAATGTCTGATTGTGGCCGTAAAGGCTCAAATAGCCATTGCCGTGGTCAAGAATCACCAACAAACCGGCGCCGCGCAGCCAATCGGCAAACACCACACGCCCACCGTGAACGGCGTGGACCTGGCTGCCGGCGGCGGCGCTGATCATCACCCCATCCCACTTGGCGCGGGTGTCGTCGCCACGGGTTTCACCAAAGCGCGCCAGTAGTCGACCATCAACGGGCCATGGAAGTTTTCCGCGGGCTGAAGCAAAAGGGCCGCCGAAGTTCTCGCCGGAGCTGGAAACCAGCGGCCCAGGCGCTGCGCGCGCCGGTTTACGCGGCGCCGGCGCGTCAGTGGTGGCGGCCAGCTCGGCTTCACGCTGGCGCTTTTTTTCCGCTTCCTGCTGGGCGATCAGCGCTTTTTGCCGCGCTTCTTCAGCCTCACGTGCCTGGCGCGCCAGGGTTTCTTCGATGGTTTTGAGCACTTTGCCCAGGTCAGCCTGGTCTTGCTCGCGCGCCTGGAGCTTGGCGTCGCGGGCTTTCACGTCATTATTGAGCTTGGCCAGGGCTTGCTGGCGTTCTTTGCGCACCTTGTCCAACTGGTCGCGCTGGGTGTCGAGGGCGGTTTTCTGATCAAGCAATTGCGACTGCTGGTCGGCGATTTCCTGCTCGACATTGGCCAGCTGGCGCAGGGTTTCATTAAAACCCTTCAATTGCGCCAGGCGCGCCTTGCTCAGGTAGTCGTAATAGGTGAGGGTGCGCGCGAATTTCTCGGGGTTCTGCTGGTTGAGCAGCAGCTTGAGGTATTCCTGGCGGCCGCTCTGGTAGGCGGCGCGGGCCTGGATCGCGATCAGGCGTTGCTGTTCAACGCGTGCGCTCTGGAGTTTTTTTTTCTCAGCGTCGAGTCGCTCCAGTTCCGACTCGCTCTTCTTTAATTCTTTTTGTAGCTCCTGGACCTGCTTCTCGAGCTTGCCCATCTCGGTTTCCGTGCCGCGCAGGTCTTTCTGCACCCCGGATTTTTCTTCCTGGAGCTTGCCGAGCAGTTTTTTCAGCTCGGTAATGTCCTGACGCGTAGCGTCCAACTGTTGTTGGGTTTGTGCGCGCTCATCGGCAAACGCCGGTTGGAGCAAGCAGACTAGAGCGAGGGTAATCAAGGCGCGAAGCATAGAGGCGGGCGACACCAGGGAAAGGGACGGCCTAGTATGCCCGCCAAGCGCCGCAAAAAAAACGCCCAATTCGGGCTGGAGAGCAAGATATCTCACGGACGCCACATGCAGATGTGGGAGCTGGCTTGCCTGCGATAGCGGTGTGTCAGTGAACTGTGTAGTCGACTGGCAGAATGCTATCGCGGGCAAGCCCGCTCCCACACTGGTTTTGTGGTGAGGCTGGGATCAGACCAGAATCGAAGTACCGGTCATCTCTTTCGGTTTCTCCAGCCCCATCAGTTTCAGCATGGTCGGCGCCACGTCCGCCAGTACGCCGCCTTCGCGCACTTTAAGGTCACGCTTGCCGACATAGATGAACGGCACCGGCTCGGTGGTGTGGGCGGTGTGGGCTTGCCCGGTGGATTCGTCGGACATCTGCTCGCAGTTGCCGTGGTCGGCGGTGATCAGCGCTTCGCCGCCGACTTTCTCCAGGGCGTCGACGATGCGGCCGACGCACAGGTCCAGGCATTCCACGGCTTTCACGGCCGCTTCCAGGTTGCCGCTGTGGCCGACCATGTCGCCGTTGGCGTAGTTGACCACGATCACGTCGTAACGCTGGTGTTCGATGGCATCGACGATCTTGTCGGTGACTTCCGGCGCGCTCATCTCCGGCTGCAGGTCGTAGGTGGCGACTTTTGGCGACGGGATCAGGATGCGTTCTTCACCCGGGAACGGCTCTTCGCGGCCACCGGAGAAGAAGAAGGTCACGTGGGCATATTTTTCGGTTTCGGCAATGCGCAGCTGGGTCTTGCCGTTTTTCGCCAAATAGTCGCCCAGCACGTTTTCCAGGCTGCCCGGCGCGAATGCCGAAGGGGCCGGGATGTTGGCGGCGTATTGGGTAAGCATGACGAACTCGGCTTTCGGCTGGCTTGCGCGCTCGAAGTCCTTGAAACCGGCGTCAACGAATACGTGGCTCAGCTCGCGCGCACGGTCCGCGCGGAAGTTCATGAACACCAGGGCGTCGCCGTCTTCGACTTTGACCGGCTCGCCGATGGTGGTGGCTTTGACGAATTCGTCGCTCTCGCCACGCGCATAGGCGGCTTCCAGACCTTCCTGGGCGGTGGCGGCGTGAAATTCGCCCTGGCCTTCCGCGATCAGGTTGTAGGCCTGGGCGACACGGTCCCAACGGTTGTCACGGTCCATGGCGAAGTAACGGCCGACCAGGCTGGCGATGCGGCCCTTGCCGAGGGCGGCGAAGGTGGCGTCGAGCAGTTCGATGGACGATTGCGCGCTTTTCGGCGGCGTATCGCGGCCGTCGAGGAAGGCGTGCAGGTAGATTTTTTCGGCGCCGCGCTTGAAGGCCAGTTCGGCCATGGCAACCAGGTGGTCCTGGTGGCTGTGTACACCGCCGTCGGACAACAGGCCCATAAAGTGCACGGCTTTGCCGGCGGCTACGGCTTTATCCACCGCCGCGCAGATGGTCGGGTTCTCGAAGAACTCGCCATCACGGATCGCTTTGGTCACGCGGGTGAAGTCCTGGTATACCACTCGTCCGGCGCCCAGGTTCATGTGGCCGACTTCGGAGTTGCCCATTTGGCCGTCCGGCAAGCCCACATCCATACCGGAACCGGAGATCAGGCCGTTGGGTACGGTGGCGGTCAGACGGTCGAGTACCGGCTTGCTGGCCGAGTACACGGCGTTGTCGTGGTGGCTTTCACTGTGTCCAAAGCCATCGAGAATTATCAGGACCAAAGGTTTAGGCGTGGTAGTCATAGATCCTCTCGCGGCGCTAATAAAGGAAGACAATTGAAAAGGGAGTAGCAGTCTAAAGCGAAGTTCCGACCACGTCACCGCTTTACGGGGGTTGGCCGCCCCTGACGGCTGTGTATACTTACCGCCATTTTAACGCCCTGGAACCTCCTTGATGGTTGATCACCTGATTGCATTTGCCACTGCCCACTACCTGCTCGCGGGTGCCTTCGTCATCCTGCTGGCGCTGCTGATCGCTCATGAAATGAGTCGCGGTGGCCGCAGCCTGAGCACGTCGGAGCTGACCGCGCTGGTCAACAAGGATGAGGCCGTTGTCGTGGATATTCGCCCGGCCAAGGATTTCGCCGCCGGCCATATCGTCGGCGCCCTGAACATTCCACAGGACAAGCTGATCGCACGCTTGCCCGAGCTGGAAAAACACAAGGCCAAGACCATTATTCTGGTCGACGCCCAAGGCCAGCACGCCGGCACTCACGCCCGCGAGATGCTCAAAGCCGGTTTCACCGCCGCCAAACTGTCCGGCGGTATCGGCAGCTGGAAGGCCGATAACCTGCCGCTGGTGAAGTGATATGAGCCAGGTTGTCGTTTACTCCAGCGATTGGTGCCCTTACTGCATGCGGGCCAAGGCTCTGCTTGAGAAAAAGGGCGTTGCCTTCGAAGAGATCAAGGTCGACGGCAAACCCCAGGTGCGCGCCGAAATGGCCCAGAAAGCGGGACGCACGTCCGTGCCGCAGATCTGGATCGGCGACAAGCATGTCGGTGGGTGCGATGACCTGTTCGCTCTGGAGCGCGCCGGTAAACTCGATGCGCTGCTGCTCGTCTGACTCCTAAACCCTAAAAGACCCCAAGATCAAGAAGGATCTGCGATGACTGACCAACAGAACACCGAAGCAGCAGAAGCTCAAGGCCCACAGTTTTCGCTGCAGCGGATCTACGTGCGTGACCTGTCGTTCGAAGCGCCGAAAAGCCCGGCCATCTTCCGTCAGGAATGGACCCCAAGCGTTGCGCTGGACCTGAACACCCGTCAAAAGGCTCTGGAAGGCGACTTCCACGAAGTCGTGCTGACCTTGTCCGTGACTGTTAAGAACGGCGAAGAAGTAGCTTTCATCGCTGAAGTGCAACAGGCTGGTATCTTCCTGATCCAGGGCCTGGACGAAGCATCCATGAGCCACACCCTGGGCGCGTTCTGCCCGAACATCCTGTTCCCGTATGCCCGTGAGACCCTGGACAGCCTGGTCACCCGTGGCTCGTTCCCGGCATTGATGCTGGCGCCGGTGAACTTCGATGCCCTGTACGCGCAAGAGCTGCAGCGCATGCAACAGGAAGGTTCGTCGACTGTTCAGTAAGCTGTTCTGAGCAACGACACCGATCAAATGTGGGAGCGGGCTTGCTCGCGAATGCGGTACTTCAGTCGATATCTTCGTTGACTGACACTCCGCTTTCGCGAGCAAGCCCGCTCCCACATTTGTTATGCGGTGTTATTTAAAGCCGAGTTGGCGCCAGCCTTCATAGACAGCGACGGCCACGGTGTTGGACAGGTTCAAGCTGCGGCAACCCTCGCGCATCGGCAAGCGCAGACGATGGCCCTCAGGCAGTGCATCAAGCACCTCCGCCGGCAGGCCACGGCTTTCCGGGCCGAACAGGAAGGCGTCGCCTTCGGCAAAGCTGGCATCATGAAACGGCCGCGAGCCCTTGGTGGTGAACGCGAACAGCCGCGGGTGGCCCAAACTCTCCAGGCAGCTGGCGAGGTCGGCGTGGCGCTTGAGCGTGGCGTACTCGTGGTAGTCCAGCCCGGCGCGACGCAGGCGCTTGTCGTCCATGTCGAAGCCCAAAGGCTCGATCAAATGCAGGTGGCAGCCACTGTTGGCGCACAGCCTGATAACGTTGCCGGTATTCGGCGGAATTTCTGGTTGAAAAAGGATGACGTGAAACATGCACGGCTCCGAAGGCAAAGATGCGCTGCATTCTACCCCTGAAGACGACCCAAGGCCGAAGCTATTGCCACGGGTGATGGGCTCATTGGCGATTGTTGGTTTGATGATCGGGCTGATGATCGGCCGCCTGACCACGCCGGATCCGGTCGAACTGCAGCAGGTAGAAACAGCGGCAGACGGCGTGGTGGTGTGGTTCAACAGCGAACCCAAGCTGCACGGCGAACACGTCGACGGCACCGTTGCAGTGTTGTTCGACGCGCAAGGCAAGGCTGCCAGCGGGCAACTCAAGGTCAACGACAAGGACGTGAACTGGCGGGTTCGCAAAACCGATGGCGGCTTGCTGCTGAACCTGGTGGCGGCTCGGCCGTTGCGCGGGGAGTGGAAAGGCGAGAAGGCTGATGGCCGCTGGCGGCTGGAGATCCATCTCCAAGAGCAATAAAAGAGGGAGTTCCCGGCCTGCCTGTACCAGGGCTCCCAAAACGGGGTGAAGCCATGAAGGCTTCGGTGTTAAAGAGGGAATCCCCGGCCTGCCTGTACCGAGGTTCCCGAAACGGGTGTGGGGCGCGACGCGATGCGCATCAAGCACCCCAGGTGTAAAGAGGGGATTCTCGGCCTGCCTGTACCAAGGTCCCCGAAACTGGGTGATGTAAGGGTTGTTGCAGGGCGCGTGCCAGAAGTTGAAATGTGCGCCAAAAAATTACGCCAGAAAGCGCAAAGCCCCGGAATACGGGGCTTTGGTGTTTTTGGGATCTAATCTTTTCTTAATTCGGCGCGTGTTTCGGGAGTTGGATTCGTGCCCGATGCCGGTTCGTGGTGCATTGAACCGGTGCACTCCACCTGATCGTTCCCACGCTCCGCGTGGGAATGCATCGCGTGACGCTCCGCGTCACCAGTGCACAGATCTGAACTTGCGGTGAGGCTCGGACGCGGAGCGTCCGGGGAGGCGTTCCCACGCCGAGCGTGGGAACGATCAGCAGTTAGGCTTCATCACCCTCATCATCATCCCCACCATCGACCTTCATGCCCAACTCCTTGATCTTGCGCGTCAAGGTATTGCGGCCCCAGCCCAGCAACACCGCGGCATCGCGACGGCGGCCGGCGGTGTGCTTCAGGGCAGTTTCGATCATGATCCGCTCGAACGCCGGCACGGCGCTGTCCAGCAGGTTCGACTGGCCGCGTGCCAAAGCCTGGTCGGCCCATTGGCGCAGCGCCTGCTCCCAGTTGGTCACCGGTGCCGAATCCTGCGGCAGGCTCAACAGCTCCGGCGGCAGGTCGCTGATGTGCACTTCGCGCCCGGACGCCATCACCGTGATCCAGCGGCAGGTGTTCTCCAACTGACGCACGTTGCCCGGCCACGGCAGATTCTTGAGGTATTCCTCGGTCTCGCTTTTGAGCAGCTTCGGCTCCACCGCCAATTCTTGCGCGGCGCGGCTGAGGAAGTGGCGGGCCAGGGTCGGAATGTCTTCGCGGCGATCCGACATCCGAGGGATGTGGATACGAATCACGTTCAAACGGTGAAACAAGTCCTCACGGAATTTGCCCGCGTGTACCAACGTTTCCAGATTCTGGTGCGTCGCCGCAATGATGCGCACATCAACCTTGACCGGCGTGTGCCCGCCGACGCGGTAGAATTCGCCATCTGCCAATACGCGCAGCAAGCGTGTCTGGGTATCTGCCGGCATATCGCCGATTTCATCCAGGAACAGCGTGCCGCCGTCAGCCTGTTCAAAGCGCCCGCGACGCAGGTTGGCCGCGCCGGTGAACGCGCCTTTTTCATGGCCGAACAGCTCGGACTCCATCAAGTCCTTCGGAATCGCCGCCATGTTCAGCGCGATAAACGGCGAAGCCGCCCGTGGGCTGTGACGGTGCAGCGCGTGGGCCACCAACTCTTTACCGGTGCCCGACTCGCCGTTGATCAACACGGTGATGTTGGAGTGGCTCAAACGCCCGATGGCGCGAAACACTTCCTGCATCGCCGGTGCCTCACCGATGATTTCCGGGGTGCGGGTCAGGGCCGGTGGGGCTTCCTGGCTTTGTTGTTCCTGGGCGTGCTGGTTGGCGCGCTTGACCAGCGCCACCGCCTCGTCCACATCGAACGGCTTGGGCAGGTATTCAAAGGCACCGCCCTGATACGACGCGACAGCGCTGTCCAGATCCGAGTGCGCGGTCATGATGATCACCGGCAAACGCGGGTGCTGCTCGCGGATGCGCGCCAGCAAGTCCAGGCCACTGGCGCCGGGCATGCGAATGTCGGAGATGATCACGTCCGGCTGCTGACGAGCCAGGCGGCTCATCACCCCGTCGGCGCTGTCGAAGCTCTGGGTGGTCATGCCTTCCTGTTGCAAGGCTTTCTCGAGGACCCAGCGGATAGAACGGTCGTCATCGACGATCCAGACAGTTTCACTACGGCTCATGTCGTGGGGGCTCCTTGTTCCAATGGCAGGAAGATCGAGAACGTGGTGTGGCCGGGATGGCTCTCACATTCGATCAGGCCCTGGTGCTGGCTGATGATGTTCTGGGTAATGGCCAGGCCCAGCCCGGTACCGTCCGGGCGGCCGCTGACCATGGGAAAGAAGATGGTTTCCTGCAGTTCCGCAGGAATGCCCGGGCCGTTGTCGATGATCTCGACCTTGGTCACCAGGCGATGGCGCACATGGCCGATGGTGAACTGGCGCAGGGCGCGGGTGCGCAGGCTGATGCGGCCCAGGCGCAGCTCGTTCTGACTGCTGATGGCCTGCATGGCGTTGCGCACGATATTGAGCACCGCCTGAATCATCTGCTCGCGGTCGATCAATACGTCGGGAATGCTTGGGTCGTAGTCGCGCACCAAGGTGATGCAGCCCTGGCTTTCGGCCTCGACCAGCTGGCACACGCGCTCCAGCACCTCGTGCACGTTGGTCATCGCCAGGGACGGCAGCTTGTTGGAGCCGAGCATGCGGTCCACCAGGTTACGCAGGCGGTCGGCCTCCTCGATGATGACGTTGGTGTAGTCCTTGAGGTGTTCCTCCGGCAGCTCACGGGCCAGCAACTGCGCCGCGCCGCGAATGCCGCCGAGGGGGTTCTTGATCTCGTGGGCCAGGCCGCGCACCAGCATCTTGCTGGTTTCCTGCTTGGACAGCTGCGCTTCTTCTTTGGTGATGCGCAGCAGGCGGTCGCGCGGGTGCACTTCGAGCAACAGCAGGGTCGCACCGTTGCTCAGGATCGGGGTCACGGCGTAGTCGACGGTCAGGGTCTGGCCGGTGAGGGCGGTGAGCATCGCTTCGCGCTTGGTGAACGGGTGCGCCTGCTCCACGGCCTGGCGCAACGAACTCAAGGCCTCGGCCGACTCGGTGAACAATTCGCTGATGAACTGCCCATGGCTGCGCTGGCCGCTGATGGCCAGGAGCATCTCCGCCGCCGGGTTCATGTACTCAAGACGCAAGTCGTCATTGAGCAGGATGGTCGCGGTGGTCAGGTTGTCGAGTAACAAACGGTGCAGTGCATCGCTGATGGTCATCGGGACCTCTTTTGGAGCAAGGCGCGGGCTTGAGGCACACGCTGATACAAGGAAAATGCAAAAACCAAACCAAGGCTCCGAAAAGAAGCGTTAAACCCCTGAAATAAGGGTTTTAGGCGCGAAACTGTGGCGTTCTGCCAGCTGGCTCGGGAAGAATCGAACCAAAATGGGCTGGATGGGTGGGAAGCGTGCAGGCTGTCGCACCAATATAGTGCGGTTTTGGAAAGTTTGTTCAGGAAGGCGCGGAAGGTACATCTGAATGCGCCCAATCCAAATGTGGGGGCGGGCTTGCTCGCGAAGGCGGTGTGTCAGTTAACACATGTATCGACTGATTCGCCGCCTTCGCGAGCAAGCCCGCTCCCACAGTTTTGATTGGGTTTGCAGGCTTTAACCTTTGAAGATGCACAGCTCGGCAGTGGCGCGGATCATGGCTAGCTGGCGGGTCGGGTCATTCAGCGGCTCATGGATGGCGGTGGCCAACCACTGCGGGCATTGCGGGTCGGTACGCTGCGGGGTGAAGTCGGCCAGTTGCTGCAGGAGGGTTTTTTGCAGTTGGTCCAGTTGCGGCCGAATCTGCTTCACCAGATCCGGGCGCGGGTCGTCGGGGGCCTTGCCCTGGAACTGCCAGTCGGACAGGTGGGTGTATTGCACCAGCTTGTTGGCCTCGATCTGCGCCGAAAAAAACTGCTCGGCGGCAGCGGGGTCGAGTTTGTAGCTGGGGGCTTGGGCGGTGACGCTGGCGATCACCTCTTGTTCGCGCTTTTTGTCCTCTACGGGCTTGTGGCTGTCCCATTTGCTCAGGGCTACCTGATCGGCAATCTCCAGGCGCTCGGCGATGCTGTTGAGCAAGGGCTCCAGAGTGGGCGGCGCTGCGCTGGCTGTGGCGCAGGTGAATAACAGGGCGAATGCAAATCTATGTTTCAACGTAGATCTCCTTGTGGGAGCGGGCTTGCTCGCGAAGGCGGTGCGTCAGTCACCCGATGCATTAACTGATACGCCGCCTTCGCGAGCAAGCCCGCTCCCACATTTTGATTGGGGTTGCAGATTTTGGGCGGTGTCAGCCAGAGGCTACCTTAACTTGCGTGCTTGCCTACAGGTGCGCCAGAATCCGCCGGCTTGTACGGCTGGCTTGTCGTCTCTAAGGTTGCTCGGTCGCTGCTCATCAGCGATCAGGTTTAGTAGCCTGAGGGTTAAGTTAAGTCGTACCACTCCGACCTTTATGGCGGCTGTGCGTAGGGCACCTTCGGGTGCGCCGGCTTTTGCTTAACTTCCCCGGTCTACTAACCTGCGCATAGCTGCCACCCTATCGTTTAGTAGCGAGTCGATGGCGGCCTCATTCGAGGAAGTTAAGACATGTTCAAAGCAACCCCAAATCCGCCTCCATCCGTCTTCACCATCGACCCTGGCAGCGACGACGAATCCCTGCTGATCAACAGCTTCGAAGCCTTTACCTCGGTCAGCACCTTGTTGCTTGATTTGTCCGAGGCCCTGGAAGGCAAGCACCGCGATACCGTCCTGGCGATTCACCAGCTCAGTGCCCTCGGCACCTTGATGGTGGGCAACATGCTCGACCGCCACGCCCCGGCTCGCTAAACGCCAGGCAAAAAAAGACCTCCCCGAAGGAGGTCTTTTTCGTTACGCCACGTTAAGCGGCGCTACCGGATCAGCAGCTGTAGTACAGCTCGTATTCCAGTGGGTGTACGAAGGTGCGTACTTTGATTTCTTCTTCGCTTTTCAGCTCGATGTAAGCGTTGATGAAGTCGTCGCTGAATACGCCGCCTTTGGTCAGGAACGCACGGCCCTTGTCCAGCTCTTCCAGGGCTTCTTTCAGGCTGCCGCACACTTGTGGGATCTCTTTGGCCTCTTCAGGCGGCAGGTCGTACAAGTTTTTGTCGGCGGCGTCGCCTGGGTGGATCTTGTTCTGGATACCGTCCAGGCCAGCCATTACCAGCGCAGCGAAGGCCAGGTATGGGTTGGCTGCCGGGTCCGGGAAGCGAGCTTCGATACGGCGAGCGCGCGGGCTGGACACGTAAGGAATACGGATCGAAGCGGAACGGTTACGCGCCGAGTAGGCCAGCATTACCGGTGCTTCGAAACCTGGGACCAGACGCTTGTAGGAGTTGGTCGACGGGTTGGTGAAGCCGTTCAGGGCCTTACCGTGCTTGATGATACCGCCGATGAAGTACAGGGCAGTGTCGGACAGGCCGGCATAACCTTCGCCAGCGAAGGTGTTCTTGCCATCTTTGGCGATGGACAGGTGAACGTGCATACCCGAACCGTTATCGCCGTACAGTGGCTTAGGCATGAAGGTAGCGGTACGGCCGTAGGCATCCGCCACGTTGTGTACGCAGTACTTCAGGGTCTGAACTTCGTCAGCCTTGGCCACCAGGGTGTTGAACTTCACGCCGATTTCGTTCTGGCCGGCAGTCGCCACTTCGTGGTGGTGAACTTCGATGACCAGGCCCATTTCTTCCATGGCGTTGCACATGGAGGTACGGATTTCGTGGTCGTGGTCGAACGGCGGAACCGGGAAGTAACCCCCTTTGACGCCTGGACGGTGGCCTTTGTTGCCGCCTTCGATGTCCTGGTCAGACATCCACGAACCTTGTTCGGAGAAGATCTTGAACATGGAGCCGGAGATGTCGGACTTGAACTTGACCGAATCAAAGATGAAGAATTCCGGCTCCGGGCCTACGAATACGGTGTCGCCGATACCGGTCGACTTCAGGTATTCCTCGGCGCGCTTGGCGATCGCACGTGGGTCGCGGTCGTAGCCTTGCATGGTCGAAGGCTCGATCACGTCGCAGACGATGATCAGGGTTGGGTCTTCGGTGAACGGGTCGAGTACGGCAGTGCTGTCGTCCGGCATCAGGATCATGTCGGAAGCTTCGATGCCTTTCCAGCCGGCAATGGAGGAACCGTCGAACATTTTGCCTTCTTCGAAGAACGCATCATCCAGCGCGTCGCGAGCCGGCATGGTCACGTGGTGCTGAGTACCTTTAGTGTCCGTGAAGCGCAGATCAATCCATTTAACGTCATGATCTTTGATGAGTTGAACCGACTTCGACATGGTGTCCTCCGGGTGGCTTCGGGCTGGGGTAGTGGAGTTAGCCCTTAGAATGTGGGTGATGCCGGCGCGAATACTCGACCAAGGCAACCTGCCTCACAAGAGAGCAAATTGCATGCCAGTGCGCCAACATGGCCTTTTTGCCTCAAAATGGCCCCTATAACGGTGCAATCCGCTGAAGCGGAATAAATAACGCACTGCAATGTAGCGTTAATTTGCGCAAATGACCCGTTTTGGTGCGTTGTATCTGTGATGCATATTAACTGGTTAAACCTTGAGCGATTTCCGCTATAATCCGCGCCCCCCTTTTTCAGCAGGCCCGGCGCGCGCTGTTTCCATGAAATTAATCGTAAAAGTCTTCCCCGAGATCACCATCAAAAGCCGACCGGTACGGACGCGTTTCATCCGTCAGTTGGCCAAGAACATCCGTGCCGTGCTCCGCGACCTGGACCCGGCTGTGGTGGTGAACGGCGTGTGGGACAACCTCGAGCTGGAAACCCGTATTACCGACGCCAAAGCCTTGAAGGACATGACCGAGCGCCTGAGCTGCATGCCGGGCATTGCGCATTTCCTGCAGGTGGATGAGTACCCGTTGGGCGACTTCGACGACATCACCGAAAAGTGCAAACAGCACTACGGTGAGTCGCTGGAAGGCAAGATCTTTTCGGTGCGCTGCAAGCGTGCCGGCAAGCACACCTTCAGCTCCATGGATGTGGAGAAATACGTCGGCAGCAAGCTGCGTCGCGAGTGCGGCGCCGCCGGAATTTCCCTCAAAGCGCCGCAAATTGAAGTGCGCATGGAAATTCGCGACCAACGGTTGTTTGTGATCCACAGCCAGCACAACAGCATCGGCGGTTACCCGCTGGGCGCCCTGGAACAGACCCTGGTACTCATGTCCGGCGGTTTCGATTCCACGGTGGCGGCCTACCAGATCATGCGCCGCGGCCTGATGAGCCACTTCTGCTTTTTTAACCTGGGCGGGCGTGCACACGAATTGGGCGTGATGGAAGTCGCGCACTTTATCTGGAAGAAGTACGGCAGCTCCCAACGCGTGCTATTTGTAAGCGTGCCGTTCGAGGAAGTGCTGGGCGAAATTCTCGGCAAAGTCGATAACAGTCATATGGGCGTGGTATTGAAGCGTATGATGTTGCGCGCTGCGTCCCGAATCGCCGATCAATTGCAGATCGACGCGCTGGTGACCGGTGAAGCGATCTCCCAGGTGTCCAGCCAGACGCTGCCAAACCTGTCGCTGATTGATTGCGTCACCGAGAAGCTGGTCTTGCGCCCGCTGATCGCCAGCCACAAGCAGGACATCATCGACCTGGCAGAAGAAATCGGCACGGCCGACTTTGCCAAGCATATGCCTGAATATTGCGGGGTCATTTCGGTGAACCCCAAGACCCACGCCAAGCGCAACCGCGTGGAGTATGAAGAACAACAGTTTGATATGGCGATTCTTGAGCGTGCGCTTGAGAACGCCAAACTGGTCCCGATCGATCGCGTCATCGATGAATTGGGCCAGGATGTGCAAATCGAAGAAGTCAGCGAAGCCCTGGCCGGCCAGATCGTCGTCGACATCCGTCACCCGGATGCCGCCGAGGATGAGCCGCTGGAAATCGCTGGCATCGACGTGCAAGCGCTGCCGTTCTACGCATTGAACGCGCGTTTCAAGGAACTGGATAACAGCCGTCAGTACCTGCTGTATTGCGACAAAGGCGTGATGAGTCGCCTGCATGCCCACCATTTGCTCAGTGAGGGGTATGCCAATGTGCGCGTTTATCGACCGAGCTAAGAGCCCGGGGCTGTTTGCCTGTGGCCTGCGTCACCGGCCCCCCGACTCTGCCGTCAAGCTGTAACGGCAAGGCCTGACTCTACTGTTAATCGCTGCCACGACCTGTCAGCACACCGAATCCTCTGATCGAGATACACAAGTGATCGAAAATCTACGTAACATCGCCATCATTGCTCACGTTGACCATGGTAAAACCACCCTGGTAGACAAACTCCTGCGTCAATCCGGCACCCTGGAGCGCAACGAGCTCAACGACGAGCGCGTGATGGACTCCAACGACCAGGAAAAAGAGCGCGGTATTACCATCCTGGCTAAAAACACCGCTATCAACTGGAACGGCTACCACATCAACATCGTGGATACCCCGGGCCACGCCGACTTCGGCGGCGAAGTAGAACGCGTAATGTCGATGGTTGACTCCGTTCTGCTGCTGGTTGACGCTCAAGACGGCCCTATGCCGCAAACCCGTTTCGTGACCAAGAAGGCGTTCGAAGCCGGCCTGCGTCCGATCGTGTGCATCAACAAGGTTGACCGTCCAGGCGCGCGTCCGGACTGGGTTCTGGACCAGATCTTCGACCTGTTCGACAACCTGGGTGCTACCGAAGAACAGCTGGACTTCCAAGTCATCTACGCTTCGGCCCTGAACGGTATTGCCGGTCTGGAACACACCGCCATGGCGGAAGACATGACCCCGCTGTACCAGGCCATCGTTGACCACGTTCCACCACCGAAGGTTGACCGTGAAGGCCCGTTCCAGATGCAAATCTCGGCACTGGACTACAACAGCTTCCTGGGTGTTATCGGCGTTGGCCGTATTGCCCGTGGTAGCGTCAAGCCGAACACCCCGGTTGTTGCCATCGGCGCCGACGGCAAGAAGCGTAACGGCCGTATCCTGAAGCTGATGGGTCACCACGGTCTGCACCGTATCGACGTTGAAGAAGCGTTTGCTGGCGACATCGTTTGCGTGAGCGGTATGGACTCGCTGTTCATCTCCGACACCCTGTGCCAGCCGGACACCGTCGAGGCGATGAAGCCTCTGACCGTTGACGAGCCAACCGTTTCCATGACCTTCCAGGTAAACGACTCGCCTTTCTGCGGTAAAGAAGGCAAGTTCGTGACTTCCCGTAACATCAAGGAACGTCTGGACAAAGAGCTGCTGTACAACGTTGCTCTGCGCGTTGAAGAAGGCGACTCGGCTGACAAGTTCAAGGTTTCCGGCCGTGGTGAGCTGCACCTCTCGGTACTGATCGAAACCATGCGTCGCGAAGGCTTCGAAATGGGCGTTGGTCGTCCAGAAGTGATCATCCGTACTGTTGACGGCGTGAAGCAGGAACCGTTCGAAAACGTCACCATCGACACCCCTGAAGAATCCCAGGGCAAGGTCATGGAAGAGATGGGCCTGCGTAAGGGCGACCTGACCAACATGGTGCCGGATGGCAAAGGCCGTGTGCGTCTGGAATACAACATCCCTGCGCGTGGTCTGATCGGTTTCCGTAACCAGTTCCTGACCCTGACCAACGGTGCTGGCATCCTGACCTCGATCTTCGATCGCTACGACACCATGAAGTCCGGCGACATGTCCGGCCGTCAGAACGGTGTTCTGGTATCGGTAGAAACCGGCAAGGCGCTGACCTACTCCCTGGAAACTCTGCAGGCGCGTGGCAAGCTGTTCGTTGAACACGGTCAAGAGATCTACAACGGTCAGATCGTTGGTCTGAACAGCCGTGACAACGACATGGGCGTTAACCCAACCAAAGGCAAGAAGCTCGACAACATGCGTGCTTCGGGCAAAGACGAAACCATCGCTCTGGTCCCACCTGTTCGCTTCACCCTGGAACAGGCCCTGGAATTCATCCAGGACGACGAGCTGTGCGAAGTTACGCCTAAGTCGATCCGCCTGCGTAAGAAGATCCTGGACGAAGGCGAGCGTACCCGCGCTGCCAAGAAAGCCAAGAACTGAGTTAACTCAGGCTGAATGAAAAACGCCCCCGGTCGAAAGGCCGGGGGCGTTTTTTTATGCCTGATTGTTCCCACGCTCTGCGTGGGAGACGCTCCGCGTCCCGCTTTAAGGGCGGACGCAGAGCGTCCAGGGCTGCATTCCCACGCGGAGCGTGGGAACGATCATCAGAGAACTGAGTTAACTCGGGCTGAATGAAAAACGCCCCCGGTGCCGATCATTCCCACGCTCTGCGTGGGAATGCCGCTTGGGACGCTCCGCGTCCCGCTTTTAAGGGCGGACGCAGAGCGTCCAGGGCTGCGTTACCACGCGGAGCGTGGGAACGATCTTCACGATCATCAGAACTTGTCGAGGGTCCGCAAATTGGTCTCGCGCACCACTTCTTTGGGCTTATACGCGCAATACCCCGGCCGTGGCCCGATTTTCGGGTGGTTGCGGCAAGTATCCGGGCGCTTGTCATAAATAGTGCAGAAGCGCGTCTTACGATCCAGGTACAGGCAGTCGTTGTTGCTCATGCGCTGGAGGGTAAAGATCTCGGATTTGTTGTTGTAGCGCTCGACGATGCCTTCCTTCTGCAAACGCTTGGCGATGTTCTTCGGCGGGTCGCCGCGCTCGAACTCATCGACGATGCCAATGCGGATCAGGTCCTTGATCTTCACCTCGACCGGCAGCGTGCAGCAGCTGGACACGCAGCCGCCGCACATGTGGGCGGAATATTTCTGCCAGGTCTCTAGACGGTCGAGTTCCGCGGCGGCGATCAGTTGAGGCTTCATCAAGGTTCCAAGGTGGGGCTGTATCCGGGCGCGCGATCATACCGGGATTGGTGGTTTTTTGAACAATATTTTGCAGATTTCATCTCCAACGGTGCAGGGGTGAAAAGCAGGCACGGCCCCTGCATCAATTTCCGGCAATGGTGAATGAGTTAAAAAACTGCCGAACCAGCACGTCTACCGTCTGTCAGACCGACTAGGCTCTAGCAACTCCTTCAATCTCGCCCGAGGTCGCACCGATGTCTCAGGAACCGCTTGCACGAGAAGCAGAGGTAGCCGCATTCCGCGATGCTGTCTTGACCAAACTCACTTACGCGGTGGGCAAGGACCCGGATCACGCCTTCGACCACGACTGGTTCGAAGCCATTGCCCTGGCCGCACGCGACCAGATGGTCGACCACTGGATGAACCACACGCGGCGCATCTACCGCAAAGGCCAGAAGCGGGTGTATTACCTCTCGCTGGAATTCCTGATCGGCCGTTTGCTCTACGACAGCCTGAGCAACCTGGGTGTGTTGGAGATTGCCCGCGAAGCCCTGTCCGAGCTGGGCGTGGACCTGGAGCGCATCCGCCTGCTGGAGCCCGACGCGGCGCTCGGCAACGGTGGCCTGGGCCGCCTGGCCGCGTGCTTTATGGAAAGCATGTCGACCCTGGGCATTGCCGGCCACGGCTATGGCATCCGCTATGAACACGGCCTGTTCCGCCAGGCGATCGTCGACGGCTGGCAGCAAGAGCAGACCGAGCGCTGGCTGGATTTCGGCAACCCGTGGGAGTTCGAGCGCGCCGAAGTGATCTACCCGATCGGCTTTGGCGGCAGCGTCGAAACCCTGGCGGACGCCTCCGGCAAAATGATCCAGGTATGGACGCCTAACGAAACCGTGCGCGCAGTGGCGTACGACACGCCGGTGGTCGGCTGGCGCGGTGCCAGTGTGAACACCCTGCGCCTGTGGCGTGCCCGTGCGGTAGAAGACCTGCACCTGGAGCGCTTCAACGCTGGTGACCACTTGGGCGCCGTAGCGGAAGTGGCCCGCGCCGAAAGCATCTCCCGAGTGCTTTACCCGGCCGACAGCACCGAAGCAGGGCAGGAATTGCGCCTGCGCCAGGAATACTTTTTCGTCTCCGCCTCGCTGCAAGACTTGCTGCGCCGCCACAAGAACATGCACGGCTCGGTCCTCAGCCTGGGCGAACACGCCGCGATTCAGCTCAACGACACGCACCCGTCCATCGCCGTGGCTGAGCTGATGCGCCAACTGGTCGACCTGCATGACATCCCGTGGGAAGCCGCGTGGGATGTGACGGTTGAAACCCTTTCCTACACCAATCACACCTTGTTGCCCGAAGCGTTGGAAACCTGGCCTGTCGGTTTGATGGAACGCATGCTGCCTCGGCACATGCAGATCATCTACCTGATCAACGCCCAGCATATCGATTCGCTGCGCGCCAAGGGCATCCACGATTTCGACGTATTGCGCGCCGTGTCCCTGATCGAAGAAGACAATGGCCGCCGCGTGCGCATGGGTAACCTGGCGTTTCTGGGCTCCCACAGCGTCAACGGCGTTTCCGGGCTGCACACCCAGTTGATGCGCAGCACGGTGTTCTCTGAAATGCACAAGCTGTACCCGGAGCGCATCAATAACAAAACCAACGGCATTACCTTCCGCCGCTGGCTGTACCAGGCCAACCCCAAGCTCACCGAGATGCTGGTGGAAGCCCTTGGCCCGGACCTTCTCGACAAGCCCGAAGAACGCCTGGTGGAACTGGAGCCGTTCGCCGAGAAGCAGGCGTTCCGCAAAGCCTTCGCCGAACAGCGCCTGCACAGCAAGAGGGCACTGGCCGAGATCATCCACGAGCGCCTGGGCATTTCGGTGAACCCGGCGGCGATGTTCGACGTGCAGGTCAAGCGGATCCACGAATACAAACGCCAACTGCTCAACCTGCTGCACACCGTGGCCTTGTACCAGGCAATCCGCGCCGAGCCAGGCACCGATTGGGTGCCGCGCGTGAAAATCTTCGCGGGCAAGGCGGCGGCCAGCTATCACCAGGCCAAGTTGATCATCAAGCTGACCAACGACATCGCTCGCACCGTGAACAACGACCCGACCGTGCGCGGTTTGCTCAAAGTGGTGTTCCTGCCCAACTACAACGTGAGCCTGGCGGAAAGCATCATCCCGGCGGCGGATTTGTCGGAGCAGATTTCCACTGCCGGTTTTGAGGCGTCGGGCACCAGCAACATGAAGTTCGGCCTTAACGGCGCGCTGACCATCGGCACCATGGACGGCGCCAACGTGGAGATGCACGAGCGCGTGGGCGCCGAGCATATGTTTATCTTCGGCCTCAGCGCCCAGCAGGTCGAAGCCCGCAAGCACGCCGGTGAGTTCAACGCGGGGCCGGACATTGCCGCCTCCCATCGCCTGAACGATGTGCTGCAAGCGATCCGTGGCGGGGTGTTCTCGCCGGATGATCCGGGCCGCTATGTGGGCTTGATCGACGGGCTGATCGACTACGACCGCTTCCTGGTATGCGCCGATTTCGACGCTTACTGGGACGCCCAGGCACGGGTCGAGGCGCATTGGCATGATTCCAAGGCCTGGTGGCGCTCGGCGGTGCTTAATACGGCGCGCATGGGCTGGTTCAGCTCGGACCGTACCATCCGCGAATACGCCACCGAGATCTGGAAAGCCCTCGACTAAACACCGCAAGACAAAGTGTGGGAGCGGGCTTGCTCGCGAATGCGGAGGGTCAGTTAACAAATATGTCGACTGGCACCCCGCTTTCGCGAGCAAGCCCGCTCCCACATTAGCTTTGCGTCGATATACTAGGCCCCGGTTTGCCCGCCTCGGGCTGCTTAGGGATATCGACCATGCAATGGATTTTCATGCTGATTGGCCTGGCGCTCGGTTGGGCGTTCGATGAGTCGTTTTCGGACGCCGGCATCGGTGCATTGCTGGGCTTGGGCATTGGCCAGGCGATTCGCCTGTCCAGGCTGTCGGCCCAGGCGGAGCAACAAGCGCGTCAGTTGGAAACCACGCAGAAGGCGCTGATCGCCCTGGGCGAACGCTTGCGCCAGTTGGAGGTGCCGACGCCGACCCGCAACGAAATCGTCGAACCCCTCATCCCTGAGCCCGCACTTGTTGTTGAAAGGCCCGAGCTTGTTTGGGAATTGCCCGCCGAACTGGCGCCTGTCGCCATGACGGCCGAGGCCAGCCAGCCGTTGCCGGATGACGTCTGGGCCCAGGCGCCGACGCCGGCACCGGCCCCCGCGCCGAAAGAACCTGCTATCCCCCGTGGCCCCAACCTGATCGAGCGCGCCATCGGCGGCGCACGCAATTGGCTGTTCGGCGGCAACACTGTGCTGCGCGTTGGCGTGGTGCTGCTGTTTCTTGGCCTGGCCTTTTTGCTGCGTTATGCCACCGAAGGCGTGGTGGTGCCGATTGAACTGCGTTATGCCGGGGTTGCCGCTGCCGCCATCGGCCTGTTGGGCCTGGGTTGGTGGTTACGGCTGCGCAACAGCAATTACGGCCTGATGCTGCAAGGTACCGGGATTGCCGTGTTGTACCTGACGGTGTTTGCCGCGATGCGCTTGCACCCCTTGATCGACCCGAGCGCCGCATTGGGCCTGCTGGTGGCGGTCACGGTGTTCTCGGCCATCCTGGCGATCACCCAGGATGCCCTCGGCCTGGCCTGCGCAGCGGCGCTGGGTGGGTTTGCCGCGCCGATTCTGACCTCAACCGGCGCCGGCAACCATGTGGCGCTGTTCAGTTACTTTGCCTTGCTCAACGCCGGCATTCTGGCCATCGCGTGGTTCAAGGCCTGGCGTCTGCTCAACCTGATCGGATTTGTCGGCACCTTCGGCATAGGCTTCGCCTGGGGCATGCGCTCCTACACGCCGGAACTGCTGTGGAGCACCGAGCCGTTCCTGATCCTGTTTTTCCTGATGTACCTGGCCATCGGCCTGTTGTTCGCCCGCCGCAAGCTGCAAGAGGTGGGCGATGCGCCCGAAGGCCGTGAGGCGCTGCTGCGCTGGTCGGCGGCCAAGGGTGATTATGTCGATGGCAGCATGCTGTTCGGCCCGCCGTTGGCAGGCTTTGGCTTGCAGTTCGCCGTGGTGCAGCACCTGGAGTTTGCCGCCGCGTTCAGTGCCCTGGGTTTAGGCCTTATCTACATGGGCTTGGCTCGTATGCTGAGTGGCGGGCGCGCCTTGCTGCTGGCCGAAACCTGCCTGGCGCTGGGCGTGATCTTTGCCAGCCTGGCAATTCCGCTGGGCCTCGACGCGCGCTGGACGGCGGCGGCCTGGGCGGTGGAGGGGGCCGGTATCTTCTGGCTCGGCTTGCGTCAGCAGCGGCCGTTGGCTCGCGCGTTTGGCCTGTTGTTACAGTTGGGGTCGGCGCTGGCGTTCCTCAGCGAACTGCGCGTTGGCGAGTTGACCCTGCTCGACGGTGCCCCACTGGGCGCGCTGTTGCTGGGCGCAGCGCTGTTGTTCAGCTTCGATCAGTTGCGCAAGGCCTCGACCGAACAAGCCGCGGGCTGGGAGCGCAACGGCCTGCCCGTGCTGGCGAGCCTGGGCCTGACCTTTTTGTACCTGCTTGCGCCGTTGTTGTTGCTGACCCAAGGCACCGCCATCAGTTGGGCAATCGCCGGTCTGCTGACATTGTTTGTCGGCCTGCGCATCGGCTCGCGCACCTTCCTGTTCGCTGCCTTCGGTGTGCAATTGCTCGGCGGGGCGTTGTTCCTCCTGCGCTTGCAGGGCGGTGATGGGGCCGCGGTATTCAGTGCCGGCTGGACCGGCTTGTTGACCGCCTCGTTGATCGGCCTGGCGTTGGTCGGCGGCATGCTGTTGGCCGCGCGCGATGACCTGGTGCGCAGCGATGTGCGGCTGTTGCGCGGGTTGTCGGTGGTGCTGCTGGCCGGCTTGGTGTTGATCAACCTCGCGGTGCTGTTTGTACTGCCATGGGAAAGCGCCAGCGGCGTATGGGCGGCCAGTGGCTTGCTGATCATCTGGTTGAGCCTGTACCTGCAACAACGCGTGAGTTTCGTGTTTGGTTTGCTGCTGCAAATAGTGGGTGGCGCCTCGTTCCTGTTGGCGGTGCCGCAGTTGCTCGGGCCGTTGAGCAGCGAGGGCTTGCGCCCCTTGGCGCACAGCGGTTTCTGGACGCCGATGGTGCTGGGCCTGGCGGCAATGGTGGGCGCCTGGCGCTTGCAACGTGAACCGCAGGCGCCGGTGTTTGCCGTGTTGAAATTGCAACGCCTGTCCGACCTGCTGCTGGTGTGGGGCGCGGCCTGGTGGGCATTGGCGTTGATCGGCGAAGTGCTGCGGTTTATCCCGCAGGCGCTGCAAGGCGCATTTTTGCTCGGTATCGCGGCGGTGAGCGTGGCGATCTGGGCGCTGTTGGCCGCACGTTTGCGCTGGGCATCTCTGGGCATGCTGTGCGCCTTGCTGATGCCGGCGGCGGGCGTGGTGTTGCTGGTGTCTGCCCATGATTACTACCACCCGGCGGCGCAGTACGGCTGGCTGGCGTGGTTGGCGGTGTTTGGGGTGCATTTCATCGCGCTGCGCCGTTTGGCGGCGGTGGTGCCGGGCACGGTAGTGAGCATCGCTCATGTGCTCGGCTGCTGGATGTTGATCGGTGTGTTGGCGCTGGAGCTGCGTTACGGCCTGTTGCTGCTGTCGAGCGAGTACAACGCCTGGCGCTGGCTGGGTTGGGCGATTCTGCCAAGCCTGTACCTGGTGCTGGCGGCGGCACCGCGCAGCTGGCCGTGGCCGGTGTCGGCCTACCCGCGTGAATACCGTGTGCTGGCCGCGTTGCCGCTGGCGGTATTGATGCTCGGCTGGTTCTGGTTGGCGAACATCTTCAGCGACGGCACGGCGAAACCGCTGCCGTACGTGCCATTGCTCAACCCGTTGGACGTGGGCCTGCTGTTCGCATTGCTGGGTATTTACCTGCGGTCGCGCAGCGTGGCGCCGCAGCGCGGGCCGCGTGCAGAGCTGATCGCCCAAGGTGTCGCGGGGGCTTCGCTGTTTGCCTTCTTCACGGCCTTGGTGATGCGCACCGCCCACCATTGGGTGGGCGTGCCGTTCCAGCTGGAGGCCTTGCTGGCGTCCATGTGGGTGCAGGCCGGCTTGTCGCTGGTCTGGACCCTGATCGCCCTGGGCCTGATGATCGGCGGCCACCTGCGCCATCGTCGCGAAGTGTGGCTGATCGGCGCGGCGTTGATTGCGGTGGTGGTCGCCAAGCTGTTCTTTGTCGAGCTGAGTAACCGTGGCGGGCTGGCGCGGATCGTGTCGTTTATTGGTGTGGGCGGGCTGTTGCTGGTGGTGGGTTACTTTGCACCGCTGCCGCCCAAACGCGTCGAGCCGGTGTTGGAAACTGAAGGAGCATCCTCTTGATCGGTAAGTTGAGCGTGATTGCGTTGGGCATGTGTTCGACGTTGTCGGTGTGGGCGCAAGAGACGCCCGCCGACTTCACCACACAGGTGCCGTTGGCGGTCAGTGGCAACGGGCCGTGGTATCGCCTGGCGTTGCCGCTGTCGGTGCAATTGAGCGCGCGCCAGGCGGATCTTGGTGATGTGCGCGTGTTCAATGCCGCCGGCGAGCCCCAGGCTTACGCGCTGTCGCGCCAGTCCGCGCAACGCACCGAAAGCCGCGACGTGACGGATGTGAAGTGGTTCCCGCTGTACGCCGCCGACACCCGTGAAAGCGTGCCGGATGTGGTGATGAAGTCCACTGCCGAAGGCACCTTGCTGCAAGTGCTGCCGCCTAAAACCGGCGCGCAAGTGTTGCGTGGCTGGGTGCTGGACGCCAGTTCGATCAAGGCGCCGTTGCAGCAGTTGAGCCTGGACTGGAGCCGCGAGCAGGACGGTTTCCAGCGTTTCAGCATTGAAGCCAGTGATGACTTGCAGCACTGGCAGGCGTGGGGCGACGGGCAAGTGGCGCGCTTGTCGTTTGCCGACGAGCGTGTCGAGCAGCATGACGTGAGCTTGCCGGGGCAAACGGCGCGTTATCTACGCCTGGTGTGGCAAGGGCAGGCGGCACCGCAGTTGACGTCGGCCAAACTGGTCAGCGCGACCAGCAGCAGCTTGCCGCTGCCGTTGGTGTGGTCGCAGCCGCTGTCGGGTACGCGGCTCAAGGCCGGTGAATACAGCTGGCAGCTGCCGACGGGGCTGTATGTGGAGCGCTTGCGCGTCGAGCTCAAGCAGCCCAACACGCTGGCGCCCGTGACGTTGGCGGGGCGGCGCGAAGCCAATCAGGCCTGGCAGCCGTTGAGCAATGGCTTGTTGTATCGCCTGACCCAGAATGGCCAGGACGTGGTGCAGGATGAATTGCAATTGCCTGGCGTTGCCGTGGGTGAGCTCAAGTTGCAGGTGGACGAGCGCGGCGGTGGCCTGGGCGTGGAAGCGCCGGCATTGCGTTTTGCTGTGCGCGCCACGCAGTTGGTGTTCCTGGCGCGCGGTGAGCCGCCGTTTACCCTGGCGTTGGGCAACCCGTCGGTAAAGGCCGCTAACTTGCCGCTGTCGACGCTGATTCCCGACTACAGCGCCGAGCGTATCAAGACCTTGGGGCAGGCCACGGTCACAGGCGACGTGACGGTCAAATCGCCTGCGATTGCCGTTTCGCCCGAAGCGGGCACCGACTGGAAGAAACTCGGCCTGTGGGCCGTGCTCCTGCTGGGTGTGGCGGCGCTAGGGGCGATGGCCTACAGTTTGTTGCGTGCACCGGCGGCCAAGCCGTGAACTCTATTGGGGTTAAATCCTCTGATTAGAGGAAATAACCCTCGACTCGCGTTAAACTGCGCGGGTTTTTAAGCCCCCCATTTTCCGGAGCCTTCCATGTCCCGCGTTACCCTGAGTCGCTATTTGATCGAGCAGACCCGCAGCAACAACACGCCTGCCGATCTGCGCTTCCTTATCGAAGTGGTGGCGCGTGCTTGCAAGGAAATCAGCCACGCCGTGTCCAAAGGCGCACTCGGTGGTGTTCTGGGCAGCATGGGCACTGAAAACGTCCAAGGTGAAGTGCAGAAGAAGCTCGATGTGATTTCCAACGAAATCCTGCTCGAAGCCAACGAATGGGGCGGTCACCTGGCCGGCATGGCGTCCGAAGAAATGGACAACGCCTACCAGATCCCGGGCAAGTACCCGAAGGGCGCGTATCTGCTGGTGTTCGACCCACTGGACGGCTCGTCCAACATCGACATCAACGCACCGGTCGGCACCATCTTCTCGGTACTGCGCTGCCCGAATGAATACCTGAGCCAGAACGAAGCCCTGAACGAAAAGGCCTTCCTGCAGCCAGGCACCGAGCAGGTGGCTGCCGGCTACGCCATCTACGGCCCGCAGACCATGCTGGTGCTGACCCTGGGCGACGGCGTTAAAGGCTTCACCCTGGACCGCGAAATGGGCAGCTTCGTGCTGACCCACGAAGACATCACCATTCCGGCTTCCACCCAGGAATTTGCCATCAACATGTCCAACCAGCGTCACTGGGAAGAGCCCGTGACCCGCTACGTGGGCGAGTTGATGGCCGGCGAAGAAGGCCCGTTGAAGAAGAACTTCAACATGCGCTGGGTCGCTGCGATGGTGGCGGACGTGCACCGCATCCTGACCCGTGGTGGCCTGTTCATGTACCCACGTGACAGCCGCGAACCTTCCAAGCCGGGCAAGCTGCGCTTGATGTACGAAGCCAACCCGATGTCGTTCCTGGTTGAGCAAGCAGGCGGCGCGTCCACCGACGGCCACCAGCGCATCCTCGACATCCAGCCGGAAGGCCTGCACCAGCGCGTGGCGGTGTTCCTGGGCTCGAAGGAAGAAGTTGAGCGTGTGACGGCTTATCACAAGAAGTAAAAATTTGTGATGATCAAAAAGCCCCGAAATGCTTTCAGCGTTTCGGGGCTTTTTTATTTACTGGATAAGATTTTTCAGCAGCAGTGCCTGCAAGTTTTTTCGAGTGTCGGCGATGATGTGGACATAGATGGTTTGTTCACGGATTTCGTAGATGATCCGGTTCATGCCACTCACCACTTGGCGATACTGGCTCATATTCAGCCGCTCGATTTCTTCCGGTATCGAGCCTGCATAAGGCTGAGTTTCGAGGCGGCGCATAGCTTGTTTCAACGATTCAAAGGTCGTTTGCCAGGTTGACGCAGAGAATTGTCGAATGAGGTATGACTTGATGTCTTTAAGGTCGTTCTTTGCTGAGTGAAGAATCACAACCCTGAACGTCATTGAGCGTCGTCCTTGTCCAGCTCTGCGAATACGTCCTCCATATCCTCAAACTGGCCTGATTCAATCTGTCGATTACCCAAGGCCAAAAGCTTTAACAAGGCCATGGTTTCCGCCTGTTCTTCAAAGCTCTTCACGTCCATCACCACCAGCTTTGCCTCACCGTTTTGAGTGATAACCAGCGGTTCGCGGCTTTCTGTGAGGGTTTTGACGATCTCGGCCGTATGGCTTTTCAGGTAGCTGATCGGTTTTATCTGGGATGAGAATTTCACGGGTAAGCCCTTGCTCGATGTTGGACCGATATTAGTCTTTATTTGGTCTTGTCGTAGCGCTGGACTGATGAAAGGTTGAGGTTTTGCGTTCGAAAAGGCGCTGAAAAGGACCCGTGCGCAGAAAAAAGAAATACCACCCCCTATCGGGAACCAGACACCCCTTTTCCCTTCTAAGCTTCTGGCAGATACCCCAGCTGCTTTGTCTCTCCAGGAGCTTTTCCATGTCTTTACGCCGTCTCGCTTTGCTGGCTTTTTGCGTGCTGTTAGCCGCGTGCAGCAAGGTCAATCAAGAAAATTACGCAAAGCTGTCGGCTGGCATGGCCAAGGCCGAGGTGGAGTCGTTGCTGGGTAAGCCGACCGATTGTTCCGGTGCGCTGGGCATGTCCAGTTGCACGTGGGGCGATAAAAACAGCTTTATCAGCGTGCAGTACGCCGGTGACAAAGTTCTGATGTTTTCCGGGCAAGGCCTGAAGTAAACCGGGGCGCGAGCCTGCGGGAGAAGAAGAATGATGCGTTTTGTTTTGTTTCTTTGCGCCAGTCTGTTTTTGGCGGGCTGCGCCAGCCATTCTGGCGATGATCTGCAACCCAAGACCGCGAGCAACGTCAACCTCAAGCGTTACCAGGGCACCTGGTATGAGTTGGCCCGATTGCCGATGTACTTCCAGCGCAACTGCGCGCAGTCCGAAGCTCGCTACACCCTGTTGCCGGATGGCGACATGTCGGTGTTCAACCGCTGCCTGACTACAGAGTGGAAGTGGGAAGAAGCCAAGGGCACGGCCACGCCGCAAGTGCCGGGCAAGACCGACAAGCTCTGGGTGGAATTCAATAACTGGTTCACGGCGCTGCTGCCGGGCGTCGCCAAGGGCGATTACTGGGTGCTGTACGTGAGTGATGACTACAAGACCGCCATCGTCGGCAGCCCGAGCCGACGCTACATGTGGATCTTGTCGCGCACCCCGACGGTGAGTGCCGACACCCGCGAAGACCTGCTGAGCAGGGCGCGCCAGCAGGGTTATGACACCACGCGGTTGATCTGGCGTACGTCGGACAAACAGATGGCGAAGACTTCGCAATAAACCTGAGAGTACCGCCGATCAAAAATGTGGGAGCGGGCTTGCTCGCGAATACGGAGTGTCAGTCGACAGATAAGTTGGCTGATCCACCGCTTTCGCGAGCAAGCCCGCTCCCACATTTTTAACCGAGCAAGTCTTTCAATACTTGGGTGAACGCCCGGCTGCTGTCTTCTTCGCCGGCATGATGCCCATCGCGCACCACCCACTTGCCGTTGACCAGCACATCGCGCACTTGGCGATCACCACCGGCGAACAGCCAGCGATTGAGAATCCCATCCTCGGTCGCCGTCGCCAGGTACGGGTCATTGCCATCCAGCACAATCCAATCTGCCCGCTTGCCCACTTCCAACCGACCAATCGGCTGCCCCAACGCTTGGGCGCCGCCGTCGAGTGCAGCATCGAACAACGTGCGGCCAACCATCGGCTGATCACTGCGATACAGACGGTTGCGCCGCTGGTCCCGCAGGCGCTGGCCATATTCGAGCCAGCGCAACTCCTCCACCACACTCAGTGACACATGGCTGTCGGAACCGATACCCATGCGCCCGCCTTGAGCGAGGAAATCCACCGCCGGGAAAATCCCATCGCCCAGGTTGGCTTCGGTGGTCAGGCACAAGCCGGCGATTGCCCGGCTCTTGGCCATTTGCGTGACTTCGTCGGCGTCAGCATGGGTGGCGTGCACCAGGCACCAACGCTCATCCACTTCCACATTGTCATACAGCCATTGCAGCGGGCGTTTGCCGCTCCAGGCCAGGCAGTCGTCGACTTCTTTTTGCTGCTCGGCAATGTGGATATGCACCGGGCACGCCTTGTCACTGGCGGCCAGCACAGCGTTGATCTGTTCGGGTGTGACGGCACGCAACGAGTGGAAACACAGGCCCAACTGCTGCGCTGGCTGCGCCGCCAGAATGGGTTTCAGGCGTGCTTGCAGGTCCAGGTAATCTTCGGTGCTGTTGATAAAGCGCCGCTGGCCGTCATTCGGCGCCTGGCCACCAAAACCGGAGTGGGTGTAGAGCACTGGCAGCAACGTCAGGCCGATGCCACTGCTGGCCGCCGCCTGGCTGATCTGCCGCGACAGCTCCGTGCGATCGGCATACGCCTGGCCGCTGACGTCGTGGTGCACATAATGAAACTCGGCCACCGAGGTGTAGCCGGCCTTGAGCATCTCGATATACAGCTGGCGGGCGATGACCTGCAATTGCTCGGGGTTGATCTTGCCGACCATGCGGTACATCAAGTCGCGCCAGGTCCAGAAGCTGTCATTCGGGTTGCCGGCCACTTCGGCCAAACCGGCCATGGCGCGCTGGAACGCATGGGAGTGCAGGTTGGGCATGCCCGCCAAAACCGGGCCTCTGAGCCGTTCGGCGTGGTCTGCGCTGGCATTGGGCTCAACCTGGGTCAGCACGCCATCGGCGCTGACTTCAAAGCGTACATCGTTGGCCCATCCATTAGGCAGCAGCGCGCGTTCGGCAAAGAAAGCGGACATGATCAAGGCACCCCGGTCGTGTGTTTATTTGTATATACATATACAGACGTTTGCCTGCTCGGTAAACTCCGGCAATCTATGCATCTTTTCCCCCTGCAAGGATTCCCTGTGCCGACTCCGCCTGCCAAGTCTTCGCTGGCTGCCCACATGGACGAAAGTCCGGCGCCCTTGTATGCCCGCGTCAAACAGATGATCAGCCAGCAGATTCTCAACGGCAACTGGCCGCCCCATTACCGCGTGCCGTCCGAGAGCGAACTGGTCAGCCAGTTAGGCTTCAGCCGCATGACCATCAACCGCGCCCTGCGCGAACTCACCGCCGAAGGTTTGCTGGTGCGCATGCAAGGCGTCGGCACCTTCGTCGCTGAGCCCAAGAGCCAGTCGGCGCTGTTTGAAGTACACAACATTGCCGATGAGATCGCCTCGCGCGGTCATCGCCATACCTGCCAGGTTATTCACCTGGGCGAAGAGGCCGCCGGTTCCGAGCGCGCCGTGGCCCTGGAAATGCGTGAAGGCGGGCGGGTGTTTCACTCGCTGATCGTGCATTTTGAAAACGATATTCCCGTGCAAATCGAAGACCGCTTCGTCAACGCCCTGGTGGCGCCGGAATACCTGCAACAGGATTTCACCCAGCAAACGCCGTACGCCTACCTCAACCAGGTCGCGCCCCTGACCGAGGGCGAGCATGTGGTTGAAGCCATCCTCGCCGATGCCGCCGAGTGCAAGCTGTTGCAGATCGAGCCGAGCGAGCCCTGCCTGTTGATTCGCCGCCGCACCTGGTCCGGCCGCCAGCCGGTCACCGCCGCGCGTTTGATCCACCCCGGTTCCCGTCATAGCCTGGAAGGACGTTTCAGTAAATGAGTGCAGTGAACGTCTGGCGCGCCACCGATTACATCCGCATGCCGTGGAAAAACGGCGGCGGCAGCACCGAAGAAATCACCCGTGACGCAGGCACTGGCCTGGATGGCTTTGGCTGGCGCCTGTCGATTGCCGATATTGCCGAGTCGGGCGGGTTTTCCACCTTTGCCGGCTACCAGCGCGTGATCACCGTGATCAAAGGCGCGGGCATGGTGTTGACCGTGGATGGCGAGGAACAGCGCGGACTGTTACCGCTGCAGCCGTTTGCGTTCAAGGGTGACAGCCAAGTGTCGTGCCGCCTGATCACCGGGCCGATCCGCGATTTCAACCTGATTTATTCGCCTGAGCGTTACCACGCACGGTTGCAGTGGATTGACGGCGTGCAGCGTTTTTTCAGCACGGCGCGCACGGTGTTGGTGTTCAGTGTGGCCGATGAGGTGAAGGTGCTGGGTGAAAAGCTCGGCCATCACGATTGCCTGCAAATCGACGGTAACACTGGCTTGCTGGATATCGCCGTCAGCGGCCGCAGCTGCATTATCGAACTGACCCAACTCGGTTAAAAAACTGCTCCCACATTTGCTTTTCATTGTTCATAAGAGCTGTTTCCAGCCGCGCACCAATTTGTTACCGAATGCCCCAGCTTGGCGCAACGCCAGGCAATCGTTAGCAATTTCCCCGTCCGCAAACTCCCTCTGTAAGAAATTTCAACAAGCCTGGAAGCCTTAATTTCCAAGGCTTTCACACGCCTCCCCAAAAAATCTCACACGCTCCCTCACCAAGTTGGCCGCTTGATTGCATATGCTTGTACATACAAGTAAAGATGTGTGCGTAAGACTCTCCTTCGCACCATCAATGTTCGCGCACCATGCCGAGGAGTCCAGCTGTGACCGATTTTTCGAAAGCCAAGCCTACTAAATACCGTGACGTCGAAATCCGTGCCGCTCGCGGTAACAAGCTCACCGCCAAAAGCTGGCTGACTGAAGCACCGTTGCGCATGCTGATGAACAACCTTGATCCGCAAGTGGCCGAGAACCCGAAAGAATTGGTGGTGTACGGCGGTATCGGCCGTGCGGCGCGTAACTGGGAGTGCTACGACCAGATCGTCGAGAGCCTCACTAACCTGAATGACGACGAGACCCTGCTGGTGCAATCCGGCAAGCCGGTCGGCGTGTTCAAGACCCACAGCAACGCTCCGCGCGTGCTGATCGCCAACTCCAACCTGGTGCCGCACTGGGCCAGTTGGGAGCACTTTAACGAACTGGATGCCAAGGGCCTGGCCATGTACGGCCAGATGACCGCCGGCAGCTGGATCTACATCGGCAGCCAGGGCATCGTGCAGGGCACCTACGAAACCTTCGTCGAAGCCGGCCGCCAGCATTACAACAGCGACCTCACCGGCCGCTGGGTCCTCACCGCCGGCCTCGGCGGCATGGGCGGCGCTCAGCCGTTGGCTGCGACCCTGGCTGGCGCCTGCTCGCTGAACATCGAGTGCCAGCAGGTCAGCATCGATTTTCGTCTGGCCAGCCGTTATGTCGACGAGCAAGCCACCGACCTCGACGACGCCCTGGCCCGCATCGCCAAATACACCAAAGAAGGCAAGGCCATCTCCATCGCCTTGCTGGGCAACGCGGCCGAAATCCTGCCGGAACTGATCAAGCGCGGCGTGCGCCCGGACATGGTCACCGACCAGACCAGCGCCCACGACCCACTCAATGGCTACCTGCCGGCCGGCTGGACCTGGGACGAATACCGCGCCCGCGCCAAGACCGAGCCGGCTGCCGTGATCAAGGCCGCCAAGCAGTCGATGGCCGTGCACGTCAAAGCCATGCTGGAATTCCAGAAGCAAGGCATTCCGACCTTCGACTACGGCAACAACATCCGCCAAATGGCCCAGGAAGAAGGCGTGGAAAATGCCTTCGACTTCCCGGGTTTTGTGCCGGCCTACATCCGCCCACTGTTCTGCCGTGGTATCGGCCCGTTCCGCTGGGCTGCGCTGTCGGGTGACCCGCAAGACATCTACAAGACCGACGCCAAAGTCAAAGAGCTGATCCCGGACGACGCGCACCTGCACAACTGGCTGGACATGGCCCGCGAGCGCATCAGCTTCCAGGGCTTGCCGGCACGTATCTGCTGGGTTGGCCTGGGCCAGCGCGCCAAGCTTGGCCTGGCGTTCAACGAAATGGTACGCAGCGGCGAGCTGTCGGCGCCGGTGGTGATCGGCCGTGACCACCTCGACTCCGGCTCGGTCGCCAGCCCCAACCGCGAAACCGAAGCCATGCAGGACGGCTCCGACGCCGTGTCCGACTGGCCACTGCTCAACGCCCTGCTCAACACCGCAAGCGGCGCGACCTGGGTGTCGCTGCACCACGGCGGTGGCGTGGGCATGGGCTTCTCCCAGCATTCGGGCATGGTCATCGTCTGCGACGGCACCGACGAAGCGGCTGAGCGCATTGCCCGCGTGCTGCACAACGACCCGGCCACCGGGGTGATGCGTCACGCCGATGCCGGTTACCAGATCGCTATCGATTGCGCCAAGGAGCAGGGCCTCAACCTGCCGATGATCAAGTAACGGCTGGCCTGGTTCCTGTGGGAGCCAGCTCCCACATTTGCCCTGCTGTGTACACAAGACATGTTTCACCCGCACCACCGAAAAACAATCCATCAGAGGTTGAACACCATGGCTGCAAATGACACCACCCCGTTGATCGAAAGGCGTTCGATCGACTACATCCCGGAAGCGGAAAGACACGGTCGTCTATTGAGCCAGTTCACCCTGTGGATGGGGGCCAACCTGCAAATCACCGCGATTGTCACCGGGGCCTTGGCCGTGGTGCTCGGCGGTGATGTGTTCTGGTCGTTGATCGGTCTGTTGATCGGCCAACTCATCGGCGGCGGCGTCATGGCGTTGCATGCGGCGCAAGGGCCAAAGCTTGGTCTGCCACAGATGATCTCCAGCCGGGTGCAGTTCGGCGTTTATGGTGCAGCCATTCCGATTGTGCTGGTTTGTTTGATGTACCTCGGTTTCACCGCGACCGGGACCGTGC
This sequence comes from Pseudomonas sp. 58 R 3, assembly GCF_900006605.1. Classification (NCBI taxonomy): domain Bacteria; kingdom Pseudomonadati; phylum Pseudomonadota; class Gammaproteobacteria; order Pseudomonadales; family Pseudomonadaceae; genus Pseudomonas; species Pseudomonas sp. 58 R 3. The sequence goes on along the minus strand of NZ_CVTT01000061.1, from coordinate 365,451 downwards.
TGTCGGGGCAGGCGCTGGGCCAGTTGTTCGGGGTCAGCGACAGCGTCGGTATCCTGATTTTTGCCAGCGTGATCGTACTGGTCACCGTACTGGGTTACCGGGTGATCCACTTTATTGGGCGTGTCGCCAGCGTCATTGGCGTGATCGCCTTTGTCTATCTGTTCAGCCGTTTGATGAGCCAGACCGACGTTGGCGCGCTTTTGCAGATTCGCCACTTCAGCTGGAGCAGTTTCCTGCTGGCGGTGTCGCTCGCGGCCTCCTGGCAGATCGCCTTCGGCCCTTACGTGGCGGACTATTCACGTTACCTGCCAAGCAAAACATCTTCGCTGAAAACCTTTTTCGCCGCCGGTGCGGGTTCAGTCATTGGTGCTCAGGTGGCGATGGTCCTTGGCGTGTTTGCCGCGGCCATGTCCAACGGGCAATTTGCCGGTCACGAAGTCGCCTACATCGTCGGGTTAAGTGGTACGGGCGCCACCGCTGCGCTGCTGTACTTCAGCATCGCGTTCGGCAAGGTCACCATCTCTACCCTGAACTCCTACGGCAGCTTCATGTGCATTGCGACCATCATCAGCGGCTTCCGTGGTCGCCTGGAGGTCACGCGCCTGCAACGTCTGGTGTTCGTGCTGGTGATTGTCGGCACTGCAACCCTGATCGCGTTGCTCGGCCAGCACTCGTTCCTCGGTGCGTTCAAGTCTTTCATTCTGTTTCTACTGGCGTTCTTCACGCCGTGGAGTGCGATCAACCTGGTGGATTACTACTGCATCACCCGCGAGCGCTATGACGTACCGGCCTTGGCCGACCCGAAGGGCCGCTACGGTCGCTGGAACCTGCTGGGTATCAGCGTCTATGTGTTCGGCGTGCTGGTGCAGTTGCCGTTCATCTCTACCAAGTTCTACACCGGCCCTTTGGTTGCCGCGCTGGGTGATGTGGATATCTCCTGGATCATCGGCCTGGTACTGCCTGCGGCCCTGTATTACGTGTGTGCGAAAAAATGGCACGGCACAGTGCCCGATCAACTGATCCTGCCAATAGAGCAGGGCGCTGCACCAACGACAAACGGGCTGGCTGCACAAGCCTGATGGGACGTGGACAGGGCAGGATGCCTACTGACTGCCGTAATCCATTTCAAGATTGGGAGCGTCACAACAATGAAGATGAATAAAACCCTGCTGGCCACCGTGTTATCTGCAGGCTTGCTGGCCTCTGCCGGCGCCCAGGCAGCGGGTTGGTGCGAGTCCGGCAAACCGGTGAAATTCGCCGGGCTGAACTGGGAAAGCGGCATGTTGCTCACCGACATCCTGCAAACCGTGCTGGAGAAAGGCTACGGCTGCAAAACCGACAGCTTGCCGGGCAATTCCATCACCATGGAAAACGCCCTGAGCAGCAACGACATCCAGGTGTTCGCCGAAGAATGGGTAGGCCGCAGCGAAGTCTGGAACAAGGCCGAGAAGGCCGGCAAAGTCGTTGGCGTTGGCGCGCCCGTTGTCGGTGCCGTCGAAGGCTGGTACGTGCCGCGTTACGTGATCGAAGGCGACGCCAAGCGCAAGCTGGAGCCCAAGGCGCCGGACCTGAAAAACATCGCCGACCTGGCCAAATACGCCTCGGTGTTCAAGGACCAGGAAGAACCGTCCAAAGGCCGCTTCTACAACTGCCCGGCCGGCTGGACCTGTGAGCTGGACAACAGCGAGATGCTCAAAAGCTACGGCCTGGAAAGCACCTACACCAACTTCCGCCCTGGCACCGGCCCAGCGCTGGATGCCGCTGTGCTGTCGAGCTACAAGCGTGGCGAGCCGATCCTGTTCTACTACTGGTCACCCACCCCGCTCATGGGCCAGGTTGATCTGGTCAAGCTCGAAGAAAAGCCCGGTGTGGATAAAAGCGTGAGCATCAAGGTCGGCCTGTCCAAGACCTTCCACGAGCAAGCGCCTGAACTGGTAGCGGTGCTGGAGAAGGTCAACCTGCCGATCGACCTGCTTAACCAGAACCTCGGTCGCATGGCCAAAGAGCGGATTGAGTCGCCAAAACTGGCGAAAATTTTCCTCAAGGAACATCCTGAAGTCTGGCACGCATGGGTGAGCGACGACGCAGCCAAGAAAATCGACGCGGCCTTGTAGGTCAAGGGTGTCCGGCTACCCTGAGGGGTTAGCCGGGCACACGGCCACAACCCACTGGATCGAGAGCACGCTATGTTTCCTGAGAGTTTTACGTTTTCCATCGCCGACTGGGTCAACGGTTGGGTGGACTCGCTGGTCACCAACTACGGTGATGTGTTCCGGCACATCTCCGACACGCTGTTATGGGCCATCGTCAACCTGGAAGGCTTGCTGCGCGCAGCGCCCTGGTGGCTGATGCTCGCCATTGTCGGCGGCATCGCCTGGCACGCCACCCGCAAGGTGGTGACCACGGCGGTGATCGTCGGTCTGCTGTTCCTGGTGGGCGCGGTTGGCCTGTGGGACAAGCTGATGCAAACCCTGGCGCTGATGATGGTCGCCACGGTGATCTCGGTGCTGATCGGCATTCCGCTGGGCATCCTGTCGGCACGCAGCAATCGCCTGCGTTCGGTATTGATGCCGCTGCTCGACATCATGCAAACCATGCCCAGCTTCGTGTACTTGATCCCGGTGCTGATGCTGTTTGGCCTGGGCAAGGTGCCGGCGATTTTCGCCACGGTGATCTACGCCGCGCCGCCGCTGATTCGCCTTACCGACTTGGGCATTCGCCAGGTCGACGGCGAAGTCATGGAAGCCATCAACGCCTTCGGTGCCAACCGCTGGCAGCAACTGTTTGGCGTGCAACTGCCGCTGGCGCTGCCGAGCATCATGGCGGGTATCAACCAGACCACCATGATGGCGTTGTCGATGGTGGTTATCGCCTCGATGATTGGCGCCCGTGGTCTGGGTGAAGACGTACTCGTCGGCATCCAGACCCTCAACGTCGGCCGTGGCCTCGAAGCCGGGCTGGCGATTGTGATTCTCGCAGTGGTCATCGACCGCATTACCCAGGCCTATGGTCGTCCACGGCATGAGGCGAGCAAATGACTACTGTCAGCAAAATTGAAGTTAAAAACGTCTTCAAGATTTTCGGCAACCGCTCCAAGGAAGCCCTGGCGCTGGTTGGCCAGGGCAAGACCAAGGACCAAGTGCTGGCCGAGACCGGTTGCGTGGTCGGCGTGAACGACCTGTCACTGAGCATCGGCACCGGCGAGATCTTTGTGATCATGGGCCTGTCGGGTTCGGGCAAATCCACCCTGGTACGCCACTTCAACCGTCTGATCGATCCTACCAGCGGCGCGATCCTGGTGGACGGCGAAGACATCCTGCAACTGGACATGGAAGCCCTGCGCCAATTCCGCCGCCACAAGATCAGCATGGTATTTCAGAGCTTCGGCTTGCTGCCCCACAAGAGCGTGCTCGACAACGTCGCCTACGGCCTCAAGGTGCGCGGCGAAACCCAGCAGGTGTGCGCCGAACGTGCGCTGCACTGGATCGAAACCGTGGGCCTGAAGGGCTACGAAAACAAATACCCGCACCAGCTTTCCGGCGGCATGCGCCAACGTGTCGGCCTGGCCCGCGCCCTGGCGGCGGACACCGACATCATCCTGATGGACGAAGCCTTCAGCGCCCTCGACCCGTTGATCCGCGCCGAGATGCAGGACCAGTTGCTGGAGCTGCAAAAGACCCTGCACAAAACCATCGTGTTCATCACCCACGACCTCGACGAGGCGGTGCGCATCGGCAACCGCATTGCGATCCTCAAGGACGGCAAGCTGATCCAGGTCGGCACACCGCGCGAGATTCTGCATTCGCCGGCGGATGAGTATGTGGACAGGTTTGTTCAGCGCCGGGCGGCGGTGGTGTAGCTGATCGTTCCCACGCTCTGCGTGGGAATGCATCCCGTGACGCTCCGCGTCACACCTGACAGCGGGACGCGGAGCGTCCCAGGCGGCGTTCCCACGCAGAGCGTGGGAACGATCAATTCAAGAGGCTCAAGATGTCCCAGGCAACAACAATCATCATCGCCGACGCCCCTCTGCGTTGGCAGGACGTGGTCGCCGTCGCCCGCCATGGCGCCGTGCTCGAACTTTCGGGCCACGCCTGGGCGCGCATCGACAATGCCCAGGCCATCGTGCAGCGCATCGTCACCAGCGGCGAACGCGCCTATGGTGTGAACACCGGCCTGGGCGCGCTGTGCAATGTGTCGCTCAAAGGTGAACAACTCAGCCAGCTGTCGCGCAACACACTGCTGAGCCACGCCTGTGGCGTCGGCCCGGTGCTGAGCGACGAACAGACCCGCGCGATCATCTGCGCAGCCGTCATCAACTACAGCCACGGCAAATCCGGCCTGCACCCGCAGGTGGTGCATTCGCTGCTGGCGTTGCTCAACCATGGCATCACGCCGCAAGTGCCGTCCCAGGGCTCGGTGGGCTACCTGACCCACATGGCCCACATTGGCGTGGCCTTGCTCGGCGTTGGTGAGGTGAGCTATCGCGGCCAGATCGTGACGGCGCAAGCCGCCTTAAAAGCCGAAGGTTTACCGCCTGTGGTGCTCGGCGCCAAAGACGGCCTGTGCCTGGTCAATGGCACGCCGTGCATGACCGGCCTGAGCTGCCTGGCCCTGGCTGACGCGCATCACCTGCTGCAATGGGCCGACGTGATCGGCGCCATGAGTTTCGAAGCCCAGCGTGGTCAGATCGACGCCTTCGACGAAGCCATCATCGCCCTCAAGCCCCACCCGGGCATGCAGCAAGTCGGCATCAACCTGCGCGCCTTGCTCGACGGCAGTGAAGTGATCGCCAGCAGCAAAGGCATCCGCACCCAGGACGCGCTGAGCATCCGCTCGATCCCGCAGATTCACGGCGCGGCACGTGATCAGGTTGAACACGCCACACGCCAGATCGAGACCGAACTCAACAGCGCCACCGACAACCCGCTGGTGCTCGGCACGCCGGACAACTACCGCGTGGTGTCCCAGGCCAACCCGCATGGGCAGTCTGTGGCGCTGGCGGCCGATATGCTCGCCATTGCCATGGCCGAAATCGGCTCGGTGGCCGAGCGTCGCCTGGACCGCCTGATCAACCCGCATGTCAGTGGCTTGCCGGCGTTTTTGGTCAGCAACCCTGGGGTCAACTCCGGGATGATGATCGTGCAGTACGTCGCCGCTTCGCTGTGCGGGCAAAACCGCCAGCTGGCCCAACCGGCGGTGCTCGACAATTTCGTCACCTCGGGCCTGCAGGAAGACCACTTGAGCATGGGCACCAATGCCGCGCTCAAGCTGCATCAGCTGTTGGCCAATGTCACCCAGATCCTCGCCATCGAGTACCTGCTGGCGGCCCAGGCGTTTGAGTTTTTGAAGGACCAGCGTTTTGGCGCGGGCACTGACAGTGCCTGGCGTCTGTTGCGTGAAAAAGTCTCACCTTACGAGCAGGACCGCTGGCTGGCGCCGGACATCGCGAGCGCCGCCGCGTTGCTCAAGGACACCGCTTTGCTGCACCACGTATTACCTAATTTGCACTAAGAATAATTCACAAGGAGCATGAATGTGACTGCGCTAAATTTGATTCCAGGCCAACTGAGCCTTGCCCAACTGCGGGCTATCTACCAGCAGCCGGTAACCCTCAGTCTGGATGACAGCGCCACGGCGCAGATCGAAGCCAGTGTGGCCTGCGTGGAGCAGATTCTCGCCGAGAACCGCACCGCCTACGGCATCAACACCGGTTTCGGCCTGCTGGCCTCGACCCGCATCGCAAGCGTTGACCTGGAAAACCTCCAGCGTTCCCTGGTGCTGTCCCACGCCGCCGGCGTCGGTGAGCCGATCAGCGACGCGCTGGTGCGGCTGGTCATGGTGCTCAAGGTCAACAGCCTGAGCCGTGGGTTTTCCGGCATTCGTCGCCAGGTGATCGACGCGCTGATCGCACTGATCAACGCCGAGGTGTACCCGCACATTCCGCTCAAAGGGTCGGTCGGTGCTTCCGGCGACTTGGCGCCACTGGCGCATATGTCGCTGGTGCTGCTGGGCGAAGGCAAGGCACGCTACAAGGGCGAATGGCTGGAGGCCACCGACGCGCTGAAAGTTGCCGGCCTGACGCCGCTGACGCTGGCGGCCAAAGAAGGCCTGGCGCTGCTGAACGGCACCCAGGTGTCCACCGCCTATGCGCTGCGCGGCCTGTTCGAAGGCGAAGACCTGTTCGCCGGTGCGCTGGCGTGCGGTGCCCTCACAGTGGAAGCGGTGCTTGGCTCGCGCTCGCCGTTCGACGCACGTATCCATGCCGCCCGTGGCCAGCGTGGGCAGATCGATGCGGCTGCGGCCTATCGCGACCTGCTCGGCGAGAGCAGCCAGGTGTCCCAGTCGCACCAGAACTGCGACAAAGTACAAGACCCGTATTCCCTGCGCTGCCAGCCACAAGTCATGGGCGCCTGCCTGACCCAGTTCCGCCAGGCCGCCGACGTGCTGGTGGTAGAGGCCAATGCGGTGTCGGATAACCCGCTGGTGTTTGCTGCCGAAGGCGACGTGATCTCCGGCGGTAACTTCCACGCCGAGCCGGTGGCCATGGCTGCCGACAACATGGCGCTGGCGATCGCCGAAATCGGTTCGCTGAGCGAGCGTCGTATCTCGTTGATGATGGACAAGCACATGTCGCAACTGCCGCCGTTTTTGGTCGGCAATGGCGGGGTGAACTCCGGCTTCATGATCGCCCAGGTCACCGCTGCGGCGCTGGCCAGTGAGAACAAGGCGCTGGCGCATCCCCATAGCGTGGATAGCATCCCGACGTCGGCCAACCAGGAAGACCACGTGTCCATGGCCCCGGCTGCGGGCAAACGCTTGTGGGAAATGGCCGAGAACACCCGTGGCGTACTCGCCGTCGAATGGCTGGCGGCGTGCCAGGGCCTGGACTTGCGCGACGGTTTGAAAACTTCGGCCAAGCTGGAAAAAGCCCGCGCGATTCTGCGCGACAAAGTGGCGTTCTATGAAAAGGACCGCTTCTTCGCGCCAGACATCAATGCCGCCAGCGAACTGCTCGCCAGCCGCTGCCTGAACGAGCTGGTGCCGGCCAAGCTCCTGCCGAGCTTGTAACCGATCGTTCCCACGCTCTGCGTGGGAATGCTGCCCTGGACGCTCCGCGTCCGCTTTTAGAGTCGTGACGCGGAGCGTGGGAACGATCTTCTCCTCATAAGAATAATAGGGACGAGAAATGCACCAGCAAGAAAAGGGTTTGAAACGCGGGCTAAGCGCCCGACATATTCGCTTCATGGCACTCGGTTCCGCGATCGGCACCGGGCTGTTCTATGGGTCCGCCTCCGCCATCCAAATGGCCGGCCCTGCCGTACTGCTGGCCTACCTGATCGGCGGCGCTGCGGTGTTCATGGTGATGCGCGCCCTCGGTGAAATGGCCGTGCACAACCCGGTGTCCGGCTCCTTCGGCCAATACGCCAGCACCTATTTGGGGCCGATGGCCGGGTTTGTGCTCGGCTGGACCTACGCGTTTGAAATGATCATCGTCTGTCTCGCCGACGTCACCGCCTTTGGCATCTACATGGGCTTCTGGTTTCCCGAGGTTGCACGCTGGGTCTGGGTGCTGGGCATCGTGTTTTTGATCGGCGGCCTGAACCTGTGCAACGTCAAAGTGTTTGGCGAGATGGAGTTCTGGCTGTCACTGCTCAAGGTCGGTGCCATCGTGGCGATGATCCTCGGCGGCTTTGGCATCATGCTGTTCGGCATTCATTCGGCAGGCGAAACCCAGGCCAGCGGCTTGAGCAACCTGTGGGCCCACGGCGGCTTCATGCCTAACGGCATCGGTGGCCTGATCGCCTCGTTCGCGGTGGTGATGTTTGCGTTTGGCGGCATCGAAATCATCGGCATCACCGCCGGTGAAGCCAAAGACCCGCAGCGCGTGATCCCCAAGGCGATCAATGCGGTGCCGCTGCGCATCCTGCTGTTCTACGTGCTGACCCTGTTTGTGCTGATGGCCATCTACCCGTGGCCACAGATTGGCAGCCAGGGCAGTCCGTTCGTGCAGATCTTCAGCAACCTTGGCATCGGCTCGGCAGCGACCATCCTCAATATCGTGGTGATCTCCGCCGCCGTCTCGGCCATCAACAGCGACATCTTCGGCGCCGGCCGCATGATGTATGGCCTGGCCCAGCAAGGGCAGGCGCCCAAGGGTTTCGCGCAACTGTCCAAACACGGCGTGCCGTGGATGACCGTGCTGGTAATGGGCGCGGCGTTGCTCGGCGGCGTGGTGCTCAATTACCTGATCCCGGAAAACGTGTTCCTGCTGATCGCCTCGATTGCCACCTTCGCCACCGTGTGGGTGTGGCTGATGATCCTGTTTACCCAGGTCGCCATGCGCCGCTCCATGACCAAGGAACAGGTGGCCGAGCTGAAATTCCCGGTGCCGTTCTGGCCCTATGCGCCAGCGGCGGCCATCGTGTTCATGCTGTTCGTGTTTGGTGTGCTGGGTTACTTCCCGGATACCCAGGCGGCTTTGCTGGTCGGCGCCGTGTGGATCGTGCTGCTGGTGCTGGCTTACCTGCTGTGGGTCAAACCCGCCGCCGGGCAAGCGGCCAGGGTCCAATACGACCCGGCTTTGTCTCATCGATAACTTAGGGAGGCGTTGATGAAAACGCTTTGGCAACACTGCCACGTCGCAACCATGGCCCACGGCAAATACTCGATCATCGAGGATGCCGCGATGGTCACTGCCAATTCACTGATTGAGTGGATCGGCCCGCGCAGCGAAGTGCCGACGGCGGACTACGCCCAGGTGCATGACCTGCAAGGCGCGTGGGTCACCCCCGGGCTGATCGACTGCCACACCCACACGGTGTTCGGCGGCAATCGCAGCGGTGAATTCGAGCAGCGCCTTGAAGGCGTGAGCTACGCCGAAATCGCTGCCAAGGGTGGCGGTATTGCCAGCACCGTGCGCGCCACCCGTGCCGCCACCGAAGATGAATTGTTTGCCAGCGCTGAAAAGCGCTTGCGCAGTTTGCTGCGTGACGGCGTGACCACGGTGGAGATCAAGTCCGGCTACGGCCTGGACCTGGCCAACGAGCGCAAGATGCTGCGGGTTGCGCGGCGCCTTGGCCAGGTGCTGCCGGTGAGCGTGCGCGCCACGTGCCTGGCGGCTCACGCGCTGCCGCCGGAGTACAAGGATCGCGCTGACGACTACATCGACCACATCTGCACTGAGATGCTGCCGGCGCTCGCGGCCGAAGGGCTGGTGGATGCGGTAGACGCCTTCTGTGAGTACCTGGCGTTTTCCACCGAACAAGTGGAGCGTGTATTCAAGGTCGCCCAGCAGTTGGGCTTGCCGGTGAAACTGCACGCCGAGCAGCTGTCCTCTTTGCACGGCTCCAGCCTCGCGGCGCGTTACCACGCACTGTCGGCCGACCACCTGGAGTTCATGACCGAAGAAGACGCCATCGCCATGGCCGCTTCCGGCACTGTCGCGGTGTTGCTGCCGGGGGCGTTCTACTTCCTGCGTGAAACCCAATTGCCGCCGATGGATGCGCTGCGCAGGCACGGCGTAAAGATCGCCATTGCCAGCGACCTCAACCCCGGCACCTCGCCGGCGCTGTCGGTGCGCCTGATGTTGAACATGGCTTGCACCTTGTTCCGCATGACCCCGGAAGAAGCCCTGGCCGGCGCCACGCAACATGCGGCCACCGCGCTGGGCATGGGCGACACCCATGGTTCGCTGGAAGTGGGCAAGGTTGCGGACTTTGTCGCTTGGCAGATTGATCGCCCTGCCGACCTGGCCTACTGGCTGGGCGGCGAACTGGATAAACGCGTCGTGCGCCATGGCGTCGACGTCACCGTCTGAGGAGTGTTGTTGTGGATAAGGTTCTGAACTTCAAACAAGGCCGCGTGCCGCTGCTGATCAGCATGCCCCACGCGGGTTTGCGCCTGACGCCTGCGGTCGAAGCCGGGCTGATCCCCGAGGCACAAAGCTTGCCGGACACCGACTGGCATATCCCGACGTTGTATGACTTTGCCGAAGCACTGGGCGCCAGTACCTTGTCGGCCGAGTACTCGCGGTTTGTGATCGACCTGAACCGGCCGTCCGACGACAAACCGCTCTACGCCGGCGCCACCACCGGGCTGTACCCGGCGACCCTGTTCGATGGCGTGCCGTTGTTCCGTGAAGGGCAGGTGCCGTCCGAAGAAGAACGCGTAGCCTACCTGCAAAAGATCTGGGGCCCGTACCACCGCACGCTGCAAGAAGAGCTGGCGCGGCTCAAGGCCGAGTTCGGCTACGCCTTGCTGTTTGACGCGCACTCGATCCGTTCGGTAATCCCGCACCTGTTCGACGGCAAGCTGCCGGACTTCAACCTCGGCACCTTCAACGGCGCGGCGTGTGACCCCGAGCTGGCCAGCCAGCTGGAAGGCATCTGCGCTGAGCATCCGCAATTCACCCATGTGCTGAACGGGCGCTTCAAGGGCGGGCATATCACTCGCCACTACGGCGACCCGACGCAGGATATTCATGCGGTGCAGTTGGAGCTGTGCCAGAGCACGTATATGGAAGAGGTTGAGCCGTTCCGGTATCGCGCGGATCTGGCTGAGCCGACGCGGGTGGTATTGAAGCAGTTGCTGGAAGGGTTGTTGGCCTGGGGGCAGAGGCGTTACCGATAATTTTCGGTGCTGCTGAAATAGCTTTCGCGAGCAAGCCCGCTCCCACATTTGACCGAGTTTCAGCAGGAGAATGCGGTCCCAATGTGGGAGCGGGCTTGCTCGCGAAGGGGCCCTCACAGTCGCTCCAGTGCAACTGCCGGTCGCCACAGTTCGTGTCAGCAGAGGTCCCGCTAAGTAAGGTTGTGGGTACGGCGCGCCAGACGCCACTCCCCACAATAAAAGCTGCCGAGTGAGACCTCATCCATGAAAAGACTGTTGTTGACCCTCACCGCTGCCGCTTTGATCAGCGCCAACGCCATGGCCGCCGACCCCGCCTCATGTAAAGCCATCCGCATGGGCGTGGTCAGCTGGACCGACGTGATCGCCACCTCCGGCATGGCCGACGTGCTGCTTACCGGCCTGGGCTACGACAGCAAACAGACCAGCGCCGTGCAGCAGATCATCTTTGCCGGCATCCGCGACAAGCGCCTGGATATCTTCCTCGGCTACTGGAAACCGGCGATGGACAACAACATCGCGCCATTCCTGGCCGCCAGGCAGGTCAAGGTGTTCGACACGCCGAGCCTGGCCGACGCCCAAGCCACCCTGGCCGTGCCGCAATACGTGGCCGATACCGGGCTGAAGACGTTTGCCGACATCGCCCGCTTCAAGGACAAACTCGGCGGCAAGATCTACGGCATCGAGCCGGGCAGCGGTGCCAATACCGATATCCAGAAGATGATCGACACCAACCACTTCGGCCTCGGTGGCTTCAAGCTGGTCGCTTCCGGTGAAGCCGGCATGCTCGCCGCGGTGCAGCGAGCGGTGAACCGTAAGGAGTTCGTGGTGTTCGTCGGCTGGACCCCGCACCCGATGAACATCAACATGAAAATGGCTTACCTCACAGGCAGTGAAGATGTGTTCGGCCCGGACGAAGGCCGCGCCACGGTTTCCACCGTCACCGCGCCGGACTTCGGCGAGCGCTGCCCCAACGCCAACCGTCTGTTGCAGAACCTGACCTTCACCGCCGCCCAGGAAAGCCAGTTGATGGTGCCGATCATGGAGCGCCAGTCGCCGCAGGATGTGGCCAGGCAGTGGTTGCGTGACCACCCTGAGGATCTGCAGCGCTGGTTGGCCGGGGTTACGGCGTTTGATGGCAGCGACGGTGTGGCGGCGGTGCAGGCCAGCCTCAAACCTTAAGCCAGGCACGGTAGATCAAACAACACAGAGCAACTGTGGGAGCAGGCAAGCCAGCTCCCACCTTTAGATCTCGATTGTCAGGGATATTGCGCATGTATCCGACTTCTCCGCAGCTAGCCGCCTTCATCACCAAAACCGAATCCTTCACCAGTGACGACTCGTCGCTGGCAGGCTTGCGCCACAACTACGACCGTATGTGCCAGGCCTTCACGCCACCGCAGCCTGAAGGGCTGCAACTGTCGGACTTTTCCCTGGGCGGCGTAGGCGTGCGTAGTTACCGACCCAGGGCCTCAGCGCCGACGGAGGGCTGGCCCTGTCTTCTCTATATGCACGGCGGCGGCTGGGCGGTGGGCGGGCTGAACTCCCACGACTTCATCTGCTTCGAACTGGCCAACACGCTGCAAGTGCTGGTGATCGCCATCGACTATCGCCTGGCACCTGAGCATCCGTTCCCGGCGGCCTACCAAGACTGTCGCGCCGTATGGCAGGCACTCCAGGCCGGTCAGGGGCCGCACGCCATCAACCTGCAACGCCTGGTGGTGATGGGCGACAGCGCGGGCGGCAATCTGGCGGCGGCGCTGTGCCTGGGGCTGCGCGACGATGGCCAGCCGCTGCCCGTGGCTCAGGTGCTGATTTACCCCGGCCTGGGCGGCCCGGCCGATTTGCCCTCGCGCCGTGACTGCAGGGACGCGCCCCTGCTCAGCAGCGCCGACACCGACTGCTACCTGGCAATGTACCTGGACGCTGCGGGCACGCCATCGGCCTATGCCATGCCTTTGTTGGCCGAGCATTTCGGCGGCTTACCCAAGGCGTTGATCGCCGTGGCCCAGTTCGACCCGTTGCGCGATGACGGCATGCTCTATGCCGAACGGCTGCAACAGGCCGGTGTGCCCGCCGTGCTGTATTCCGGCAAAGGGCTGGTCCATGGTTGCCTGCGCGCACGCGGCCAAGCCCCGGAGGTGGATCAGCTTTATAACTATCTGCTGCATTACCTCAGGCGCGAAGGGCTGACACAGGTCTAAGTATTCAAGGGCATGCTCATTGCACAATTCGGGTTTATGATGCCAGACGGCAAGAATAATAGACGTCCCCTCAGGGATGAACCCGACACCCTATGGAGCGCGCAATGCAGACTTGGTACCCGCAGATCAAACCCTACGCCCGGCACGATCTGGCCGTCGATGACACCCACACGCTGTACGTCGATGAGAGTGGCTCCCCCGAAGGCTTGCCTGTCGTCTTCATCCACGGTGGCCCCGGCTCCGGTTGCGATGCCCAGAGCCGCTGCTATTTTGACCCGAACCTGTACCGCATCGTGACCTTCGACCAGCGTGGCTGCGGGCGTTCCACACCCCGCGCGAGTTTGGAGAACAACACCACCTGGGATCTGGTCGCCGACCTTGAGCGCATCCGCGAGCACCTGGGCATCGACAAATGGGTGCTGTTTGGCGGCTCCTGGGGCTCGACCCTGTCGCTGTCCTACGCACAAACCCACCCCGAGCGCGTGCATGGCCTGATCCTGCGCGGGATTTTCCTGGCCCGCCCGCAGGATATTCACTGGTTCTACCAGGAGGGCGCCAGCCGCATGTTCCCGGATTACTGGCAGGACTACCTTGCCCCGATCCCGGCGGACGAGCGCCACGACATGGTTGCCGCCTACCACAAGCGCCTCACCGGCAACGACCAGATCGCCCAGATGCACGCCGCCAAAGCCTGGTCCGGCTGGGAAGGGCGCATGCTCGGTCTGTGCCCGAGCCCGCAGCATGTCGAGCGTTTTTCCGAGCCGCAGCGCGCCCTGTCGATTGCGCGTATCGAGTGCCACTACTTTACTAACAACTCCTTCCTGGAGCCCAACCAGCTGATTCGCGATATGCACAAGATCGCCCATCTGCCTGGCGTCATCATCCATGGCCGCTACGATATGATCTGCCCGCTGGATAACGCCTGGGAGCTGCATCAGGCCTGGCCCAACAGTGAATTGCAGGTGATTCGCGAGGCCGGGCATGCCGCGTCCGAGCCCGGCATCACCGATGCATTGGTGCGCGCGACCGGCGAGATGGCACGGCGCCTGCTTGATCTGCCGCCAGAAGAAGCATGAAGGGCCTGTTACAACGGGTGCGTGGCGCCCGGGTTGAGGTTGAGGGCGAAGTCGTAGGCTCTATTGACCAGGGTTTGCTGGTGCTGGTGGCCGTCGAACCTTCAGATACGCCCGAGAGCGCCGACAAACTGCTGCACAAGCTGCTTAACTATCGGGTGTTCAGCGACGACGAGGGCAAGATGAACCTGTCGTTGAAGGATATCGGCGGCGGTTTGCTGCTGGTGTCGCAGTTCACCCTGGCGGCGGATACCAAAAGCGGGTTGCGGCCCAGCTTCTCCACTGCGGCCCCGCCGGCGCTGGGAGCGGCGCTTTTTGAGCACTTGTTGTTACAAGCGCAACAATTGCATGGCAAGGTGGCGTCAGGGCGTTTTGGCGCTGATATGCAGGTGCACTTGGTCAATGATGGCCCTGTGACATTCCTCTTACAGACATGAATGTATTAAAAACGACTTTAATGCCTAAAAACGCAGGGTTTCACTACAAATACTTCGTTGTCCCTGATGCGTTGTATCGCGGGCTACTAGATAATCGCGCGCTATGGGGATCAGCGTAAATTGGTCCATTTTTGACTTAGGTAGAGACTTGTCCGACAAACCATTGGGGAATCATTTTGCCCCAGGGGAGTCGGAACAATGCTCGCCAACCTGGCATATAGATAGCTGGCCGTTGGTTTTTTGATCTGTTTTCGGCGAGGGTTGCTCGTGATTGTTAGTCCCTGTAATGCACCAAAATTGTCTGCTAAGCGGTTACGAAACGCACTGGTAACGGGCTCTGCCCTGTTTTGCCTGTTCGGCGCGGGTCAACTGTGGGCATTCAGTCTGGATGATGTGTCGGCCAAGGCAAAAGAGCTGGCTGGGCAGAAATACGAAGCTCCGCGCAGCAATCTGCCTAACGAATTTCGCGAAATGAAATTCGCCGACTACCAGAAGATTCGTTTCCGCAACGAAAAAGCTGAGTGGGCCGATCAGAACACGCCGTTCAAGCTGTCCTTCTATCACCAGGGCATGCACTTCGACACGCCGGTGAAAATCAACGAAGTGACCGCCGACAGCGTCCAGGAAATCAAGTACGACCCAAGTCGTTTCGATTTCGGCGACGTGAAATTTGATCCTAAAGCCACCGAACAGCTGGGTTACGCCGGCTTCCGTGTGCTGTACCCGATCAACAAGGCCGACAAGCAAGACGAAATCATGACCATGCTCGGCGCCAGCTACTTCCGCGTCGTCGGCAAGGGCCAGTCCTATGGCCTGTCGGCCCGTGGCATGGCGATTGACACGGCATTGCCGTCCGGTGAAGAGTTCCCGCGTTTCACCGAGTTCTGGATCGAGCGCCCTAAACCGGGCGAGAAACAGCTGGTGATCTTCGCCCTGCTGGACTCACCGCGTGCCACCGGCGCCTATCGCCTGACCCTGCGTCCTGGCACCGACACCATTGTCGACGTCAAATCCCAGATGTTCCTGCGTGACAAGGTCAGCAAGCTGGGCATCGCCCCGCTTACCAGCATGTACCTGTTCGGCGCGAACCAGCCTTCCAAGGTGCTTAACTACCGCCGTGAGCTGCACGATTCCAGCGGCCTGTCGATCCATGCCGGCAATGGCGAGTGGATCTGGCGCCCACTGAACAACCCTAAACACCTGTCGGTCAGCAACTTCGCCGTCGAGAACCCGCGTGGTTTCGGCCTGCTGCAACGTGGCCGCGACTTCAGCCACTACGAAGACCTGGACGACAACTACGACAAGCGCCCAAGCGCCTGGATCGAGCCTGAAGGCGATTGGGGCAAGGGTTCTGTCGACCTGGTAGAGATTCCGACCGCCGACGAAACCAACGACAACATCGTTGCGTTCTGGAGCCCGGCCGAGCTGCCGAAAGTCGGCGAGCCGCTGGATGTCAGCTATCGCCTGCACTGGACCATGGACGAGAAAGACCTGCACCCGGCCGACAGCGCCTGGGTCAAGCAGACCTTGCGTTCCACCGGTGACGTGAAGCAATCCAACCTGATTCGCCAGCCTGACGGCAGCGTGGCCTACCTGGTGGACTTCGAGGGCCCGTCCCTGAAGAACCTGCCGCCGGATGCGCCAGTGCGCAGCCAGGTGAGCGTGGGTGACAACGCCGAAATCGTTGAAAACAGCGTGCGCTACAACGAGCACACCAAAGGCTGGCGCCTGACCCTGCGCATGAAGATCAAGGACGCAGGCAAGCCCACCGAAATGCGTGCCGCGCTGGTCGAAGACATCGTGAAAGCTGAGCCTGAGAAGGTCTCGACCCAGGTGCTCAAGGCCGACAAACTGCTGGCCAAGCAACACGAAAAACAGGCCAGGAAAGACGCCAAGGAAGCGAAAGACAAGGACGCCAAGCAGCCAGAGGCTGCCCCCGCCAATCCGGAGCCGGAAAAGACCGAACACGTCCTGACCGAAACCTGGAGCTATCAGTTGCCTGCCGATGAGTAATTCTCAAGCCACGCCAGAGACCCTGTCCGAGTACCTGGCGCACCTCCCGATGACCGCAGAGCAGCGCGCCGAACTGGCGGGCTGCACTTCCTTCAGCGAGCTGCACGAACGTCTGTCTTCGAAGACGTTCGACGCACCCACCGAGGCTGCCCAAGCCTCGGTCGGCCGCCGGTTGACGCTCAATACCGCCGAAGAGCTGCAAGACGCCGAGATGCTGGCGCTTGACGCCAACGGCCGGGTTTGCCTGAAGGCCACGCCGCCGATCCGTCGGACCAAAGTGGTGCCGGAGCCATGGCGTACCAATATCCTGGTGCGTGGTTGGCGCCGGATGACCGGTCGCACCAACCCTCCGGCGCCGCCGAAGGATGAGCGCGTATTGCCGGCAGCACGCTGGCGTACCGTGGGTTCGATCCGTCGCTATATCCTGCTGGTGCTGATGCTCGGCCAGACCATCGTTGCCGGCTGGTACATGAAAGGCATCATGCCGTACCAGGGCTGGTCGCTGGTCGACTTCGACGAAATCCGCAACCAGACCCTGCTGCAAACCGCTACCCAGGTACTGCCTTACGCCTTGCAAACCAGCATTCTGATCATGTTCGGGATTCTGTTCTGCTGGGTTTCGGCCGGCTTCTGGACCGCGCTGATGGGCTTCCTGGAGTTGCTGACTGGCCACGATAAATACCGGATCTCCGGTAAAAGTGCCGGTGACGAGCCGATTCCGAAGGACGCCCGCACCGCGCTGGTGATGCCGATCTGCAACGAAGACGTGCCGCGGGTATTTGCCGGCCTGCGCGCTACGTTCGAATCGGTGGCCGCCACGGGCGACCTGGACCGTTTCGATTTCTTCGTGCTCAGCGACAGTAACGAAGCCGATATCTGCATCGCCGAACAGCAAGCCTGGCTTGATGTGTGCCGCGAAGCCGGTGGTTTCGGCAAGATCTTCTATCGCCGCCGTCGCCGTCGCGTAAAGCGCAAGAGCGGCAACCTCGACGACTTCTGCCGTCGTTGGGGCGGTGAATACAAGTACATGGTGGTGCTCGACGCCGACAGCGTGATGAGCGGCGAATGCCTGACCAGCCTGGTGCGCTTGATGGAAGCCACGCCGGATGCCGGGATTATCCAGACCGCGCCGCGTGCGTCGGGCATGGACACTCTGTATGCGCGCATGCAGCAGTTCGCCACCCGCGTCTACGGCCCGCTGTTTACCGCTGGTCTGCACTTCTGGCAGCTGGGTGAATCCCACTACTGGGGTCACAACGCCATCATTCGTATGAAGCCGTTTATCGAGCACTGCGCCCTGGCGCCGTTGCCGGGTAAAGGTGCGTTTGCCGGTGCGATCCTCTCCCACGACTTCGTTGAAGCGGCGCTGATGCGCCGTGCCGGCTGGGGCGTGTGGATTGCTTACGACCTGCCGGGCAGCTACGAAGAACTGCCGCCGAACCTGCTGGATGAGCTCAAGCGTGACCGTCGCTGGTGCCACGGTAACCTGATGAACTTCCGCCTGTTCCTGGTCAAAGGCATGCACCCGGTGCACCGTGCGGTGTTCCTGACCGGCGTGATGTCCTACCTGTCGGCGCCGTTGTGGTTCTTCTTCCTGGTGCTGTCGACGGCATTGCTGGCAGTGAACACCTTGATGGAGCCGCAGTACTTCATGGCACCACGCCAGTTGTACCCGCTGTGGCCCCAATGGCACCCGGACAAGGCGGTGGCGCTGTTTTCCACCACCATCGTGCTGCTGTTCCTGCCTAAATTGCTCAGCATTATCCTGATCTGGGCCAAGGGCGCGAAAGAGTTCGGTGGCAAGTTCAAGGTGACCTTGTCGATGCTGCTGGAGATGCTGTTCTCCATGCTGCTGGCGCCGGTGCGCATGATCTTCCACACCCGTTTCGTGCTCGCCGCGTTCCTGGGCTGGGCGGCGACCTGGAACTCGCCGCAGCGTGACGACGATTCCACGCCATGGAGCGAGGCGGTCAAGCGTCACGGCCCGCAAACCCTGCTGGGCTTCCTGTGGGCGTTGTTGGTGGTGTGGTTGAACCCAAGCTTCCTGTGGTGGCTGATTCCGATCGTCGGCTCGCTGATGCTGTCGATTCCGGTGTCGGTGATCTCCAGCCGGGTCAAGCTGGGCCTCAAGTCTCGCGACGAGAGCCTGTTCCTGATCCCAGAGGAATACAACCCGCCGCAAGCCTTGCTGTCGACCGAGCAATACACCCACGAAAACCGTTGGCACGCCCTCAATGACGGGTTTGTGCGTTCGGTGGTCGACCCGCAGCAAAACGCCCTGGCCTGCGCCCTGGCGACCTCGCGTCACCGTGAGGCGGAGCCGATCGAACACTTGCGTCAGGAACGTGTGCGCCACGCGATGAAAGTCGGCCCCGCCGGCCTCAACAACGGCGAGCGCCTGGCATTGCTGAGTGACCCGGTAGCCTTGGCTCGCCTGCATCAGCAGGTGTGGAGTGAAGGTCATGCCGAGTGGCTCGGTGCCTGGCGTGCATCGGTGAAGGCTGATCCGCACGCGCCATTGCTGCCGCTGCAACCGCTGTCGTCCCAGGCCCAACCGGCCTGATTCCGACGCCCCCGAGGGCTCACCTCGGGGGCGTTAGATGCGCTGTTCCTACAGCGTTCAGAATATCCTCCTAATACCGCTAACCCCTTGTTATTTCGAAACAAAAGACCTTTGTTCGAAGCGTATTGCCGTGCCTGTCGCTGGGGTAGCATCGCCCCCAAATTGACTAGGTCGCAGGGGGTTTCATGATCAAAAGGTATTGTTCGGCGGTGCTGAGCGGCGTCATCGCATTGATTTACGCAGGCTGGTTGAGTGCTGGTGCCCTCGATGAGGCGGTTCGACGCGGTGTGCTTAAAGTCGGCACCACGCCCACCTATGTGCCCTTTGAAATGAAGGACAAGCAGGGCCGTATCGTTGGTTTTGAGGTCGACTTGCTGCAGGCGATGAGCCGCGCCTTGGGCGTCGAGCTTGAACTGGTCGCCGTGCCTTATACCGAGTTGCTGCCGGGGCTGATGGCGAAGAAGTTCGACCTGATCGGCAGCGGCATGACGGTGACGCAGGAGCGCAACCTCAAGCTGAATTTCAGCGACTCCTTTATCGTGGTCGGCCAGACCGTACTGCTGAACCCCAGCCTTGCCGGCAAGATTGCCAGCATCGAAGACCTCGACGAGGCGGGTTACCGCATCGCTGCGACTGAAGGCACCACCGGTGAAGCGGCTGCGCAGCGGTTTCTGGGCGCCGCGCACCTGAGCAGCTTCGCAACGCCCGAAGAGGGTGTGCGCCAGGTGGTGGAGGGCAAGGCCGACGCCTTTGTCCATGACGCGCCCTACAACCTGATCGCGATGACCAGGCCGGAAAACCATCGGCTCTTTGCCCTTGAGCAGCCGTTTACCTTTGAGCCCTTGGCGTTTGGGCTCAAAAAAGGCGACTACGACAGCCTCAATTGGATCAACCACTTCCTCAATCAAATTGCCCAGGATGGCACCTACGATCGGCTGCACGACAAGTGGTTCAAGGAAACCGACTGGATGGCGGAGATCGACTGAACGTCATAACTGCTTACACATCAATCAATTGCGGCGCTGTTGTGCTGATGTGTCTAGTGCCTGGGCTGTGCTGCACCGTTGTGGGGCTTTTCCGACATACGCCGATAACATTTACCCGTGAAACCTTTGTGACGGGCAACGAGTGGGTTAGGATCGCACCCCGAATTGGTGCAGCCCTTTTGCGCGCCGGCGTTATAAGAATCTTTCAGGGGACTTGATGATGAAAAAGTATCTTTCGATGCTGATGCTCGGCGTCACTGCGCTGGTCGCGGCCACTGCGGCGCATGCGGGCGCCATCGACGATGCGGTCAAGCGCGGCACGCTGAAAGTCGGCATGGACCCGACCTACATGCCGTTCGAAATGACCGACAAGCGCGGTGAAATCATCGGTTTTGAAGTCGACATCCTCAAGGCCATGGCCAAGTCCATGGGCGTCAAGCTGGAACTGGTATCCACCGGCTACGACGGCATTATCCCGGCCTTCCTGACCGGCAAGTTCGACATGATCGGCAGCGGCATGACCCTGACCCAGGAGCGCAATCTGCGCCTGAACTTCAGCGAACCCTTCATTGTGGTCGGCCAGACCCTGCTGATTCGTAAAGACCTGGAAGGCACCATCAAATCCTACAAAGATTTGAACGACGAGAAATACCGCCTGACCTCCAAGCTCGGCACCACCGGCGAGATGGTTGCCAGGAAGCTGATCTCCAAAGCCAAGTACCACGGCTATGACAACGAACAGGAAGGCGTGCTGGACGTGGTCAACGGCAAGGCCGATGCCTTTGTGTATGACGCGCCGTACAACGTGGTTGCCGAGAAGAAAGTCGGTAATGGCAAGCTGGTGTTCCTGGAAGAACCCTTCACCTTCGAGCCACTGGCGTTCGGCCTGAAAAAGGGCGATTTCGACAGCCTCAACTACATCAACAACTTCCTGCACCAGATCCGCAACGACGGCACCTACGATCGCATCCATGACAAGTGGTTCAAGAGCTCCGAGTGGCTCAAGGACATGGAATAAGCGCTGACACCGAGTCGATCGTTCCCACGCTCTGCGTGGGAATGCAGCCCGTGACGCTGCGCGTCACAAAGCGGACGCAGAGCGCCCAGTGAGGCATTCCCACGCAGAGCGTGGGAACGATCTCATGCCAGGCGATACATCTTCGGAAAGTGAAATGAAACAGAAAAAAGCCCAATGGCCCTGGCACCTGCTGACCGTGGTCGTGCTGGTCGGCCTGGCCGGCGCGTTGTACTACGCCACCTCGTTGATGTCCTACGAGTGGCGCTGGAACCGCGTGCCGCAGTACTTCGCCTATCAGGCCGAAACGTCCCAGCGCGCCGCCGACATCTCCACCGTCATTGAGCTGGTGCGCAAAGGCGACGTCGCCGAAGTCACCTTGCGCAACGACGCAGGCACCGAGCAAAAGCTGACCGTGGCCGACAACAGCCTGCAAGTGTCACGTGGCGACGACGTGGCCGAAGGCGATGTTATCGGCGTCACCCGGCATTGGGCGCTGGGCCCGTTGATGTGGGGTTTGTGGACGACCTTATGGTTGTCGGTGGTCTCCGGAATCCTGGGTTTGGCGATGGGTCTGGCAACCGGCTTATGCCGTCTGTCGAGCAACCCGACCTTGCGCGATCTGTCGACGATCTACGTCGAACTGGTGCGCGGTACGCCGCTATTGGTGCAAATCTTTATCTTCTACTTCTTCATCGGCACGGTGCTCAACCTGTCCCGCGAATTTGCCGGGATTGCCGCGCTGTCGCTGTTCACCGGCGCTTACGTGGCGGAAATCGTGCGCGCCGGTGTGCAGTCCATCACCCGTGGCCAGAACGAAGCCGCCCGCTCCCTGGGGTTGAGCGCCAGCCAGTCGATGCGCCACGTGGTGTTGCCGCAAGCGTTCAAGCGCGTGCTGCCGCCATTGGCCGGGCAATTTATCAGCCTGGTGAAAGACACCTCGCTGGTCTCGGTGATCGCGATTACCGAACTGCTTAAAAGCGGCCGCGAAGTGATCACCACCTCGTTCTCGCCCTTTGAAATCCTGTTCTGTGTGGCAGGCCTGTACCTGCTGATCAACCTGCCGCTGTCGAAAATGGCCAGCCGGCTTGAGCGGAGGCTCGCGCAAAGTGATTGAAGTCCGCGATCTGGTAAAAGTCTTCGACACCCGTGGCCAGGTAGTGCGCGCCGTGGACCACGTGACCACCCAAGTCGCCAAGGGCGAAGTGCTGGTGGTGATTGGCCCGTCAGGTTCGGGCAAGTCCACGTTCCTGCGCTGCCTTAACGGCCTGGAAGAATTCGACTCGGGCTCGGTGAGCATCGACGGCCTGCAACTGGCCGACCCGAAAACCGACGTGAATGCCTACCGCCGTGAAGTCGGCATGGTGTTCCAGCACTTCAATTTGTTCCCGCACATGACGGTGCTGGAAAACCTGTGCCTGGCGCAAAAAGTCGTGCGCAAGCGTGGCAAGCAAGAGCGTGAAGCCAAGGCCTTGGCGCTGCTGGAAAAGGTCGGTATTGCGCAGAAGGCCAACGAGTTCCCGTCGCGCCTGTCCGGTGGCCAGCAACAGCGGGTAGCCATTGCCCGCGCGTTGGCCATGGAGCCCAAGGTGATGCTGTTTGATGAGCCCACCTCGGCGCTGGACCCGGAAATGGTCGGCGAAGTGCTGGACGTGATGAAGACCCTGGCCCTGGAAGGCATGACGATGGTCTGCGTCACTCACGAGATGGGCTTTGCCCGTGAAGTGGCAGACCGCGTGCTGTTCTTCGACCACGGCAAATTGCTCGAAGATGCGGCCCCGGCCGAGTTCTTCGATGCACCGAAAGACCCGCGCGCCCAAGCCTTCCTGCGCCAGGTCCTCTAATGATCGTTCCCACGCTCCGCGTGGGAAAGCCTCCTAGGACGCTCCGCGTCCCGACGTTAGTGACGCCTCAAAGCCTGAATTTACCCACCAACGTCTGCAAATCCAGGCTCAACCGGGTCAACTGAGCGCTCGCCGCGGCTGTTTCCTCACTGGCCGCAGCGGTTTGTTCGGTGACATCCCGCACCTTCAACACACTGCGATTGATCTCTTCCGCCACTGCGCTTTGCTGCTCGGCAGCAGCGGCAATCTGCGGGTTCATTTCCTGGATGATCGACACGGTGCGCGCAATCGCGGCCAGGGCATCGCCCGCATCGCGGGTCAGGCCGACGCTGTTGTCGGTCAGGCTACGGCTGCTGTCCATGATGTCTGCGACCTGCTGGGTGCCGGTATTCAGGCCGAGGATCAAGCCTTCGATTTCTTCGGCAGATTCCTGGGTGCGCTGGGCCAGGCTGCGCACTTCGTCGGCGACTACCGCAAAACCCTGGCCGGCACTGCCCGCGCGCGCCGCTTCAATGGCTGCGTTCAGGGCCAGCAAGTTGGTTTGCTGGGACACTGACTTGATCACGTCGAGCACGCTGCCGATTTTCTGGCTTTCGTGTTGCAGCGCAATCATCGCCTGGCTCGAGCGCGCCATCTCATGGGCCAAGTGGCCGATTTGCTCCATCGCCTGGGTCACCACTTTTTCGCCGGCGCCAGCCTCCTGGTCCGCTTCATTGGCCGCCACGGACGCCTGCTCGGCGTGCCGGGCGACCTCCTGGGCAGTGGCGAGCATTTCATTCATTGCGGTGGCCACCTGATCGGTTTCCTCCTTCTGGTCGTTGACTCCGGCGCGAGTCTGTTCGGTGACGGCGGATAACTGCGTTGCGGCACTGGCGATCTGCCGGGTGCTGTCGCCGATACCGCTGATCAGGTTGCGCAAGTTGCGGGTCATTTGCCCGATGCTCTGCTGCAACTGGCCCAGCTCGTCGCGACGGTCCTCTTCAATGTCCCGGCTCAGGTCGCCGTCAGCAATACGGTGGGCGGCCGTAAGGATTGCGCGCAGAGGCACGACAACTTGCCGAGCGATCCACCAGGCGGCGAGTGCACCGAGCAGCAAGGCCGCCACGGTAACGCTCAGCAGCCGTGTGTGGGTCTGCTCGGCTTCGCTGTCACGCTTGGTGTTCTGATCCACGCTCAGTTGATGGCTTTGCTCACGCAAATCATTGAGCTGCTGTTCAAAGCGGTTTTGCAGGGTCTCGGTGTTGAGCTGTGCTTCCTTGAGCTTGGTCAATTGTTCGCGATAGTTGGCCAGGTCGGCTTTAAGCAGCGCCGCGTCGACGGGCAGTGCGGTTACCGCCGCTTGTGCCACATTCAGGGCGTCGAGTGCCTGAATAAGTGCCTCGGCATAGGCTTGCAGCGACTCCGCGGCCCAGGCCGGGCTCTGAGCGCGATCTTCGGCCTGCTCCATGGCCTGACGCAGGTTTTCGATGGCGTCCAAGGCTTTTTCGTCTTCCTGGTTGGGCAAATCGCTGGCGAACTGGGCGAGGCTGTCGCTGGCCTGCAGCGCGGTTTTCTTGAGGTCCGGGCGGATGCGCTCGCGTTGCTCGATCAATGCGGGCAAGTCCGCCAGCGCTGTCTTGAAGCTCGCCACCAAACGTGTCGCTTCCTGCAGTCGCTGCACGTCGGCCGGGTCGTTGAGGCGGCTTGAAAGGTCGGCCAGTCGCTGGTCGATCTTTTCGGTCTGCGCGTGCATTTTGGCCAGGCTGCTGGCGTCTGTCAGGGTGCGGTACACAATCCTGTCGGCGCGCATGGCCTCGGCGTCAAGGGCCAGTTGCCCAAGGGTCGTCAGGCTGTTTGAGCGATAAAGCACGTCTTTCAAGGCCTGCCAGCCGGTCGCGGCGATCAGGATGCTTAAGATCAACACTTGGCCGAAACCCAGTGCGAGTTTGAGACGGATGCTGGCGTTGACCAGCAAACGGGTCAGCCGAGGAAACATGGTGAACCTCCAAATCTGGGGAAGCATTTCGCAACAGCTGAAACGCTAAATCGATTCGAGGTCGTGGCGGGCTGATAACTACGTAGGAAATTTCATAAGTTGCGGCGGCCTTGATCCGGCCGCCGCGTAGGTGCGGGTCAGATGCGGAAACGCCCGACCAAAGACTGCAAGTAGATCCCCAGGCGTGCCAGTTCGGCACTCGAGGCGGCAGTTTCCTCGCTGGCCGAGGAGGTCTGTTCAGACACGTCGCGCACATTCAACACGCTGCGGTTGATCTCCTCGGCCACAGCGCTCTGTTGCTCGGCAGCAGTGGCAATCTGCGAGTTCATCGCCTGGATAGTCGAGACCGTACGCGTGATATTGCTCAGCGCGTTGCCGGCGCGGCGGGTCAGTTCGACGCTGCTGTCGGTGAGGCCACGGCTGTTGTCCATGATGGCCGCCACCTGCTGGGTGCCGTTTTGCAGGCCGACGATCAGTTCTTCGATCTCCTCGGTGGACTTCTGCGTGCGCTGGGCCAGGCTGCGCACCTCATCGGCCACCACCGCAAAGCCGCGACCGGCCTCACCGGCCCGCGCTGCTTCAATCGCCGCGTTCAGCGCCAGCAGGTTGGTTTGTTGTGCCACCGACTTGATCACATCGAGCACGCTGCCGATCTTGTCGCTTTCGCGCTTGAGGTCGCCCATGGCCACCGTGGAATGACCGACCTCGGTCGCCAGGCGCTCAATCTGCGCGATGGCTTCACCCACCACCTTGTCGCCTTCACGGGCTTGTTGGTCCGCCGCCACGGCAGCTTCGGAGGCTTCTTCGGCGTTGCGCGCCACTTCCTGCACGGTGGCGGCCATTTCGTTCATGGCGGTGGCCACTTGGTCGGTTTCGACCTTTTGGCTGTTAACCCCGGCGCTGGTCTGTTCGGTCACGGCCGACAGTTGTTCGGCAGCGCTGGCAATCTGGGTGACGCCGTCGCTGATACCGCCGATCAACTCGCGCAGGCCGACGGTCATGCTTTGCATGGCGCGTTGCAACTGGCCCAACTCGTCCTGGCGGGCGGAGTTGAGGTTATGGCTCAGATCGCCCGAGGCCACGCGCTCGGCGACTTGGAGGGTCTGGTTGAGCGGGATCACGATCTGGCGGGTGATGGCCCAGGCGGCGAAAATGCCGAAGATCAGCGCCAGCACGGTGGCCAGCAGCAACAGCTGTTTAGCGTGGGCGGCATCGGCATCGCGCACGGCGGTCTGGGAGGTGGTGAGTTTTTCGCTGTGCCCCAGCAGGATATCGCCCTGGGCGGTCATGATTTTCAGCGCGGCGGCGCTGGCCACCTGGGAGTCGCGGTACTGGCTGACGGCGGCGCGGTAGGCTTGCAGGGACACGCCGGCCTCTTGCAGGTTGGCCTGGTATTGCTCAGGCAGCTTGCCTTGCAGGTCGGTGATTTTCTTCAGGGCATTGTCGATGGCATCCAGGGCTGGTTGCTCGGCTTCGGTCTTGCCGCTGTAGGTATAACCGCGCACCTGGAAGCGCGACTGCTGGATCAGCTTGCTCAGGTCGACCACGCTGTTGAACTGCGTGACGCTGTCGCCTTGCAGCAGGGCCGCTTCGATTTCGTTGATCTTGGCCACGGCGTTGTCGGCAGTGTCACCGAGCTTGCTGCGTGCGCCCTCGCGCTTGAGGCCGGCCAGGACCATAGTGCCAAAGGCTTTTTTGTATTGGCCCAGGGCTTGCTGCTGTTGCTCGACCAGGGCTTTGTCGTCGGGTTGCTCGATCAGCGTTTCGGCGGTTTTGAGGCCATCGTCCAGTTGCTTCAGCAGGCTGTTGACGGCGTCGGTGCCTTGTTCGCCCCGGCGCATTTCAAAGTCCAGGCGCGCCAGGCGCAGGTCTTTGGTCAGGCCGTTGAGGCTGGAGATAAAGCCCAGCTTGTCGCCACGACTGGTCACGTCGCCCAAGCCGGTCCAACCGGTGAAGGTGGTCACCAGCGTCAGGATCAACACCAAGCCAAAGCCTATGCTCAGCTTGCGATTGACGCTCACATTCCCCAGTTTTTCGGCTAACCAACGATACATACTGCGATCTCCTTTGGAACAAGGCTTGGACTTATTCAGAGGCTATCGGCAGCGCAGGAAAATTCTGTAGGTGTTGATCGTTCCCACGCTCTGCGTGGGAATGCATCCCGGGACGCTCCGCTTCCAAGAGCGGACGCAGAGCGTCCCTGGCGGCATTCCCACGCGGAGCATGGGAATGATCGGGGTCTGTAGGTCGTGTCAGAACAACCGAGCGAGCAGGGCGGTCACGGCGGTTTCTACGCGCAGGATGCGTGTACCCAGTTGCACCGGTTGCAAGCCGGCCTTGGCCAACAGCTCCACTTCATAGGGAATCCAGCCGCCTTCGGGGCCAATGGCCAGGGTCACCGGCTCATCCAGCCCGCGTGGGCACGCCGGGTAATCGCCGGGATGGCCGATCAGGCCCAGAGTCCCAGCGGTCATGGCCGGCAGGCGGTCTTCGACGAACGGCTTGAAGCGTTTTTCGATAATGATCTCGGGCAGCACGGTATCGCGCGCCTGTTCCAGGCCGAGGATCAACTGCTCGCGAACCGCCTCAGGCTCCAGGAACGGGGTTTGCCAGAAGCTCTTTTCCACTCGGTAACTGTTGACCAGTACCACCTTCGGCACGCCCATCGCCGCCACGGTTTGCAGCACCCGGCGCAGCATCTTCGGGCGCGGCAGGGCCAGCAGCAGGGTCAGCGGCAGTTTGGTCGGTGGTGGCTGGTCGAAGCTCACTTGCAGCTCGGCTTCACCGGTTTCCAGGCGCAGCAGTTGCGCATTGCCCATCAGCCCGCCAATACGGCCGACCCGCAGGTTGTCGCCCACCACCGCGCGGTGGACTTCCTGCATATGCACCAGGCGCCGATCACGCAGGATCACCCGGTCGGCCGCGATAAAGTCGGCCTCCTCAAGCAACAGCAGGTTCACGGTTGCGTCGCTGGCGGCTGGTCGTCGTCGGCGGGTTGGTCATCCGGGTGTTCGCCGCGCTTGGTGATCAAGCTGCTGAACAGGATGCCGATCTCGAACAGCATCCACATCGGCACGGCCAGCAAGGTCTGCGAGAAAATGTCCGGCGGCGTAAGGATCATGCCCACCACGAAGCAGCCGATGATCACGTACGGGCGTACTTTTTTCAGGTATTTGACGTCGACCACGCCGATCCACACCAGCAACACCACGGCCACCGGAATTTCGAAGGCCACGCCAAAGGCGAAGAACAGCGTCATCACGAAGTCGAGGTAGCTGGTGATGTCGGTCATCATTTCCACGCCGGCCGGGGTGGCGGCGGCGAAGAACTTGAAGATCAGCGGGAACACCAGGAAATACGCGAAGGCCATGCCGGTGTAGAACAGCAGGATGCTCGACACCAGCAACGGTACCGCAATGCGCTTCTCATGCTTGTACAGGCCCGGCGCGATAAAGCCCCAGATCTGGTGCAGGATCACCGGGATCGCCAGGAACAGCGAGACCATCATGGTCAGCTTCAACGGCGTCAAAAACGGCGACGACACGTCGGTGGCGATCATTGTCGCGCCGGCCGGCAGGTACTGGCGCAAGGGCGTGGAGACGAAGGTGTAGATCTGCTGGGTAAAGGCGAACAGCCCGGCAAAGATGATGAAAATGGCCGCTACGCAACGCAGCAGGCGGGTCCGCAGCTCGGTGAGGTGCGAGACCAGCGGCATATGCTGGTCGTTTTCCGGTTTATCAGCGCTCATGGGGCTCGCGGCGGCAATGTAGGGTCATTGGGAGCGGGCGACGCCACGGGCGTCGGCGCTGGCTCAGTCGGGGCGGGCGCGGTTTGCGGTACTGCGGCGACCGGAGCAATGCTGTTTTCGGGCACAGGTTCGGCCGGTTTGGCGGGCTCCTGAACAGGCGACAGAATCTTGCGCGCCTCTTGCTCCAACGACAGGATATGTTCGTTGTGCAGCTGGCGGCGGATCTCGTCGGCGCCGATTTCCCGTTCAACTTCCTGTTTGATGGCGTTGAAACTGCGTTTCAGGCGCCCGATCCACAGGCCGGCCGTGCGTGCGGCACCGGGCAGGCGTTCCGGCCCCAGTACCAGCAAGGCCACGAGGCCGACGAGCAGCAGTTCAGAGAAGCTGATACCAAACATTAGTCAGTGCTCACGAGTCTTTGCGGGTCGGCTCTTGGACTTTCTCAGCCTGCACGTCGAAGGTACGACGCTCGGTGATCGGCTGGGTGGCCTGCGGGTGAACGGGCTGCGCCGGCGGCACTGGGTTGGCCATCGGGTCGGCCGGCTTTTCATCGTCGTTCATGGCTTTACGAAAGCCCTTGATCGACTCGCCCACGTCAGTGCCCAGGTTCTTGAGTTTCTTGGTGCCGAACACCAGTACCACGACCACCAGAATGACGATCCAGTGTTTCCAGTCAAAAATGCCCATGCTGCAATTCCTCTGTAAAAGTTATTCAGGCGGACGGGCGCGAGGCCTTTTCGGCGTGCCCGGACAGGCCGAAGCGACGGTCCAGTTCATCCAACACGGCCTGTGGGTGCTGCCCCAGTTGGGCGAGCATGACCAGGCTATGGAACCACAAGTCTGCGGTCTCGTAGATTACATCGCTGTAATCACCGCTGATTTGCGCATCTTTGGCGGCAATAATCGTCTCGATGGACTCTTCGCCAAGTTTTTCCAGAATCTTGTTCAAGCCCTTGTGGTAGAGGCTGGCGACATAGGAGCTGTCGGCATCCGCGCCTTTGCGGTCTTCCAGCACCTGGGCCACACGGTTGAGGGTATCGCTCATGTTCAGTGTCCTGCGGAGTAAATGGCGTGCGGGTCTTTGAGCACCGGTTCCACAACCTTCCACTCGCCGTTCTCGAACACGCGATAGAAGCAGCTGTGACGGCCGGTATGGCAGGCGATATCACCGATCTGCTCGACCTTCAGGATCACCACGTCGGCGTCACAGTCGATGCGCATCTCGTGCAGGGCCTGCACGTGCCCGGACTCTTCGCCCTTGCGCCACAGTTTGCCACGCGAACGTGACCAGTAAATGGCGCGCTGCTCAGTGGCGGTGAGGCTCAAGGCCTCGCGGTTCATCCAGGCCATCATCAATACGCGCCCGGTCTTGTAGTCCTGGGCAATGGCCGGCACCAGGCCGTCATTGTCCCACTTGATCTCGTCCAGCCAGTCTTTCATGTTCGGCTCCGGCAATTTGCGACAGTGTATAACCGGATCGGCTATCGGCGCACGATCAGATAAACACCCACGGCGACCATGATGCCCGCCGGCCAATGGCCCAATTGGTTCAGCGGCCCGCCAATCGCCAGCATCACGCCGCCGACCAAGTGGGCGGCGCCCAGCAGGCGCAGGAACCAGTCGTCCTTGCGCCTGTGCCACGGCGGCGCAGGGTCCTTGGCGTGGGGCTGGGACATGCGCTCCAGCAGGTCGCGGGTCATGTTGGCCAGGTGCGGCAGTTGTTCCATCTGGCTGTGCAGGTTGCCCAACAGGGTTTTCGGGCTGACGCGCTCGCGCATCCAGCGTTCCAGAAAGGGTTGCGCGGTGTTCCACAGGTCCAAGTCCGGGTACAGCTGGCGGCCCAGACCTTCGATATTGAGCAAGGTTTTTTGCAGCAGCACCAGCTGTGGTTGCACTTCCATGTTGAAGCGCCGCGCAGTCTGGAACAGGCGCATCAGCACCTGGCCGAAGGAAATATCTTTTAACGGTTTTTCAAAGATCGGCTCGCACACGGTGCGGATCGCCGCTTCGAATTCGTTGAGCTTGGTTTCGGCCGGCACCCAACCCGAATCAATGTGCAATTGCGCCACGCGGCGGTAGTCACGTTTGAAGAAGGCGAACAGGTTACGCGCCAGGTAATCCTGGTCTTCAGGGGTCAGGCTGCCGACGATGCCGCAGTCGATCGCAATGTACTGCGGGCTCCACGGGTTGACGGTGCTGACGAAAATGTTGCCCGGGTGCATGTCGGCGTGGAAGAAACTGTCGCGGAACACCTGGGTGAAGAAGATCTCCACACCGCGCTCGGCGAGCATCTTCATGTCGGTGCGCTGGTCGGCCAGGGTCGCGAGGTCGGTGACCTGCACGCCGTAGATGCGCTCCATCACCAGCACTTTGGGGCGGCACCAGTCCCAATACACTTGGGGCACATACAGCAGCGCTGAACCTTCGAAGTTGCGCTTGAGCTGGCTGGCGTTGGCCGCTTCACGCAGCAGGTCGAGTTCGTCGTAGATGGTTTTTTCGTAGTCGGCGACCACGTCCACCGGGTGCAGCAGGCGCGCATCGGCGGAGAAGCGTTCGGCGGCGCGGGCGAGGATAAACAGCCACGCCAGGTCCTGGCCGATGATCGGCTTGAGGCCGGGGCGAATCACCTTCACCACCACTTCTTCGCCGGTCTTCAATTGTGCGGCGTGCACTTGGGCGACCGAGGCCGAGGCCAGCGGCTCGACGTCGAAACGGCTGAACACCTCGCTGATCTTCTTGCCCAGCTGTTCTTCGATCAGCTTCATCGACTGTTGCGAGTCGAAGGGCGGCACGCGGTCCTGCAACAGCATCAGCTCGTCGGCAATGTCTTCGGGCAGCAGGTCGCGGCGCGTGGAGAGGATCTGCCCGAACTTGATAAAGATCGGCCCCAGGTCCTGCAACGCCAGGCGCAGGCGCGCGCCACGGCTCAACGCCAGCGGTTTGCGCGGGAACCAGCGCCACGGCAACACATAACGCACGGCCAGCAAAAACCACGGCAACGGCAAGGCGAACAGCAGGTCATCGAGGCGGTAGCGGATTACGACGCGCTGGATACGAAACAAACGGCGGACGGCGAGCAGCTTCATGCGTTATCGCTTGGATCAAGGGAACGGCTCAGGCGCTCGAAGCGTGCCTCAAGGCGTTCCAGGTCGATTTTGGCCTTGTCGAGTTCGCGAAAGCGCGCTTGCGCTTCCCGATCTCCGACCAGGGTGCGCGATTCTTCGCTCAGGTATTCGGCAAGGTTCTGGTTGAGGCTGGCGAACCCTTGCTGGTACCAGCGCGAGCGGCTGCGCAGGTGCCCGCTGATCAACTGGGTGGCCACCGGGCCGATCCAGCGTGACAGCTCGTATTCCCAATCCAGTTCCAGGTCTTGCAGCACGGCGGCCAGGTCCATCAGTACCGCGCTGTCGCCTTCCAGCTCCACGTCGGGGCTGTGCAGGATCGCGGTCTTGTTGCGGCTCAGCGCCAGGTGCAACAGGCTCGAGGCGGGTGCGCGCAGGGTGCAGTCGGCCTCGGCGGCCCAATCGCCGGCGAGCAGCAGGCCTTCATCGCTGGGCAGGATATACAGCTGCAGGGCGGGGCTGGTGCAATCGACGGCAATAACCTTGCCGTTCAGGTGCGCAAGCCGCGCCAGGGCGGTGCTGTCCAGGCGCAGAACACGGTTGATGCCATGTTCGACGCTGGCGAGGAGGCCTGCGAACAGCATCAGGGCTTGATGCCGCGGTGCAGGGCGACGATGCCCGAGGTCATGTTGTGGTAGGTCACGCGGTCGAAACCGGCCTCCACCATCATCGACTTCAGGGTTTCCTGGTCGGGGTGCATGCGGATCGATTCGGCCAGGTAGCGATAGCTCTCGGCGTCATTGGTGATCAGCTTGCCCATCAACGGCATGAAGGCGAACGAGTAGGTGTCGTAGACCTTGGACATCAGCGCGTTGGTCGGCTTGGAGAACTCCAGCACCAACAGGCGGCCGCCCGGTTTGAGTACGCGCAGCATCGAGCGGATCGCGTCCTCTTTATGGGTCACGTTACGCAGGCCGAAGGCGATGGTCACGCAGTCGAAATGGTTGTCCGGGAACGGCAGCTTTTCAGCGTCGGCCTGCACGAACTCGATATTGCCGGCCACGCCTTTATCCAGCAGGCGATCACGGCCGACCTTGAGCATCGAACCGTTGATGTCCGCCAGCACGACCTGGCCGGTCGGGCCGACCAGCTTGGAGAACTTGGCCGCCAGATCGCCGGTGCCGCCGGCGATGTCGAGCACGCGGTTGCCGGTGCGTACACCCGACAACTCGATGGTGAAGCGCTTCCACAGGCGGTGCATGCCGCCCGAGAGCACGTCGTTCATCAGGTCGTACTTGGCCGCAACGGAGTGGAACACCTCAGCGACTTTTTCCGCTTTCTGGCTTTCCGGAACGTTCTTGAAGCCGAAGTGAGTGGTGGGTTCGGCATCGCTGCCTTTGCGCTGATCAGTCATATCGCTGTCACCAAAAGAGAATGCGGGACATGATAATCCCCACCGCCTGCTTTGTCTTGGCAAGGCTGAAGGTAAGATAGGTGTTCATCGAGACCTTTTGCCGCATGGCAGGTGTTCTGAGTCGATATAAAGAGGAGTCATTGCAATGGCCCGTATTACCGTTGAGCGTGCACATTCCCTGGGTAAAGAAGGCGCACGCGCGAAGGCCGAGAAGTTGGCGCACAAACTCAAGGAGCAATATGGCCTTGAGTCATCGTGGTCGGGCGATAGCCTGAACCTCAAGCGTTCCGGGGTTAAAGGCACGGTGTTAGTCGCCGATGAATCGCTGCGCATTGACGTTGAATTGGGCCTGTTGATGTCGGCCATGAGTGGCACCATCAAGTCTGAAATCGAGAAAGCCCTGGATAAGGCGCTGGCTTGATCGATGTGTTCTTAGGGTGCCGATTCTAATTTTCCAGCCTACTTTGTGCCCAAGCCCTCAACTCCTGCGGGCCGTTCCTCGACCCTGATCTGCGTGAGGTGCACCATGGCCAAAGTTATTTTGAAGAAAAAAATCGACCTTCAGTCCACTGCCCTGAGTGACGTTAAAAGCTACGCCCGCAAGATCTGGCTGGCAGGACTTGGCGCCTATGCCAAGGTCGGCAGCGAAGGCAGCGAGTACTTCAAAGAGCTGGTTAAGACCGGTCAACATGTTGAAAGTAAAGGCAAAAAAGTTGTGGTTGAACAACTTGATGCCGCCAACAGTCAGATTGACCAAGTAAAGAGTAATGTCTCCAGCGTCAGAGGTGTGGTTGAAGTTCAACTGGATAAAGTTGAAAAAGCTTTTGACACGCGTGTTGCAAGTGCCTTGAATCGAATCGGCATTGCGTCTAAACATGACGTGGAGACACTCTCTGCTAAGCTCGAAGAGCTGACGACATTGCTAGAACGTGTCGCGCGTAAACACTAAGGAGACATCGGGATGGCTGTTAAAAAGACTACTCAGAAAGAAGGCAGCTCGTGGATCGGGGAGGTTGAAAAATATTCCCGTAAGATCTGGCTTGCTGGTTTAGGCGTGTACTCGAAGGTTAGCAGTGACGGCGGCAAATACTTCGAGACATTGGTCAAGGACGGCGAAAAGGCCGAGAAGTTGACCAAGACCACGGTTGGTAAAAAAGTTGAAGCGGCCAAGGCCTCTGCCGGCTCCGCCAAGTCGAGCATTTCTGACACCTGGGGCAAGTTGGAAGAAACTTTCGACAAGCGTCTCAACAGTGCCATTTCGCGACTGGGCGTGCCCAGCAAAGCGGAACTGAAGACGCTGCACAGCAAGGTCGATACCCTGACCAGGCAAATCGAAAAACTCACCGGCGCTAAAGTGGCTCCAGCCAAAACCGCCGCCGCTAAACCGGCTGCCAAGCCTGCGGCTAAAACCGCGGCGGCTAAACCGGCTGCTAAAACCGCTGCCAAGCCTTTGGTAAAAGCGGCGGCCAAGCCAGCTGCGAAACCTGCGGCCAAGGCCCCGGCTAAAGCTGCGGCAAAACCGGCTGCAAAAACTGCGGCTGCCAAACCGGCCGCCAAGCCTGCAGCAAAACCCGTGGCCGCTAAAGCCGCTGCCAAGCCTGCGGCTAAGCCAGCGGCCAAAGCGGCAGCGAAACCAGCGGCCAAGCCTGCGGCTAAAACCGCTGCTGCGAAACCTGCTGCCAAGCCAGCCGCTAAAGCTGCTGCCAAGCCTGCAGCAAAACCAGTGGCTGCCAAGCCTGCGGCAAAACCTGCCGCCGCGAAGAAGCCAGCAGCTGCCAAGAAGCCTGCAGCGTCCAAGCCTGCTGTTGCGGCCAAGCCTGCAACCCCAGCGCCAACCGCGTCGACAGCCAATTCGGTGTCCGCGCCGACCCATGCTGCTACCGCCCCGACTGCAACGCCGGTAACTCCGACGCCATCCAGTCAGTCCTGATTTTTTCAGGGCACAAAAAACGCCCGGCCTGTGAAGGTCGGGCGTTTTTTTGCACTCTCTCAAGAACATTTAAGGCCAAATGTGGGAGCGGGCTTGCTCCCACATTTTTAATCCGCGTCATCCAGGTATTTGAGCGCAAACCGCTCAGTCGCCTGCCGCGCCGGCAATAGCAGGTGCGGCGCCACCAGCATCATGACCTGGTACACCACCACCCGCACCTCGCCCTCACGGTCGAGAATCCGCTGGTAGTCCAGGGAAAACAGCAGGGTCATGGTGATCTGTTCCACCAATTGCCCCAATGCCTGGGTGTCACTGACCAACTGCCCCGCTGCCTTCAAGCGCGCAAGCAGTGAAGCCAGGGTGCGCTTGAGCGCCGTGAGCAAGTTGCGAATGCCCTTGGCCAGCTTGGGCAGGCGCCCGGCCAGGTTCGACAGGTCCTGGAACAGGAACCGGTAATGGGCCATGCGCTCGATGATCAGGTGCAGGAACAGCCAGTAATCTTCGGGTTTGAGTTGCGCATCCGCCGGCGGGTCGAGCAGGGGCGCCAGTTCATTCTGGAAGCGCTCGAACAACCCGAGCACCAACGGCTCCTTGCCATGGAAGTGGTAGTAGAGGTTGCCGGGGCTGATCCCCATTTCATTCGCCACCTCCATGGTCGACACGTTCGGTTCGCCCTTGTGGTTGAACAACTGCAGGGCACATTCAAGGATACGGTCGCGGGTCTTCATCCAGTCTTCTTAATCTTATCGTTGAGCTCAGCGCACCCGCACGTACGTGCCTGGCGCCGCTTCCATCGGTGGGTAATTCTGGTTGCCCAGGGCGGTGAGGGTCTCGCGCTGCACGCCCGACCGTTGCTGGATCCACGCAAGCCACTGCGGCCACCAACTGCCTTCGACGTGACGGGCGTCGTAATACCAGGCGCGGGGGTCGCTGCTCAGCTTCGGGTTCTCGACGTAGTTGGCCTTGGGGTTGCCCGGCGGGTTGAGGATGCTCTGGATATGCCCGCTGTTGGACAGTACAAAGCGCCGCTCGCCGCCCAGCAGTTGGGTGGAGCGATACACCGCGTCCCACGGCGTGATGTGGTCGTTGATGCCGGCCACGCTGAAACTGTCCACGGTGACCTTCTGCAAGTCGATGGGCGTGCCGCACACTTCCAGGCCGCCAGGGTGGCTGAGCGGGTTGTGCTTGAAGAAGTCCAGCAGGTCGCCATGCAACGCGGCGGGCAGGCGCGTGTTGTCGTTGTTCCAGTAGAGAATGTCGAACGCCGGCGGCTCTTTGCCCAGCAGGTAATTATTGATCCAGTAGTTCCAGATCAGGTCGTTGGGGCGCATCCAGGCGAAGACTTTGGCCATGTCGCGGCCGTCGAGCACGCCTTGCTGGTAGGAGCGGCGCTTGGCGGCTTCCAGGGTCTGTTCGTCAGCGAACAAGGTGGCGGGGCTGTCGATCTGGCTGTCCAGCAGGCTCACCAGGTAGCTGGCGCTGGAGATGCGCCGCAGCTGGCGCTTGGCTTGCAGGTGGCCTTGCAGCGCAGCGATGGTCAGGCCACCGGCGCAGGCGCCCATCAGGTTGACCTCACGGGCACCGGTGATTGCACGGCACACATTCAGCGCTTCCTCCAGCGCCGCCACATAGGTGGACAGGCCCCACTCGCGGTGACGCACATCCGGGTTACGCCAGCTGACCAT
Organism: Pseudomonas sp. 58 R 3; assembly: GCF_900006605.1. NCBI lineage: Bacteria > Pseudomonadati > Pseudomonadota > Gammaproteobacteria > Pseudomonadales > Pseudomonadaceae > Pseudomonas > Pseudomonas sp. 58 R 3. Next base: position 328,873 of record NZ_CVTT01000061.1, on the reverse strand, counting down.
AAACGTCTGCAGGCCGTTTTTCAGGGCGTACTGCACAAAGCTGTTGGCGGGGCTGAGGTCGAAGATGTAGTACTTGTTGATTTGCGGCGGCACGATCAGCAACGGCTTGGCGTACTGCTTTTCGCTCATGGGCTTGTACTGGATCAGTTCCAGCAGCTCGTTGCGAAACACCACAGAGCCTGCGGTCGTTGCCACCGTTTTGCCCACTTCAAAAGCGTGTTTGCTGACCTGGCTGGGCAGGCCATTATTGTGCAACAAATCGTTAAACAAATTATTCACGCCGCGCACCACGCTGTTGCCGCCGGAGTTAAGCAGCTCCTTGATGGCCAGCGGGTTGAGCAAGGTGTTGGAGGGCGAGACCGCATCGTTGATCAGTGAGAAGGCAAAGTGCGCGCGGGCGCGGTCATCGGCGCTCATCGAGCTGTCGTCGATCCAGTCACGCGTTTGTTTCTGCCAGCTCAGATAGGCTTGCAGGCTGCGCCGGTACAGCGGGTTAAGCGCCCAGGTCGGGTCGGCGAAGCGGCTGTCAGCGGGGTTGGGGGCATGCACGGTTTCACCCAGCAGCACGCGACCGAGTTGGCCGCCCAGGGCCAGGGCGTGCCGAGCGGTGTACAGCGGGTTGCGCAAGCCATGGTTGGCGACGCTGCGCAGGGTCGCCAGTAAATCCCGGCCCCGCAGGCCACTGATCGCATTTTGCGCGTTGATAAACGCGGCTGGGGTGGGCGCCGGGTTCGTCACGGGTCTTTCTCGCATGAGCCAACACTCCTTCGTCAAGCCATCAACAGGCACGCCAATTCAGAACCATAGCCGGTTCCTGGCAAGTTGCGCGGCGGCGTAGTCCTTACACCGCGGGTCGTGGGTGAATCACCGCACGCAGGCGCTCCTCCTCAAGAAACTTCATGATGATCGGCGCCACGGCTTCGGCGCGGGTAATCAGGAACAAGTGGCCATCATCGATGATGTGCAACTGTGCGTTGGGAATGCGCCAGGCGAGCATGCGCATATTGATCAGCGGGATCAGCGGGTCGTCATCGCCCGCCAGCACCAGGGTCGGTTGGCGGATCTTGTGCAGCCAGTGAATGCTGGTCCAGCCAAGGCCGGCAAACAGCTGCCAGTAATAACCGAGCTTGCCCGCCGAGCGCACTTTGCTCGCATGTTCGGCGGCCAGTTTGGAATCGCGGCGGAACGAGCCGCCATAAATCATCGGTGCGATGCGGACCACGTGGGACGGTTGAATATAGCGCCTGGGGCTTGCCATCAGCCACAGCACCTTGGGTTTGCCCGGCACCATAAAGGCCCCGGCTGCCGTGGCCGCGAGGATCAGTTTTTTGCAGCGCTCAGGGTAGTCATAGGCAAACTGCTGCGCCAACGCGCCGCCCCAGGACACACCCACCGCATTCACCTGGCCATAGTCCAGGTAATCGAGCATGCGTGCAGTGAGCTTGGCCAAACCGGGAAAGCGATAGGGCACGCTGGGTGTTGAGGACCCCCCCACACCCGGCACATCGAAGGCGATCACTTCCAGGTCCGGGTCCAGCGCCTGGACGAACGGAAACACCAGCTCCAGGTTGGCGCCGATGCCGTTGAAGATCAGCAGCGGCGTCAAGTGAGGCTTGCCCGGGCGTACCGCCGTACGGATGGTCTGGCCATCCAGGTCGATGGTACGGAAGATAAACGGTTGCGGCATGGGCTTACCCTGCGAAATGGCGCGATATTTCCCTGTCGGAACCCGGTCAATGTGGGAGCGGGCTTGCTCGCGAAAGCAGTGTGTCAGTTGATGCATTCGGTGGCTGACACACCGCCTTCGCGAGCAAGCCCGCTCCCACAGTTGACCGCATTCCAGCTACAAAACAGTGTTTCGTTTATCGTTCGTGCACATAAGTACCCGGCGCCGCCTCAGCTGCTGCATAGGCTTTATTACCCAGGCTTGTAGGTGCTTTCTTCAATTTGCCCGCCCGCTCGGCCTGCCACACCTGCCAATGCAGCCACCACGAGTCAGTGTGCTTGGTGGCATTCTCCTGCCACTCCAGCGGCTTGCCGGCCAAACCATCGCTGGTCTGGTAACGCGCCTTGGGGTTGCCTGGCGGGTTGAGGATGCTCTGGATATGCCCACTGCTGGACAGCACAAATTCCACTTTGCCACCAAACAGCTGCGCCGACTTGTAGCACGACTGCCACGGCGTGATGTGGTCGTTGGTGCCGGCCAGGGAATAGATATCGGCGGTCACCTGCTTGAGGTCGATCGGCGTACCGCACACTTCCAGGGCATTGGCGCGCACCAGCGGGTTGTTCTTGAACAGCTCAATCAAATCGCCATGGAAGGCGGCCGGCAGGCGCGTGGTGTCGTTGTTCCAGAACAGGATGTCGAACACCGGCGGCTCGTTGCCAAGCAAGTAGTTATTGACCCAGTAGTTCCAGATCAGATCATTGGGGCGCATCCAGGCAAACACCTTGGCCATGTCGCGGCCTTCCAGCACGCCGGCCTGGTAGGAGTGGCGCTTGGCCGCCTCCAGGGTCTGTTCGTCGACGAACAGCGCCACCTGGGTGTCCAGCGTGGTGTCCAGCACGCTCACCAGCAGGGTCAGGGCGTTGACCTTCTTCTCCCCCAGCGCCGCGTAGTGGCCCAGCAGGGCGGTGCAGGTGATGCCGCCGGAGCAGGCGCCGAGCATGTTCACGTCTTTGCTGCCGGTAATGGCCGTGACCACATCGACCGCTTCCTTGAGCGCCTCGATATAGGTCGACAGGCCCCACTCGCGTTGCGCCTTGGTCGGGTTGCGCCAGCTGACGATAAACGTCTGCTGGCCATTGCGCAGGCAGAACCGCGCCAGGCTCTTTTCCGGGCTCAGGTCGAATACATAGAATTTGTTGATCTGCGGCGGCACCACCAGCAGTGGGCGCTCGTGCACCTGCTCGGTGATGGGCTTGTACTGGATCAGTTCCAGCACGTCATTGCGAAACACCACAGCGCCTTCGGTGGTGCCCAGGGTCTTGCCGACTTCAAAGGCGCCCATGTTGACCTGGCTCGGCATACCGCCGTTGTGCACCATGTCTTTGGCCAAGTGGGACAGGCCATCAAGCAGGCTTTTACCGCCGGTTTCAAAGAAGCGTTTGACTGCCGCCGGGTTGGCCGCACTGTTGGTGGGGGCCATGGCTTCGGTCATCAGGTTGATCACGAAGTGGCCGCGGCTGATGTCCTGTTCCGACAGGTTGCTGTCGCCGATCCAGTCGTGCAGTTCCTTGCGCCACGCCAGGTAGGTTTGCAGGTAGCGCTTGTAGAGCGGGTTCTGGCTCCACGCCGGGTCGTTGAAGCGACGGTCATCGCCTTCGGGGGTCAGTGCGGACTTGCCGAACATCACGTTCTTCAATTCCACGCCAAAATGCGCGATGTGTTTGACGCTGTGCAACGGTTGCTTGATGGCTTGGGTCAGCACCATCTTCGCTGAGGCCAATAAATCCTTTTTGCGTAACGCGATGATCGGGTTCAGCCCCAGGGTGTTTTCCGAGGCCTGGCGTTTCAAGTCATCGTTATTCTTGTTACTCATCTACGACGCTCCATTGTCCGAAAGACGAGTACCGGCGATTGCTGCGCACCCAATTTCGATACACGACACCAGCCTGGTACTGCGACTCGGATGACCGTTGATACCGCATCGTCAAATGCAGGGAACTTGCCAGTTCCATTGGTTACCCGAGTTTAATTTTTTTCGCAAGCGGGCCAATCGTTGACCACGTGACAGGGCATTCAAGCAGATGAAATTAGAAAATGCCCTCTAAAGCGCAAGACGCCTGAGTTAGAGCATCAGCCGCACGACCGACTCACTCGGGTCGCGGGTTTTGCCGGCGGCTTTGAGTTCGGCGAGGTAGTCGGCCCACAGGTCTTCCTGGCGCACGGCCAATTGGTAGAGGTAGTCCCAGGTGAACAGTCCGCTGTCATGGCCGTCATCGAAGGTCAATTTCAGTGCGTACTGGCCGGCGGGTTCTATCTTGGTCAGCCGCACGTTGAGCTTGCCGAATTGCAGGATGGGTTTGCCGTGGCCCTGGACCTCGGCGGAAGGCGAGTGGGTGCGTAGCAGTTCGGCGCTAAGTTGGTACACCTCGTCCGGCCCGTAGGTGAGGCCGAGGGTGTTGGAGGTTTTGTGCAAATTTACAGCAGTAGGGAATTTCGACATTGGCGATGATCCTGAAGGAACCGGCTTCAAAATGTGGGAGCGGGCTTGCTCGCGAATGCGGTGTGTCAGTCAGCACATCTGATACTGATACACCGCATTCGCGAGCAAGCCCGCTCCCACAGTAAAGCAAAGCGGTCCTGAGTGAGGCTTACAGGATATAACGAGACAGATCTTCGTTCTGCGCCAATTCGCCCAGGTGGCTATTGACGTACTCAGCGTCAATCTTGATCGCTTCGCCATTCTGCGAGCCGGCCATGTCGCCGGCACTGAAGGACACTTCCTCCAGCAGACGCTCAAGCAGCGTATGCAGGCGACGGGCGCCGATGTTTTCGGTCTTCTCGTTGACCTGCCAGGCAATCTCCGCCAGGCGCTTGATGCCGTCCGGCTGAAATTCGATGCCCAAACCTTCGGTTTTCAGCAGTTCGCGGTATTGCTCGGTGAGCGAAGCGTGCGGCTCGCTGAGGATGCGCTCGAAGTCGCCGGGGGTCAGCGCCTTGAGTTCCACGCGAATCGGCAGACGGCCTTGCAGCTCCGGCACCAGATCACTGGGCTTGCTCAGGTGGAACGCGCCGGAGGCGATAAACAGGATATGGTCGGTCTTGACCATGCCCAGCTTGGTGTTCACCGTGCAGCCTTCGATCAGCGGCAGCAGGTCGCGCTGTACGCCTTCGCGGGACACATCGACGCCGCCGGAGTTGCCGCGCTTGGCCACCTTGTCGATCTCGTCGATAAACACGATACCGTGCTGCTCCACCGCTTCCAGGGCTTTGGCCTTGAGCTCTTCCTCATTCACCAGGCGCCCGGCTTCTTCGTCGCGCACCAGCTTCAGCGCGTCCTTCACCTTGAGCTTGCGGCTTTTCTTCTTGCCCTTGCCCATGTTGGCGAACAGGTTCTGCAACTGGCTGGTCATTTCTTCCATGCCAGGCGGTGCGGAGATGTCGACGCCGGACACTTCGGCCACTTCGATCTCGATTTCCTTGTCGTCCAGCTGGCCTTCACGCAGGCGCTTGCGGAACAGCTGGCGGGTGTTGGAATCCGAGCTTGGCGCGGCGTCTTCGTTGAAACCCATGCGTGCCGGCGGCAGCAGGGCATCGAGAATGCGTTCTTCGGCGGCGTCTTCGGCGCGGTGGCTGACCTTGGTCACTTCCTGTTCGCGCAGCATTTTCAGGGCGGCATCGGCCAGGTCACGGATGATCGACTCGACGTCACGGCCTACGTAGCCCACTTCGGTGAACTTGGTGGCCTCGACCTTGATGAACGGGGCGTTGGCCAACTTGGCCAGGCGCCGGGCGATTTCGGTTTTACCCACGCCTGTCGGCCCGATCATCAGGATGTTCTTGGGCGTTACTTCAACGCGCAGTTCTTCGGGCAGTTGCATCCGGCGCCAGCGGTTACGCAGCGCAATGGCAACGGCGCGCTTGGCATCGTCCTGGCCGATGATATGGCGATTAAGTTCATGGACGATTTCGCGGGGAGTCATGGACATAGTGTTTGGCGGCCTCAAGCGGAATAAGCCTACGGCTTACTCGGCGAGGTCCTGCTCCTCAATGGTGAAGTTGTGGTTGGTAAACACGCAGATATCGCCGGCGATACCCAGGGCGGTCTCGACGATTTCGCGGGCCGACAGGTCGGTTTTCTTCAACAGGGCGCTGGCTGCCGCCTGGGCGTAGCCGCCGCCGGAACCCATGGCGATCAGGCCGTGCTCGGGTTCAACCACATCGCCGTTACCGGTGATGATCAAGGACGCGTCTTTGTTGGCGACCGCCAACATGGCTTCCAGGCGGCTGAGGGAGCGGTCGGTGCGCCATTCTTTGGCGAGTTCGACAGCGGCGCGAACGAGGTGGCCCTGGTGTTTTTCCAGCTGGCCTTCGAAGCGTTCGAAGAGGGTGAAGGCGTCGGCAGTGGCGCCGGCGAAACCGGCGAGAACCTGGCCGTGGTACAAGCGACGCACTTTCTTGGCGTTGCCTTTCATCACGGTGTTGCCCAGGGAAACCTGGCCGTCGCCGCCCATGACGACTTTGCCGTGGCGACGTACTGAAACGATGGTGGTCAAGGGGAGAGTCTCCACGCAGCGGGGCGAAAATGCCCTGATGGAATCTCATATGGGGGTGGCGGGGGGGATTTCAACCGTAGGACGTGTGTGCGGACGAGTGGTGTTTATGCGAAATGATCGTCCCCACGCTCTGCGTGGGAACGCATCCTGTGACGCTCCGCGTCACAAAGCGGACGCAGAGCGTCCGTGGCGGCATTCCCACGCGGAGCGTGGGAACGATCATGCTCAGAGACTCAACGGCTCTGGCGTTGTTGTAACAACAGGTTGCTAAAGCCTGCACCCGCCAGCTGCTTCTGCGCCACGGTCAGCTGTTCACGGTTACTGAACGGCCCCACCAACACGCGATACCAGGTCGCATCCTTCACCGTGCCGGACTCTACCGTCACCGACTGGCCCAACAGAATGATCTGCGCACGCACACGATCCGCATCCGCCTGTTTCGGGAACGAGCCCGCTTGCAGGAAGAACTTGGTTACCGGCGCCGCCTTGGTGGTCGCCACCGGTGGCGGTGGCGGCGGAGTGATACCGGCCAACGCGGCTTGAGCGCGTGCGGTGTCGATTTTCGCCGCTTCCGCTGGTGTCACCGGTGTGGTCGGCACTTGCGGCGTCGGCAGGGTTTTCTCCGGCACGGCGTCCGGAGGCACGATCACTTCCGATTCCGGCAACAGCGTGTAGAAGTCGTATTTCGGCTTCACGGGTGCGGTCGGGCTTGGCGCTGTTTTATTGGCTTCGGCCATTTTCGTGGCTTTCTGCTGTTCTTGCTTGACCCGTTTGACGTCATCGCCCTTACCGGGCTCCAGTTTCATCAGGATCACCACAAACGCGCCGACCGCCAGGCCGATAGCCATCCACAGCCAGCCCGGAATTGGCTTCTTCGCCGGTGCCTGATAGCGGCTGGCGCCGCGCTTGGGTGCAGGTTTTTTCTTGGCAGCCAACTTACATACGCTCCAGGGTTTCCAGGCCTAACAGTTCCAGGCCTTGCTTGAGGGTCCGTCCAGCCAGTGCGGCGAGGCGCAGGCGACTTTGCTTTTGGGCGTCGTCGTCTGCCGTAAGGATCGGGCAGTTCTCGTAGAAGCTGGAGAACAGGCCGGCAACTTCGTACAAATACGTGCAGAGGATATGCGGCGTGCCTTTTTCACCGACGCTGTTGAGCACTTCGCCGAACTGCGCCAGCTTGGCCGCCAGGTCCTGTTCATGCGGGGCATCCAGCACGATCCGGCCTTCAACCTCGCTGAAATCCTTGCCCAGCTTGCGGAACACACCGGCCACACGGGTGTAGGCGTACAGCAGGTACGGCGCGGTGTTGCCTTCGAAGTTGAGCATCAGTTCGAAGTTGAAGCTGTAGTCGCTGGTGCGGTGCTTGGACAGGTCGGCGTACTTCACTGCGCCAATGCCCACTACGCGGGCGATGTTGCGCAGGTCGGCCTCGGCCAACTCAGGGTTCTTTTCCTTCACCAGGTTGTAGGCACGCTCCTGGGCTTCGTTGAGCAGGTCGATCAGCTTCACGGTGCCGCCGTCGCGGGTCTTGAACGGGCGGCCATCGGCGCCGTTCATGGTGCCAAAACCCATGTGCTCCATGTGCATCGGGTGGGTCACGAAGCCTGCGCGGCGCGCCACTTCGAACACCTGCTGGAAGTGCAGGGCCTGGCGTTGGTCGACAAAGTACAGCGCGCGGTCGGCCTTGAGCACGCCGCTGCGGTAGCGCACGGCTGCCAGGTCAGTGGTGGCGTACAGGTAGCCGCCGTCGGCCTTGACGATGATCACCGGCAGCGGCTCGCCATCGGCGGTCTTGAATTCTTCGAGGAACACGCACTGCGCGCCGTTGCTCTCAACCAACAGGCCGGCAGCCTTGAGGTTGTTGACCACGTTGATCAGGTCGTCGTTGTAGGCGCTTTCGCCCATCACGTCGGCCATGGTCAGCTTCACGTTGAGCAGTTCGTAGATTTCCTGGCAGTGCGACAGCGAAATCTCACGGAAACGGCCCCACAGCGCCAGGCATTCTTCATCGCCGGCTTGCAGCTTGACTACCAGGCCACGGGCGCGGTCGGCGAACTCTTCGGATTCGTCGAAGCGCTTTTTGGCGGCGCGGTAGAAGTTTTCCAGGTCGGCCAGTTCGTTGCTGGTGATCGGGTTTTCCTGCAGGTAGGCCATCAGCATGCCGAACTGGGTGCCCCAGTCGCCCACGTGGTTCTGCCGGATCACGTCGTCACCCAGAAACTCCAGCACACGCGCCACGCCGTCGCCGATGATGGTGGAGCGCAGGTGGCCGACGTGCATCTCTTTGGCCAGGTTCGGCGCCGACAGGTCGATGACCACGCGCTGGGCTTCGCCGGCCTTGCGCACGCCAATGTTGGTGTCGGCCAGGGCCGCGTCCAGGCGCGAAGCCAGGGCCTGGGTGTTCTGGAAGAAGTTGATAAAGCCCGGGCCGGCGATTTCGGCCTTGGTCACACTCTCGTCGGTCGGCAGCGCGGCGATGATTTTCTCCGCCAGGTCGCGCGGTTTCATGCCGGCGGGCTTGGACAGCATCATCGCAATGTTGCTGGCAAAATCGCCATGGGTCTTGTCGCGAGTGTTTTCCACCTGGATCGCCGGCGACAGGCCTTCAGGCAACACACCTTCGTTGACGAGTTGGGTGAGGGCTTGTTGGATCAGCTGGCGAATGGTGTCTTTCATGGTGTTCTCTTTCGACCGCAAGCGGCGGCGCGCGATGCGCAGGTGGAAAAACTGGGCATTATCCGTGGCGAGGGCGGGCTTGCCAACCGTTCAGACAGGTTGGTAGACCTGCGGGCCTCATCGCGGGCAAGCCCGCTCCCATATTTAAAGGTGTTCACATTTCAAAATGTGAGAGCTGGCTTGCCTGCGATTGTGATTTTGCAGTCAATACAGGTCTACCGGGTCCACATCCAACGACCATCGCACTTGGCGGCCGCTGGGCATTTGCTCCAGGGCAAGCATCCAGCTACTTAGTAGCCGATGCAGCGGTGCGCGGGAGGTTGCCTGCAAGAGTAGCTGAGCGCGATACCGCCCGGCGCGGCGCTCCATCGGTGCGGGCACCGGGCCGAGCAATTCGATGCCGGTCAGACCCAATTCGCCGAGCAAACGTTCGGCGGCGCTGCAGGCCTCGTCGAGAAAACTTTCGGCCTGCCCTGGCTTGTGCGCTTCAGCGCGCAACAGTGCCAAATGTGCGAACGGCGGCAGGCCGGCGGAGCGGCGTTCGCTCAGGGCCTGTTCGGCGAAAGCGAAGTAGCCCTGTTCTGTCAGCTGAATCAGCAAAGGGTGGTCGGCCAGGTGCGTCTGGATAATCACCTTGCCCGGCTCTTCGGCGCGCCCGGCACGGCCTGCCACCTGCACGATCAACTGCGCCATGCGTTCGCTGGCGCGGAAGTCGCCGGAGAACAAGCCCCCGTCGGCGTCCAGGATCGACACCAGCGTGACCCGTGGGAAGTGGTGCCCTTTGGCGAGCATCTGCGTGCCGATCAGGATGCACGGCTGGCCTTTCTGGATGGTCGCAAACAGCTGGTTCATCGCGTCTTTGCGCGAAGTGCTGTCGCGGTCGACGCGCAGCACCGGGTAATCCGGAAACAGAATGCCCAGGCGTTCCTCGGCGCGTTCGGTGCCCGCACCCACAGGGCGCAAATCCACTTTGCCGCATTGTGGGCAATGGCGCGGCACGCGCTCCACATGGCCGCAGTGGTGGCAGCGCAGTTCGCCGTGGCGCTGGTGTACGGTCATGCGTGCATCGCAGCGTTCGCACTCGGACATCCAGCCGCAGTCATGGCACAACAGTGTCGGCGCAAAGCCCCTACGGTTGAGAAATACCAGAACTTGCTGGCCGGCGGCGAGGGTTTGGCCGATGGCTTGCTGCATCGGCCCGGAAATGCCGCTGTCCAGCGGGCGACTTTTTACATCCAGGCGCAGGAAGCGTGGTTGCTTGGCGCCGCCTGCGCGCTCATTGAGGCGCAGCAGGCCATAACGGCCGGTGTAGGCATTGTGCAGGCTTTCCAGGGACGGTGTGGCCGAGCCGAGCACAATCGGGATGTCTTCCTGGCGCGCGCGTACCAGCGCCAGGTCGCGGGCGTGGTAACGCAGGCCTTCCTGCTGTTTATAGGAGCCGTCGTGCTCCTCGTCGATGATGATCAGCCCAGGGTTCTTCATCGGCGTGAACAGTGCCGAGCGGGTGCCGATAATAATGTCGGCCTCGCCGTCCCGCGCCGCCAGCCAGGCTTCCAGGCGCTCACGGTCGTTGACCGCCGAATGCACCAGCGCGATGCGGGCGTTGAAGCGCTGTTCGAAGCGCGCCAGGGTTTGCGGGCCCAGGTTGATCTCCGGGATCAACACCAGTGCCTGCTTGCCGGCTTGCAGGGTTTCGCGGATCAGCTGCAAATACACTTCGGTCTTGCCGCTGCCGGTGACACCGGCCAACAGGAAGGCGTGGAAACTGTCGAAACCGGCGCGAATGGCTTCATAGGCGGCGCGTTGCTCGGGGTTCAGCGGTAATTCCGGCTGGGCCAGCCAATGGTCGTGGCGCGGGTCCGGCGCGTGCTTGCGGATTTCCACCTGCACCAAGCCCTTGGCCAGCAGCAGGTCGAGGCTGTCTTTGCTCAGCATCAGCTTGCTTAACAGTTGGTGGGCCACGCCGTGGGGGTGCTGGGCCAGGGTCGCGAGGGCTTCACGCTGGCGCGGGGCGCGGGCGATGCGCGGGTCATCCAGGCGCGCGCCGGGCACCATCGACCAGAAACGCTCCTGGCGTGCTTCAGCCGGCTCGCCCTGGCGCAGCAGCACCGGCAGCGCCCAGCTCAGGGTATCGCCGAGGCTGTGCTGGTAATACTGGGCGGTCCACAGGCATAGCTTGAACAGCGCGGGCGGCAGCGGTGGCGTGGCATCGAGGATGGCCAGGGCCGGCTTGAGCTTTTCGGCAGGGACTTCGCTGTGATCGGCCACTTCGATCAGAATGCCGATCATCTCGCGACGGCCAAACGGCACGCGCACGCGCATGCCTGGCTGCAACTGCGCCCGCAACACGCCGGCCGGGGCCCGGTAGTCGAACAGGCGGCGCAGGGGCGAGGGCAGGGCTAGGCGCAAAATGGCGTCGGGCACGCGGGGAGTCTCATATAAAGGCAGGCGGTGGCGCAGGGGCGGGAGCCTAGCAGACAGGGGCAGCCTTGGGTATGCCGAGGTTTTTCTGATGAAAGGGGCTTTTATGTGGGTAAACCACGGGAGGCGCCGCTTGCGCGTTTAAAAAGGTCTGGTAGAATCCGCGGCCTAATTACGTGCGGTATTCGACAATAGTGTCGAGTGGCGGCACGCTAGCCCGAGGAAGTCACCATGAAAGCCGATATCCATCCAGCGTACGAAACTATCGAAGTAACCTGCAGCTGCGGCAACAAGTTCGAAACACGTTCGAACCTGTGCAAGCCACTGGGTACTGACGTATGCAACGAGTGCCACCCGTTCTACACCGGTAAGCAGAAAACTCTGGACACCGGCGGCCGTGTACAGCGCTTCGCAGATCGCTTTGGTGCTTTCGGCAAGAAGCCTGCTGCTGCAGAGTAAGGCTCAAAAGCCCTCAGGGTTTTTGCAAGCTGTTGAAAAAGGCGCCCCTTGTGGGCGCCTTTTTTGCACCTGCGATTTGATTGTGCTGCACTCAAAGCAATTTTAATAAAAAATTGTAGACATTTTTTATCTCGATTGTGAACAGTTAAACCCTTATATCCCGTGGCTCTTGGCCGAAAGTCTTAGTGCACGGCCCTTGACGGGAGTGACTGACCAGTCTTGTGGGGACTTTCTCACACGCGTATCCTCGGCGGTCCGTCGACCAACAGTAAAAGCGGAATGCCGATATGTCTGATTTGAAAACTGCCGCTCTCGAATATCATGCCCATCCTCGTCCAGGAAAGCTGAGTGTAGAGCTCACCAAAGCCACTGCCACTGCCCGCGACCTGTCGCTGGCCTACAGCCCTGGCGTTGCCGAGCCCGTACGTGAAATCGCCCGCGACCCTGAACTGGCGTACAAGTACACCGGCAAAGGCAACCTGGTTGCAGTGATTTCCGATGGCACCGCGATTCTCGGCCTGGGCAACCTCGGCCCATTGGCGTCCAAGCCAGTCATGGAAGGTAAAGGCGTGCTGTTCAAGCGCTTTGCCGGCATTGACGTTTTCGACATCGAAGTCGACTCCGAAAGCCCACAAGCTTTCATCGACACCGTAAAGCGCATTTCCATCACCTTCGGTGGCATCAACCTGGAAGACATCAAGGCACCTGAGTGCTTCGAGATCGAAAAGGCCCTGATCGAACAGTGCGACATCCCGGTATTCCACGATGACCAGCACGGCACCGCAATCGTTACTGCGGCCGGCATGATCAACGCCCTGGAAATCGCCGGCAAAACCCTGGCTGACGCACAGATCGTCTGCCTGGGTGCTGGTGCTGCCGCCATCTCCTGCATGAAGTTGCTGGTGAGCATGGGCGCCAAGCTTGAAAACATCTTCATGGTCGACAGCAAGGGCGTTGTGCAGTCCGAGCGTACCGATCTGAACCAGTACAAGGCGATGTTTGCCCACGCTACCGACAAGCGCACCCTGGCTGACGCCCTCGACGGTGCCGACGTGTTCGTTGGCCTGTCCGGCCCGAACCTGCTGAGCGCCGAAGGCCTGAAGTCCATGGCGGCCAACCCGATCGTGTTCGCCTGCTCCAACCCGGACCCGGAGATCTCGCCTGAGCTGGCCCACGCCACTCGCAACGACGTGATCATGGCCACCGGCCGTTCGGACTACCCGAACCAGGTCAACAACGTGCTGGGCTTCCCGTTCATCTTCCGTGGTGCCCTGGACGTTCGCGCCAAGCGCATCAACGAAGAGATGAAAGTGGCGGCCGCCAACGCCCTGCGCGAACTGGCCAAGCTGCCGGTACCTCAGGACGTGTGCGATGCCTACGGTGGTGCCCCGCTGGCATTCGGTCGTGAGTACATCATCCCGAAACCAATGGATAAGCGCCTGATCACCCTGATCTCGGATGCCGTGGCCAAAGCCGCCATCGAGACCGGTGTGGCCACCCTGCCGTATCCGAAGCACTACCCGCTGCAAAGCGTGGATGATGTGTTCAACGGTTAAGCCGTTGTAGCGCACCCACAAAAAGCCCCGGCTCTTGCGAGTCGGGGCTTTTTTTGTGGCTGGCTGAATGCGGTCTTCAGGCGCCAGGTAAACCCTGTGGGAGTCGGGCTTGCCCGCGATGGCGGTGTATCAGGGGGTGAATCAGTGGCTGATACACCGCCGTCGCAGGCAAGCCAGCTCCCACATGGGAGCTGTGCCGGGCCACTGATTTCACTAGAACAAATCGATCGGCGCCGCCTCATCCGCCGGCAGCGGGCTGCCCGGTGCAACGCCGTTGCCCAGCTCGTTGACCGACGGCGGCGTGTCTTCGCTCTTGAACAGCTCGAAGTACGCATTCGGCGTGCTTGGCGATGCTGCACGGCCGCTCACCGGGTCGATCCGCAGGCTGAGGATGCCTTCCGGCTCGGCCTGGGTATGCAGCGGCTTGTCCTTCAAGGCCGCGCCCATGTAGCTCATCCAGATCGGCAGTGCGACGGTGCCACCAAACTCACGGCGGCCCAGGCTTTCCGGTTGGTCGTAACCGGTCCACACGGTGGTCACGTAATCGGCGTTGTAGCCGGAGAACCAGGCGTCCTTGGATTCGTTGGTGGTACCGGTCTTGCCGGCGATATCTGCGCGGCCCAAGGCCAGGGCGCGGCGGCCGGTGCCTTTCTTGATCACGTCTTCCAGGATGCTGTTGAGGATGTAGGTGGTACGGCCATCCACCACGCGCTCGGCCACTGCCGGTGCCTGTGGTTCGGTGGGCACGGTGGCATTGGCGGCCGGTGCTGCGCCTGGTGTCGGCTCAATGGTGATGCCACCGTTGTTCGGTGCTGCAATGCCATCGGGTGCAGCCACACCGTTGACCACGTCGCCCGGCACGCGTGGCGGGTTGGCGGTGAACAGGGTATCGCCATTGCGGCTTTCGATCTTGTCGATCAGGTACGGCGTGATCTTGTAGCCGCCGTTGGCAAAGGTGCTCCAGCCGGTAGCGATTTCCATCGGCGTGAGGGTCGCGGTGCCCAGCGCCAGGGACAGGTTAGGCGGCAGGTCCGACTTGGCGAAGCCGAAGCGCGTCATGTAGTCGATGGTCTTGCCCACGCCCATGGCCTGCAGCAGGCGGATCGATACCAGGTTGCGCGACTTGTACAGTGCCTCGCGAATACGGATCGGGCCGAGGAAGGTGTTGGTGTCGTTCTTCGGGCGCCAGACCTTGTCCAGGTACTCGTCGACAAACACGATCGGTGCGTCGTTGACCAGGCTGGCGGCGGTGTAGCCGTTATCCAGCGCGGCGCTGTACACGAACGGCTTAAAGCTCGAGCCAGGCTGGCGCTTGGCCTGGGTGGCGCGGTTGTAGTTGCTCTGCTCGAAGGCAAACCCGCCGACCAGTGCACGGATCGCACCGTTCTGCGGGTCCAGGGACACCAGGGCGCCTTGGGCCACAGGCACTTGGCTGAATTTAAGGCTGTCGTCTTTCTGGCGCTGCACGCGGATCAAATCACCGACCTGCGCCACGTCCGACGGCTGCTTGGGCATCGGGCCCATGCTGTTGGTGTTCAGGAACGGGCGTGCCCACTTCATGCTGTCCCACGACACATGGCCTTCGCCGCTGCGGGTGAGCACTTGCACGCCATCCTTCTTCACCTGGGTGACGATGGCGGGCTCCAGGCCGCTGATCGGGCGCTGTTTGCCCAGCTCGGTGGTCCAGGCGCTCAGGGTCTTGCCCGGCAGGCGCGATTCGGGGCCACGGTAGCCATGGCGCTGGTCGTAGGTCACCAAACCGTCGCGTACGGAATTGTTGGCGATTTCCTGCAGGTTGCTCGGAATAGTCGTGGTCACGCGGAAGCCTTCGGTGTAGGCCTCGCTGCCATAACGGCCAACCATCTCGGCTCGCGCCATTTCAGCGATATATGGCGCATTCACTTCCGGTGTCGGCACGTGGTAGCTGGCGTTCAGCGGCTCGGCCACGGCGCTCTCGTAGGCGGCCTGGTCGATTTTGCCCAGCTTGTACATGCGCCCCAGGATCCAGTCGCGACGCTCCTTGCTGCGCGCCGGGTTGGCCAGCGGGTTGAAGCGCGACGGCGCCTTGGGCAGGCCGGCGATCATTGCCATCTGCGCCAGGCTGGCGTCACGAATCGACTTGCCGTAGTACACCTGCGAAGCGGCCTCGATCCCGTAGGCGCGGTTGCCCAGGTAGATCTTGTTGACGTACAGCTCAAGGATTTCGTCCTTGGTCAGCTGACGTTCGATCTGCAGCGCCAACAGAATTTCGGTGGCCTTGCGCGAAAAACTGCGCTCGCTGGTGAGGAAGAAGTTCTTCGCCACCTGCATGGTGATGGTGCTGCCGCCGGATTGAATGTGTCCGCTTTTTACCAGCTGGGTCGCTGCGCGCACCAGGCTGCTTGGGTCGACGCCGTAGTGGTTGGCGAAATTATCGTCTTCAGCCGAGAGCAGGGCGTTGATGAAATTGGGTGGAATGTCGGCGAAACGGATCGGTGTGCGGCGCATTTCGCCGAACTCCGCGATCAGTTTTTCATCGCTGCTGTAGACCCGCAAAGGAATCTGCAACTGGATACTTCTGAGTGCCTCTACGGAAGGCAAACCCGGACTAAGGTAGAGGTAGGCCCCGCTGAGTACGAGCAGCAGCCCGCAGACGATCGCGACAATGGAGTACCCGAAAAACTTCAGCAGACGAATCAAGGCTTTTGGATTTCCAGAGAAAAGAATGAGTTACGCGTCGGGGCATGCATGGCAAACGATGGATCGACCCGAGCAGCAGGAAAAAGCGGGAAAAAACGCTGGGCATTAAAGCATTTTCGGCCTGGGGCGTCATTCGTGGCGGCCAAACAAGTCGACCGAATGCACGATTCCCAGCGGCAATCAGGCGGTATGACAGGCAAAGTTTTAGGGAGTTTTATGCGAAAGGGATTTTTCAGGCGTAAAGCCGACACCCTGTTGGGCGTCGACATCAATGACACCGGTATCAAGCTGATTGAACTGGACCACACCGCCGGCGCTTACCGCGTCAAGGCATACGTCACGCAGGGGCTGCCCGCCAATGCGGTCGTCGACGGCACATTGTTGGACCTTGAAGGGGTGGCGCAGGCGCTGCAACAGGCGTTGTCACGGTTGCACACGTCCGCCCGGCAGGCGGCAGTGGCGGTGTCGGGGCCGTCGGTCATCACGCGGGTGATCGACATGGAGGCGGGGCTCAGTGACGAGGAGATGGCGTGGATGATCCAGATGGAAGCCGACCAGTACATTCCTTACCCACTGGATGACGTTGCCATCGACTTTCAGGTGCGCGGCCCTTCGCCCCAGGACTCGGCGCGGGTCGAGGTGGTGCTGGCTGCGTGCCTTAAGGAGCAGGTCGAGGCCCGCGCCGCGGTTTTGGCCCTGGCCGGGCTGGTTGCGCGGGTGGTGGACGTCGAAGGGTTTGCATTGGAGCGCGCTTGCCGTCAGGATTTCGCCAGCTTCATGCCGGGCCATCGAGTCGATGGCGCACAATGGGCCGTGGATGCTCACGGGATGGGAATTGCTTGCGGGCTGGCCCTGAGGAGTTTCGCTGGATGACACGAATCAATCTTTTGCCTTGGCGCCAGGCGCAGGCAGAACGGCGGCGCAAGTACTTCCTGATATTTCTGCTGGGGTTCGCCGGTGTGGCTCTCGCGGCGGTGTGGCTGGCGGACCAGGTCATCGATCAGGCGATCGACCGGCAAGTGACGCGCAACAGCCAATTGAACAAAAACGTCGCCATCCAGGACTCGCGCCTCAAGACCATCGATGACTTGCAGGAGCAGAGCCAGCAATTGGCCGCCCGAATGAAGGTCGTACAGGACCTGCAGGAATCCCGCTCGGCCGGCGCCCAACTATTGGACCAGCTCGCCCGTGCCGTGCCCGATGGGGTGCACCTGCATGAGGTGGTTGCCAAGGGCAATACGGTGAGTGTCAGTGGCAGTGCCGAGTCCAGCCAGGATATCGCTCAGCTGATGCGCCGCCTCGAAGCCTCTGAAGGTGCCCACGCAACCCGGTTGCAGCATGTGCGTGCGCAGGGCCAAGGGGGCGGCAACGAATTCCAGTTGATGGTGCGCCAAGGGGAATCCACCGAGGCCCAGCCTTGAGCCTGCCCAGGCTCGACTTTTCCACGCTTTCTCACAACGCTGCCAAATGGCCCTTACCGGCCAGGATTCTGCTCGGCTGCGCGTTGGGGGGATTGGTGTGGGGAGTGGGCGATGGTTGGCTGCTGGCCCCGGCACGCGAACAGTTGCACGGGCTGCAAGTGCAGACGCTGACGTTGCAACAGCAACTGACGCAAAAGACCGGCCTGGCCGCCGATCTTGAGGTACGTGCCCATCAGGCCCAGAGAGTGCAGGCGCAGGTTGCCGAGCTGTTACGGCAGTTGCCCGGCGAATCGGACATGCCGGGCTTGCTCGAAGACATGGCGCGGCTGGCGGCGGCCAACGGTTTGGTGGTCGAAGGTGTCACGGTGCTGGATGAACAGGCGCAGCCGTTCTACATCGAGGAACCGGTACAAGTCGGTGTGTTTGGCGCCTACCACGACCTGGCGAGCTTCGTGAGTGCCCTGGGTGGCTTGCCGCGGATCGTCACTGTGCATGATGTGGTGCTTCGATCTGAAGGGGCGTTATTGCGCCTTGACTTGCTGGCCAAGACTTATCGTGGCATGTCCGCGCGCGGCACGTCCGGGGCGGCTGTCGAGCCGGGGTCGCACTTTGTCTACGACGCTGCGTCCCTGCGTGACCCGTTCCAGCCGCCTGCGGCGCAGGTCGACCACATGCCGGGCCAACCCGCTCTTGCGCCGGACCTGGCGCGCAAGCGCGGCACGCTGGAAGGCCTGGCCGTCGACCAGTTCGAAATGGTCGGCACGCTTTCAATCAATGCGGTGTCGGTCGAAGCACTGCCCCATGGCCTGCAAACCTTCGCCCTGCTGCGCACACCTTCTGGCGTGCACCGGCTGGCGGTTGGCGACTACCTGGGGCCTAACCATGGCCGGGTCACGGCCATTCATTCCGGCCATATCGAACTGGTCGAACTGTTCCCGGACGAACAGGGCGCATGGCTTGCGCGTTCGCGAACCCTGGTGTTAAACGTCAACTCATAACGGAATCAAACAATGAAAAGGACTTTCTCGTCCTTCGGTGTGGCGCTATGGATAGCGTTCACGGCACCGATGGCATTTGCTGTGCCCAATCGCGTCGATCTGATCCAACTGCCGCCTCCTGGCAGCGTGGTTCCCAGTGGCGCCTACAACGGCGACACGCTGACCCTCAACTTCCAGAACATCGATTTGCGCGCCGTGTTGCAGCAAATTGCGGATGTGGCCGGGCTTAATCTGGTGGCCAGTGATGAAGTGCAAGGCTCGATCACTTTGCGGCTCAAGGACGTGCCCTGGGATCAGGCGCTGGATCTGGTGCTGCAAACCAAAGGCTTGGATAAGCGCGTGAAGGCCGGCGTTTTGCTGGTGGCGCCTGCCGAAGAGTTGGCGGCCCGCGAGCTGCTGGCGCTGGAGTCGCGCAAGCAGATGGAAGAGCTGGCGCCCTTGCGGCGCGAGCTGTTGCAGGTCAATTACGCCAAGGCGGCGGACCTGGCCAAGCTGTTTCAGTCGGTGACAGGCGTTGACGGCTTTACCGATGAGCGCGGCTCGGTGGCGGTCGATGATCGCACCAACAACATCATCGCCTACCAGACCCGCGAGCGGATTGACGAGCTGCGGCGCATCGTGACGCAGTTGGATGTGCCGGTACGCCAAGTGATGATCGAGGCGCGGATTGTCGAAGCCAATGTCGATTACGACAAAAGCCTGGGTGTGCGCTGGGGCGGGCGGCTCAATCGCGGCAACTGGGGCGCGGGCGGTATCAGCAAAGAGTTGGCCGAGGGCGCGGAGCCACCGGAGAATCCGCCCAGTTCGCCGTTTGTCGATATGGGCTCGCTTACCGGTACGGCTGGCCTGGGCATCGCTTTTATTACCGACAACCTGTTGCTGGACCTGGAGCTGACGGCCATGGAAAAAACCGGCAACGGCGAGATCGTCTCACAGCCCAAGGTGGTCACTTCCGACAAGGAAACCGCGCGCATCCTCAAGGGCACCGAGATTCCTTATCAGGAGTCCAGCTCGCGTGGGGCCACTTCGGTGTCGTTCAAGGAGGCCTCGCTGTCGCTGGAGGTGACCCCGCAAATCACCCCTGACGGCTGGGTGATCATGGAGGTCAAGGTCACCAAGGATGAGCCTGACTACCTGAACAAGCTCAACGACGTACCGCCGATCAAGAAAAACGAGGTCAACGCCAAGGTGCGGGTCAAGGATGGCGAGACCATCGTCATTGGCGGGGTTTTCTCCAATACCCAAAGCAAAGTGGTAGATAAAGTGCCATTTTTGGGCGATGTGCCGTATCTTGGCCGCCTTTTCCGGCGCGATGTGCTGGCGGAGAAAAAATCCGAGCTGCTGGTATTCCTGACTCCGCGTATTATGAATAACCAGGCGATTGCTGTGAGTCGTTGATTCTGTGCGAAATTTGATTCTTGTAGGACCGATGGGGGCTGGAAAAAGCACCATCGGCCGTTTGCTGGCCAAAGAGCTGCGCCTGCCGTTCAAAGATTCCGACAAGGAAATTGAATTGCGCACGGGTGCCAATATCCCATGGATCTTCGATAAGGAAGGCGAACTGGGCTTTCGCGACCGCGAGCAGGCGATGATTGCCGAGCTGTGCGGCTGCGATGGCGTGGTATTGGCCACCGGCGGCGGTGCAGTGATGCGCGATGAAAACCGCCGGGCGCTGCATGCCGGTGGTCGCGTGGTCTATTTGCATGCATCGGTCGAGCAGCAGGTAGGGCGTACCGCCCGCGATCGCAATCGCCCATTGCTGCGCACCGCAGACCCGGCAAAAACCTTGCGGGACTTGCTCACGCTGCGCGATCCGCTGTATCGGGAAATCGCCGATCTGGTGGTCGAAACCGATGAGCGGCCGCCTCGAATGGTGGTTCTCGACATTCTTGAGCGTTTGCAGCAGTTGCCACCCCGTTAAAGCCAGGCCCGAAATGCGCTATTCTCGGCGGCGCGCCATCAACCTCCGGGGTATGGCGCAGAGCCATCAGGCGACGAAATTCCGAGCGTTGCCGATCGTACATATTTCTTCACGCGGGGACACATGCAGACACTTAAGGTCGATCTAGGCGAGCGCAGCTACCCAATCCATATTGGCGAAGGTCTGTTGGACCTGCCCGAGTTGCTCGCACCGCACATTGCCGGTCGGCAAGTGGCGATCATCTCCAATGAAACGGTCGCGCCGCTGTATCTTGAGCGTCTGAGCCGCAGCCTTGCGGCCTACTCGGTGATTTCGGTGATCCTGCCTGACGGTGAGGCCCACAAGAACTGGGAAACCCTGCAACTGATCTTTGACGGCCTGCTGACTGCACGGCATGACCGGCGTACCACGGTGGTCGCCCTGGGCGGCGGTGTGATCGGCGACATGGCCGGCTTTGCCGCAGCGTGCTACCAGCGCGGCGTGGACTTTATCCAGGTGCCGACCACCTTGTTGTCCCAGGTCGATTCGTCGGTGGGCGGCAAGACCGGCATCAACCACCCGCTGGGCAAGAACATGGTGGGTGCGTTCTACCAACCACAAGCCGTGCTGATCGACACCGCGACCCTCAACACCTTGCCGCCGCGCGAGCTGTCGGCCGGCTTGGCGGAAGTCATCAAGTACGGGCTGATTTGTGACGAGCCGTTCCTGACCTGGCTCGAAGAACACATGGACGCCCTGCGTGCCCTGGACCAGGTGGCACTGACCGAAGCGATTTCCCGCTCATGCGCCGCCAAGGCGCTGGTGGTGAATGCCGACGAACGGGAGTCCGGTGTGCGCGCCACCCTGAACCTTGGCCACACCTTCGGCCATGCGATCGAAACGCACATGGGCTATGGTGTGTGGTTGCACGGGGAAGCCGTGGCGGCTGGCACAGTAATGGCACTGGAAATGTCGCAGCGCCTGGGCTGGATCAGCGCCCAGGAGCGTGATCGCGGCATCCATCTGTTCCAGCGCGCCGGTTTGCCGGTTATTCCGCCGGAAGAGATGACCGAGGCGGATTTCCTCGAACATATGGCAATCGACAAGAAAGTGATCGACGGTCGCCTGCGACTGGTGCTGCTGCGCCATATGGGTGAAGCGGTAGTGACCGACGATTATCCGAAAGAGATTTTACAGGCCACGCTGGGAGCGGATTACCGCGCCCTGGCCCAGCTTAAAGGTTAATAAGATCCCGATGACTAGTTTGCATGCCGACGAGGCGTTCCTCGGCCACTACCAGTTAAGCCACGACCCTTTTGCTCCACGGGTGCCGGGCTTCAAATTCTTCCCGGCCCAGCGCAAGCCGGTGCTCGGTCAGTTGCACCACCTGGCGCGCTACAGCCAACTGTTGCTGGTAGTGACCGGCCCGTTGGGCAGCGGCAAGACCCTGCTGCGCCAGGCGCTGGTTGCCAGCACCAACAAGCAATCGGTACAGAGCGTGGTGGTATCGGCCCGTGGTGCCGGTGATGCGGCCGGCGTACTGCGTCAAGTGGCCCAGGCGCTGAACGTTGCCAATGCCGAGCCGAACGCGATCCTCAAGCAGGTTGTGCAGTTGGGTCTGACCGGCCAGGAAGTCTACTTGCTGGTGGACGATGCCGAGCAGCTCGACGAATCTGCCCTGGAAGCGCTGCTGGCGCTGGCTGCCGGTACGCCGGAAGGTCGCCCGCATGTGTTCCTGTTTGGCGAGTCGTCGCTGATCGCTGATCTGGAGCAGATCAGTGGCGAGCAGGAGCTGTTCCACGTCATCGAGCTGCAGCCTTACGAAGAGGAAGAAACCCGCGAATACCTGGCTCAACGCCTCGAAGGCGCCGGTGCCGGTATCGAACTTTTCACGGCAAATCAGATCTCTGATATTCACGAAAGCTCCGACGGCTGGCCTGGCACCATCAACCAGGTTGCCCGCGATGCCTTGATCGAAGCCATGATTGCCAGCCGCTCTGCGGTTAAGCGTCCAAAGATGGGGTTTACTATGCCTAAGAAGCACGTATTGGCGATTTCTGCCGTTGTCGTGGTCGCTGTCGCTGCTGCCTGGTTGATCCCGGGTCGCAGCAAGGCACCCGCCACTGCCGGCGCGCCAACCGAACAGGCGCAGTTGCCACTGGGCAAGCCCACGCCAAATGTCGAATTCGCCAACTCCGGCCAACCGACCAACCTGCCGATGGTCGGCCAGCCGGTCATGCGCGGCCCGCTCGCTGAAGCCGCCGGTGGTATCTCCGAAGGTGATGACGGTGTGCCGGTGGAAGGCTCCAGCGCCACGCCGCCCACCGTGACCACCACCGCACCGCCTGCCGGCGTCCCGGCTGGCCCGGCAGCCGCTCCGGTCGCCAAGCCGACGCCGGCGCCGACCGTCGCCACTGCCAAGCCTGCTCCAGTTGCCAAGCCTGTTGTGCCTGCGCCAGTGGCCAAGCCGGCACCGGCCGCCAAGCCTGCTGAAAAACCTGCCGCCGTTGCCAAGGCCGCTGCGCCTGCCGCCGCCGGTAGCAGCTGGTACACCAGCCAGCCAACGGGTAATTTCGTGGTGCAGATCCTGGGCACCAGCTCCGAAGCCAACGCCCAGGCGTTCGTGAAAGAGCAGGGCGGCCAGTACCGTTATTTCAAGAAAGTGCTCAACGGCAAGCCTCTCTACGTGATCACCTACGGCAGCTTCCCAAGCCGTGCCGCAGCTGATTCTGCGATCAAGGCCTTGCCAGCGAAGGTTCAGGCTGGTAAACCTTGGCCTCGCACTGTCGGCAGCGTTCAACAAGAACTCGCAACAGCTCGCTGAAGACCCGGCGGCCTTACCCAGGCCGCTCTCTCAGCACCTCAAAAAAACAACATAGCGTGCAGCCCTGAAGGCCGCGCGCTTTGTGGTGTCTGCGTCACGTAGCTTTTGAGTCGTAGCAGTCAGAATTAAAAAAGTTTTGACTAGCACAGCATATCGCTTTAAACCTTTCATAAATGCGACATAGATTTGCGACATTTCGTCGCTAAATTTGTGAGCGTTCGTGTCGGTGTGTACAATGACCTCCCTTTTGCCCCCGCTAAGCCGGCGTACGTTCGGCGTGGAAGGTAACCGGTTGAATTGAAAAGAAATTTGCCTCGGTATAAGAGGCAGCCTGGTGAGAAAGTGTCTATGAAAGCAGGTCTGTACCAACCCGATGAATTCAAGGATAACTGCGGTTTCGGCCTGATAGCCCACATGCAGGGCGAGCCCAGTCATACCCTTTTGCAAACGGCCATCGAGGCCCTGACCTGCATGACCCACCGCGGTGGGATCAACGCCGACGGCAAGACCGGTGACGGTTGCGGCTTGCTGATTCAAAAGCCCGACCAGTTCCTGCGCGCTGTCGCAAAAGAGCAATTTGCGGTCGACCTGCCCAAGCAGTACGCCGTGGGCATGGTGTTCTTCAACCAGGACCCGGTGAAAGCCGAAGCCGCTCGCGAGAACATGAACCGCGAGATCCTGGCCGCCGGCCTGCAACTGGTTGGCTGGCGCAAAGTGCCGATCGACACCAGCGTGCTCGGCCGCCTGGCCCTGGAGCGCCTGCCGCAGATCGAACAAGTGTTCATCGCAGGCGATGGCCTCAGCGATCAGGACATGGCGATCAAGCTGTTCACGTCGCGTCGTCGTTCGTCGGTCTCCAACGCCGCTGACACCGACCACTACATCTGCAGCTTTTCGCACAAGACCATCATTTATAAAGGCCTGATGATGCCGGCGGATCTGACCGCCTTCTATCCGGACCTGAGCGACGAGCGCCTGCAAACCGCAATCTGCGTGTTCCACCAGCGCTTCTCCACCAACACCCTGCCGAAATGGCCGCTGGCTCAGCCATTCCGCTTCCTCGCCCACAACGGCGAGATCAACACCATCACCGGCAACCGCAACTGGGCTGTGGCCCGTCGCACCAAGTTCGCCAACGATTTGATGGACCTCGAAGAGCTCGGCCCGCTGGTCAACCGCGTGGGCTCCGACTCCTCCAGCATGGACAACATGCTCGAACTGATGGTCACCGGCGGCATCGACCTGTTCCGTGGCGTGCGCATGATCATTCCGCCAGCGTGGCAGAACGTCGAGACCATGGACCCGGACCTGCGTGCATTCTACGAGTACAACTCGATGCACATGGAACCGTGGGACGGCCCGGCTGGCGTGGTCATGACCGACGGCCGCTACGCGGTGTGCCTGCTCGACCGTAACGGCCTGCGCCCGGCGCGTTGGGTTACCACCACCAACGGTTTTATCACCCTGGCGTCGGAAATCGGCGTGTGGGACTACAAGCCTGAAGACGTGATCGCCAAGGGCCGTGTAGGCCCAGGCCAGATCCTGGCCGTGGACACTGAAACCGGGCAGATCCTCGACACCGACGCCATCGATAACCGCTTGAAGTCGCGTCACCCGTACAAGCAATGGCTGCGCAAGAACGCCCTGCGCATCCAGGCGACCATGGAAGACAACGACCACGGTTCGGCTTTCTACGACGTCGACCAGCTCAAGCAGTACATGAAGATGTACCAGGTCACGTTCGAAGAGCGCGACCAAGTGCTGCGTCCGCTCGGCGAGCAAGGCTATGAGGCGGTCGGCTCCATGGGCGATGACACGCCAATGGCCGTGCTGTCCCAGCGCGTGCGCACGCCGTACGACTATTTCCGTCAGCAGTTTGCGCAGGTCACCAACCCGCCGATCGACCCGCTGCGCGAAGCCATCGTGATGTCGTTGGAAGTGTGCCTCGGTGCCGAGCGCAACATCTTCCAGGAATCGCCTGAGCACGCCTCCCGTGTGATCCTCAGCTCGCCGGTCGTTTCTCCGGCTAAATGGCGCTCGTTGATGACCCTGGATCGCCCAGGCTTCGACCGCCAGATCATCGACCTGAACTACGACGAGAGCCTCGGCCTTGAAGCCGCTGTGCGCAACGTCGCCGATCAGGCCGAAGAAGCTGTGCGCGCCGGTCGTACCCAGATCGTGCTGACCGACCGCCACATCGCGCCGGGCAAGCTGCCGATCCACGCCTCCTTGGCCACCGGCGCGGTGCACCACCGCCTGACCGAAAAAGGCCTGCGTTGCGACTCCAACATCCTCGTGGAAACGGCTACTGCCCGCGACCCGCATCACTTCGCCGTTTTGATCGGTTTCGGCGCCTCGGCGGTTTACCCGTTCCTGGCCTACGAAGTGCTCGGTGACCTGATCCGTACCGGTGAAGTGCTGGGCGACCTCTATGAGGTGTTCAAGAACTACCGTAAGGGCATCACCAAGGGCTTGCTGAAGATCCTGTCGAAGATGGGCATCTCCACGGTCACGTCTTACCGTGGCGCACAGCTGTTCGAAGCCATCGGCCTGTCCGAAGAGGTTTGCGAACTGAGCTTCCGTGGTGTGCCGAGCCGTATCAAGGGCGCACGTTTCGTCGACATCGAAGCCGAACAGAAAGCCCTGGCAGCCGAAGCCTGGAGCGCGCGCAAGCCGATCCAGCAAGGCGGCCTGCTCAAGTTCGTGCACGGCGGCGAATACCACGCGTACAACCCGGACGTGGTCAGCACCCTGCAAGCCGCTGTGCAGCAGGGCGACTACGCCAAGTTCAAGGAATACACCGCGCTGGTGGATAACCGCCCGGTGTCGATGATCCGCGATTTGTTCAAGGTGAAGACCCTGGATACGCCGCTGGCCATCAGCGAAATCGAGCCATTGGAATCGATCCTCAAGCGCTTCGACTCCGCCGGTATCTCTTTGGGCGCCTTGTCGCCTGAAGCCCACGAAGCCCTGGCCGAAGCCATGAACCGCCTGGGTGCGCGTTCCAACTCCGGCGAAGGCGGCGAAGACCCGGCGCGCTACGGCACCATCAAAAGCTCGAAAATCAAGCAGGTCGCCACTGGCCGCTTTGGTGTGACCCCGGAATACCTGGTCAACGCTGAAGTGCTGCAGATCAAGGTTGCCCAGGGCGCCAAGCCCGGCGAAGGCGGCCAGCTGCCTGGCGGCAAGGTCAACGGTCTGATCGCCAAGCTGCGTTACGCAGTGCCGGGCGTCACCCTGATTTCGCCGCCGCCGCACCACGACATCTATTCGATTGAAGACTTGTCGCAACTGATTTTCGACTTGAAACAAGTCAACCCGCAGGCGCTGGTCTCGGTGAAACTCGTCGCAGAAGCCGGCGTAGGCACCATTGCCGCCGGTGTGGCCAAGGCCTATGCCGACCTGATCACCATCTCCGGTTATGACGGCGGCACCGGCGCTTCGCCGCTGACGTCCATCAAGTATGCCGGCGCGCCGTGGGAGCTCGGCCTGGCCGAAACCCACCAGACCCTGCGCGGCAACGACCTGCGCGGCAAGGTGCGGGTACAGACCGACGGCGGCCTGAAAACCGGCCTGGACGTGATCAAGGCCGCGATCCTCGGCGCCGAAAGCTTCGGCTTCGGTACTGCGCCCATGATCGCCCTGGGTTGCAAATACCTGCGCATCTGCCACCTGAACAACTGCGCCACCGGCGTCGCCACTCAGAACGAGAAGCTGCGCAAGGATCACTACATCGGCACCGTCGACATGGTGGTGAACTTCTTCACCTACGTCGCCGAAGAGACCCGTGAGTGGCTGGCCAAGCTGGGCGTGCGTTCGCTGGAAGAACTGATCGGTCGTACCGACCTGCTCGACATCCTCGAAGGCCAGACCGCCAAGCAACAGCACCTGGACCTGACGCCGCTGTTGGGCAGCGATCACATCCCGGCAGACAAGCCACAATTCTGCCAGGTGGACCGCAACCCGCCGTTCGACAAAGGCCTGTTGGCCGAGAAGATGGTCGAGCTGGCCAGTTCCTCGATCAATGACGCCAGCGGTGGCGACTTTGCCCTGGATATCTGCAACTGCGACCGTTCGATCGGCGCACGCATCTCCGGCGAAATCGCGCGCAAGCACGGCAACCAAGGCATGGCGAAAGCGCCGATCACCTTCCGCTTCAACGGCACTGCCGGCCAGAGCTTTGGCGTGTGGAACGCCGGCGGCCTGCACATGTACCTCGAAGGCGACGCCAACGACTATGTGGGCAAGGGCATGACCGGTGGCAAGCTGGTGATCGTTCCGCCTAAAGGCAGCATTTACAAGACTCAGGACAGTGCCATCATCGGCAACACCTGCTTGTACGGTGCCACCGGTGGCAAGCTGTTCGCTGCCGGTACTGCCGGTGAGCGTTTCGCCGTGCGTAACTCCGGTGCCCACACCGTGGTGGAAGGCACTGGCGATCACTGCTGCGAGTACATGACCGGTGGCTTTGTCGCGGTACTGGGCAAGACCGGTTACAACTTCGGTTCGGGCATGACCGGCGGTTTCGCCTACGTGCTCGACCAGGACAACACCTTCGTCGACAAGGTCAACCACGAGTTGGTCGAGATCCAGCGGATCAGCGGCGAAGCCATGGAATCCTACCGGAACCACTTGCAGCACGTGCTGGACGAGTACGTCGAGGAGACCGGCAGCGAATGGGGCCGTAACCTCGCCGAAAACCTCGATGATTACCTGCGTCGTTTCTGGCTGGTCAAGCCCAAGGCTGCCAACCTGAAATCGTTGCTTTCCAGCATCCGTGCCAACCCGCAGTGATATGCGCCTGAAGAGTTTGATGAGGTTTTAACATGGCTGAACGTCTGAATAACGACTTCCAGTTCATCGATGTCGGGCGCAAAGATCCGAAGAAGAAACTGTTGCGTCAACGCAAGAAAGAGTTCGTGGAAATCTACGAACCCTTCAAACCCCAGCACTCGGCCGACCAGGCCCACCGCTGCCTGGGGTGCGGTAACCCGTATTGCGAATGGAAGTGCCCGGTGCACAACTTCATTCCCAACTGGCTCAAGCTGGTGGCCGAGGGCAACATCCTCGCCGCCGCCGAGCTGTCGCACCAGACCAACACCCTGCCGGAAGTCTGCGGCAGGGTGTGCCCGCAAGACCGTCTGTGCGAGGGTGCCTGCACCCTTAACGACGGCTTCGGCGCGGTGACCATCGGTTCGGTGGAGAAGTACATCACCGACACCGCGTTCGCCATGGGCTGGCGCCCGGACATGTCCAAGGTCAAGCCGACCGGCAAACGCGTTGCGATCATCGGCGCAGGCCCGGCGGGCCTGGGCTGTGCCGACGTGCTGGTGCGCGGCGGCGTGACCCCGGTGGTGTTCGACAAGAACCCGGAAATCGGCGGCCTGCTGACCTTCGGCATCCCCGAGTTCAAGCTGGAAAAAACCGTGCTGAGCCACCGTCGTGAAGTCTTCACCGGCATGGGTATCGAGTTCCGTCTCAATACCGAAATCGGCAAAGACATCACCATGGAGCAACTGCTCGCCGAATACGACGCCGTGTTCATGGGCATGGGCACCTACACCTACATGAAGGGCGGCTTTGCCGGTGAGGACCTGCCGGGCGTGTATGACGCGCTCGACTTCCTGATCGCCAACGTCAACCGCAACCTGGGCTTTGAAAAGTCGCCGGAAGATTTCGTCGACATGAAAGGCAAGAAAGTCGTGGTGCTGGGCGGTGGTGACACCGCGATGGACTGCAACCGCACCTCGATCCGCCAGGGCGCCAAGTCGGTGACCTGTGCTTATCGCCGTGACGAAGCCAACATGCCCGGTTCGCGCAAAGAGGTGAAGAACGCCAAGGAAGAAGGCGTGAAATTCCTCTACAACCGCCAGCCGATCGCCATCGTCGGTGAAGACCGTGTCGAAGGCGTGAAGGTGGTCGAGACTCGTCTTGGCGAGCCGGACGCCCGTGGCCGTCGCAGCCCCGAGCCGATCCCGGGTTCCGAAGAGATCATTCCGGCTGACGCCGTGGTCATCGCCTTCGGTTTCCGCCCAAGCCCGGCGCCGTGGTTCGAGCAGTTCGAAATCCAGACCGACAGCCAGGGCCGCGTAGTCGCCCCGGAACAAGGCCAGTACAAGCACCAGACCAGCAACCCGAAAATCTTTGCCGGTGGCGATATGGTGCGCGGCTCTGACCTGGTAGTGACCGCGATCTTCGAAGGCCGCAACGCCGCCGAAGGCATCCTGGATTACCTGCAGGTCTGATGATCGTTCCCACGCTCTGCGTGGGCATGCAGCCAGGGACGCTCTGCGTCCCGACTGGCGCGACGCGGAGCGTCACAGGAGGCGTTACCACGCGGAGCGTGGGAACGATCTTGCGACGGCATTACCGCGACAAATTGACCCGATAGACAAAAGGCACGGCTCACTCCGTGCCTTTTGCGTCGCGCTCTGAGAAAATGCCCGCACTTTTTTTGCGGATGCCGACATGACTGCCCTCAAGAACGACCGTTTCCTTCGCGCCCTGCTCAAGCAACCCGTAGACGTCACGCCCGTGTGGATGATGCGTCAGGCCGGTCGCTACCTGCCGGAATACCGCGCCAGTCGCGCCAATGCCGGCGACTTCATGAGCCTGTGCATGAACCCGGAGTTCGCCTGCGAAGTCACGATGCAGCCGCTGGACCGCTACCCACAACTGGATGCTGCCATCCTCTTCTCCGACATCCTCACCATCCCTGACGCCATGGGCCAAGGCCTGTATTTCGAAACCGGCGAAGGCCCGCGTTTCAAAAAAGTCGTCAGCACCCTGGCTGATATCGAAGCCCTGCCGATCCCGGACCCGCACAAAGACCTCGGCTACGTGATGGACGCCGTGAGTACCATCCGCCGCGAGCTTAACGGCCGTGTGCCGCTGATCGGCTTCTCCGGCAGCCCGTGGACACTGGCTACCTACATGGTCGAAGGCGGTTCGTCGAAAGACTTCCGAAAAACCAAGGCCATGCTCTACGACAACCCGCAAGCCATGCACCTGCTGCTGGACAAGCTCGCGCAGTCGGTAACCAGCTACCTCAACGGCCAGATCATGGCCGGCGCGCAAGCGGTGCAGATCTTCGACACCTGGGGCGGCAACCTGTCGTCGGCGGCTTACCAGGAGTTCTCCCTGGCCTACATGCGCAAAATCGTCAGTGGCCTGATCCGCGAACACGAAGGCCGCAAAGTGCCGGTCATCATGTTCACCAAAGGCGGCGGCCTGTGGCTGGAAAGCATTGCTGATGCCGGTGCCGATGCACTGGGCCTGGACTGGACCTGCGACCTCGGCGAAGCCCGCCAGCGCGTGGGCAACCGCGTGGCGCTGCAAGGCAACATGGACCCAACCGTGCTCTACGCCAACCCGGAAGCGATCCGCACCGAAGTCGGCCGCATCCTGGCCAGCTATGGCAAGGGCAGCGGGCACGTGTTCAACCTTGGCCATGGCATCACCCCGGAAGTGAACCCGGAGCACGCTGGCGCGTTCCTGCGCGCAGTGCATGAGCTGTCGGCGCAATACCACGAGTGATTGTTGTCCAATAAAAACGCCCGGTATATGCCGGGCGTTTTTTGTTTACATCAATGTCCGAGTAACTGCTCCGCGTAGCGTGCAACGATATGGTCGAAAGCTTCGTGTTGCCCGCCGACAGGCTGACGGGATCGCTGGATGATTTTCTCCAACTCATCAATCGTGAAATCAGCTAGAAAATTGTTGTCGAAAATACCTTCCAGTTTTTCCTTGCGGCGGCTGTTCAAGAACTCGATATCGAGTGCGAGCAGCTTGATCATGGCTTCGGCAGGCGCGTCGTGGTTGTTGCCTTCAATCTCACCTAGTAAAGTAAATCTGAAGCGACTTTCGCAGCCCTCTTCCAGTGGAGACACATGTGACTCTTCGTAAAAGTCGCTCCCTTTACGATGTCCACAATGGGCTGGCGTGGGCGTTTCGGTTTCACCCTGGCAGGACGCGTGGAGGTTGGTGTACTCCAAGTCCAGATGCTCAAAGTTTTTCTGGGGACGAAAGTGTTCGATGTGGCTTGAGCCCTGGCTGATTTTGTCTCCGCAATAACAACAGGCATGACCCTGCTCAGTTAGCAGGCTGGTATGCAGTTCTTGTTTCTGCGGATGCCGAAGTTCTGAATAGGTGGGGGTCCATTCTTCATTGGCTAAGGCCTTCCACTCGGTAAATGAAGCGGGCTCAGTTCCTTTGATAATGCGCTTCATCGGCCAATTATCTCCTTACGCCGCAAGAGAGCTTCAGCTCTCACGAACTCTGGGAGATCGGGGGCTTTTTCTCTCAGGGCCTGAAGTTGGACCTTGGCTTTCTCAAGTTCGTTGTCTTCTAAAGTTGAGAACAACACTGAAAGATCGGTAGCAATCTCGGGGACGCGCTTGCTAACGCCCATTACCTCTTCAAGTACACCACTGGAGTCGAGACCATAGGTAACCTTGGGATGAGAGGCGTTGCCGTCGTTCAGGAGGATGACTTCTTCTGTCTGAAGGCTGCCAATAATTTGTGGAGAATGACTGGCTGCAATGAATTGGACTCTCGGGAACGCACCTCTCAACGCTGGAACAATAGTGCGTTGCCAGGCAGGGTGTAGGTGAATATCCAGCTCGTCGATGATGATGACGCCGGAAGTATTCTTTAGAACCTCACTTCCCATATGCGGGTTAAGAATACAGATGCGACGGGCGATATCTGAAAACAGGGCAATCATCCCCCGCTGGCCATCGCTAAGATTATTAAATGGAAGTATTTTTCCGTCACCGAAATCGACCAATAAAGTTCGAAGCTCTATGTCGTAGTAAATGCCTACGGATTGCGGAATGGCAAATCTAAGTGCAGAGTTGACCCATCGTAATTCGTCATCAAAGCCGTTCTCTGGCGGGCCTCCAGCACGATAAGCTTTTTGAAGTTGCTCTAGCGTCTTTCCGATAATCCAGCTTTCTAGGTCGCGTAGATCTGCTGCCGCATCGGACCATGCTTTATAACCGTCTAACCTCGACAGTCGATCAGTTATAGCTTCCGTTGCGGAAGTGTTGGGAGCAATCCAGCGGCGGTCCGCACGATAGAAGGCTAGAACTGGAAGGTCCGTTTCTATCCCTGTATTAAGGCCTTCAATTCCTTCTCTTACCGCTCCAACGAGTTCCGAATCAGGAAAAACAATTTCGTCTACTCTTAGCTTTTGTGATGCCCAAGAGGTATGGGAAAAGACATCTCCTTGTGCCTCAAGGCGCATTGGATATCGGCGCTCAAAGCGCGTTCTGTTCTCAAAGGTATCTATTACAAATCGTACATAGTCATCTGACTTCTCGGAGGTGTAGTTACCAGTGGCGTTCCCCACGTCGATAAAGCTCGCCGCCACCGCCTGCAACAACGAAGTCTTACCACTCCCATTAACCCCCACCACCAGGTTAAACCCCGGCTGGAATTCAAAAGTGGCATCTTCGTAGCAACGAAAATTTTGAATATGAAGCTGGTCCAGGCGCATTCTGGCTTTCCTTTACCAAGACTGACGAATGCCGTCAGTGTACCTTGGCCCGCCAGAACCGCCAGAGGCGCAGGTGTTACGCGCTTTTAGCGTGCCCCAGCGGCGGCAACTTCGCCAGCCTCAGCGCCACCAGCAGCGCGCCAATCAACAGCGCCACGATAAACCCGCCAATCCCGTTCCACCCGGCAAAGTGCCAGAAGAACCCGCCCGCCGTCCCCGCGACACTCGACCCTACGTAGTAGCAAAACAGGTACAGCGACGACGCCTGCCCTTTGGCCTTCACTGCCCGCCGCCCAATCCAGCTGCTGGCCACCGAATGCGCGCCGAAGAAGCCGAAGGTGAAAATCAGCATGCCCGGCACCACCAGCCACAGCGGGGAGAACAGGGTCAGCAGCATCCCCGACAGCATCAAGACGATGGTGCCCCACAGCACGCGACGGCGACCGAGGCGGTCAGCCAGGGAGCCGATTTTGGCCGAGCTGTAGATGCCCGACAGGTACACCAGCGACAGCAGGCCGACCACGGCCTGGCTCAGCTCGTAGGGTGAAGCCAGCAGGCGATAGCCGATGTAGTTGAACATCGTCACGAACGCGCCCATCAGCAGGAAGGCTTCGAGGAACAACCACGGCAGGCCCGCGTCCTTGAAATGCATGACAAAACCGTCCACCAAGTTGCGCGGCTTGAGGCTGCTGGCGCGGAAGTTGCGCGATTCGGGGAGGATTTTCCAGAACACCGTGGCCGCGATCAGGGCCAGCGCGCCGATGATCAGCATTGCGGTGTGCCAGCTCACAAAGTCGATCAACACGCCGATGATCAGGCGCCCGCTCATGCCGCCAATCGCGTTGCCGCCGATGTACAAGCCCATTGCCAGGCCGATGTGCTGCGGGTGGATCTCTTCGCTCAGGTAAGTCATCGCCACGGCCGCCAGGCCGCTTAGCGACAAGCCCACCAGCGCACGCATCAGCAGAATGCCTTCCCAGGTCGGCATCAAGCCGCTGACGATGGTGGCCAGCGCGGCACAGAACAATGCAGCAACCATCACCGGCTTGCGTCCCAAACGGTCGGAAATCGGCCCGGTGATCAGCAGGCCCAGCGCCAGCATCGCTGTAGCGACAGAGAGGATCAGGCTGCTTTGCGCCGCATTGATGGAGAACTCGTGGGACAGCGCCGGCATCATCGGCTGCACGCAGTACAGCAGGGCAAAGGTGGCAAACCCGCCGGAGAACAGCGCCAGCACCGTGCGCATGAACATCGGCGTGCCTTTTTCGATGTACGCGTCATTGAGCTGAGCGACCACCTCATCCAAGGCGGTGGGCGGGACTTCTTGAGCGAATGGCGCGACAGCAGATTTCACGGGGACCTCGGGGAGGAAAAGCCTGCCAGGACTGGCAATACGAAAAAGAATATAGCTGCCTAATGATTCTTTCCAATATATTGTTCGACCTGTTTAAGAGGTTTTACGACCTAATGAGGTTTGCATGGAATTGCGTCACTTGCGGTACTTCATTGCCGTCGCCGAAGAGCTGCATTTTGGCCGCGCCGCGCAGGTGCTGGGCATCTCTCAACCGCCGTTGAGCCAGCAGATCCAGGCGCTGGAACAGGAGGTAGGCGCACGCTTGTTTGAGCGCACCAATCGTCGGGTTGAGCTGAGCGAGGCCGGCCGATTGTTCCTGCACGAGGCGCGTTTGGTGTTGGAGCAGGTGGATAAAGCCGCCGACGTGGCGCGCCGCGCGCAACTGGGCGAGTTAGGCGAATTGAAGATCGGCTTCACCTCGTCGGCGCCATTCAACTCCGGCATTCCACAGGCGATCTTTGCGTTTCGTAAAGCCTTCCCGGCGGTGCACCTGAATTTGCAGGAAATGAGCAGCACCGAGGTGGCCGAGTCGCTGGTGGATGAGTCGATTCAGGTGGGCCTGATGCGCCCGCTGCCGTTGCCGGATTCTCTAAGCGTGATCGAGTTGATGCGCGAGCCTTTGGTCGCGGTATTGAACGCTGGCCATCCGTTGGTGGAAGGCAGCGAGCGCGGCCTGCACCTGGCGCAACTGGCTGAGGAACCGTTTGTATTTTTCCCACGCACCTACGGCAGCGGCCTCTACGCTCAGTTGCTCAACCTGGCCCGCGATGCCGGCTTCAGCCCGCACTTCGCCCAGGAGGCCGGGGAGGCGATGACCATCATCGGCCTGGTGGCGGCGGGGTTGGGGGTGTCGGTACTGCCGGCGTCTTACCAGCGCATCCGCATTGATGGCGTGGTCTATCGCACCTTGCTTGATCGGGAGGCCGTGACGGCGGTGTGGCTGGTGCAACGCAAGGGGGCGCAAACGCCGATGGCCAA
The DNA here is from genome assembly GCF_900006605.1 of Pseudomonas sp. 58 R 3. Lineage (NCBI taxonomy): Bacteria > Pseudomonadati > Pseudomonadota > Gammaproteobacteria > Pseudomonadales > Pseudomonadaceae > Pseudomonas > Pseudomonas sp. 58 R 3. The sequence goes on along the minus strand of NZ_CVTT01000061.1, from coordinate 293,889 downwards.
AGCTTTTGTGGAGTTGCTAGTGGCGAGCGGGCTTGTTGTGGCGAGCGGGCTTGCCCCGCGTTGGGTTGCGAAGCAGCCCCAAAACCTGACACCGTGATCTGCATGAAATAACGCGGTGATTTTATTGGGGCTGCTGCGCAACCCAACGCGGGGCAAGCCCGCTCGCCACATGTACTGTACCAGTCGTAAGGACGGCGGCGCTTTGCCACCGATTGCAGGTGACCTGTTTTCAGGCATACTGGCCAGGTTCCCGAAAGGGGCTTGTGAGACTCTGAGGATCCTGGGTAACCAGCCATCGCAGAGCCGGGCAGGAAGTGGCGATGACAAGCCGACCTGTTTGTGAAGAGGGCGCCGAAAGGCGCCCTTTGTCGTTTCTGCAGAACGCAAAGCCTCAGTTCTGCTTCAACGCCTCCACGCCATTGATACCCGCACTCTGCAAGCCCGCCATGATGTCGCGGTCCAGCATGCTCACCCAGCGGTTGTAGTTGCGATGGATCTTGCCGTCCTTGTAGCCCAGGTCGCGGCTGTCGCGGTAGGTGATGGCGTAGCTGGTGCGGGTGTAGCGGATATCGATTTCGGCGTGGAATTGGTTACGCACGGTGATTTCGGCCTGCACCAGTTGCGGGCTCAGGCGTTGCACGGTCCACTCGCGTTTTTGCAGGGCCGCGACGATCACCTGTTTGATTTTCTCTTCGCTGAGCTGGGCCGTGGCCGGCAAATCGTGCTGGGTGTTAAGCACGGGTTTGCTGGTGCAACCGGCGGTGGTTAGCAGGGCCAGAGTGATCAGGGTGGCGCGTAGCAAGGAAGACATTCCGTTTTCTCCAATCAATTAAAAAATCAGGACCAGCGGCGAAAGATCAGCGAAGTGTTGACGCCGCCGAAGGCAAAATTGTTGTTCATCACATAGTCGTTGTGCATCTCGCGAAACCCACCTTGCAGGTAATCCAGTTCGCCGCATTGCGGGTCGACAGCATCCAGATTGAAGGTGTGTACGTACTGGTCGCGGTTCATCATTTCGATGCTGAACCACGACTCCAGCGCGCCGCACGCGCCCAAGGTGTGGCCCAGAAAGCTCTTCTGCGAACTGATCGGCATGCGGCTGCCGAACAGGCTGCTGGTGGCCAGCGTTTCGGCGATGTCGCCCTGGTCGGTGGCGGTGCCGTGGCCGTTGACGTAGCCGATGGCGGATGGCTCAAGCCCGGCATCTTCCAGCGCCAGCTCCATGGCGCGGCGCATGGTTTTCTGCTCCGGGCGCGTGGTGTGCTGGCCGTCGGCGTTGCTGCCAAAACCCACCAGTTCGGCGTGGATATGCGCACCGCGTGCCAAGGCGTGTTCCAGCTCTTCGAGCACCAGCATGCCACCGCCTTCGCCGATCACCAGGCCGTCACGGCCGCTGTCGTAAGGGCGCGGGCTGGTCTGCGGCGCGTCGTTTTTCAGGCTGGTGGCGTACAGCGCGTCGAACACCATGGCTTCGGTGGGGCACAGCTCTTCGGCGCCGCCGGCAAGCATCAACGGCAAGCGGCCGAACTTGATCGCCTCGTAGGCGTAACCAATGCCCTGGCTGCCGCTGGTGCAGGCGCTGGAGGTGGGGATCAGCCGCCCGGTGAGGCCAAAGAAGATGCTGATATTTGCCGCCGTGGTGTGCGGCATCATGCGCACATAGGAGTTGGCATTCAGCCCCTCGGCCACCGAGTTCAGCAGCATATTGCCGAACGCCTTGATCTCATCGGTGCTGCCGGTAGATGAGCCACAGGCCACGCCCATGCGCCCGTCCTTGATCGATTCATCGCCGAGCAACCCGGCGTCCTGCAACGCCTGTTCCGCCGCCCATACCGCCAGGCGTGAGACGCGGCCCATGCTGCGCAGTTGCTTGCGCGTCCAGTGCGCAGGCACGACGAAATCGTCGATCGGCCCGGCCAGACGCGTGTTCAATTCAGTAAAACGGTCCCACTCATCCATGCGCCGGATGCCGCTGTGGTTGGCGCGAAAGTTGGCGGCGATGGTGTCCCAATCGCTGCCCAGGGAGGTCATGCCGGCCATGCCGGTGACGACGACGCGCTTCATCAGCACAAGCCCCCATTCACGGCCAGCACTTGGCGCGTGATATAGCCGGCCTCGGCCGACATCAGGAAGTTCACTGCACCGGCGACCTCTTCCGGGGTGCCCATGCGCTGCGCCGGAATCATCTTCATCAGTTCTTCGACCGGCACGTTTTCATCCAGCATCGCCGTGTCGATCAAGCCGGGGGCCACGCAGTTGACGGTGATCTTGCGCTTGCCCAGTTCAATCGCCAGGGCCTTGGCTGCGCCGATCAACCCGGCTTTGGAGGCACTGTAGTTGACCTGGCCACGGTTGCCGATCAAGCCGGAAACCGAGGTGATGCACACAATGCGTCCGGCCGCGCGACGACGAATCATCGGCATCATCACCGGGTGCAGCACGTTGTAGAAACCATCCAGGTTGGTGCGCATCACCACATCCCAATCGTCTTCCGAGAGGGCCGGGAAAGCGCCGTCGCGGGTCAGGCCGGCGTTGAGCACCACGCCGTAATAGGCGCCATATTGCTCCACGTCGGCCTCAAGGATCTCCTTGCAGCTGGCGCGATCCGCCACATCGAATTGCAGCACCCGCGCCTTGCGGCCCAATGCCTCGACCTCGACTTTTACCGCGTCCGCTTCAGCGCGGCCACTGCGGCAATGCAGCACGATGTCATGCCCGGCCTGGGCCAGGCGCAGGGCAATGGCGCGGCCGATGCCACGGCTGGAGCCGGTGACCAGTACGGATTCAGTCATGGCGTTGCGTCCTTCGGTTCTTCTAAATAGTTGGCCGCCTGGGGCGGTCGAAATACGTTCAAGCGTGCGCTGGCCTGGATACCGTCGCCGGTCAGGTGGCATTCGAACACACCCATGCCGTTGTCGTCTTCCAGCGAGCGCAGGCCGTGGATGCGCAGCTCGGCACCGGCCGGGAAATGCTCCACGTTGCATTCAAACTTGCGCGTGCCGAGCAGGAAACCCAGTTCCACTGCCTCGCCGTTCCGGCGCGCGCGGCAGCCGGCATAGGCGGCGACGCTCTGCGCCATCAGCTCGATGCCGACCCAGGCGGGCAGGCTGCCGTCCGGCCGGTTGAACAGGCCGCCGGGCTTGACGGTGGCGCGGGTGTGAACCTGCTCTTCATCGAACGACAGCACTTGGTCGATCAGGATCATGTCGCCCGCGTGGGGCAGCAGCTCGGCGAGTGGCCAATCGATCATGGGGCCTCCGCGATTATCAGGCTGACGTTATTGCCGCCGAAGGCAAACGAGTTGCTCATCAGGCAGCGTTTTTTCAAGGTGTCGCCGGTCTGTGCCCACTGCAACGCGGGCAGCGCCGGGTCGGCTTGGCCGTCCCACACATGCGGCGGTACACGGTCATGGATCAGGCTCAACCAGCAGAACGCCGCTTCCAGCGCGCCTGCGGCACCGAGGGTGTGACCGCTCATGGGCTTGGTCGACGAACAGGCTACGCCTTGAGGAAACAGGCTGGCGACGGCCAGGCTTTCCATGGCGTCGTTGTGTTGGGTCGCGGTGCCGTGCAGGTTCAGGTAACCGATGTGTTCCGGTTCAAGTTTGGCACTGGCCAAGGCCTTGCGCATCGACTGCAACGCACCTTTGCCGGTGGGCTCGGGCGCGGAGATATGGTGCGCATCGCAACTGGCGCCGCTGCCGAGCAAGGCAATCGGCGCAGGCGTTTTAGTCATCAGGAACAGCACCGCCGCTTCGCCGATATTGATGCCGTTGCGGTTAACCGAAAACGGATTGCAACGCTCGCTGGAGACCGCTTCCAGCGCGGTAAAGCCGTTCAGCGTCAGCTTGCACAGGCTGTCGACGCCACCGCAGATCACCGCATCACACACACCCAGGTCGAGCAGGCGCTGGGCGCTCATCAACGCACGGGCGCTGGAAGTGCAAGCAGTAGAAATCACATAGGCCGGGCCGCTGACGTGCAACCAGTCGGCGAGAAAATTCGCCGGTGCGCTGAGTTCCTGTTGCTGGTAGTCATAGTCGCCCGGGAACTGCTGCCCACGCAGGTAATGCGCGATGCCGCGACTGGCTTCATCGATGCCCGAGGTGCTGGTGCCCAGCACAATGCCGACCCGCGAGGCGCCGTAGGTGTGGATCGCCCGGCGCAGCTCGCTTTCAATCTGCACGGCCGCTTCCAGCAGCAATTGGTTATTGCGGCTGCTCTGCGGGCGTAGCTCAGCCGGGATTGCCACCAGCTCACTGCGCACGCCGCCCACTGGCAGCACACGCTCCGGCACCCAACCGCTTTCGGCGCGCATGCCGGAGCAATCGCCGGCAAACAGGTTGCGGCTGACCTCAGCCTGGCCCCGCCCCAGGGCGCAGATCACGCCCAGGGCATTCAGGTAAGCCGTCATCGCGCCGCCCCCAGTGGGGTGATGCGGTAGCTCAACGGCTGGTCGGCCATGTTCACGCTGAACACCTCGGAGGACTGATAGACAATCTGCCAATGCCCTGGCAGCGTGCGCGTCAGGTCCATGGCCTGGGCACGCGGGTACAGCGTGGGCACGTCATCGGCCGAGGTCAGCGCAAACAACAGCGCCGCAAACAGCTCACGCGCCTGCGGATTGGGCGGCAGCAAGCCGTCGGCTTGCCACTGGCCATTGATCAGCTTTTGCCGGGCCTGGGGAATACCCAACGGGTCCATCATCGACCAACGAATGGCCGTGCCTTCGCGCTGGATCACCAGCAGCCAATCCTGGGTTTGGCCGTCGGCGCGGCGCTGCACGTGCAATTGCATGGGCAAGGCCAGGGCCGGGGTTTTTTCGGGCAGTGGCGGCTGGCTGACGCAGGCGCTCAGCAGCAACAGGCAACCCATCAACAGCATACGAATCATGTTTCGGCGCTCGCTAAAGGTTTACGCGCCACGCAGTTGACCAGGGTTTCTTCGCGCTGGCCAACCGGCGGTGGGCTGCGCAGGCCCCAGCGCTCCAGCAGGCCGAAATCGCTGGAGCGGCTCCACCACAAATACGGGTACGACACGTTCTGCGGGCCGAACTCAAAACCCTGCTCGCGCAGCATCTCCAGGTATTCTTCAGCGCTTTTCTGCACGTGCATCGGGTGGCGGAACAGCCAGCGAATCACCCAAGTGTCGATATAGGCTTCGGTGGATTCGGCAAACAGCAGATAGCCGCCCGGCTTGAGTACGCGATAGAACTCTTTCAAGGCGCGATGCTGTTCCACCAGATGGTGAAAGGTCTGGTGGCAGAACAGGATGTCGACGCTTGCGTCCGGCACCTGGAGCGTGGCGCAGTCGCTGCCGATCAGCTCGATGGCCAAGCCTTGGCGCTTGGCTTCCGCCTGGCTCAGCTCCAGGCTGTGCGGGTCGGCATCCAGGCCGATCAAGCGCTGTGGCGCGAACACCTGCTGCAAATACTGGAACGACTTGCCCTGGCCGCAACCGGCATCCAGCAACACCGGCGCCACGGGCAGCGGGTCGGTGAACAAGCTGCGCAGGTCATTGATCGCCACGCGCAACACGTGATGCTGCCAGGTGTGGCTGCGGAGGAACCAGAAGCCGAACCTGGTTTCTTCGACGTAGTTTTTACTCAGGTATTGGCTACTCATACCGGCTCCCCCGCGCAAATTTCCGAGAGCATCCGCAGCCGCCGCTTGGGCTCGCTGACAAATGGGTTGCGCTCATCCCAGGCGTAACCGGCGAGGATCGAACTGATCATCCGGCGAATCTCGGGTGAGCTGCCTGGGTGAAAAATCACGTCCTGGAAGGTGCCGGCATACCAGCCTTCGACATAGCAACGGAAGGTGTCGACCCCGCGTTTGAGCGGCTCGGCGAACTCGGTTTGCCAGTCGACGGTTTCGCCCTTGAGTTGGCGGCTGAGCACACCTGCGGCCATGCTCGCCGAGCGCATGGCGATGGTCACGCCGGAAGAGAACACCGGGTCGAGAAACTCCGCCGCATTGCCCAGCAGCGCAAAGCATGGGCCATGCAGGGTTTTGACGTTGGCCGAATAGCCGCCGAGGGTGCGTGCGGGCGTATCCCACACGGCGTTTTGCAACACGCCGGCGAGGCTTGGCGTCTCAGCGATGAAACCGCGCAGGCAGGCGTTGAGGTCGCTGTCGAGACCGTCGAAATGCTCCTTGGCTGCGACCACGCCCACCGAGCAGCGGCCATTGTTGAACGGGATGGTCCAGAACCAGATATCGCGCTGGGTCGGGTGAGTGGTGACAAGGATTTTGCTGCGATCAAAACCTGGGTGTGTGATGTGATCTTCAACGTGGGTAAACACCGCCTGGCGCACCGGGAAATTCGACGGCGCTTCCAGGTCCAGCAGGCGCGACAACACGCGGCCGTAGCCGCTGGCATCGAGCACGAACTTGGCCTTGAGGTGATAGTCGCTGCCGTTCTCGCGGCGCACATGCAGGTAGCGGCTTTCACCGGCGAAATCCACGCCGACGATGCTTTCGCCGTAGCGAATCTCTACGCCCTGCAAGGCCGCCTGATCGGCCAGCAACTTGTCGAACTCGCCGCGCTGCACCTGGAAGGTGGTGGGCTTGCCGTTGCTGAAGGTGTCACTGAAATCAAACGCACTGTAGCGCTCGCCCCAGGCGAACGCCGCGCCGGTTTTTACCTGGAAACCCGCAGCCTGCACGGCGTCGAGCATGCCGGCCTCTTCGATAAAGTCGATGCAGTGCGACAGCAGGCTTTCGCCAATCGAGAAACGCGGGAAATGCTCGCGCTCGATAATCAATACATCATGCCCGTTGCGCTTTAACAGCGCGGCGGCGATGGCGCCGGATGGCCCGGCACCGATCACCACCACCTGGCGACGTTCCATTTCAACTGTGGGCACGAGGGCTCCTTGCCACTTTGGCGATTAACACATTCATAAGGCGTGCTTCTGATGCCCGGCCCAAGGCGCCAGCATAAAGCTGAACGCCAGGCCAAGGCTGACCGACAGGCCGAAATTACTCACGGCGGGTGTACTCGACACCGCCAGCAGGCCAAACGACAACCAGGTCGTCAGCGCCGCCAGCAGCGTACCTAAAAGACTCACGGCCGCGCCGCCGATCTGCTCGCGCATCAAGATCGCATAGTCGACGCTGATGGCGGTGACCAACAGCAGGCCGAACAGACTGAACAAGGTCAGCGGCTGGCCCAGCCAACCGAGGCTGGCGAGGCTGCACAAGGCCGCGAGCAACGGCAGGGCGACGATGCGCAACGCACCGCCAAAGCCGAACGGCATGATCAATAACAGCACAATCAGCACACACGACATCAACTTCAATTGCGCCGCGCTGATCTGCGTGTCGGCAAACACCCGGTTCAAATCACCCAGCCGGTCGACCAGTTGCACGCCGGGTAAATCCAGCGCTTGCACGCGCAACAGCGCCGGGTTGTTCAGGCCTTGCAGGCTGACCATCGCCGCCACGCCGCCGTCCACCGGCCCCAGCCACAAGGTGCGCCATGGCTCAGCCAATGGGCCGATCAGTGCGGCATCGATGTCTTCGGTGGGCAGCGCTTGCAGTTGCGTGACTTCGGCTTGCAGCGCGCTGGCCGGCACGCCCAGGTCCAGCAGCGGCTGCCAGTGCTGTGCGAGGTTGTTCAGCGCATCACGCAGTTGTTGCTGCTCAGCTGGCAGGCTCACCAGTTGGTTGAGCGCCAGGTAGCCTTGCAGCTTGCCCATGTTCACCAACTGATCCAGGCGTTCGCCCAGGGCGGCCTGGCGTTCCAGCAACTGCTGCTGGTTGTCGGCGCGCACCAGGAAAAACTGGCTGGTGGGCTGGAACCCGGTGATACGCGCCACGGCCTGCGCCTCTTGCAGCAATTGCGGCGGGGCGCCGATCCACTGGCGGATATCGTTTTTACTGTTCAAGTGCCACAGGCCGCCCGCGCAAAACAACAGCAGCAGCGCCAGCAATACCGGGCTTGGCACGCGCTTGAGCAACGCGGCGCGCAATAGCCACAGGCATTCGGCGATGCGCAGCGGCCATTGCGCCGGGCGCAGTTCCACGTCCTTGAGCAGCGCGGGCAGCAGGCACACGGCCGACAGGTAAGCACCGACCAGGCCGGCGGCGGAGAACACCGCGATTTGCGTCAGCGCCGGGAACGGCGTCCAGGCCAGCGCCAGGTAGCCGATGCAACTGGTCGCCAGGCTCAGGCTCAGCCCCGGCAAGGTCAGGCGCAAGGCCGGCCAACTGCGCCAGGGTTGCAGGCTCCAGCTTTTGGACAGGTAGTGCAGCGGGTAATCCACCGCCACGCCGATCAGGCTGGAGCCCAGCACCAGGGTCATCACATGCATATGGCCGAACAGCGCCACACAGGCCACCGCGCCGAACAGCATGCCCACCAGCACCGGCACAAACGCCAGCAACACGCGCCAGCGCCGGAACGCCAGCAACAGCAACAACAGGATGCCCAGCGTGGCGCCGCCACCCACCCAGGTGATTTCCCGCGTGGCTTGTTGCTGCCCGTTGGCGGCGTAAAGCAGGCCGCTGGCAGCGAGCAATTGCGCGCCTTGCTCGCGGGCCTGTTCGCGACCGGCCTGGAGCAGATCCGCCACTTGCAGCGGCAGTTTCATGTCAAAGGCATTGCCGGTGGTGCGCGCACGCAGCAGCACCCAGCTTTTGCCGTCGGCATCGGCAATCAATGCGCCGCTGCCGATATCCAGCTGCACCGAACCGTGCTGCGGCTGGCTGTTCTGGATGCGCCCGGTGAGGCCCAGCCAGTCGTCCTGGCTCGGCACCAGGCTGAACCCGGTAAACGGGTCGAACAAAGCCTGCACGCGCTGCTGGATGAACACGTCGGGCTGTTCGATCAACTGCTTGCGGTCCTTGGCCGAGAGCATTGCCAGCCGCCCGCGCAGCAGTTGTTCACGCAGGGCGGGCAAGTCGGCTTGCAGGTTCCACTGCACTTTTTCAAACAGCCCGCTGGCCTGCCAGCGTTCGCCCATCTGCTGCGCCACTGCTACGGCTTTTTGCCGATCGGCATGCCCTACCAACACCAGCATTTCGCGGTTCAGCGGTTCCTGCATGCGCTGTTCGGCCTTAAGTTCCAGCGCGTCCGGCGTGCTGCCCGGCACCAGCTCCATCAGGTTGGCCGACAACGGCGCACCCTGGCGCCATTGCCAGCCGGCCAGGGCCAATACCGCCACCAGCAGGATCAAGAACAGGCGCGGCAGCCAGCGCTCACTGGGCAAAGTCGTGTTGCTCCGATTCGCTCAACGGTTGGCCGGCAGTGCTGTCCTGCATGCGCAGCACGGTGCTGTCGCCCTGGGTTTCCAGCAGTTCGATTGTTTGCACCAGCTCGCCGCCGTCGATATTGATCCGGGTGAACACCTGCTTGAGCAGCAGCGAGCGTGGGACCAGCGTCAGCTTCCACTGTCGGGCTTCGCCTTGCAGTTGCAGCTCGAAATCACGCTGCAAGCCACTGCTGTCGCCCTGAAGCACGGCCAGAAACAGGCGATTCTGCTCGGCACCGGCGCTCTTGTTCGGCAGCAATTGCCAGCCATTGGCGTCACGCCGGGCAATGCCTTGGGCGCTGATGCGGTAGTCCTGTTGCAGCGGGGTTTTGAGCAGCCACAGCAGGCCGTGGTCTTTGGCGAGTACGAACGTGCCTTTGCTGACCAAGGGCTGGGGCAGGGCGCGCAGGTGTTTTTCCTGGGTGAAGTTGCCGTGGATGACGGAGGGTTTGGCCAGTTGGTCGCTGAGCTGCTGCAAGTCGAAAGCGTGAGCCAGACCTGGAATACACAACAACAGAACGAACCCGATCAATGTGGGAGCGGGCTTGCTCGCGAATAGCCTGAGTGCGCCGCGTAGTGTCAGGCGACCCACGTTATCGTTGACGACCTTCGCGGGCAAGCCCGCTCCCACAGGGGATCTCATTTCAGGGCTCTCTCTACGGCGTTGGTGAATACTTTTGGCGAGGCCAGCTGCATCTCGCGGCTGGCGATTTCAACCGCCACTTGCACGGTGCTGGCGCGAGTCAGGCGCTCGCCGCTGGCGAGGTCGGTAATCAGGTAGTTCACCTTCAAACGGTTCTCCCATTCCACCAAACTGGCGCGCACGTTGAGGGTCTGGCCGAACACCGCGCCGCGCACATAGCGCAGCTGCATGTCGATCACCGGCCAGGCGTAGCCGGATTCGAGCATCGCCGTGTAGTTGTGGCCGAGCTTGTCCAGCAACGCGCAGCGCGCCACTTCCAGGTACTTCACGTAATGCCCGTGCCACACCACGTTCATGGTGTCGACATCAAAAAACGGCACGAGTATTTGCGTGTCGCAATGCAAAACGCCCTGGCTACGCATGCAGCCTCCAGTGTTGCTCGGCGATACGTTTGAGGCACAGGCGCAGTTCGCCTTCCAGGGCGCGGTCTTCGATCACCGGCGGGAAGTCTTTGGCCAGCTCGATATGCATGGCCGCCAGGGCCGGTGGCAGTGGGCGTGCGTCTTCAGCCTGGGCGCGCAGCCACACGCCCTGGTTGGCGGCGAGCAGCGTGGCGGCGGCGACCTGTTCGGTCAGCTCCAGCACGCGGATTGCGTCGCGGGCAGCGATGGTGCCCATGCTCACCTTGTCCTGGTTGTGGCACTCGGTGGAGCGCGAGAACACGCTGGCCGGCATGGTGTTTTTCAGCGCTTCGGCGGTCCAGGCGCTGGTGCCGATCTGCACGGCCTTGAAGCCGTGGTTGATCATCGCGCGGTCTGCCGGCGCGCCGGACAGGTTGCTCGGCAGGCCATGGTTGTAACGCACGTCTACCAGCAGCGCGAGTTGGCGGTCGAGCAGGTCGGCGACGTTGGCCACCAGGGTCTTGAGGCTGTCCATGGCAAAAGCGATATGCCCGCCGTAGAAGTGACCGCCGTGCAGCACGCGTTCTGCTTCGGCGTCGATGATCGGGTTGTCGTTGGCGCTGTTCAGTTCGATTTCGATAAATGAACGCAGCCAGTTCAAGCTGTCGGCCAACACGCCCAGCACATGCGGTGCGCAGCGCAGCGAATAGCGATCCTGCAAGCGGTGCAGCGGCGCGGTCGGCGCATCGATCGCCAGGTCCTTGCGCAGCCACGCAGCCACTTGCATCTGCCCCGGATGCGGCTTGGCGGCGAACAGGCGCTCGTCGAAGTGTTCCGGGTTGCCTTGCAGCGCCACCACGTTCAACGCGGTGATGCGCGTGGCCAGTTGCAGCAGGTAGTCGGCACGGGCGAAAGCCAGGCAGGCAAGGCCGGTCATCACGGCGGTGCCGTTCATCAAGGCCAGGGCTTCCTTGGGGCGCAGCACCAGCGGTTCCCAGCCGAGTTCACGGTGCACGTCGGCAGCCTGGCGGCGTTCGCCACGGAACAGCACTTCGCGCTCACCGGACAGGGTCGCAGCCACATAGGACAGCGGCGTCAGATCGCCGCTGGCGCCCACCGAACCTTCTTCCGGGATCAGCGGCAGCACGTCGTGTTCGAGGAAGGCATGCAGGCGCTCCAGCAACTCCACACGCACACCGGATACGCCATGGCACAGCGACTGCAAGCGTGCGGCGAGCACAGCGCGGGTGGCTTGGGCGTCGAGTAACTTGCCCAGGCCGCAACCGTGGAAGGTGTAGAGGTGGCGCGGCAACGCTTCGACGTGCTGCAACGGCACCGCCACCACGCAGGAGTCGCCGTAGCCGGTGGTCACGCCGTAGATCACGCCTTCCTTGTCCAGCAGCGAGTCGAGGAACTGCGCGCCTTTGGCGATGCGCTGGCGATAAGCGGCGTCAGCCTGCATTTGCGTGGGCGCCTGGCGGTTGGCCAGGGCCAGCACGTCTTCGATTGGCAGGTGGCGTTCGCCAAAAATTACCGGTTCAAGATGCGGGGTCATCGGTCTTCCAGAAAGGGTAAAAGTTGAACCATTGTTGGGGCGCCTCCAGGCAAAACTGGCCCAGGCGTGCGGCGTAGCGGGCGGTCCACAGGGCAATGACCTGCTCGCGGGTGCTGCGCTTCCATTCGATCAAGGCGGCGAACGGCTCGATGGTCAGGCGATAGCGGCCATTGTGCTTGAGGCACATCAGCAGGTTGACCGGGCATTTGAGCAGGCCGGCCAGCAGCCACGGGCCTTGAGGGAAGGCGGCGGCATGCCCAAGGAAATCCACGCGCACCTTGCGCCCGCCGTGCAGCGGCACGCGGTCACCGGCAATCGCCAGCCACTCGCCCTCGTCCAGTCGCTGGCTGAGCAGCAGCATGGTCGCCGGGTCCAGCTCGCTGACCTGAATCAGGCGCAAATGCGTGGCCCCGGCTTCGCCCAGCAGGCGGTTGAATTGTTCGGCGTGCTTGGTGTGCACCAGCACGTTCATGGTGACTTGCTCGCCGATCTCTGCGAGTGCACGGCACACCTCAAGGTTGCCCAAGTGCGCGCCCACCAGCATCTGGCCGCGCTCGCCGCGCAGTTGCCCGCGCAACTGCGCCGGGTCGTTGATTTCGATCTGTCCGATGCGCAGCTTGCCGTTCCACACGTCGAGCTTGTCGAGCAGGGAGTCGGCGAAGGCCATGAACTGGCCGAACACGCTTTTATGGCTGGGCCGCAACGCGTCGCGCCCGCTCCAGTCGGCCAGGCGCTGCTGGTATTCCCAGGTGCTTTGCCGCGCCGTGCGGCCGAACAGGAAAAAGTACAAAACAATGCCGTACAGCACCGGGCTCAACAGGCGACGGCCCAGCACTTTGGCCGCGAACGCGGTGAGTTTCATCAGCCAGAAGCTGCCGCGTTCTTCACGGTCGGCCCAGTGTTTGGTGCTGTCACTCATGCCTGCCACCGTCGCCACACAATCATCGGCGCGCGCACCAGCATGCCGAAGAACAGCCGGGTGTGCATGGCACTGATGCGCACGTTGTCGCGGAACAGGCGGAAGTGTGACACGCCGTCGGTGGGGTAATGCACCTGAGTCGGCAGCCAGCGCATCGGCTGGTTGCGCCAGGCCAGGCGCACCAGGATGTCAGAGTCGAAATCCATGCGCGTGCCAATGTACGCCGAGTCCATCAACGCCAGGGTGGGCGCCAATGGGTACACGCGAAAACCGCACATCGAGTCGCGAATCTGCAGTGACAGGGTGTTGATCCACACCCACACGTGGGTCAGGTAGCGCGCGTACAAGCGGCCTTTTGGCACGCTGTCGTCGTATTCGGGGTAGCCGCAGATCACCGCGTTTGGGTGCGTGCGCGAGGCGTCGAGGAAACTGTCGACTTCACGCAGGTCGTGCTGGCCGTCGGCGTCTACTTGCAGGGCGTGGGTAAAGCCCAGGCGCGCGGCTTCGCGAAAACCGGCCATGACCGCGCCGCCTTTGCCTTGGTTGTTTGGCAGGGTCAGCAAGGTGACGTGATCGAGCGTTGCCAGGTGCGCCAATACCGCGGCGCACGCCGGGCTGCTGCCGTCATCGACCAGCAGGCACGGCAGGCCGCTGTTCAACAGGCTGTGCACCACGGCGGGTACGGCGGTTTCGTGGTTGTAGACCGGGATGAGGGCGCAGGGGTTATGCATGCGCGCTTACCAGTTTGATCCGGCCACTGGAGCACGCCGCATCGCCGTTGCGGTACGCGAAGTACAGCTTGCCGCGCTCCGGGTCGAAGCGCAGGTGCAGTTCGATCTGGTCACCTGGGCGCACCAGTTGCTGGAACTTGAGCACTTCCATCCCGGCAAAGGTCGTGGGTAAGTCCAGCAGTTGCTGGCCGAGGTTGAAGGCCCATTCCACCTGCACCACGCCCGGCAGCACCGGCGTGACCGGGAAATGGCCGCTGAAGTAGGCCAGGTCCGGCGGAATGCTCAGTTGCACAGTCCACTCGCCGTTGGCTTCGACTTGCTCCAACACTTCCGGCGCCTTTGGCCGTGGTGCCAGCAGCAACGCCTCGACGTCGGCCTGGGGCAGTTTGCCCTGGCTGTTCAGCGGCAGCTGGCGCAGCAAGCGCCAGCGACGGGGCAGGGCCAGGGCTTCGCAATGCTGGCTCAAATGTTCGCGCAGGGTTTGGGTGACGGTGCGGCGGCCCTGGTTGCGCAGCGCATGCAGGCCCTCGGTGCTCAACACCACCAGTGCGCCGAGTGAGGCGCGGTTTTCCTGCACCACGCCCAGACGGGTTTCAGCGACCCAGGCGTGGGTCAGCAATGCCTGTTCGAGCATGGGCAGGGAGATGCGTTTTTCTTCCAGTTTGACGATGCGGTCCAGGCGCCCGAGCAGCTCGAAGCGGCCATCGCAATGAATGCGCGCCGCGTCGGCGGTTTGTTCGATATGCCCGGCCGGCAGGTACGGCGAGGCAATGCGCAGGGCGCCGTCGGCATCCTGGCTCAGCACGACATCGGCAAATGGCTGCCATGGCTGTGCGCCCTGGCGCCAGGCGATGCCGCCGGTTTCCGAGCTGCCGAGGATTTCCGTCGGCCATTGCTGCAAGCGGTCGTACAGGCTGCCGGCGGCTTCCACCGGCAGCGCGCCGCCGGAGGAGAATACTCGCGACACTTGGCTCAGTGCGGGCCAGTCGAGGTTGTCGCCCATGCGCTTGAGCAGCGCGGGGCTGGCGACCCAGGCAAATTGTGCATGCTCGCGGCTGGCGCGCTGCATGTCTTCAGGGAAGGCCAGTTGCTTGCGCACAAAAGTGCGACCGGCGCACAGCGGCCACAACACGCGAAACAGCAAACCATAGATATGCTGGGTGGCCACACTGCCGATGATGCAGGCGTCTTTGAGGTCTGCACCCCACAGTGCTTCCAGCGCCGCCACTTCGTTGGCCAGTTGGCGCAGGGTCTTGTCGATGCGCTTGGGTTCGCCGCTGGAGCCGGAGGTGCACAGGCTCAATTGGCAGGCGTCGAGGTCGAGCGCGGCAGGGCTCAACGGCGCTTGATACAACGCGTCCAGATCGGTGGCCTCAACCAGCCAGGCGTCTACGCTGTCGTCCCAGCGTTGACGGGTCTGCGGCTGCAAGTCGGCGGGCAGCAGTACGCTGACCCCGGCCCGCCAGGCGCCCAGCAGGGCAATCGCCAGCACACCGGCGTCTTCCAGGTGCACCGCCAAGCGCCGGATGCCGCGCGCCTGCAGGCCCGCCGCCAGGCTCAGGGCCTGCTCGCAAAGTTGCACGTGATTCATCGCAGGTTCGGTGGTGACCGAACGTTGTTCCAGCGCCTCAAGCAGCACGTGCTCAAGTTTCAACCCATTCATACGCGGCCTCGAACCCTTTGTCGTACCAGCCATTCCACGGCAAACAGCAGCCCCATCAGCCCGTAGGCAATGAGGCCGTTGTACAACGTCCACCAGCTCAGCGGCGCCCACAGCGTGAGGGCGGCGGCGAGCAGGCCATTACACAGAAAAAACACGCTCCACACCACGGTGACCTGGCGCGTGTACACAATTGCGTTGGGCGGCAGCTGCGGGTCGGTCATGCGCGCCAGGCGCTCGACCATCGGCGGCCCGTATTTGAGGCTCAAGCCGAACAGCGCCAACATGAACGCGCTGACCAGGCTCGGGTACCAGCGCAGCAACTGCGGGTTGTCGAACCAGGCCAACAGCAGGCAAAACACGATCACCGCCACCGCCATCCAGCGGCTGCCGGGGCGCCGTGCGCCGGTCAGTGCGCGCAGCAACCACAGGCTGCCCAGCAGCAGGCCAAATTGCCACGGCGCAAAGTGTTCGGTGCCGTAATACACCGCAAAAGGGTACAGCAGCCCCGCCAGCAACAGGCCAAGGCCGATCAGTCGGCTCATGCGGCAGGCTGGACCAGACGGTACACCGCCTCAACCACGTCGTTGACGGTGCGCACCGCCTTGAATTCTTCAGCGGCGATCTTCTTGCCGGTCTGGCGCTTGATATGGTCGATCAGGTCGACGGCATCGATGCTGTCGATTTCCAGGTCCTGGTACAGGTTGGCGTCGAGGGTGACGCGCTCAGGCGGCAGTTCAAACAGTTCCACCAAGGCATCGCGCAGGGTGTTGAAAATATCGTCACGAGTTTGCATGGTCCGGTCTCAAGCTGCCTGTCTGGCCGTGACGAATGCCGCAAGGCTGGCCACGTTGGTGAAATGATTGCGCGTGTCTTTGGCGTCGGCATCGATCTTGATGCCGTACTTTTTCTGGATCGCCAGGCCCAACTCCAGGGCGTCCACCGAATCCAGGCCCAGGCCTTCGCCGAACAGGGTCTGGTCGCTGTCGATGTCGTCGGGGCTGATGTCTTCCAGGCCCAGGGCCTCGATGATCAGCACCTTTATGTCGTGCTCAAGGCGGTGTTGGTTGCTCATCTTCGGCGAGCTCCTTAATGAAATAGTGATGCAGGTAATCGTTGAGCTTGCGTGAAGCCTGGGGCGCTGGCCCCAATGTGGCAAACGCCTGTGGGTCTATATCGGCACCCACGCGCAAACTGAAGTGAAAACGGCGCTTGGGGATGCGATACCAGGGTTCGGCCTTGGTCAGGGTGGTGGGGCTGACCTTGATCACCACCGGGGTGATGATTGTCGCACCACGCAGGGCAATGGCGGCGCCACCGCGATGAAAGGCCGGTGGTGCGCCGGGTGTGGTGCGCGTGCCCTCGGGAAAGATGATCAGCGTCTGGCCTTCGCGCAGCGCATCGGCCGCCGCATCGAGCATATCGGCACTGCCGTCATTGCTGATGTAACCGGCGTCGCGCACCGGCCCACGGGTGAACGGGTTCTGGAACAGGCTCTGCTTGACCACGCAGTTGGTCTGGCGCATCAGGCCGATCAAAAACACCACGTCGATCAGCGACGGGTGGTTGGCGACGATCATTTGGCCTGGGCGCCCGAGTTTTTCTGCGCCTTCAACGCTGTAGGTCAGCACGCCGGCGCGTTGCATCAGGCGAATAAACAGCCAGAACAGCTTGCTGATGGTGTGGCGGGCACGGCGCTGGTGTTTGGCCGCGCTGCCTGGCAGGCAACTGAGCAGCGGGAACACCAGCAAACGCAAGCACAGCCCGCCGACGCCGAAGCAGAAGAAGCTTGCGGCGGTGGCGAACAGGCGCCAGTAGTAGGCGTCCCGTGGCTTGTCGGTCAGGGCTTGCGTTGCCAGTTCCATACACGGTTCTTCCAGGCATGTTGGCAGGTGGCCTGCTCGGTGAGCAGGGTGCGCAGCAGGTTCAGGGCGTGGGGCCACTGAGTTTGACTGAGTTGGACAGCGCCGCTGTTTAGTTCCAGTTGCCACTCGTCGCCCGGGGTCAGCAGCAGGCCGAGGGCGTAGGGGAAGGGCACATCATGGATCCAGTCGGCGTAAGCCGCAGGCGGTTGTTCTTCGGTGATCACCAGCAGTACCGCCGGGGCGCCTTCGTTGAGCAGCGCGGCGGCTTCGAGCATGCCGTGTTCCAGGCCGTCGCCGGCGGCGGCGAGGGCGGTCATTTCGCAGGTTTCATTGCGCAGGATCGACCACAGGCCAATCACCGCGTTATGCACCGACAGGCTGAACTGGGTGGGCGACAGCGGCTCGTCGTTGGCCAGGTCGCTGAGGATGTCGAGGGTGCGCGGGGTTTCGCCGTGCCGGGAAATAAACACCAGCGGCAGGTCTTGCCGGCCCTCGGCCAACGGCCAGCCCACGCTGAACGCCATGCGCGCCAGCCGGCTCAGGCGGCGGCGCTGCATGGCGGGCAGGAAGGACACATCGGGCGACGCATCGCTGGGCGGCACTACCACCGGAGCCTGGCACCAGGCACGCCAGTCGTGCGCAGTCTCCAGGCCCGGAGCCCAGGCGCGCCATTGGTCGATATTGAAAGTGATCACTGAGAAGTTATCCCGCCCCTGCGGGCTTCCATGTGCAGCCGTTGGCCCCGAATACCGGGACAGGGAACCATGGCCGAATGGCGCGCATTATCCCGGTGCCGTGGGGTTCTAGCAAACTTTGGTAAAGAATTGTTCGCGGATGAATACAATTTGCCGGAAAAGATTTACAGATTGTCCTTTACCTGTGCCGTGCGTGGATTGTAGGACTCTTCCTTTTGTGCGACGGCTGATGCGCCAGTGCATGGATGAACGAGGTAGCTAACAGGCGCTTTTGCCCTCTACACTCGGACATTCATTGATACACGGAGGTTTTTTCCATGCGGCGTGTGGTGTTCAATCAAAAAGGCGGCGTTGGCAAGTCCAGCATCGCCTGCAACCTGGCGGCGGTGAGCGCCAGTGAAGGCTATCGGACCCTGTTGGTGGACCTCGATGCACAGGCCAACTCAACCCAGTACCTCACGGGGCTGACCGGCGACGATATCCCGATGGGCATTGCCGACTTCTTCAAGCAAACCCTGTCTTCGGGGCCGTTTGCGAAGAAAAACCAGGTGGATATCTACGAAACGCCGTTCGACAACCTGCATGTGATCACCGCGACCGCCGAGCTTGCAGACCTGCAGCCCAAGCTTGAGGCCAAGCACAAGATCAACAAGCTGCGAAAGCTGCTGGATGAGTTGAGCGAAGACTACGACCGGATTTACCTGGATACGCCTCCGGCGCTGAATTTTTATGCGGTTTCGGCGTTGATTGCCGCTGATCGCGTACTGATCCCCTTTGATTGCGACAGCTTCTCACGCCAGGCGCTGTATGGCCTGTTGCGTGAAATCGATGAATTGAAGGAAGACCACAACGAAGGCCTCGAAGTGGAGGGCATTGTGGTCAACCAGTTCCAGGCCCGTGCGAGCCTGCCGCAGCAGATGCTGGATGAGTTGATTGCCGAAGGTTTGCCGGTACTGCCGGTGTACCTGGCCAGCTCGGTGCGCATGCGCGAGTCGCACCAGGAGAGCAAGCCGCTGATCCACCTGGACCCTCGGCACAAGCTGACGTTGCAGTTTGTGGAGCTGCATAACTTGCTGGAAAATGCCTGATTTTACAGGCGATGCAAGCCCGCTCCCACATTTGTATTGTGTTTCAGCAGGGGATTTGGATTGTTCCTACGGAGGCTGTAGGAAGGGTCTGGCAAATGGGGTTGTGGCTTGTATCGTTGCCTACAGCTAAGCCAGAATCGCCCGGCTTGTGCGTCTGGATGGGCGTCTCTAAGGTTCTCGGGTCACTGAATGTTCAGTGATCGGGTTTAGTAGCCCATCTAGACGAAAGCATGTGTATGGCTCCAAAAGTTTGGCGATTTTTCGCCTGTCTGATGGTGGTTGTGCGCAGGGCGCCTTCGGGTGCGCCGGGTTTTGCTTTCGTTCTACCGGTCTACTAACCTGCGCACAGCCGCCGCCCTTCGTTTAGTAGCGAATAGGCGATGGCCCCAGCAGAGAATGAAAAGTATGTTTGAAGCAGGTTCTAACCTATTCACCGTTGCACCCAACCTCCCTACCGAAGCCCTCGTACTCAACAGCTACGAAACTTTCTCTTCCGTCCGTACGCTGTTACTCAAGCTGTCCAACGGCCTCACCGGCGAACACCGCGACGTGGCCCTGGCCATCCATCAATTAAGCGAACTCGGCGTAATGCTGGTCGGCCAGATGATGGACCACGAAACCCCCGTAGCCCGAGCTTAAAACACGGTCAAAATGTGGGAGCTGGCTTGCCTGCGATGCAGACAACTCGGTCTATCAGTCAGACCAAGGTGATGCCATCGCAGGCAAGCCAGCTCCCACAGTTGACCCCCGTTGATTGAAGGGCTGGTTTACACCCCTTGGCTACGCAACCAGCTCATCAACTGCGGCAACGGAAACGCGCCACTCTGGCGCGCCACTTCACGGCCGTTCTTGAACAGAATCAAACTCGGAATCGAACGAATACCCAACTGCGCGGACAGCTGCTGGTTCGCCTCACTATCAAGCTTGGCCAACCGGCATTTACCCTCCAACTGCCCAGCCGCCTGCTCAAACACCGGCGCAAATGACTTGCACGGCCCGCACCACTCGGCCCACACATCCACCAGCAACGGCAGGTCGCCCTTGATCTGGCTGGCGTAGTCGCCTTGTTTCAATTCAAAAGGTTTGTTCAGCAACACAGGCTGCTTGCAGCGCCCGCATTTAGGCGCATCACCCAGGCGTTCGCCAGGGATGCGGTTGAGGCCGTTGCAGTGCGGGCAGGGGATTACAAGAGGTTCGGACATGGTGGGCTCCTTAGGTACGGCCAATAGACTGTATTTGGAGCCAGGTCCGGGGTTTATCAAGATGCACAGGCAATGACGCATCCGCTCACAGTTTGCCCGTGTCGATGCGAGGCCCAGTATCTAGGCTGTTCGAGCGTGTTCTGTTTTGCGCCATCTGTCTGTTTGCGGTTATCGCAAATTGCGATAGTCGGGAAACGGGTTTAACCTTCATAGCAAGATGCGATAAGGATGTTGCATGCGAGTGATCAGCGAGAAAAGGATTTGGGAAGCAAAGGAAAAGTGGCCGCGTTCAGCAACAGCGTTGGATCAGTGGTATCGGCTAATGAGGCGAAACACGCCCAAAGACTTCGCGGCGATGAAAGCCACGTTTCCCGCCACGGATAAGGTTGGGGATTTCCACGTATTCGATATCGGAGGCAACAAGCTGAGGTTGATCGCTAGCGTGGAGTATCGGGCGCAGCGCGTTTACATCAAGTATCTGCTTGATCACCGAGATTATGAGAAAGACAAATGGAAGGAAAAGATAAAATGAGCGCGCTTATGCGAGTAGCGGCCGAACACTGGCAGTTTGTTTCACCCGTGATGCGCAAACCAGAAAACGAGTCGGACTACGACGCGCTGGTGTGTGGCTTGGACGAGCTGTTGAGCCTGATCGGGGAAAACGAAGACAGCCCGCTGATGAGCCTGGTGGATATTCTCAGTGACTGGATTGAGGCCTACGACCATGAACACCGTCCAATGCCGGTCGCCAGTGGTGTTGATGTGCTGCGATACATGATGCGCGAACACGGTCTCACCCAGAGTGACCTACCCGGAGTAGGCGCACAATCGGTCGTCTCTGAGGTATTGAGCGGCAAGCGCCAGCTCAATCTGCGGCAAATTCGTTGGTTGGCCGAACGTTTTGGCGTAACGGTCGAAACCTTTATTTAGTTCCGTTCTGATCGTTCCCACGCTCCGCGTGGTAATGCATCCCGTGACGCTCTGCGTCACCCGTGCGCAGGGCAAAAGGCGGGACGCGGAGCGTCCCAGGCGGCATTCCCACGCAGAGCGTGGGAACGATCATCTTACGACGAGCAACTAATCTCCAAATGCTTGCCCCAGTCCGGTGGCCGCTGGGCGTATTGCTCCATCCCAGGCTGTTCTTCAAAGGGTTTGGAAAGCGCTTCATGCAGCCGGCGCACTTCGCTGTAGTCGCCTGACTCGGCAGCCGCGATGGCGTTTTGCGCCAGATAGTTGCGCAGGATGTACAGCGGGTTTACCGCGTGCATGCGTTCACGGCGCTGTGCCTCGCTGTAATCGCCATCCCGTGCGACGCGAGCCTTGTACTGATCAGCCCAGGCATCGAAGCCGCCCAGGTCGACAAAGTCATCGCGCAAGCGCGCCACGGCCAGCGCCGCCGACTCATCACCCAGGCGCCGGAAGAACAGCGTGTAGTCCACGCCACTGTTTTGCATCAGTTTCAGCAAGCGTTCCACCAGTGGCTGGTCATCGTCTTCGGCGGTGGTGAGCCCCAGGCGGCGGCGCATCAGGTCCAGGTAGTGCGCTTGATACAGCGGCAGGTACAGGCCCAGCGCTTCTTTCAACGCATCCACCCTGATAAACGGCGTGAGCGCCTGGGCCAGTGCGCTGAGGTTCCACTGCCCGATCGGCACCTGATTGCTGAAGGAGTAGCGCCCTTCATGGTCGGAATGGTTGCAGATGAAATGCGCGTCAAAGTCATCCAGAAACGCAAACGGCCCGAAGTCGAAGGTGATGCCCAGGATCGACATGTTGTCGGTGTTCATCACGCCGTGGCAGAAGCCATAGGCCTGCCATTTGGCGATCATTTCGGCATTGCGCTCGACGATTTCGCGGAACATAGCCAGGTACGGCTCGGGCTGTTCGCGGCACTCAGGGTAGTGCAGGTTAAGCACGTGTTCGGCCAGCTCGGCCTGTTGCTCGGGCTTTTTGGTGTAGTAGAAATACTCGAAATGCCCGAAGCGGATATGGCTGTGAGCCAGGCGCAATACCATGGCGCCACGCTCTTGTTTTTCACGCCATACCGGCGTGTCGGAGCCGATCACGCACAAGGCGCGGCTGCTGGGTATGCCCAGCGCGTGCAGGGCTTCGGAAGCGAGAAACTCACGTATGGAGGAGCGCAACACGGCACGCCCATCGCCCATGCGTGAGTACGGCGTCATCCCGGCGCCCTTGAGGTGCAGGTCCCAATGCTCGCCGGCCTGGTTGTACACCTCGCCCAGCAACAACCCGCGGCCATCGCCCAGTTGTGGGGTATAGCCGCCGAACTGGTGCCCGGAATAGACCATCGCCCGCGGTTCTGCTTCGGCCCACAGTTTGTGCCCGCCAAACAGCTCGGCAAATACCGGCGTTTCGGCCACGGCCGGGTCAAGGTCGAGCAAGGCCATGGCGGCATTGCTCGCCACCACAAGGCGAGGCGCGTCGAGGGGTTCGGGCAGTACGTGGGTTGAGAACGCGTCGCCCAGGCGTGCGAAGCGGTTGTCGAAGGTCAGTTCGTCGAGGGCTTTCACCGGCCATCTCCAGCAGAATGTCCGAGCATTCTGCTGGGGATAGGGCGTTTAGTCGAGTTTGCTCGGCGGTGGCTCTTGCACCCCGCCGTCGTTGGCGGGTTTGGCCGGCGTGTCGACTTCCACCAGTTTGTATTCCTGGCCGTGAAGGTTCTTGAGGTAGACCTCCATCTGGCGGAACGAGATGTTGATGTGGTGGTTCTTGAACTCGCGGTTGATAAAGCGGTTCACCTCGTCGATCACCGGGTTGCGGTCACCCAGGTCGCGCACGTGCATGCGCAGTTCGTGGTCGAGGGTGCTTTCGCCGAAGTTGAGGAAGTACACATGGGGTTCCGGCTCCTTCAGCACACGCGGGTTTTCGCGCGCGGCCTTGAGCAGTAATTCCTTCACCAGATCCAGATCAGAGCCGTAGTCCACGCCCAGCTTCAGCGTCACGCGGGTGATGGTGTCGGTCAGCGACCAGTTGATCAGTTGCCCGGTGATAAACGTCTTGTTCGGGACAATGATGTCCTTGCGGTCAAAGTCGGTGATCGTGGTGGCGCGGATGCGGATCTTGCTCACCGTGCCCGACAGGTTGCCGATGGTGATGGTGTCGCCGATGCGCACCGGGCGTTCGAACAGGATCATGATGCCGGAGATAAAGTTGGCGAAGATCTCCTGCATCCCGAAGCCCAACCCCACCGACAGTGCCGCCACCAGCCATTGCAACTTGTCCCAGCTCACGCCGAGGGTGGACAAGGTGGAGACGAAACCGACGC
This sequence comes from Pseudomonas sp. 58 R 3, assembly GCF_900006605.1. NCBI lineage: Bacteria > Pseudomonadati > Pseudomonadota > Gammaproteobacteria > Pseudomonadales > Pseudomonadaceae > Pseudomonas > Pseudomonas sp. 58 R 3. The sequence continues at coordinate 270,592 of NZ_CVTT01000061.1, read as the reverse complement.
CGGCGATCACATAGGACAGCAAGGTGGTGGTGGCATAGGCGCTGCCCTGGGCCAGGTCCAGCTTGGACAGCACCAGTACTTCGAGCAAACCGGGCAGGTTGCGCGCCAGGGCAAAGGTGATGCCGACGATGATCGAGGCGCCGAGCAAGTCGCCGATGCTGATCGGCACCATGCTGATATTGGCGCCGGTGCCGCTGGTGTATTCGTAGAGGGTCACGTTGTCCAGGTAGGAGAACACGGTAATCAGGTCTTTCCACACCCAGTACAGCGCGGCGATAAAGCCGCCGAGCAAGGCCAGGCGGATCAGGCGCATTGACTGTTCGTTGACCTGTTCGATGTCCAGGGTCGGTTCTTCGATCACCGCTTCGCCGTCGCCGGCTTCCTTGGCGGCCTGGCGTTTGGCCAGGGCGCGGGCATAGGCCAGGCGCCGAGCAGCAACGCCGAGGCCGCGTACAAAGGTGGCCTCGATGACCAGCCAGAACATCAGCAGGTACAGGGTGTTGATCAGCCGGTCGCTGAGTTTGAGCGCGGTGTAGTAGTAGCCGAAGCACACGGCGATAAACAGCGCGACGGGCAGGGCGGTAAACACCAGGCCCACGGCCTTGCGGAACAATGAGGCTTTTTCGTGGGTCGGGCTGTGCAGCAGCAGGCGACTCAGCAGCCAGGCCATCAGCGCGTAGCAGGTCAGCACCACGGCAATGCCCAGCACGTCGTCGGCCAGCGCGGCCGGCTGGTGTTCGGCGATGGCCACTACGGCGACCAGGGCCAGCACCACCAGCCCGAGCTTGCGGATCCAGCCCTGGAGGAATTCGACTTGTGGCTTTTCCCAGCGGAAATGCAGTTCGGCCACGCCACCCGGCGCGAGAATCCGGTACGCGGTGTAGAACACCAGCCACGCTTGGGCGATCAGCAGCAAGGCCGCGCCCAAGTTGGCGTTTTGCCCACGGGCGTCGATTTGCAGCGCGTAACCGCACAATGCCAGCGCCAGGGCCACCGGCAGCGCCAGCAGGATATTCACCAGGATGGCCACCGGCGTGTGCCATTGGCTGTCGCGCTTGAAGTGGCCAATATCGAGGTGGATCTTTTTCAGGCGCGCGTACAAGGCTTTACGCCGCCACAGCAGTGCCCCAATCAACAGCAGCAAAGGCAGGAACAGCAGCGGGCGCTGGGTCAGGCCGTCATACAGTTCGCTGACGCTCGAAGCCCACGGCAGGGTGGTGACTTGCTTGGTCAGGTGGTCCGGCACGGTTTCCAGCCACTCGGTGTCCAGCGGCTTGTTGCTGGGGATCCAGAACATTTGCTCGTCGAGGGTGGCGCGCAGGTTGGTGGCGGTGCTGAGCAGTTGTTTCTGGTTCAGTTGCAGGGTGATGGATTCGTTCAGCAGCGCGCTCAGCTCACGGCTCAGGCGTTCGAGCAGGTCGCTGCGAGTGATTGCCAGTTCCAGCAGGGTGCGGCGCAATTGTGGCGTTACGTCATCCGGCGACTGGTTGGCCAACAGGTTATCCACATAGGTACTGGGCGTGCTGATCAGTTCGCGTTTCTGGTTGACCTCGAACTGGTACAGGCGAATGTTGGCGATGTCGTCTGCCAGGTTGCGGTCGACGGTCAGACGCGGCAGTGCCTGTTTTTGTTTGTAGAGGATCTTTGAGAGCAGCAGGCTGCCCTTGAGCACGTTGATCTGTTCGTCCAGGGCCGAGTCGCTTTGGGTGACGGTGTCCAGTTGCTGCTTGGTCTGCAGGTTTTTCTGGGTCAGGTCATTGAGGCGGTCAGTGCTTTTGAGCAGGTAGTCGGAGAGCTCAAGGTTGGCCGCGCTTTCGGTCGCGAGCAGGCTGCTGCCGCCGGCCTTTTGCGCTTCGATGGACTGCTGGGTCACGGTCTGCTGGGACTGGGCCAGGCGTTTCTGGTTGATCAGGGTTTGCAGGTCCTGAATCTCTTGCTCCAGGCGCGCGGTCTTTTCCACCACCAGGTCATGCTGGCTGTTGCCCAAATCTTGCAGTTGGCTGTTGCCGGCCAGTTCCTGGCGGCGCAGCGGGATCAGGGCATTAAGGGCCGCAAGTTCGGCATTCAGTTGGTTGCGCTGGTCGCCGCTGAGGGTTTTGCCGTTGTCTTTACCGGCCTTGAGGATCGAATTGATCTGCTGGATGCGCGTCTGGCTGCTGCTGATTTCGGTCTGGGCGCGCTCGGGGCGGGTTTGGGCGGCGATGGTCAAGCTGTTGGCTTCGGCCAACTCTTTTTGCAGGTCGCCTTGCTGGGTGCTGCGCTGCACCAGCAATTGCTCAAGTTGCGGCACGGGCAACGTGGCATAGCGTTGGGCCACGGGGACGATTTTAGTCGCCTTGAGCCGCACCAATTCACGCTGGTTGTCGGTGGTCTGGCGTGGGGCCTCTGCCAGTTGACGCTTGAGGTCGACCAGGCGCTGCTCGTAATCCTGCTTGTTGCCCAGGTACGTCAACGTCTGTTGCAGGATGCTCTGCAACGCCTTCATGTCGGCGTCGGGCAGCTTGCGGTCGGGCAGCTTGTCCAGGCTTTGCTGGATGGCATCGGCGCTGGGCGGGTCGGCGGCGTAAACGTTGCCTACACAGAGGGTCAGGCCCAGCAGGGCAGTGGCTAAAAAGGTGCGCAGTAGGGTCATGGATACCGGTCGAGCAAGCTAAAGAGGCTGGTGGCGTGGCGCCGTAGCCTCGCAGTTTAGAGGAAGAGTCCAGGGCCTGGACGACTTCCTTCGGGGAATTTGACGCCGACTTTTCCGATCTTGTTCCCGTCCATGACCGCGACGGTCCAGATTGTGTTGTTCCACTCCACCTGGTCGCCGACGATGGGCGCGCCACCGACCTTCTGGGTGATGAAGCTGCTGAGCGGCATGTCCGGGTCGATGCCGTCGAGCTTGAGCCCGTACAAGGCCGAGACCGCGCCCAGTTGGGCGTCGCCTTCGAGCACGAAATCGCCGAAGAAGCGCAGGTCGAGGCCGCGCTGCGGCGCCTGGCTGAACAGTTTGCCGAGGGCCGGCAGGTTGTGTTCGTGGCCGATCACGCAGAGTAAATCGTCGACTTCCAGCACCGTACTACCCGACGGATGGAGCAGTTGCTGGCCACGGAACAGCGCCGCGATGCGCGTGCCTTCGGGCATTTTCAGCTCGCGCAGGGCGGCGCCGATGCACCATTTCTCCGCGCCCAGGCGGTAGACGAACAGCTCCCACTCGCTGGTGACGTGCACTTCCAGGGCGGCGCGGGAGATGGGCGCCGGTTCCGGCGGCACGGTGACTTTCAGCAACTTGGCCACCCACGGCAGGCTCGTGCCCTGCACCAGCAGCGACACCAGCACGATGAAGAACGCCAGGTTGAAGTACAGCTGCGCGTGCGGCAGGCCGGCCATCAACGGGAACACTGCCAGAATGATCGGTACCGCGCCGCGCAAACCGACCCAGGCGATAAAGGCTTTTTCGCGTCCGTGGAAGGCCTTGAACGGCAGCAGGCCGACCATCACCGACAGCGGCCGCGCAAACAGGATCATCCACAGCGCCAGGCCCAGCGCCGGCAAGGCGATGGGCAGCAGGTCGTGGGGTGTGACCAGCAGGCCCAGCACCAGGAACATGCCGATCTGTGCCAGCCACGCCATGCCGTCGAGCATATGCAAAATGCCATGACGGCTGCGCACCGGGCGGTTGCCGATCACCAGGCCGCACAGGTACACGGCGAGAAAGCCGCTGCCGTGCAGGGCGTTGGTCAGGGCGAACACTACCAGGCCGCCGGCGATCACCAGGATCGGGTACAGGCCGGTGGCCAGGTTGATGCGGTTGACCATTTGCAGCATCAGCCAGCCGCCGCCCAGGCCGACGATGCCGCCGATGCCGAATTCGCGGATCAGGTGAGTCAGCAGGCTCCAGTGCAGGCCGGTCTGGCCACTGGCAAGCATGTCGATCAGGGTGACGGTGAGGAACACGGCCATCGGGTCGTTGCTGCCGGATTCGATTTCCAGGCTGGCGGTCACCCGTTCGTTCAGGCCCTTGCCGCCGAGCAGCGAGAATACCGCTGCGGCGTCTGTGGAGCCGACAATCGCGCCGATCAGCAAGCCTTGGATAATATTGAGGTCGAACAGCCAGGCCGCCGCCATGCCGGTGAGGCCGGTGGTAATCAACACCCCCACCGTGGCCAGCGACAACGCCGGCCAGAGTGCCACGCGAAAACTCGCCACCCGTGTGCGCAAACCGCCGTCGAGCAGAATGACGGCCAATGCGAGGTTGCCCACCAGGTACGCGGTTGGGTAGTTATCGAAGATGATGCCGCCGCCATCGACGCCGGCGACCATGCCCACGGCCAGGATGATCACCAGAATCGGGATCCCCAAGCGCGAGGAAAGAGAACTCACCAGAATGCTCGCACCCACCAGCAACGCGCCGATCAAGAACAGGCTGTTGATGGTCGTCGCATTCAAAGGCAGTACTCCAGAACTGGGAAGACAGGGCGCAAACTGACCATGCAGTCTGCGTGCCAGCGATTCTAACCTGTTGAATTGCTGTGCTGTCAAAAGATCGTTCCCACGCTCTGCGTGGGAATGCCTCGTTGGACGCTCTGCGTCCGCTGTCAATGTGGGATCGCCGGTGTCTGTTAAAGCCTGAAGCGCCCCACCATCCCGTTCAGGTCCACCGCCAGGCGCGACAACTCACTGCTCGCCGCGCTGGTCTGGCTGGCACCCGTGGCCGATTGCACCGACAAATCACGAATGTTCACCAGGTTGCGGTCCACTTCCCGCGCCACTTGCGCCTGCTCTTCGGCCGCGCTGGCGATCACCAGGTTGCGTTCGTTGATCTCCACAATCGCCGTGTTGATGGTGTCCAGCGACATCCCTGCGCCCTTGGCAATGTTCAGCGTCGATTCCGCACGTTCGGTGCTGTTGCGCATCGAATCCACCGCATGCTCGGTGCCGGCCTGAATGCTGCCGATCATCCGTTCGATTTCGCTGGTCGACTGCTGGGTGCGATGGGCCAGCGCGCGCACTTCATCGGCCACCACGGCAAACCCACGACCGGCTTCACCGGCACGCGCCGCTTCAATCGCGGCGTTCAGGGCCAGCAGGTTGGTCTGGTCGGCCAGGCCGCGAATCACGTCGAGCACTTTGCCGATATCGCGGGACTCATTGGCCAGGTCGCCAATCAACGTGGCGGTGGCTTGCACGTCGCCGCTCATGCGCTCGATGGCGCTGACGGTTTCCTGCACCAGGTCACGGCCGTCACCGGCAGACGTGGTGGCGTTGCGCGAGGCTTCGGAGGTGCTCACCGCGTTGCGTGCGACTTCTTCGACGGCACTGGTCATCTCGTTGACGGCGGTGGCGGCTTGCTCGATTTCGTTGTTCTGCTGGGTCAGGCCACGGGCACTTTCGTCGGTGACGGCATTCAGTTCTTCTGCCGCAGACGCCAGCTGGGTCGCGGAGCCGGCAATGCGTTGCAGGGTGTCGCGCAGCTTGTCCTGCATCTTGGCCATGGCAGCGAGCAGGCGGCCGGCTTCGTCGTTGCCGTCAACCTTGATCGGGCGGGTGAGGTTGCCTTCGGCGACTTCTTCGGCGGCTTCCAGCGCCTGGGCGATGGGCAGCGTGATGCTGCGGGTCAGCAACCAGGCGAACAGCAGGGTCAGCGCCGTGGCAATGATCAGCAGGCCCACCACCAGGTCAAAGGCCATGTCGTATTGGTCTTTGGCTTCTTGGTTGGTGGTGTTGGCCATCTGGTTGTTGAGGTCCAGCAGGCGCGTCAGCACCGCATTGACTTGCTCGGAATTGCTCAGCATTTCGGTGTTGAGCAAGGTGCGCAGCTCATCGATCTGGTTGGCGCGCGACAGGCTCTTCATGCGCTCCTCGATCTGATGGTACTGGCCGAGCAAACGCACGTATTCATCGTAGGCGCTGCGCTCTTCGCGGCTGTCGATGAGTTTTTCGTAAACGCCTTGGGCAGCACGTATCTGCTGGTTACGCAGTTCGAAGGCTTCCAGGGTCTTTTGCTGCACGTCCGGCTCGCGGTTGGTCAGCAAGCGGTACGACAGCACCCGCAGGCGCAGGGTCAGTTGGGTGAATTCGTCGAGGGCGCGGATGCTCGGCACGCTGGCTTGGGTGATGTCTTCGGTGGCTGCGCGAATTTTGCTCATTTGGTTCAAGGCGAACACACCGAGAAACAACATCAGCGCGCCAATAAACGCAAAGCCAAGGAAGGCCCTCGGAGCGATATTCATATTACGAAGAGACATGCGGGAATCCTGGGGAGAAGCGCGATCCGTGCGGCCATGAGACGAGGTGTGCATTACGTATCGGCCATGCGACTAAAGTCTTAAGGAGGCGCGCGCTTTTGTCGCATCTGACGAGGGGTTGGGCGGATTCAGGAACCAGATCGGGTAAATGCAGTCACTAAGGCTCGAAAGTGCGGCCCGGCCCTTAAAAATCGGGCTGCGCGCCGGGGATAACCCTGGCATCCGAGGTGAATTTTCTTTATCGTCACCGCCCTTTGAAAAAGCCCGAGAAATCAAAATGTTAGAAGCATCCCTCAGCCAGCTTGAACAGCTGGTCACTGACCTCGTACAACAGAATCAAGACCTGCTCGGCAGCAATGAAGCCCTGAAAGCGGAACTGGCCCGCGCCAAGGACGAAAACGACAGCCTGCAACTGAACCTGATGGAACAGGAAGAAAAGCACGGCGCCACCGCCGCGCGTATCCAGGCGCTGGTTGAGCGTGTGAGCGCAGGGCCTGTCGGCGCATGAATGAAGGGATAAAGGTCGTTTCGATTCTCGGAGAGGATTACTCGATCAAGGCGCCGCAAGGGGAGGATCAAACCCTGATGCACGCCGTGACCATGCTCAAGGCCTCCCTGGCCACCACCAAGAAAAAGTACCCGACCCTGATCGGTGACAAATTATTGGTACTGGCCGCGCTGAACCTGTGCGCCGAGCAGATCGACATGCAAAAGCATCACCAGCAGGAACTCGACCGTTACCAAGAGCAAGTCAGCGCCACGGTCGAAGTGATTTCCAAGGCGATCGGAACGCCTTAGAACCACGCGTCCTGCATGCCCAGGCACGTGTCATCGCGTGCCTCCAGAATCGCCAGTTCATGATGGCAGCTCGGTACTTCCCAGGTCAGGAAGTACCGGGCGGCCTGGAGCTTGCCTTTGTAAAAGGCCACATCGGCCGCATGACCCTTGGCCAAACCTTCCTCGGCGCGAATCGCCTGCTCCAGCCAGCGCCAGCCAATCACCGTGTGTCCGAACACTTTCAAGTACAGTGCCGAGTTCGCCAGGCTGCTGTTGACCTTGCCGTGGGCGAGATCCGTCAGCAGGCCGATCGTCACGCTTTGCAGGCGGTTGACCAGTTGCTCCAGCGGTTCGCGCAGCGCCGTCAGTGACGGATATTCCTGAGCCCGAGCGCCGGTTTCGGCGATCAGGCGGATCAGTTGCTTCAAGCCCGCGCCGCCGTTTTGCGCGAGCTTGCGCCCGAGCAAATCCAGGGACTGAATGCCATGGGTGCCTTCGTGGATCGGGTTCAGGCGGTTGTCGCGGTAGTACTGCTCCACCGGGTATTCGCGGGTGTAGCCGTGGCCGCCGAGGATCTGGATCGCCAGTTCGTTGGCCTTGAGGCAGAACTCCGATGGCCAGGATTTGACGATGGGCGTGAGCAGGTCGAGCAGTTCGTGGGCGTGCTTGCGCTCGGCTTCGGTTGCCAGCGTGGTGGTGTCGTCAAACAACCGAGCCGCGTACAGGCCCAGGTCGAAGGCGCCTTCCACATAGGCTTTTTGGGTCAGCAGCATGCGCTTGATATCGGCGTGCTGGATGATCGAAACCGGCGCGGTGCTCGGGTCTTTGCTGTCGGGCAGGCGACCTTGCGGGCGTTCGCGGGCGTATTCCAGGGAATAGAGGTAGCCGGCGTAACCCAGCATCACTGCACCCATGCCGACGCCGATGCGTGCTTCGTTCATCATCTGGAACATGCAACTCAAGCCTTGATGGGGTTTACCCACCAGGTAGCCGACACAGTTGCCGTTATCGCCGAAGTTAAGCGCCGTGGACGTGGTGCCGCGCCAGCCCATCTTGTGGAACAGCCCGGCCAGCAGCACATCATTGCGTGCGCCCAGGCTGCCGTCTTCGTTGACCAGGAATTTGGGCACGATAAACAGCGAAATGCCCTTCACCCCAGGCGGCGCGTCCGGCAGCTTGGCCAGCACCATGTGCACGATGTTTTCCGACAGCGGGTGGTCGCCGCCGGAGATGAAGATCTTGTTGCCCTTGAGCCGATACGTGCCGTCGGCCGCAAGCTCGGCGCGGGTGCGAATATCCGACAGCGACGAACCGGCATGCGGCTCGGTGAGGGCCATGGTGCCGAAGAAGCGGCCCTCGATCATCGGCTGCAGGAAGCGCTGTTTTTGTTCCTCGGTGCCGAAGCTTTCGATGAGGTTGGCGGCGCCCATGGTCAGGAACGGGTAGGACGTTGAAGCGGCGTTGGCCGACTGAAAATGCGCGAAACAGGCTTGGGAAAGCAGGGTCGGCAACTGCATGCCACCGGCTTCGAAACTGCGGGCAGCGTTCAGAAAACCCGCTTCCAGAAAAGCGTCCACGGCGGGTTTGACTTCCGGGATCAGGATCGCCTGGCCGTCTTCGTAGCGCGGTTCGTTTTCGTCGTTTTTGCGGTTGTGCGGCGCGAAGTACTTCTCGGCAATGCTGCGCGCCGTGCTGATGGCGGCATCGAAGGTTTCGCGGTTGTGTTCGGCAAACCGCTCGCGCTGGGTCAGGCCCTCGGCATCGAGGACTTCATACAGCTCGAAAGCCAGATTGCGGGAACTGAGCAGCATCTCGGACATGGCGGCTTACCTTTGAAGGGAATCGCCTGAGTCTAAGTGCGCGAATAGAGGCTGGATAGCAAGATTGATTTGCGTGATGGAGGGGCAGAACGCGGGCGGAAGGTGGAGCGCGTGAGATCGTTCCCACGCTCCGCGTGGGAATGCCTCTTGTGACGCTCCGCGTCACGCTTTGGGACGCAGAGCGTCCCTGGCTGCATCCCCACGCAGAGCGTGGGAACGATCAGTGGTGGTTAACCGATAGTCATCAGGCTCGCATTACCACCGGCCGCAGCGGTGTTAACGCTCAACGCCCGCTCGATCACCAGGCGTTCCAGCGCAATCGCCGTCTCACCTTGCGACAAACCATGCACCCCAACAATCGCGCCACCGCGCTGCGCCACTTGCTGGCACACCGCACGCAGTTGGTCGGAATCGCCGTGGTGCACGACCGCGTCGAACACCACTTCATCCTTGGTCCAGTCAGCCACACGCTTGATCTTCGCCTGAACTTCCCGCGGCAAGCGTGGGAACAAGGCCTTGGTCAGGTCAGTTTCCGGCCATACCGCCGAACCGCCCACAGCCAATACCGCCGCCAGTTGCGTCAGCAGGTCGCCTTCCACTTCCGCCAGGCACAACACGTGCTCGCGGGGCAGGATGGCGTAGCTGTTGCGCTCGCCGGTCGGGCCGGCCAGTTGGCGGGTGATACCACTTTGCGATTGCGCGGCGAACTGGCTGCACAGGGCGCTCAGGTCGCTGAACTTATTGCTGTCGGCCCAGGTTTTCAGGGCGGTCAGCGGTTGGCTCATGGCATCACGCAGACGCACGTCCGGTGCAGCGAGCTTGTCGCCGCGCACGAAGGATTGCTCGATGGCATCCGTAGGGCGCGTCGACAGCAGGCGGTACAGGTACAGCGGGCCGCCCGCTTTCGGGCCAGTACCCGACAGGCCTTCGCCGCCGAACGGTTGCACACCGACCACGGCACCGACGATGTTGCGGTTCACATAGACGTTACCGGCATGCACGTTGTCGATCACCTTGGCGATGGTCTCGTCGATGCGCGTGTGCACGCCCAGGGTCAGGCCGTAGCCGGAGGCATTGATCTGGCCGATAAGCTGGTCGATCTCTTTGCGCTTGTAGCGCACCACGTGCAGTACCGGGCCAAAGATTTCGCGTTGCAGCTCGTCGAAACTTTCCAGTTCGATCAGGGTTGGCATCACGAAGGTGCCGCGCTTGATCTCTTCGCCGTCGGCGATCGCCACCTGGTACACGTTGCGGCCTTTGTCGCGCATGGCCTGGATGTGTTTCTCGATGCCGGCCTTGGCTTCGGCGTCGATCACCGGGCCGATATCCACCGACAAGCGCTCCGGGTTGCCCAGGCGGCATTCAGCCATGGCACCCTTGAGCATTTCGATCACGCGGTCTGCCGAATCTTCCTGCAGGCACAGTACACGCAGGGCCGAGCAACGCTGGCCGGCGCTGTCGAAGGCCGAGGAAACGACGTCGATCACCACTTGTTCGGTGAGTGCCGAAGAGTCGACGATCATCGCGTTTTGGCCACCGGTTTCGGCGATCAACGGGATCGGGCGGCCCTGGGCATCCAGGCGACCGGCGACATTGCGTTGCAGCAGGCGCGCCACCTCGGTGGAACCGGTGAACATCACGCCTTTGACGCGATCATCACCGACCAGACGGGCACCGACGGTTTCGCCCTGGCCCGGCAGCAGCTGCAGCACGCCTTCCGGGATACCGGCTTCGAGCAGGATGCGCACGGCTTGTGCCGCCACCAGCGGGGTTTGTTCGGCAGGCTTGGCCAGTACCGGGTTACCGGCGGCCAGTGCGGCGGCCACTTGGCCGCTGAAGATTGCCAGCGGGAAGTTCCACGGGCTGATGCAGACCACCGGGCCCAATGGGCGGTGGGCATCGTTGGTGAAATCGTTGCGCGCCTGCACTGCGTAGTAACGCAGGAAGTCCACGGCTTCACGCACTTCGGCGATGGCGTTGGCGAAGGTCTTGCCGGCTTCACGGGCCAGCAGGCCCATCAGCGGCTGGATCTCGCCTTCCATCAAGTCGGCGGCGCGCTCCAGGATCGCGGCACGTTCGGCAGGCGGGGTGGCCTGCCAGATCGGGCCGGCGTTGATCGCGCACTGGATCGCATTGTCGACGTCTTCGACGGTGGCTTCCTGTACATGGCCCACCACGTCACGCAGATCGGACGGGTTCAGCACCGGTGCAGCAGCTTCAGTGCTGGAAGCGCAGCCCAGCATCGGCGTGGCTTTCCAGTTGTTATGCGCGGTGGCCAGCAGCGCGCAAGACAGCGACGCCAAGCGATGTTCGTTGGCCAGGTCGATACCGGCCGAGTTGGCGCGGTCGCTGCCATACAGGTCGCGCGGCAGCGGGATACGCGGGTGCGGCAGGCCGAAGCCGCCTTCCAGCGTGGCCATCTGCTCGATGTTGGCCACTGGGTCGGCCACCAGCTCCTGAATCGAGATGGTGTGGTCGGCAATGCGGTTGACGAATGAAGTGTTGGCGCCGTTTTCCAGCAGGCGACGTACCAGGTACGCCAGCAGTGTTTCGTGGGTGCCGACCGGTGCGTATACGCGGCACGGACGGTTCAGTTTGCCATCGGAAACCTTGCCTACAACCTGCTCGTACAGCGGTTCGCCCATGCCGTGCAGGCACTGGAACTCGTACTGGCCAGGGTAATAGTTCTGACCGGCGATATGGTAGATGGCCGACAGCGTGTGGGCGTTGTGCGTGGCGAACTGCGGGTAGATGACGTCCGGCACCGACAGCAGTTTGCGTGCGCAGGCAATGTAGGAAACGTCGGTGTACACCTTGCGGGTGTACACCGGGTAGCCTTCCAGGCCTTCAACCTGGGCGCGCTTGATTTCGCTGTCCCAGTACGCGCCTTTTACCAGGCGGATCATCAGGCGATGGCGGCTGCGGCGTGCCAGGTCGATGACGTAGTCGATCACATACGGGCAACGCTTCTGGTACGCCTGGATCACGAAGCCGATGCCGCTCCAGCCGGTCAGTTGCGGCTCGAAGCACAGGCGCTCGAGCAGATCCAGCGACAGCTCGAGGCGGTCGGCTTCTTCGGCGTCGATGTTCAGGCCGATGTCGTAGTGCTTGGCCAGCAAGGTCAACGACAGCAGGCGCGGGTACAACTCGTCCATCACGCGCTCGTACTGCGCACGGCTGTAACGCGGGTGCAGTGCCGAGAGTTTGATGGAGATGCCCGGGCCTTCATAAATCCCACGGCCGTGGGAGGCTTTGCCGATGGAATGAATGGCTTGTTCGTACGAGGCCAGGTACTTCTGGGCATCGTGTTCGGTCAGCGCGGCTTCACCGAGCATGTCGTAGGAATAGCGGAAACCCTTGGCTTCGAACTTGCTCGCGTTGGCCAGGGCTTCGGCGATGGTTTCGCCGGTGACGAACTGCTCGCCCATCAGGCGCATGGCCATATCGACGCCCTTGCGGATCATCGGCTCGCCGCTCTTGCCGATAATGCGGCTCAGGGACGAGGTCAGGCCCGCTTCGTTATGGGTGGCGACCAGTTTGCCGGTCAGCAGCAAGCCCCAGGTGGCGGCGTTAACGAACAGCGACGGGCTGTTGCCCAGGTGCGGATGCCAGTTGCCGGTACTGATCTTGTCGCGGATCAGCGCGTCGCGGGTGCCTTTGTCCGGGATGCGCAGCAGCGCTTCGGCCAGGCACATCAGCGCTACGCCTTCCTGGGACGACAGGGAGAACTCTTGCAGCAGGCCTTGAACGATACCGGCACGGCCGCCGGCGCTCTTCTGATTGCGCAGTTTTTCGGCAATCGAGGCGGCCAGCTTGTTGGTGGCCTCGGCCATTGGCTGCGGCAGGCGGGCCTGCTCGATCAGCATCGGCACCACTTCCGGCTCCGGGCGACGGTAAGCGGCGGTGATCGAGGCGCGCAGTACCGATTGCGGCAGGATGCTTTCGGCAAACTCCAGGAAGCACTGGTGGGCGTGGTCCGGTTGCACTTCGCCAGCGTCTTCAGCGTCCTTGCTGCCCGAACCATTGAGCTCGGTCAGGGTTGCACCACCCTCGAGTTTCTCCAGGTAATTGAAAATCGCCTGCTTGATCAGCCAGTGCGGCGTGCGATCAATGGAGGTCGCGGCCGCCTTCAGGCGTTCGCGGGTCGGGTCGTCGAGTTTGACCCCAAGGGTGGTCGTTGCCATCTTTTTATCCTCATGGGTGCCACTACCGAGTGGCATCTGCTGGCGGCAAGATTAGCTTTGCGCATGAAGAGGTGCAACCGGGTGCAACCCAAATTGTTCAGGAATTTTTCGATCGTGATCGGGAAAAATTCCGGCCCTCGACTGAATCCGCTGCGTCTTGGTGCATTTGCTTCTGAGATCGGCTGTTCTTGCTCCGAAAAGGAGCAAAAAACCGGTATTTCCGCGAAAACACATCAAGGTGCAACTTATTCTCAAGAAACTGGTTGCACCTTATTTACTTTGTTGAATAGCATTCGCGACCAAGGTGCAACCACCCGCAAGGGTCGGTTCATCGGCTGGCGGCTTTCCTGGGGAAACGCCAGTCATAAATGCGCGGCTCGCCGTTTCGTCTACCCGTAACCAATGGGTGGCCGTCTGCCAGACCGCTGCTACATAAAAACAAAGCCAGGGCGTCACTCCTATGAGCGTTAGCAATCCAACCCTGATCACCTTCGTGATCTACATCGCAGCAATGGTGCTGATCGGCTTCATGGCCTATCGCTCCACCAATAACCTTTCTGATTACATCCTCGGCGGTCGCAGCCTCGGTAGCGTGGTCACGGCCTTGTCGGCCGGTGCCTCGGACATGAGCGGCTGGTTGCTGATGGGCTTGCCGGGCGCGATCTACATGTCCGGCCTGTCGGAAAGCTGGATTGCCATCGGCCTGATCGTCGGTGCCTACCTCAACTGGCTGTTCGTGGCCGGTCGCCTGCGGGTACAGACCGAGCACAACGGTGACGCCCTGACGCTGCCGGATTACTTCTCCAGCCGTTTCGAAGATAAAAGCGGCCTGCTGCGGATTATCTCGGCGGTGGTGATCCTGGTGTTCTTCACCATCTACTGCGCGTCCGGCATCGTGGCCGGCGCCCGTCTGTTTGAAAGCACCTTCGGCATGTCCTACGAGACAGCGCTGTGGGCCGGTGCTGCGGCGACCATTGCCTACACCTTTGTTGGCGGCTTCCTGGCGGTCAGCTGGACCGACACCGTACAAGCCACGCTGATGATCTTCGCGCTGATCCTCACGCCAATCATCGTGCTGCTGGCCACCGGTGGCGTCGACACCACGTTCCTGGCGATCGAAGCCAAGAACCCCGACAACTTCAACATGCTCAAAAACACCAGTTTCATCGGCATCATCTCGCTGATGGGCTGGGGCCTGGGCTACTTCGGCCAGCCGCACATCCTCGCGCGTTTCATGGCGGCGGATTCGGTAAAGTCGATCGCCAAGGCGCGTCGCATCTCCATGACCTGGATGATCCTGTGCCTCGCCGGCACCGTGGCGGTGGGCTTCTTCGGTATCGCTTACTTCTCGGTGCACCCGGAAGTGGCCGGCCCGGTTAACGAGAACCACGAGCGTGTGTTCATCGAACTGGCCAAGCTGCTGTTCAACCCGTGGATCGCGGGCGTGCTGCTGTCGGCGATCCTGGCGGCGGTGATGAGCACCCTGAGCTGCCAACTGCTGGTGTGCTCCAGCGCGCTGACTGAAGACTTCTACAAAACCTTCCTGCGCAAAAACGCCTCCCAGGTTGAACTGGTGTGGGTGGGTCGCGCGATGGTGCTGTTGGTGGCCCTGATCGCCATCGCCATGGCCGCCAACCCGGACAACCGCGTACTGGGCCTGGTGAGCTACGCCTGGGCAGGCTTCGGCGCTGCGTTCGGCCCAGTGGTGCTGATCTCGGTGATCTGGAAAAACATGACGCGTAACGGCGCACTGGCCGGTATCCTGGTCGGCGCGATCACCGTGATCGTGTGGAAGCACTTCAATCTGCTGGGTCTGTACGAAATCATCCCGGGCTTTATCTTCGCCAGCCTGGCGATCTATTTCGTGAGCAAGATGGGCGCACCGACTGCCGGTATGGTCGAGCGCTTTGATGCAGCGGAAAAAGACTACAACCTCAACAAGTAACTCGGTGGGCGTTTAGCGCCAATTGAGTTAGAAAGAAGGCCCGCATCCTTTGGATGGCGGGCCTTTTTTGATCGTTCCCACGCTCCGCGTGGGAATGCCACCCCGGACGCTCCGCGTCCCGCTGTCAGTTCAGCCAGCCTCCGGCTGATTGGCCATTGCACTGATGAGATTGCCACATCAGAAACCACTCACCGCCCACCACCATAAAACCAAAGAACCACACCACAAAACCGAGGGTCAGGCCGGCGGTTGCGCCTGACTTGGCGCGGTTGAAATCGGCGCCGACTGCGTGCCGCGCGCGCCACAGCCACAGCGACAGCGCGCCAGCAGCACAGCGGTGAGCGCTTCGCCGAAGATGATCAGCACATAGGCCGCGTGCCACATCCACGGCGTCGTGATCAGACTTTTTCCAGTGATCCGGTGAGTAGGCACTTTACGCTAGCACGGCTTTGGCGTGCCTTCTCCGCCAGCTACATGAAGAATCCGGCACCCAGGTTGTAGGAGCTTACTGATTTGCCTGTGGTGCGCTCTGGTGGGTGAAAAGCTGGTGCAGAATCGCTCACCCACTCCTCGCAGAGAAACACCGGATGTTCGCTCCTGCCAACGAAAGCGCGTTTACCCTGGCCCTCGATGGGAAACCCAGTGATCTAAAAATCTATGGGTTCTCCGGGAGTGAATTTCTTAGCCTGCCCTTTAGCTTTGATCTTGAACTGGTCAGCGAACAAGCCGATCTTGACCTTGAAAGTCTGATGCACCGTCAGGCTTTCCTGGGGTTTGACGCTGATGGCCACGGTATTCACGGCCTGGTGCATAAGGTGGCCCAGGGCGATACGGGCAAGCGCCTTACCCGTTACCAGATCACCTTGGTGCCGCAGTTGGCTTATCTGCATCACAGTACGCACCAGCGGATTTTCCAGAAACAGACTGTGCCCAAGATCATTGCGCAAGTGTTGGAGGCCCAGGCGATCCAGGCTGACACCTTCGCGTTTCAACTGAGCGGCAAGTACCCCGAACGTGAGTACTGTGTTCAGTTCGGTGAAACCGACCTTGAGTTCATTCAACGCTTGTGTGACGAGTCGGGCATTCACTACCACTTCCAGCACAGCCCCGAGCGTCACCTGCTGGTGTTCGGCGACGACCAGAGTGTCTTCATCCAGCAGGATCAAACCACCCCTTACTCGCCCGGTACCGGGATGGTTGCCGATACGCCGGCGATCAAGCGCTTTACCCTGGCATTGGAAACCAGCACGACCGGTGTCGATCTGCGCGACTACGATTTCAAGAAGCCGAGACTTCTATTGGAAAGCGCAGCATCCGGCGAGCAAGGGCCCGCCCTGTGTGAGCAGCTCTACCCCGGTTACTTCACGGATCGCGAGCATGGCAAGTACCAGGCGCAGCGACGGTTGGAACGTCATCGCAGCGATTATCGAAAAGCCAGCGGTTTCAGCGACCAACCGGCGTTGGTCACCGGGCAGTTCCTGAAGATGACCGGTCACCCTCGTCAGGAATGGAATGATTTGTGGCTGGTCACCCATGTGCACCATGTGGGGCATCAGCCTCAAGTATTGGAGGAGTCAGCCCCTGGCGATGAATCGCATCAGGGCTACAACAACGATTTTCATGCAACACCTTGGGAAGTGCCGTTTCGATCGCCGCTGATCCTGTCCCGCCCGCAAATATCCGGTTACCAGAACGCGGTGGTCACAGGGCCGGCAGACAGTGAGATCCACTGCGACGAATACGGTCGCGTCAAAGTGCAAATGGCCTGGGATCGCGATGGGGAGCATAACGAGCATTCCAGTTGCTGGCTGCGGGTAGCCAGCGGCTGGGCCCACGACCGTTATGGTGCGGTGCTGATCCCCAGGGTCGGCATGGAGGTGTTGGTAGGTTTCGTGAATGGCGACATAGATATGCCGCTGGTGATGGGCTGCTTGCCCAATGCGGCAAATCCTGTGCCGCTGGACCTGCCGGCAGACAAAACCCGCAGCATCTTTCGCAGCCAAAGCAGCCCAGGTGGCGGCGGCTACAACGAGCTACGCATCGAAGACCGCAAGGGCGCCGAGGAAATCTATCTGCGCGCCCAGCGGGACTGGACCGAACATGTGTTGCATGACCAGCAGGTACAGGTCGATAACCAGCGGCAGGTGAAGGTGGGCGGCGAATCCCACCATGAGCTGCTGGGTGAAGAGCAGCGCATCACCCATGGCAATCGCCTGACTGAACTCAAGCAGGATGATCATCTGGTCGTCGGTGGCTCGCAGCAGGTGCGGGCCGGGCGGACCATCCAGATCGGCGCCGGGCACAGCGTGGTCATCGATGCGGGCGCCAGCGTGACCATCCAGGCCGGAGGGCAATCGATCACACTGTCGGCCGCCGGGATTTTCAGCAGTGTGCCGATTCAGGTTGGCGGTGCGCCCGCTGCCGTGCCGATGCCGTTGATGCCGGGTGTCACCGATAAGTTGTCAGCGGCTGTTGCTGCACCACTCAGTGGCGTACAGGTTGCCAGCCTCAAGCGCAGTGCGCCGTTTTGCGAAGAGTGTGAGCGCTGCAAGAACGGCCAGTGTGATATCCCCGAACACTCTCACCCTTAAATGGAATTTATCCCGATGTCTCAGCCCATGGTTCCCGGCGCCTGGCTTGCACAGTGGCCGCTACAACCCGAAGAGCAGCTCTACGCGGTGTTGGGCAGCGCCAGCGAAGCCAGGCCGCTTAATGCATGGCAAACCCTGGCGCCGGGGAAATTGCCGCATTCGATATGGGCCGGTACGGCTTACGCCGATTGGGTCGAAGTCATGCCTTATGTGGGCATTGTTGAGCCGGGCAGTGCCTTCCTTGATTGGGTCGCCAGCACCGAGGCAACGGACTGGGGTTGGCTCGCGGTCTCGTCCAGCCCGCCGGAGAAGGTGACTGCGCACCTGCAAGGCTTGACCAAAGTGTTGTTGCCGGATGAGCAGGCGGTGTTTTTGCGTTTTTGGGATGGCGCTCACTGGCTGCCCATTTTGCAGAAGCTGGGCGACGAGGCCGCACGCGTGTTGCCGGTGTTTCAGCGCTACCTGATCAATGGCCAGCCGCTGGCCGTCAGCACCGGCCCGGCCACGGCAGCCAAGGCCAGCCCATGGTGGCAAGTGCCGGCGTCGCTGCTTGAGCACTTGGCCGAGCACTCGCCCCAGGTGCTGATCGGCAACCTGCTGCAATGGCTCGAAGAACAACGCCCGGACCTCTACACCGCGTTTACGCCTGCGACCTTGCAGCACAAGGTCGCCTACTTTTCGCGCAGGCCCGGCGTCAGCCCTCAAGCGCTGGCGGGTTATTTGGCTTCAGAGTTGCGTTGAGGCCAGGGCCTGTTGCAGGTCCTCGATCAGGTCTTCAATCGCCTCAATGCCGACCGACAGGCGAATCATCTCCGGCTTCACGCCGGCCTTGGCCTGTTCCTGCTCGTTCATCTGCCGGTGAGTGGTGGATGCGGGGTGGCAGGCCAGGGATTTGGCATCGCCAATATTCACCAACCGCTTGAAGATTTGCAGCGCATCGTAGAAACGCACGCCCGCGTCATAGCCGCCCTTCAAGCCGAATGACAGGATCGCCGAGGGTTTTCCCTGCATGTATTTCTGCGCCAGGGCGTGGTGCGGGTGGTCCGGCAACCCGGCGTAGCTGACCCATTCCACCTCGGCGTGGCCTTGCAGGAATTGCGCAACCTTCAGCGCGTTTTCGGTATGGCGTTCCATGCGCAAGGCCAGGGTTTCCAGGCCTTGCAGCAACAGAAATGCATTCATCGGCGCCAGCGCAGCCCCGGTGTTGCGCAACGGCACGGTGCGGGCGCGGGCAATGAAGGCGGCGGGGCCGAACTTTTCCGTGTAAACCACCCCGTGATAGGCCGGCTCCGGTTGGTTGAGGCCGGGGAATTTTTCCGGGTATCGGGTCCAGGGGAAGGTGCCGCTGTCGACGATGACACCGCCCAGGGAGTTGCCATGGCCGCCCACGTATTTGGTGACCGAGTGCACCACGATGTCGGCGCCGAACTGAATCGGCTTGCACAGGATCGGCGTGGCCACGGTGTTATCCACCATCAGTGGTACGCCGCGCCCATGGGCGACATCAGCCAGGGCTTGAATGTCGATGATATTGCCCGCGGGGTTGCCGATGCTTTCGCAGTAGACCAGCTTGGTGTTGTCGTCGATCAGTTCGGCGATGGCCTGGGCAGAGTCGTCGCGGGCGAAGCGCACGTCGACGCCAAAGCTTGGCAGCAGGTGGGCGAACAAGGTGTAGGTGCCGCCGTAAAGCTGGGGCGTGGTGACGATATTGTCACCGGCACGGGTCAGGGTCTGGATTGCATAGTGGATTGCCGCGCTACCTGCCGATACGGCCAGGGCGGCGATACCGCCTTCAAGGGCGGCAATGCGCTGCTCCAGCACGTCGTTGGTGGGGTTCATGATGCGTGTGTAGATGTTGCCGGGCACGTCCAGGTTGAACAGGTCTGCGCCATGCTGGGCATTATCGAACTCGAAGGCGACGTTCTGGTAGATCGGCACGGCGACGGCCTTGGTGGTCGGGTCCGACTTGAAGCCGTGGTGCAATGCAATGGTGGCGTCTTTCATGATGCGGGTTGACCTCCTTGGATTCCAGAGTTGCCCCCAGACAATGTGGGAGCTGGCTTGCCTGCGATGGCATCACCGCGGTGTACGGGTAATACCGCGGCGATGCCATCGCAGGCAAGCCAGCTCCCACAGCCGGCATAGATTGTTTTCGGCAGTGCGTCTGCCTTTGCGACATAAGCGCCACCCGACACGCAGCCCTGCACCTTTGCTTGCGTAGAAGGTAAACTTCGCCCCCTGCGCAGGAGCAACCATGAATTATCGTCACGCCTTTCACGCCGGCAACCACGCCGATGTCTTTAAACACCTGACCCTGACCCGCCTCATCGCCCTGATGTCGCGCAAGGAACAGCCGTTCGCCTATCTCGACACCCACGCCGGGATTGGGCTGTACGACTTGCAGGGCGACCAGGCCAACCGCACCGGCGAATACCTGGAAGGCATTGCACGCCTGTGGGGCGAGAGCGACCTGCCGCCACTCACCGCCGACTACATGCGTGTGCTGCACGAGATGAACCCGGACGGCCAGTTGCGCTACTACCCAGGCTCCCCGGAGCTGGCGCGCCGCCTCACGCGGCCCCAGGACCGTGTGTTGCTCAATGAGAAGCACCCGGAAGACGGCGTGCTGCTCAAGGACAACATGAAGGGCGATCGCCGGGTCAAAGTGCACTTGGGCGAAGGCTGGCACGTGCCGCGTGCCTTGCTGCCGGTGCCGGAAAAACGCGCGTTGATGCTGATTGATCCGCCGTTTGAACAGCTCGATGAAATGCAGCGCTGCGCGGCGTCCCTCAAGGAAGCGGTCAGCCGTATGCGCCAGACGGTCGCGGCGATCTGGTACCCGGTGAAAGACCAGCGCATGCTGCGGCGTTTCTACCAGGACCTGGCCGGCACCGGCGCGCCGAAGCTGCTGCGTGTGGAGTTGCTGGTGCATCCGTTGGATACGCCCAACACCCTGACCGGCTCGGGCCTGGCGATTGCCAACCCGCCGTGGGGCCTGGAGGAGGAGCTGCGTGAGCTGCTGCCGTGGCTGTCCAAAAAACTTGGCCAGACCCAAGGTGGGTGGCAAATGGATTGGCTCATCGCTGAGTAACTGATCGTTCCCACGCTCCGCGTGGGAATGCATCCTGTGACGCTCCGCGTCACGCCTTAAGAGCGGACGCAGAGCGTCCCTGTCGGCATTCCCACGCGGAGCGTGGGAACGATCATGCCTTCAGATAGGGCAGGTCACGCCGGTACCGCCGATGCCGCAATAGCCTTGCGGGTTCTTCGCCAGGTATTGCTGGTGGTACGCCTCGGCGAAATACACCGTCGGGGCTTCTTCGATTTCTGTGGTGATCACACCCAGGCCCGCCTTGGACAATTGAGCCTGATAGGCATCGGCGCTGGCCTTGGCCGCCTCCAGATGCTCAGGTTTCACCGCGTAGATCACCGAGCGGTATTGGGTGCCGATGTCGTTGCCCTGGCGCATGCCCTGGGTGGGGTTGTGCAGTTCCCAGAACATTTTCAGCAGTTCTTCATAGCTGATCTTGTCCTGGTCAAACACAACTAGTACCACTTCGCTGTGGCCGGTCAGGCCCGAGCAGACTTCTTCGTACGTCGGGTTCGGCGTGTAACCGCCGGCGTAACCGACCACGGTGCTGACCACGCCGTCGCGCTGCCAGAAGCGTCGTTCGGCACCCCAGAAGCACCCGAGGCCGAAGATCGCGAACTCTACGTTGTCGACAAAGGGGCCGAGCAGCGGGTTGCCGTTGACGAAGTGAGTTTCCGGCAGGTTCATCGGCGTTTCACGGCCAGGCAAAGCTTGTTCTTGAGTCGGCAGCACGTTTTTGTTCACCAGAATTTCCGAGCGCAAGACCATGATCAGTCCTCTCAGTCAGATTGAGTTATGTATTAAGACAGACAGCCAGTGTGCCCGAGTGTTACAGCGCTGTCAGGTGATTGGCCCGCGCGGGTAGCGTTTAAGCTTTTCCAACAGCTCTGCGCCGGGGATCGGCCGGTCGAACAGGTAGCCCTGGCCTACATCGCAGCGGTGGCGGCGCAGGAACGCCAGCTGTTCGGCCGTCTCGATGCCCTCGGCCACCACCTTGAGCTTGAGGTTGTGGGCCATGGCGATAACCGCCGAGGTGATTTCCATGTCGTCTTGGTTGTCCGGGATTTCATGGATAAAGCTGCGATCGATCTTGATGATGTCGATGGGGAATTTTTTCAGGTAGCTCAGCGACGAGTAGCCGGTGCCGAAGTCGTCCATGGCCAGGGTCAGGCCGAAGCTCTTGAGCTGGTCCAGTTGCAGGCGCGTGTCTTCGGTGGCTTCCAGCAGCAAACCCTCGGTCAGCTCCAGCTCCAGCAGGTTGGCCGGCAGTTGCTCTTCCTTGAGGATGGTGGCAATCGACGCCACCAGGTCCGGGTCGGAGAACTGCTTGGGCGACAGGTTGATCGCCACCTGCAGATTACCCATGCCGCCCGCGCTCAACTGTTTGCTCATGCGGCAGGCCTGGCGCGCGATCCATTTGCCGATGGGGATGATCAGCCCGGTTTCTTCGGCCACGCTGATGAACTGGTCGGGGCGGATCATGCCCTTTTCCGGGTGGTTCCAGCGCAACAGTGCTTCCATGCCCAGCAAGCGGCCGCTGCGCAGGCACAGCTTGGGCTGGTAGAACACGTCCAGCTCGTTTTGGGTCAGGGCGCGGCGCAGGTTGTTTTCCACGAACAGCTTGTAGCTGGCTTCGGCGTTCAACGCCTCGGTGAAGACCTGCACCTGATGCTTGCCGTTGGCCTTGGCCTTGTGCAGCGCCAAGCCTGCGTTACGCATCAGGGTTTGCGGGTCGCGGCCGTGCAGCGGCGCGCAGGCCAGGCCCACGGAGCCGGTGACGCTGATCAGCTGGTTGTCGACAAACATCGGCTTGTCGAGGGTGGTCAGCAATTGGCTGGCCACCTGTTGGCCGGTCTCAAGGTCGGTGTCGTCCAGCAGTACCGCGAACTCGTTACTGGCAAAACGCGCCAGGCTGCCGCCGGCACTCAGGCTGTTGCGCAGGCGCCGGGCCAGGCTGATCAGCAGCTTGTCGCCGGTCTGGTGGCCGAGGCTGTCGTTGATCCGCTTGAAGTTGTCGATGTCCACCAGCAGCAGGCTGATCGGGCTGTCGCTGTCGCGGGCGAAGCGCTCATCAAGGTTGCGGATAAACGCCGGGCGGTTGCCCAGGTTGGTCAGGTTGTCGGTGTAGGCCAGGCGCTCGATACGCTGCTGCGCGAGCTTGGTCTGGGTGATGTCTTCGTAGATGCCGATGTAGTGGGTCAACTCACGGTTGTCGCCATACACCTTGGAGATCGACAGCTGGCCCCAATAGGGTTCCAGGTTTTTGCGCCGGCTCTTGAATTCACCTTGCCAGCTGTTGCTCTTGGCCAGGCTCGACGGTGCATCGAACAGCAGTTCGCTGAGGTTTTCCAACGCCGGCAGCTGCGCCAGGCGATGGCCGTGGACTTCTTCGGCGCTGTACTGGGTGATCGCGGTAAAGCTTGGATTGACGTACTCCACCACGCCGTCGCAATTGACCAGCAGAAAGGCGTTGGCGCTTTGCTCAACTGCGCGTTGGAACAGGTGCAAGGCGCTGGTGGCGGTGCGGCGGTTGTGGTTGTTGATCACTTGCGCGAACTGGTCCGCCAACTCGCCGGCAAAGGCGATCTCATCCGACTGCCAGGCACGCGAGCTGCCACTTTGCTCCAGGCACAACACACCGACCACCTGGCCATCCACGCGGATGCTGGCGTCGAGCATGGCGTGGACGTCCTTGGCGCGCAGGCTCTCGGCCATTTCCCGGGTGCGCGGGTCGCGCATCGCGTGGGTGGCGTCGATGGCGCGGCTCGAATGCAGGGCTTCCAGGTAGTCCGGGAAGCCGCTGGCGTCGATCGCTTCGGGCAAGTGGTACTGCTGGTCGTCGCGGTGGTAGGCCGAGATCGGCACCAGGCGCTGGCCTTCGAGGTTCCAGATGCTGGCGCAGTCGATCTGGTAGATATCGCAGGCACTGCGGGTAATCAGCTCGGCGGCTTCTTGCAGCGAATTCGGTGTGGTGTAGCGCTGGCGCGCCAGCAGCAGGATCAGCTCCTGTTGGGCGCGTACCCGTTCAAGGTGTTGCAGTTGTTCCTGCTGGGCACGCTGGTTGAGTTCCAGGGCGATCTGCAGGCGGCTGTTCTGGTTTTCCAGGTCGGCGGTCGGGGCTGTCATCGGGATTTCGCTGAACAGGCCGTCGACCACCATCAGGTAGCCGCGCAACAGGTGGCGATTGTGCTGTTTATACGCCTCACCCATCTCCAGCAGGCTCAAGGGCCCATCGTTGGTGTGCAGGGTGTAGCGCACCAGGTAATGCGGGCTATGGGCCAGCTGCTGCTGGATGGTGTCATGCAATTGATAGCGCGCCTGGGGTTCCATCAGGCTGGCGTAAGGGGTACCGATCAAGGCGCACAGTTCCACCGCCGGCAGGCCGAATTGGCGCTCGCAGTTAGGGTCCAGGTACAGCAGCGCCCAGCTTGCCTCATTAAGCCGCTCGAAACGCAGCATACCGAGGCGCGAAGGCACCGGTAATTGCGTCACTACCTCGGCCGCCATACGGGCGACATCGGGTTGGCTTTTCATGGGGGAAACTCGCTTGGGAAGATGCGCACGGCGCCGGGCTCACGCCCTCTTTACTGTCATTTGCGGCAAGGTTGCATCATGCAGCACGCACTGACAAGAGAGGATGAAGGCTAAGTGCTATAACCCTGTTATCGGCCGCGCGGGGGATTTCTGCAATCGGGGTGATGGAAGGTGTACAAACCTGTTTTGCGTGTTCAACGGGCGCCCAAAAAAAGCCCCGCCAAGTGGCGGGGTTGAGGTACGAGCGTGGCGCTCGGAAATCGGTAGTGCCAGGCCTCCCTGGTGACAGGGAGGCCCGTTGAAGGCTTACAGCAAGATGGTACGGATGTCGTTGAGCAGTTGGCTCAGGCGCTGCGTGAAGCGGGCAGCAGCAGCGCCGTTGATCACACGGTGATCGTAGGACAACGACAGCGGCAGCATCAGCTTGGGCTGGAACGCTTTACCGTCCCACACAGGCTGGATAGTGGCCTTGGACACACCCAGGATCGCCACTTCCGGCGCGTTGACGATTGGCGTGAAGCCAGTGCCGCCAATGTGACCGAGGCTGGAGATGGTGAAGCACGCGCCTTGCATGTCGTCGGCGGTGAGCTTCTTGTCGCGGGCCTTGGCAGCCAGTGCAGCAGCTTCAGCGGCGAGTTGCAGCAGGCTCTTCTGATCAACGTTCTTGATCACAGGAACCAGCAGGCCGTCCGGGGTATCCACCGCGAAACCTACGTTCACGTACTTCTTGCGGATGATCGCCTTGCCGCTTGGTGCCAGCGAACTGTTGAAGTCCGGCAGCTCCTTGAGCAGGTGCGCGCAGGCCTTGAGCAGCAGTGGCAGCACGGTCAGTTTCACGCCGGCTTTTTCGGCCACGGCTTTCTGCGCAACGCGGAAAGCTTCCAGGTCGGTGATATCGGCCTGGTCGAACTGAGTCACGTGCGGGATGTTCAGCCAGCTGCGGTGCAGGCTCGACGCGCCGATTTGCATCAGGCGGGTCATCGGCACTTCTTCGGTTTCGCCGAAGCGGCTGAAGTCCACGACCGGGATCGGTGGAATGCCCGAGCCGCCCGTAGCAGCGCCGGCAGCCGGAGCTTCCTTGGCCTTCTGCATCATGGCTTTGACGTAGACCTGCACGTCTTCTTTGAGCACACGACCGTGCGGGCCGGTGGCCGACACAGCGTTGAGCTCAACGCCGAACTCACGGGCCAGCTGACGCACGGCAGGGCCGGCGTGAACCTTGGCACCGCTTGGCGCAGGCGCAGCAGCCGCAGGGGCCGGTGCGGCCTCGGCTTTTGCAGCCGGTGCGGCAGGTGCAGCAGCGGCCGGAGCAGCTTCAGCCTTGGCAGCCGGAGCAGCAGCCGGTGCTGGCGCAGCAGCAGGTGCAGCGCCTTGTACTTTGAGCTTGAGGATGAAATCGCCAGTGCCGACTTCGTCTTCCAGCTTGACCGCAATGCTTTCCACCACGCCGGCAGCCGGCGAAGGGATTTCCATGGAGGCCTTGTCGGACTCCAGGGTGATCAGCGACTGGTCGGCTTCGACGGTGTCGCCGACCTTGACCAGCAGCTCGATGATCTTGGCCTTGCCCGACGAACCGATGTCCGGAACATGAATGTCCTGAACGGTGGCAGCAGCCGGAGCCGGGGCCGCAGGGGTCTCGGCAGCGGCAGCAGGTTTTTCAGCGGCAGGTGCGGGTGCAGCAGCGGCAGCCGGGGCTGGCGCAGGGGCCGCATCAGCGGCGCCTTCGATTTCCAGTTCCAGCAGTTCGTCGCCTTCTTTGAGGCGGTCGCCCAGCTTCACTTTCAGGCTCTTGACCACGCCGGCCTTGGGAGCAGGAATTTCCATGCTCGCCTTGTCCGACTCCAGGGTCAGGATGCTCTGGTCAGCTTCGACTTTGTCGCCGACCTTCACAAACAGCTCGATTACTTCACCTTCACCGCTGCCGATGTCAGGTACGCGAATGAGTTCGCTCACAAAAAATCTCCTCAGCAGTCCAGTGGGTTGCGTTTTTCCGGGTTGATCCCGAACTTGACGATAGCGTCTGCTACCACCTTGGGTTCGATCTCACCACGGTCAGCCAAGGCTTCCAGGGCTGCCAACACCACGAAGTGACGGTCAACTTCGAAGAAGTGACGCAGCTTCTTGCGGCTGTCACTGCGGCCGAAACCGTCGGTGCCCAGGACTTTGAATTCCTTGGACGGGACCCACTGGCGAATCTGTTCAGCAAACAGCTTCATGTAGTCGGTAGAGGCAATGACTGGACCTTTACGGCCGGCCAGGCACTCTTCGACGTAGCTCTTGGCTGGTTTCTGACCTGGGTGCAGGCGGTTGTTGCGCTCCACCGCCAGGCCGTCGCGACGCAGTTCGTTGAAGCTGGTAACGCTCCACACGTCAGCGCCGACGTTGAACTCTTCACGCAGGATCTTCGCCGCTTCACGCACTTCACGCAGGATGGTGCCGGAGCCCATCAGCTGCACATGGTGCGCCGCTTCCTTGGTGTCTTCTTCGAGCAGGTACATGCCCTTGATGATGCCTTCCTCAACACCGGCCGGCATGGCAGGTTGCTGGTAAGACTCGTTCATCACAGTGATGTAGTAGAAAACGTCCTGCTGCTCTTCGGTCATCTTCTTCATGCCGTCCTGGATGATCACCGCCAGCTCATAGCCGTAGGTTGGATCAAAGGTGCGGCAGTTCGGGATGGTGGCAGCCAGGATGTGGCTGTGACCGTCTTCGTGTTGCAGGCCTTCGCCGTTCAGCGTGGTGCGGCCGGCGGTGCCGCCGATCAGGAAACCACGGGTACGGCTGTCGCCTGCTGCCCACGCCAGGTCGCCGATACGCTGGAAGCCGAACATCGAGTAGAAGATGTAAAACGGCAGCATCGGCTGGTTGTGGCTCGAATACGAAGTACCGGCAGCGATGAAGGAGCTCATGGCGCCCGCTTCGTTAATGCCTTCTTCGAGGATCTGGCCCTTTTTGTCTTCCTTGTAGAACATCACCTGGTCTTTATCGACTGGCTCGTAGAGCTGGCCGACGGAGGAGTAGATGCCCAACTGACGGAACATGCCTTCCATACCGAAGGTACGGGCTTCGTCCGGGATGATCGGGACGATGCGCGAACCGATTTCCTTGTCCTTGACCAACTGCGCCAGGATGCGCACGAACGCCATGGTGGTGGAGATTTCACGGTCGCCCGAGCCGTCCAGGATAGCCTTGAGGGTATCGAGTGGCGGTGTAGGAATGTCGAAGGACTTGGCGCGGCGCTGTGGCACGAAACCGCCCAGTGCAGTGCGACGCTCGCTGAGGTAGCGGGCTTCGGCGCTGTTTGGCTCCGGCTTGAAGAACGGCAGGTTCTCCAGCTCTTCGTCCTTGACCGGGATGTCGAAACGATCACGGAACAGCTTCAGGCTTTCAACATCCACTTTCTTGGTGTTGTGCGCGGTGTTCTTCGCTTCGCCGGCACCGGTGCCATAACCCTTGATGGTCTTGGCCAGGATGACGGTCGGTTGTTCTTTGTGGTTGACCGCTTCGTGGTACGCCGCGTAGACCTTGTACGGGTCGTGGCCGCCACGGTTGAGTTTCCAGATCTCGTCGTCGGACAGGTCTGCAACCATTGCCTTGAGTTCAGGCGTGTTGAAGAAGTGTTCACGTACGAACGCGCCGTCTTTGGCTTTGTAGTTCTGGTACTCGCCGTCGATGACTTCGTCCATGCGACGTTGCAGGATACCGTCGACGTCTTTGGCCAGCAGTGGGTCCCAGAAACGGCCCCAGATGACTTTGGTCACGTTCCACTGAGCACCGCGGAACACGCCTTCGAGTTCCTGGATGATCTTGCCGTTGCCGCGAACCGGGCCGTCGAGGCGCTGCAGGTTGCAGTTGATGACGAAGATCAGGTTGTCGAGCTTCTCGCGGCCGGCCAGGGAGATGGCGCCCAGGGATTCCGGCTCGTCACACTCGCCGTCGCCCAGGAAGCACCAGACTTTCTGCTTGCCTTCAGGGATGAAGCCACGGGCTTCCAGGTACTTCATGAAGCGTGCCTGGTAGATCGCCTGGATCGGGCCAAGGCCCATGGATACCGTCGGGAACTGCCAGAAATCAGGCATCAGCCAAGGGTGCGGGTACGACGACAGGCCGTTACCGTCCACTTCCTGGCGGAAGTTGTTCATGTGTTCTTCGGTGATGCGGCCTTCCATGAACGCACGGGCGTAAACGCCTGGAGAAGTGTGGCCCTGGAAGTAGATCAGGTCGCCGCCGTGTTCGTCGGTCGGGGCCTGGAAGAAGTAGTTGAAGCCGATGTCATACAGGGTTGCGCTGGAAGCGAAGCTGGAGATGTGACCGCCCAGGTCAGAATCTTTCAAGTTCGTGCGCATTACCATCGCCATGGCGTTCCAGCGTACCAGCGAGCGAATGCGGCGTTCCATGAACAGGTCGCCAGGCATGCGTGCTTCGTGGGTAACGGGGATGGTGTTGCGGTATGGCGTGGTGATGGCGTAGGGCAATTGCGAGCCGCTGCGGGTCGCGAGTTCGCCCATACGGGTCATCAAATAATGAGCACGGTCTTCGCCTTCTTTGTCGAGAACCGATTCCAGGGCGTCCAGCCATTCCTGGGTTTCGACGGGATCGAGGTCTTGCATGGCTTGCTCCAGGGCGGAAAGGCTACCAGAATCGGTTGCCTGAAGTTTGCGACTGGCCTTGTGGGCAGACGACATAAATTCTTGGATGGCCGAAGGTTGCTTCGGCGTCCTGTAGTTTTACTACAAATCGTCGGCCATTTCAGCCTTTCGAATGTATATACGAGTAGTAAAACTACACAAGACTGAGCGTATGGCTCGGTCTGGCTGGTGAGCATAATCGTTATTGTTGATCATTTGCGAACAAGAAAAGGTGAAAGTTTGATGTTGGCTGCCAAGATGAAATTAATTTCAGCTATTTCTAACCTTTGTTCGACAGTCCTTCACCAAGCGTGGTTCTTGCCTTCACAACCACACGCCTTTTGCGCGCCGATCAAGGATAGACCATGAGCCTTCCAACGCTGGCCGAACTGCCGGCCATTCTCTTGCCTTTTGCCCAGCGGGCCGAGCAGTCATTTCGTGACGCAGTGGCCGCGCTGGACGCCGATCATGGACTTTCTGCGTGGACGCCGCAACGGTGGGCCGACTTTGCCCGGGTGTGCGCCGCCAGTGATTTCGTCATTGAACAGAGTGTTCGTGACCCTTTGATGTTGCTTGAGCTGGTGGCATGGGGCGAGCTGGACCGCGGCTTTGCGCCCGGTGAGCTGTGCAGCCAGATCGCCGGTGCCGTGCAACAGGCCGAAACAGAAGATGAGTTGGGCCGCGTGCTGCGCCGCCAGCGCACGCGCCAGCAAGTGCGCATTATCTGGCGCGACCTGACCCGACAGGCGGACTTGGTGCAAACCTGTCGCGACCTCTCCGACATGGCCGACGCCAGCATCGACCAGGCGTACCAGTGGCTGTACCAGCGCCACTGCGTGCAGTTCGGCACACCCACCGGCCGGCGCAGCGGCGAAGCCCAGCACATGGTCATTCTTGGCATGGGCAAACTCGGCGCGGTGGAGTTGAACCTGTCGTCGGACATCGACCTGATCTTCGCCTACCCCGAAGGCGGCGAAACCGTGGGCGTGAAGCGCGCGCTGGACAACCAGGAGTTTTTCATTCGCCTTGGTCAAAAACTGATCAAGGCCCTCGACCCGATGACGGTCGATGGTTTTGTCTTCCGTGTCGACATGCGCCTGCGCCCCTACGGTTCGGCTGGTGCGCTGGTGCTCAGCTTCAATGCGCTGGAGCAGTACTACCAGGATCAAGGCCGCGACTGGGAACGCTACGCCATGATCAAGGCGCGCGTGGTGGCCGGCGATCAAGTGGCCGGTGCGCAATTGCTGGATATGCTGCGCCCGTTCGTTTACCGCCGTTACCTGGATTTTTCCGCGATTGAAGCGCTGCGCACCATGAAGCAGTTGATCCAGCAGGAAGTGCGGCGCAAGGGCATGGCCGAGAATATCAAGCTGGGCTCGGGCGGCATTCGCGAGGTGGAATTTATCGCCCAGGCGTTCCAGTTGATCCACGGTGGCCGCGACCTGAGCCTGCAGCAGCGGCCGCTGCTGATGGTGCTCGGCACGCTTGAAGGCCAGGGCTACTTGCCGCCTGCAGTGATCGCCGAACTGCGCAATGGCTATGAATTCCTGCGTTATACCGAACACGCGATCCAGGCGATTGCCGACCGTCAGACGCAAATGCTGCCGGACAGCCCGGAAGATCAGGCGCGCATCGCCTTTATGCTGGGCTTTGCCGATTGGGCCGCGTTCCATGAGCGACTGATGTATTGGCGTGGCCGTGTGGACTGGCACTTCCGTCAGGTGATCGCTGATCCGGACGAAGAGGAAGGCGCAGAAAGCGAGCTGGTGGTGGGTGGGGAGTGGTTGCCGTTGTGGGAAGAGTCCCAGGACGAAGACGCCGCGTGTCGCCAACTGGCCGAAGGCGGTTTTACCGACGCGCCCAAAGCCCTCAAAGCCCTGGCGGGCCTGCGTGGCAGCCCGCAGTTGCGCGCCATGCAGCGCCTCGGTCGCGAGCGGCTCGACGCCTTTATCCCGCGCCTGCTGGCCCAGGCGGTCGAACACGCCAACCCGGATCTGGTGCTCGAACGCGTGCTGCCGCTGGTGGAGGCCGTGGCGCGACGCTCTGCCTATCTGGTACTGCTGACCGAAAACCCCGACGCCCTGCGCCGCTTGTTGACGCTGTGCGCCGCCAGCCCCTGGATTGCCGAGCAAATCACGCGCTTCCCGCTGCTGCTCGACGAATTGCTCAACGAAGGCCGCCTGTTCAAACCACCGTTGGCGCCGGAACTCGCCGCTGAGCTGCGTGAGCGCCTCACACGCATCCCCGAAGATGACCTTGAGCAACAGATGGAGGCCTTGCGGCATTTCAAACTGGCCCACCGCCTGCGTGTAGCCGCCTCGGAAATTGCCGGTAGCCTGCCGTTGATGAAAGTCAGCGACTATTTGACCTGGCTCGCCGAGGCCATTCTCGAACAAGTGCTGGCCCTGGCCTGGCGCCAGACGGTCGCCCGCCATGGCTCTCCACAGCGGGTGGACGGCAGCCTGTGCGACCCGGGTTTCATTATTGTGGGTTATGGCAAGGTCGGCGGTATCGAGTTGGGGCATGGCTCGGACCTGGATCTGGTGTTCGTCCACGACGGCGACCCGCAGGCCGAAACCGATGGCGCCAAACCCATCGACGGCGCGCAGTTCTTTACGCGCCTGGGCCAGCGGATCATTCACCTGCTCACCACCCAGACCAACTCCGGCCAATTGTATGAAGTGGACATGCGCCTGCGACCTTCCGGCGCCTCCGGTTTGCTGGTCAGCTCGCTTGGGGCGTTTGAGCGCTACCAGGAAAATGAAGCCTGGACCTGGGAACATCAGGCCCTGATCCGCGCGCGGGTGCTGGTGGGCAGCCAGGATGTGGGCCACGCGTTTGAACAGGTACGGGCTAAAGTACTGGGGCGTGAACGTGACTTGGCGAAGCTGCGCCAGGAAGTCAGCGAGATGCGCGCCAAGATGCGCGACAACCTGGGCACCAAGGCTACGGCTGCCGGGACGGGGGCGAATGCCTTCGAGCCGGCGACCGTGTTCGACCTCAAGCAAGACGCCGGAGGTATCGTCGATATTGAATTTATGGTGCAATACGCGGCTTTGGCGTGGTCTGCGCAACATCCATCGTTGCTGCGCTATACCGACAATATCCGCATTCTGGAAGGCTTGGAGCAGGTCGGGCTGATGCCCGCCGCCGATGCCCATCTGTTGCGTGAGGTGTACAAGGCCTACCGTTCCGCCGCGCACCGCCAGGCCTTGCAAAACGAGGCCGGCACGGTAGCCGGGGATCAGTTCGCCGACGAACGGCGCCAGGTGATGCGAATCTGGAATGAACTGGGGTTAAGCTGAAACTCGATTAAATGTGGGATGCCAATCTAATGTGGACACACAGCTTTGTGTGGGAACCGGGCTTGCCCGCGATGCAGACGCCTCGGTTTATCAGTGATACCGAGTTGATGCCTTCGCAGGCAAGCCAGCTCCCACACAAGCCAGCTCTGACACAAAGTGGCTACCGTGACCTACAGTAAATAACGATGCGGGGAGGCATAAGCCTCCCCGCATCGTTTGTGGAAACTACATGAATATTCTGATCGTTGGGCCTAGTTGGGTCGGTGACATGGTGATGGCGCAGACACTGTTCCAGTGCCTCAAGCAACGCCATCCTGACTGCCAAATCGACGTGCTCGCCCCTGAGTGGAGCCGGCCGATCCTCGAACGCATGCCCGAAGTGCGCGCGGCCTTGAGCTTCCCGCTTGGCCATGGCGCCCTCGAATTGGCGACGCGCCGGCGCATCGGCAAATCCATGGTCGGCCAGTACGATCAGGCGATTTTGCTGCCCAACTCGCTCAAGTCGGCGTTGGTGCCGTACTTTGCCGGCATCCCTAAACGTACCGGCTGGCGCGGCGAGTTTCGCTACGTGTTGCTCAATGACGTGCGCACCCTCGACAAGGCGCGCTACCCGCTGATGATCGAACGCTTCATGGCGCTGGCCTACGAGCCCGGTGCCGAGTTGCCCGCGCCTTATCCGCGCCCGAGCCTGCAGATCGATCCGGTGAGCCGTGACGCAGCGCTGGCCAAGTTCGGCCTGGCGCTTGACCGTCCCGTGCTGGCGCTGTGCCCCGGCGCCGAGTTTGGCGAGTCCAAGCGCTGGCCGTCGGAGCATTACGCCAAAGTCGCCGAGACGAAGATTCGCGAAGGCTGGCAGGTGTGGCTGTTTGGTTCGAAGAAGGACCATCCGGTGGGCGAGGATATTCGCCAGCGCCTGATCCCCGGCCTGCGTGAAGAAGCGGTGAACCTCAGTGGCGACACGTCGCTGGCCGAGGCTATCGATTTACTCTCCTGCGCCGATTCGGTGGTGTCCAACGACTCCGGCCTGATGCACGTGGCCGCCGCGCTGAACCGCCCCTTGGTGGCGGTATATGGCTCGACGTCGCCCGGTTTTACCCCGCCTTTGGCCGATAAGGTTGAAGTGGTGCGCCTGGGCCTGGATTGCAGCCCGTGCTTTGAGCGTACCTGCCGGTTTGGCCATTACAACTGCATGCGTCAGTTGCTGCCGCAGCCGGTGAATGAAGCCTTGCAGCGGTTGCAGGGTTCTGCGGTCGAGGTTCGCTAGTTTGCGCGTATTGGTAGTCAAGACCTCATCCCTGGGCGATGTGATCCACGCCTTGCCGGCACTGACCGACGCGGCGCGGGCGATCCCTGGCATCCGCTTTGACTGGGTGGTGGAAGAAGGCTTTGCCGAGATTCCCACCTGGCACCCGGCCGTGGACAAAGTGATCCCGGTGGCGATTCGCCGCTGGCGCAAGAACATCTGGCAAACCATCAAGAGCGGTGAATGGCGGCGCTTCAAACAGAGCGTGCAGTCGACCAAATACGATTTGGTGATCGATGCCCAAGGGCTGCTCAAAAGCGCCTGGTTGACGCGTTATGTACGCGCGCCGGTGGCCGGCTTTGATAAAAATTCTGCCCGTGAGCCGCTGGCTGCGCGTTTCTACTCGCGCCGGCTGGCCGTGGCCCGTGGGCAGCATGCGGTAGAGCGTTTGCGCCAGCTGTTCGCCGTGGCGTTGGGTTATGACTTGCCCAAAGGCCTGGGCGATTACGGCCTCAGCGTCGACAAGCTGCTCGGCCTGCCGCCGAAAAACCCCTTTGTATTGCTGCTGCACGGCACCACCTGGGACACCAAGCACTGGCCCGAAGCCTACTGGCGTGAGCTGGCCGAACGCATGGGCCGCCTGGGGGTGGACGTGAAGTTGCCGTGGGGCAATGCCGCCGAAAAGGCCCGCGCCGAGCGTTTGGCCCAAGGCCTGCAAAACGCCGAAGTGCTGCCCAAACTCAACCTGGCCGGCGTCGCCCGTGTGCTCGCCGGTGCCCGCGCCTGTGTGGCGGTGGACACGGGCCTGGGCCATTTGGCCGCTGCGCTGGACGTGCCGACCATCTCCCTGTTCGGCCCCACCAACCCGGGCCTCACCGGCGCCTACGGCAAGGGCCAGATTCACCTGGCCAGCGACTTCCCGTGCGCGCCGTGCCTGCAAAAAACCTGTACCTATCAACCGACGGCCGACGACCTGCGTCGGTTCGACATCAAGCGCGAGTCGCCCCTGTGCTTCACGCGCTTGAACCCTGAGCGTGTGGCAAGCCGACTGAGCACGTTGTTATTGGCTGAGGAGCTGCACTGATGCAACTGGCTTTTGTTTTGTACAAATATTTCCCCTTCGGTGGCCTGCAGCGCGACTTCATGCGCATCGCCCTGGAGTGCCAGCAACGCGGCCATAAGATTCGGGTCTACACGCTGATCTGGGAAGGCGACATTCCCCCCGGTTTCGAAGTGCTGGTGGCGCCGGTCAAGGCGTTCTTCAACCATCGGCGCAACGAGAAGCTGTTGGCCTGGATGGAAGCCGACCTGGCCAAGCGCCCGGTGGACCGTTTGATCGGCTTCAACAAAATGCCCGGCCTGGACGTGTACTACGCCGCCGACGGCTGCTTTGAAGACAAGGCGCAAAACCTGCGCCACTCGCTGTACAAAAGCTTTGGCCGTTACAAGCACTTTGCCGAGTACGAACGTGCGGTGTTCGCCAAAGACGCCAGGACCGAAGTGTTGATGATCTCCGAAGTGCAGCAACCGCTGTTCATCAAGCATTACGACACGCCGCTGGAGCGCTTCCACCTGCTGCCGCCGGGCATTGCCCAGGACCGCCGCGCGCCGCCGAATGCGGCTGAAATTCGCGAAGGTTTCCGCAAGGAATTCAACCTGCGTGACGACGAGTTGCTGCTGGTGCAAATCGGTTCCGGCTTCAAGACCAAGGGCGTCGACCGCAGCCTCAAGGCCGTGGCCGCTTTGCCTGCCGAACTTAAAAAACGCACGCGCCTGTTTGTAATCGGCCAGGACGACCCCAAAGTATTCCACTTGCAGAGCGCCACCTTGGGGCTGGGCGATAACGTGCAGTTCCTCAAGGGCCGCAGCGATATCCCGCGTTTCCTGCTGGGCGCCGACCTGTTGATTCACCCGGCGTACAACGAAAATACCGGTACCGTGTTGCTCGAAGCCCTGGTGGCCGGGTTGCCGGTGCTGGTCTCGGCGGTGTGTGGTTATGCCCACTACATTGCCGAAGCCGACAGCGGGCTGGTGCTGGATGAGCCGTTTGAACAAGCGCAGCTCAACCAGTACCTCACGCATATGCTCACCGACACTGCACAGCGCGCGGCCTGGGGCCGCAATGGGTTGGCCTTCGCCGAGACGGCCGACCTCTACAGCATGCCGCAGCACGCGGCAGATGTGATTCTGGCGGAGCCGAAACGATGAAGTTGATTCTTGCCGAACCGTTCAAGACGTTATGGGCCGGGCGTGATGCCTTTGCCGAAGTCGAGAAACTGCAAGGCCAGGTATTTCGTGAACTGGCGGCGCGTCGCACCTTGCGTACCGAGGTGGAGGGCCGCCCGTATTTCGTGAAAATTCACCGGGGCATCGGTTGGGGCGAGATCTTCAAGAACCTGATCACCGCCAAGTTGCCGGTGCTGGGTGCCGGCCTGGAATGGTCGGCCATCCACCGCCTGCAGGAACTGGGCGTGCCGACCATGACCGGCGTGGCCTTCGGTGAAAAAGGCAGCAACCCGGCGGACCAGCACTCGTTCATCATCACCGAAGAACTGGCGCCGACCATCAGCCTGGAAGACCTGACCGTCAACTGGGTGGCCGAGCCGCCGGCACCGGCATTGCGCCATGCGCTCACCGCTGAACTGGCACGCATGGTCGGCGACATGCACCGTGGCGGCGTCAATCACCGCGACTGCTACCTGTGCCACTTTCTGCTGGATACGTCCCGGCCGATCGATGCGCGTAATATCAAGCTTTCAGTGATCGACCTGCACCGTGCCCAATTGCGCGCCCACCTGCCGCTGCGCTGGCGCGACAAGGACTTGTCCGCGCTGTACTACTCGGCGCTGGACATCGGCCTGACTCAGCGCGACAAGCTGCGCTTTCTCAAAGGCTACTTCCGCCAGCCGCTGCGCCAGATCCTGGCCGAGCAGTCGGCGTCCCTGAGCCTGTTGCAGCGCAAGGCCGACAAGCTGTATGCGCGCAAGCAACGCCTGGGGGATGCGATCTGATGGCGGGTTGGAACCTGGAACCTGCTTACGCCGCCCTGGCGGATGACTTTGGCAGCCTGGAGGCAGTGTTTGCCTTGCAGGGTGAGCGACTGACGCGCGACCCCTTGTCGGAAGTGATTCGGGTGGAGCGTGGCGGGGTCAATTACTACGTCAAACGCTACGTCGGTGCCGGCAAGGGCCTGCGCCGGTACCTGGGCAAACCTCGGGTGAAGTCCGAATGGCAGAACCTCAAGCGCTTCGCCAAGTGGGGGATTCCCACCGCCGACGTGGTGGCCTGGGGCCTTGAGCGCAAGGGGCTGGCTTATGCGCGCGGGGCGATGATCACCCGCGAGTTGCCCAAGACCGAAGACCTGTCGGTGCTGGCCGATCGTAACGATCCGTGCTTGAAAGACCCCACGTGGGTCAACGTGATCAGCCGTCAACTGGCCGAATATACGCGCACAATGCACGAGCACCGTTTTACCCATAACGACTTGAAGTGGCGCAACCTGCTGGTTGACGATAACCGCACCCTGTACCTGATCGATTGCCCCAACGGCGATTTCTGGCGCGGTTTCTGGCTCAAGTACCGTATTACCAAGGACCTGGCCTGCCTGGATAAAGTCGCCAAGTATCACTTGTCGGCCACCCAGCGCCTGCGCTTCTACCTGCAATACCGCCAACGCACGCACCTGACGGCTTCGGACAAACAGCGAATCCGCCACGTGGTGAAGTTTTTCGAGGGGCGCGAATGACTGATTTTCTGGCGGCCGATGATCGCGCATTGCTTGCGCGCCACGGCCTGGCTGACTTCGATGCGCTGTGGGCCAGGCAACTGGACGCGGTGGATGAACCCAATACCAGCGACGGCGGCTGGAGCAGCGTGTTTCGCCTGGAGCTTGAAGGCCAGGGTTACTACCTCAAGCGCCAGAGCAACTACCTGACGCGCACGCTCAGCAAGCCGTTCGGCGAGCCGACCTTTGCCCGCGAGTTTCGTAATATCAGCCGCTACCGGCAGCTGGGTATTCCGGCGTTGCAGGCAGCGTTTTTCGGTGAACGCAAGGTTGAAGGCGAGCGCCGCGCGATGCTGCTGACCCGCGCCCTGGACGGCTGGAATGACCTGGACTCATTGCTCGAGCAATGGCCGCAACTGAGCGACGCCCAGCACCGTGCGATCCTGCTGGCGTGTGGGCAGCTGGCGCGCCACCTGCACAGCGTCGGTCAGGTGCATGGCTGTTTTTACCCCAAGCATATTTTCCTGCAACCGCTCGGAGACGGTTATGCCGCGCAGTTGATCGACCTGGAGAAAACCCGCCCGCTGCTGTTCGGCCGGCGTGATCGGGTCAAGGACCTGGAGCCGTTGCTGCGCCGTGCGCCGCAGTGGTCGGATGCGCAAGTGCGGCAACTGCTGGCGGCGTATCTGGACCAGCCTGAAGACAGCGCGCTGGTGGGCGCCTGGTTCGAGCGCCTGACGGCCCGGCGCAGCCACAAGGAGAAGCGCTGATGCGCTTGTCCGAACTGAAAAAAGCCGGCCGCACGCCCGAGCTGCCGCTGACCCTCGAGCTGGCCGACGCCGCAGGCACAGGCCAGCTGCAACTGCTCAACCTGTTGCGCGTGTTGCCGGGCGAACGCTACGTGGGCGCCGCCGTCTGGCGCGGCCGCCCGGTGTTGGCCAAGTTGCTGGTAGGCAGCAAGGCCGCGCGGCATTTTCAGCGTGAGCTCTGCGGCGTGCGCCTGCTGGCCGAGCAAGGCCTGACCACGCCACAATTGCTGGCCGATGGCTTGCAGGAAGGCGAGGGCGGCTGGCTGCTGTTTGAATTTATCGAAGGTGCCGAAAGCCTCGCCGATGCCTGGCAGGCGGTCGAGGGGTTGCCGCCACTGGCGGACGAGCAAACCGCCGTACTCGCCGAGGCGTTGGGCGCGATTGCGCAGATGCACGCCAAAGGCCTGTGGCAAGAAGACCTGCACCTGGACAACCTGCTGCGCCAGGACGGCAAGCTGTACCTGATCGATGGCGCCGGGATTCGTGTTGAGGAGGCGGGCAAGCCGCTGTCGCGCAACCGGGTGCTGGAAAACCTTGGCGTGTTCTTCGCCCAGTTGCCGAAAAACCTCGAACCGTTTACCGAAGAATTGCTGGTGTACTACCTGCTGAGCAACGGCGAACACGCCTTGCCGCTGCAGGCCCTGGAAAAACAGGTGCGCAAGGTCAGCGCCTGGCGCTTGAAAGACTTTCTGAACAAGGTTGGCCGTGAATGCACGCTGTTCAGCGTGGTGCGTGGCGCCTTTGCCTTGCGTGCGATTCGTCGCGAGGAAGAGGCGGCGATGCTGCCGGTGCTGGAACAGGCCGACGCGTTGCTCGACCAAGGCCATGTGTACAAAACCGGTGGCGCGGCCACGGTTGCCAAGGTCGAAGCGGGCGGGCGGCCGCTGGTGATCAAGCGCTACAACATCAAGGGTTTTGCCCATTGGCTCAAGCGCTTCTGGCGCCCCAGCCGGGCCTGGCATTCGTGGCGCGAGGGCAACCGCCTGGCGTTCCTTGGCATCGCCACGCCCAAGCCGCTGGCGGTGTTGGAAAAACGCTTTTTGTGGCTGCGCAGCCGGGCTTACCTGGTGACGGAATACTTGCCGGGGCCGGACATCATCGAGCGCTTCGCGCCCTATGTTGAGAAAGGCGATGCGCCCGAAAATGAACTGCTGGCCCTGGACCATTTGTTCGCCGAGCTGATCCGCGAGCGCATCAGCCATGGTGATTTCAAGGGCCATAACCTGTTCTGGGCCGAGGATCGCTGGGCGTTGATCGACCTGGACGCCATGTGTCAGCACAGCTCGGTCGCCAGCTTCGCGCCGGCGTTCGCCAAGGACCGCGCGCGGTTTATGCGTAACTGGCCTGAGAGCAGTGCGTTGTACCAGCTGATCGATGCACGTTTGCCCAAACAGGTGCAATGATCATTCCCACGCTCTGCGTGGGAATGCCGCCCCGGACGCTCTGCGTCCCGCTCCTCAAGCCACGTGCAAGGTGACGCGGAGCGTCACGGGATGCATCCCCGCGCGGAGCGTGGGAACGATCATCAGAACTGATATTCAGCCCCGGCCCCGGCATACCAGGACCTTCCAGGCGCCGCTTCGTAGTAGCGGAAGTTGCCGTCCCCCACAATCACCGAACCCACATACTGGCGATCCAGCAAGTTATCCAGGCGCACCGTCTGGTGAAAGGTCCAGTGCTCCACCTTCTGCTCAAAGCGCGCCCGCCAGTTGAACACGCTGTAGCCCGGCGCGGCGCGTTGCTGGTTGGTGTCTTCGACGTAGACCTTGCTGCGGTACAGGCCTTCGAGGGCGGTGCTGACCCAGTCGCGGGGTTTCCAGTTCAGCTCGGCGAAGAGGGTGGTTTGCGGCACGCCGGGCAAGTAGTTGCCCTTGTCGATAGCCTTCCCGCTGTTGGTAAAGTCGCTGTTGTAGGTCGCTTGCAGGCGGGTGTAGGCGAGGGTGGTGCTCCACTGTTCGCCGAGTTGGCTTTCCAGGCCCAGCTCGAAGCCTCGGCGCAGGGTTTTACCGGCGTTCTGGTAGGTGGTGCGACCGCCGCTGGATTGCTGCACGACCAACTCGTCGTCAGTCGTGATCTGGAATAGCGCAGCGTTGAGGCGCGTGTCCTGGCCAAGCTTGGCTTTCAGGCCGACTTCATACTGTTTGCTGACCGACGGCTCGAGCGCAAAGTTAAAGCCATTGGCGCTACTCGAATACGCCGACTCCGCCTGGGTCGGGGTTTCGAAGCCTTTGCCCGCGCTCACATAGCCATGCAGGTCCGGCGTAAAGGCGTACATCACGCTGACCGAAGGCGTGTTCTTCTGGTAGGTCTTGCTGCCGCTGTCATTACCGTCGCTGGTGAAGTGGTCGTCCACGTCCATCTTCATACTGCTGTGGCGCAGGCCGGCTTGCAGGGTCCAGTCGCCCAGCAGCCAGTTGGCCTGCACGAACGGGTCGAGGCTGGTGGCGGTGTCGATCTCGTCACGGCCCAGGGCGCCTTTGACGCCGTGCACGCCATCCAGGGTGTTGGAATAGCCTTGGCGGTCATCCTGGCTGCGGTCGTAATCGAGGCCGGTGATCAGGGTCAACTCGCCGGGGGCGCTGGTGATGGGTTGCAGCCAGTGGACGGAGCCACCGTAGAACTGGCGGTCGAACGCGACCACGCCGCCGCGAGCGTTTGCCGGGTTGGGCGCGCCACTGGCGAACTTGTCCGGAATCGACAGGTACTGAATCACACTCCTGCGCCCGGTATACGCGTTTACCTGCAACGTCGCATCACCGATATAACGTTCGTAATTCATGCCCAATTGCTGATGATCGATGCTTTTTCGCGTGTTGTACTGCAACGCAGCCGGCGCGACCGAGCGCGGGTCGGCTTTGTAGGCTTCCCAGGTTTGCCCCAGCGGATCCTGCGTGCCGTTCTGTTCCAGGCTGCTATAGATCAGCGCCA
The DNA here is from genome assembly GCF_900006605.1 of Pseudomonas sp. 58 R 3. Taxonomy (NCBI): domain Bacteria; kingdom Pseudomonadati; phylum Pseudomonadota; class Gammaproteobacteria; order Pseudomonadales; family Pseudomonadaceae; genus Pseudomonas; species Pseudomonas sp. 58 R 3. The sequence continues at coordinate 229,783 of NZ_CVTT01000061.1, read as the reverse complement.
ACTTGCTGTCGTCATCCGGCTGCACGTTGAGCTTGGCAAAGGTCTGGTCGCGTCGTGCGCTGCTGTGGTCGCGATAGCCATCGGTGTCCATGCGCGAAGCGTCGAGCACAAAACCTGCACCGTTCGCCGCGCCTTCGGCGGTAAGGTGGTTTTTGCTCAGGCCGTCGCTGCCCACCAGGGTTTCGGCGCCGATGCGTGGCGGGCCTTCGCCGTCGCGGGAAAACATCTGGATCACGCCGCCGGCGTTGCTGCCATACAAGGTGGCGGCCGGGCCGCGCAGCACTTCAATGCGCTCGGCGGTGTCGAGGTTGAAGGTGGCCGCCTGGCCCTGGCCGTCCGGAGTGCTGGCCGGGATGCCGTCGGCGATCAACTTGATGCCGCGCACGCCAAACGCCGAGCGCGCGCCGAAGCCACGGGAGGAAATCTGCAGGTCCTGGGCGTAGTTCTGGCGGTTTTGCACCACCAGGCCCGGCACGCGGGACAAGGCCTCGGAGGCGTTGATGCCGAGCTGGCCGTCGCTGATCTGCTCATGGCTGATGCTGTCGACCGAGTACGGCAGGCCGAACGTCGGGCTGGCGCTGCGTGAGCCGGTAACGACGCTGGGGTCGAGGACCAGGGCGGTGTCTTCAGCCACGGCGGTGTCGCACACGGCGAACAGGCCGGGCAGCAGAAGGGTAAAGCGGGCGAGGGTTTTCATCAGTCAGCCGGAATCTGTGGCGCTTAACGCTGTAAACGCGCAAAAGAGGCGAGAGTTTAACCAGTTGGTTAGTGCTGTTGCTCGGGATATTTCCCACGAAACATTGGGACATTGTGATCTGGGGGCTCACAGCATCCCGATGCTAGCGTGGCTGACGACTATTCGAGGGGTTGGCGATGGGCACAAAACTGGCGGCTGCACTGGGGGCGTTTTCATTGGCGTTAAGTGGGTGCGGAACCGTTAACACGGTTTTTCGCGATGATCTGTCAGCGACCCGCGAGTTGCGCAAGCAAAAAACCTACTGCGAGTCCATTCCCCGTGCCTATAGCGGCCTGGCATTCAACTTTTGCCTGCTCAACGCGCCCCCGGACATCACGGGCGTACTGGTGCCGGTGATACTGGTGGATATGACCGCCTCGGGTATTGTTGATACCGTGGTGCTGCCCTATACGATCTACCAGCAGGGCACGCTGGGCAATATGGGCATTTACTGGCGCCCCGGTCGCTCGTAGCCACGGGGATCATCATTGGCCGAAGCAAGGACGGCAGCACCGAGACCTACCCGTAACCCGCTTGCCGCTTGCCGCTAACAGCTTCCTGCTGCTTTTAAGTTATAATCCCGCCCTTTAGCTGTTTCTCGCTCAGGCGGGAGGCACACTTTTTTCAGGCGCAACCCGCCTGCATGCAGACTAAAAGAGGCTAGACCCCAGTGGCATTGACGATTCTTGGCCTGTCCGGCGCCCTTAGCCATGATCCTTCCGCAGCCCTGTATATCGACGGCAAGCTGATCGCGGCCGCCGAAGAAGAGCGCTTCGTACGCGACAAACATGCAAAGAACCGCATGCCCTACGAATCGGCGAAGTTCTGCCTGGAACAAGCCGGCATCAAGCCTTCCGACGTTGACGTGGTGGCGATTCCGTTCGCCCCGATCAGCCTGTTCGGCGAGGCGCGCTGGCACTACGCCAAGCGTTACTGGTACGCCCCGGACCGCGCCCTTGACGCGATCCTGATGGGCAACCGTCGCTACAAGCGTTACCGCAACAAGATCGTCTGGTGCCTGGAGCAACTGGGCTTCGATCCGAAGAAAATCAAGATCGAACCGGTTGAACACCACCTGGCTCACGCCTCCAGCGCCTACCACTGCTCGGGTTTCCAGGAAAAAACCGCGATCCTGGGCATCGACGGCAAAGGTGAGTACGCCACCACGTTCTTCGGCTACGGCGAAAACGGCAAGATCCACAAGATCAAGGAATTCTACGACCCGGACTCCCTCGGCGGCCTGTATGGCGCGATCACCGAGTTCCTCGGTTTCGAGATGCTCGACGGCGAGTTCAAGGTCATGGGCATGGCGCCCTATGGTGACGCCAGCAAATACGATTTCTCGCGCCTGGCCTCGTTTGAAAACGGCGAGTTGGTGATCAACACCGACTACGCCAACGTCATCGGCCTGCGCCGTTACAAAGAGAAGGGCAAGGGGTTCTACTTCTCGCCGAAACTGATCGAGTGGCTGGGGCCCAAGCGCGAAGGCGATATCGCCGACGAGCCGTACATCCACTACGCGGCCAGCATGCAGGCGCTGTTCGAAAAACTGGCCTTGCAGATGATCGACCACTACCTGGGCGACATCCTCAAGGACACCGGCAAGCTGGCGTTCGCCGGTGGTTGCGCGCTGAACGTCAAGCTGAACCAGAAGATCATTGCCCGCGATGACGTGAAAGAGCTGTTCGTGCAGCCTGCGTCCGGCGATGCCGGCACCGCGGTTGGCGCCGCGGCCTATGTGTCCCACGCCCGTGGTGTGCCGGTGGAGAAGATGGAACACGTCTATCTCGGCCCGTCCTACAGCAACGAAGACGTGATTGCCGCGTGCGCCAGGCACGAAAGCAAGCCGGTATGGCGCAAGATCGAAAACATGCCCAAGCGCATCGCCAAGATCATGGTCGACGGCAACCCGGTGGCCTGGTTCCAGGGCCGCATGGAGTTCGGCCCGCGTGCCTTGGGCGGTCGTTCGATCATCGGTTGCCCGAGCGCGACCGGCGTGGCCGACCGCATTAACCACCAGATCAAGTTCCGCGAGCGCTGGAGGCCTTTCTGCCCGTCGATGCTCGACACCGTGGCCCCGCAGATGATCAAGGTCGATCACCCGGCGCCGTTCATGACCTTCACCTTTGAAGTGTCCGAAGAGTGGAAAACCCGCGTACCGGAAGTGGTCCATGAAGATGGCACCTCCCGCGCCCAGGTGCTCAAGCGCGAATACAACCCGCGTTACTACGACATGATGAAAGAGCTGGAAGTATTGACCGGCAACGGCGTGTCGTTGAACACCTCGCTCAACCGCCGTGGCGAAGCGATGATCTGCTCGCCGACCGACGCGCTGAACATGTTCTTCGGCTCTGACCTGCAGTACCTGATCATGGAAGACATCCTGGTCGTCAAAGACGGCGTGGACCCTTATGACTCGGTCGGCTGAGCGCCACGTCCTGCAGTTCTGCCACGGCTATGACGGGCCGTTCCTGGACTGCGCGCGGCAGTACGCCAGCCTGTTCGCAGGCACCGGCTACAAGGTGACCACGGTGTTTCTCACCGGGGTCGCCGACCCCGATGTCGCCGCCGCTTGCGCCTCTGATGAGGTGCTGTTCATGGAGTTCAGCTCCAGGGCCATTCGTGGCCTCAAGCTGGGCGCCATCCGTGAGTTGCGCAAGATCGCCGCATCGCGCAACTTCAGTTTGTGCATCGCCCACCGCTTCAAGCCGATCTATATCGCCTTGCTCGGTACGCGCCTGCCGGTGATCGGCGTGCATCACGCCTTTGGTGATTATCAGCGCCGCAGCCGCAAGCTGTTTGCTTCGATTTTCAGCAAGCGCCTGAGCCTGCTCGGTGTGTCCGATGCGGTGCGCGACGATATGCGCCGCTGCCTCCCGGCCTGGCCGGCGGCCCGTATCCAGACCTTGTATAACCGCATCGATGTGCAGGCCATGCAAGCGTTGCAGGTGTCGGCCGATGAGGCGCGTGATGCCTTGGGGCTGTCGCCGGATGAGTGGGTGGTCGGCAATGTCGGCCGCCTGCACCCGGACAAGGACCAAGCCACCTTGCTCAAAGGTTTTGCCTTGGCCTTGCCGCATTTGCCGGCGCAGAGCCGGTTGGCGATCCTCGGCACCGGCCGCCTGGAGCAAGACCTCAAGTCGCTGGCCCGCGAACTGGGCATTGCCGAACAGGTACTGTTCCTCGGCCAGGTGCCGGATGCGCGCCGGTATTTCCGTGCATTCGACGTCTTTGCCCTCAGCTCCGACCATGAGCCGTTCGGCATGGTGCTGCTGGAGGCCATGGCCGCTGGCGTGCCGCTGCTCGCCACCTCGTGTGGCGGCGCGCGGGAAGTGGTTGAAGGCGTGGGCATCCTGTTTCCGTTTGGTGATGCCGACCACTTGGGGCAGGGCCTTCGGCATTTGGCCGCGATGGATCGTCAGCAGCACCAGCAGTGCGCCGAGATGATGCTTGAGCGCCTGCACCAGCGGTTTTCGGATCAGGCTGTGCGCGATACCTTCTGGCAGTTGCCTGCTGTCACCGAACTGACCGCGAGGGCTTGATGCTCAATCGATTCCAAGGCTTTCGCGAGCGCGGTTGGTCGGTGGTTGACGCGCCGACCTACAGCGATGCCTGGCAGCGTTTTGGCGGCAGTGTCGCCACCCATCCGCAGGTGGTCGAGCGTCTGGCCGGGCTGGCCGAAATTCCGGTGCGCTATTTGGCCTGGGAGCACAGCGGTGAGCTTAAAGCCTGCATTGCGACCTGGGGGCGCGACCTGGCGTTGTCCAAGGACGTGCTCAAGCGCAATGGCAAAAAAGGCTTGTTCGACCTCGGCAACGCCGAGTTGATCCTGCCCGCCGCCGTTGATGCCCAGGCGCCGCTGCGCCATCGCGCGCGTTACCTGTCGGCCCTCAATGAAGGCCGTTTTACCGGTATCAAGCTTCAGGCCGAACAGTTGGCCATGGCGCGTACTCCCGAAGAATTGTCGAAAAAGTTTCGCTATAACCAGCGCCGTGAATTGCGCCTGCTGGAAGAGGCGGGCGGTGTGGTGCGGCCGGTGCAGGACTTCTCCAGCGCCGAGCTGGCGGCGATCTACTGCGACCTGTTCCAGCGCCGCTGGGGCTTCGCGGCCACCGGTGCCGCGCACATGGCGCAGGTGATCGAGCTGCTGCGTGAGTGGCTGATCGGATCGGTGATTTTCCTCAACGATGCGCCGATTGCCGTGCAACTGGTGTATCGCGTTGAAGCGCCGCAGTGGGTCAGCGTCGAATACATCAATGGCGGCGTAGACCCCGAAACCCGCGCATTCAGCCCCGGCAGCGTGCTGAGCTTTCTCAATACGCAAAGTGCCTGGGAACAGGCGCGAGACGTGGGCAAGCCCCTGCGTTTTTCGTTCGGCCGCGCGGACCGTGAGTACAAGGACCGCTGGTGCAACCCCGTGCCGGTGTTCACCGTATGAGTGCCTCGACAAGTCGCAAACAGGCGCTGCTCAAGCGCCATCGCCGCAATAAGCGCATCGGGCTGCTGGTCAGCCTGCTGGTGCTGATTGCGGTGGGTGTGCTGGTGGCCTGGTGGTTGCCGCTGCTGTTGGCAGTGCTGGCCTGGGTGGCCCATGAAGCCTGGTTTGCCGACCACTTGTTTTACTCGCCCAAGGACGACTATCAGTATCAATTTGCCGCCGATACCGAACAATCCAAGGTAACGTTGGACAAGGGCCGTTTGGTGCTCGGCCAGGCGCTGGAGCTGGCGGGTGATGAGACCTTGATCCTCGCACTGCGGCTCAAGAGCAACCTGCTCGGACGCTTTATCGACCCCTATGTCGCGTTACCGGGCGGCGACCGCCAGGTGTTCGAGCGCGGCGTCAACGGCCTGCGCTACCTCAACCTCACCGGCCAGGCGCAAGCCTTGCTGGCTGGGCAGTTGCTGTTGCGTGGCCGGTTTTGCCGAATACAGGGTGAGCCTGTGCTGTCCGTATTCCGCCAGCCGGATGTGCGTCAGCAGCGGGTGATGGTGATTGCACCGCATGCCGACGACGCCGAACTGGCTGCCTTTGGCCTGTACAGCCAGGCCGCACAGCCCTGGATTGTGACGCTGACCGCCGGTGAGATCGAAGCCGAGCATTATCAGCACATGGGTCTGGGCAAGCCTGAAGCGGCACGCCTCAAGGGCCGGCTGCGAGCCTGGGACAGTATTGCCGTGCCGCGCTGGGCTGGCGTGCCGCAGGAACACTGCGTTCAGCTCGGGTACTTTTGCCTGCAGTTGGCGGCGATGAAAGCTGAGCCTGCGCGCGCCGTTGCGTCGCGGGAAGCCGAGTTGAGCGATATTCGCCTGTTTCGCCAATTCAACCCGTTCCCGCTGCCCGCCGATGCCGACGGCCAGCCGACCTGGAACAACCTGCTGGCGGACCTGCGGGCCGTGCTGTTGAGGGCGCGACCTGAGGTCATCGTGTTGCCGCATCCGGTGATCGATCCGCACCCCGACCATATCTGCGCGCAGCAAGCCGTCTTGCAAGCCTTGCAGGGCCTGGAATGGCAGCCGACTACCTTGCTCGGCTACGCCAACCATCTGCATGACAACGACCGCTGGCCGATGGGGGATTCGGGCAATAGTGTCGCTTTGCCGCCATGCTTCGACTCCTCTTACATTTTGCAACCATATTGCCTGCCAGTATCGGAGGAGCGGCAGTGTGAAAAGGCCATGTCGCTGGGCATGATGCATGACTTGCAACCGCAGATGCCGTTCAAACGGCGGGTGCGGCGAGTCATACAGCGTCTGCTGGCTGGAAGGGCCGTCTCGCCGTGGGGTGAGAACGAGTTTTTCCGCAAGGCCATTCGGCGTCATGAACTCTTTTGGTTCATCAAGCGCAAGTAACGTTAAGCAACGTGGTGGCGCGTAGCGTGCCCCAGTACCAAATGACAGTGAGTCCCCCTTGAGCAATCCGTGCCCCCGCATCCTTTTCATTATTCCTTACTTTGGCCGCTGGCCATTCTGGATGCCGTTTTTTCTCGAAAGCTGCCGCCACAACGCCGACATTGACTGGTTGCTGTTCAGCGACTGCCCGATGCCGACCAGTGTGCCGGACAATGTCCGCATCGAAAGCATCACCTTTGCCGATTACTGCACGCTGGTTTCCCAGCGGCTGTACATCAATTTTGCGCCCCAGGCGCCGTACAAGCTGTGCGACATCAAGCCGGCGCTGGGGCATATCCACGCTGACCGCCTCAACGGTTACGATTTTTGGGCGTTTGGCGATCTGGACCTGATCTACGGCAACCTGCGCGAGTATTTCACCGCCGAGCGCTTGGCCAGCTATGACTTGTTTTCAACCCATGAGCGACGGGTCGCCGGGCATTTGTGCCTGATGCGCAACACGCCCCGCAAGCGGCATGCGTTCATGCGCATCAAGGATTGGGAGGCGCGTTTTACCGATCAGGCGCATCATGCGCTGGATGAAGGCGCCTTCAGTCGGATTTTCCTGTGGCGCAAGAATTTCCCCAAGCCGCTGTTCGAGTTGGTCGGCAAGTTAAACCCATGGCGTCGGCGCAGTGAGTTCACCGAGGCGTTCAGTACGCCCGGTGGTGTGATCAAATGGCACGACGGCAGTGATTGCTTCCCGCATCAATGGTTCTGGAACAAGGGCCGCCTGACCAACGACAGGGATGGTGAACGGGAATTTCCGTATTTCCATTTTGTCTGCTGGAAGCGTAATCAATGGCCGTTGCTACCGGAGCCTGACGCCGAGTACGTCGAGACGCTGGCGGCTGAAACAGCCTGGGTGGTTGATGCCACAGGTTTCCATCGAGGAGAGTTATGAGTCGGCGTTTCAAGGTCCTGCAACTGCAGCCTGACTACAATGTTAAATCCCATGACTTTGCCGACCTGGCCGAGCAGATCGTCAAGGCATTGCCTGCCGAGCGCTACGAGGTCACCGCCGCGTTCCTGCGTGGCAAGCCGGCGCCTGGCGAACCGGTCAGCCGGGCGGCCAAGTCGGTCTACTTCGAGTTCTCCGACAAGTCGCTCAAAGGCTTGCGGCTGCGCGCCATGTGGCAACTGTATAAGTTTTGCCGCCGCGAACAGTTCGACGTGGTGGTGTGCAACCGCTTCAAGCCGGTCAACATGATGTTGCAGCTCAACCGTTGGTTGAAGATCCCGCTGTGCATCGGCATCTCCCACGGTTTTGGCGAGTATGACCGCCTGTACCGGCGCAAGCAGGCGCAGCGCTGGATCGACGCGCACTGGCGCTTCGTCGGCGTGTCGCCGGCGGTCAAGCAGTACCTGCTCGATTGCCGGTGCGGTTTTACCGACCAGAATACCTACGCCATTACCAACGCCATCGACATCGAACAGGCCGAAGGCTTGCAGCATTCACGCACGCACGCGCGCGAGTTGCTGGGCATCGACCCTTCGGTGCGCTTGATCGGTGCCTTGGGCCGGCTGGTGCCGGTCAAGGGCCACACCTATTTGCTGCAAGCGTTCGCGGCGCTCAAAGAAAAATACCCAACCGCGCAGCTGGCGATCATTGGCGCCGGGCGCGAAGAGGCCAACCTGGCCACGCAAATCCAGAGCCTTGGCCTGGATGGGCGCGTGCACTTGTTGGGCTTTAAGGAAAATGCGCTGCAATACGTGCGTGCCTTTGACATTTGGGCAATGCCTTCGCTCGCAGAAGGCCTGGGCCTGGCGCTGCTGGAAGGCATGAGCGGCCGCCTGCCGGTGATTGCCTCCAGCGTGCCGGCCATGTTGCCGTTGATCGAAGGCGCCGGTGGCCTGGCGGTGGAGCCGGCCAACGTGCCCCAGTTGACCGAGGCGCTGGACACTTACCTGGCGCTGTCCGACGAGGCACTCGCACAAAAAGGCGAGCAGGCCTTCCAGTACCTTCAGGCGCAACACGACATTGAGGTATTCCGCCAGGAGTACCTGGAGCTGATCGATTCAGGCTTGGCTCAAGCACGCGGGAAGAATGTATGAACCAGAGTCAGCCCTTGGTCACGGTGATCATTGCGTCGTATAACCACGCGCCCTACATTGAGGAAAGTATCCTCAGTGTGTTGAACCAGACCTATCCCAACATCGAACTGCTGGTGGTGGATGACGGCTCGACAGACGACAGTGTCGAGCGCATCCGTCGCCTGCAGGAACATCATACGTTCGACTTTCGTGTGCAGCAGAATCAGGGGCTGACCAACACCCTCAATGGCGCGATTGCCCGGTCCCAGGGGCCGCTGATCGTGCCGTTCGGTTCGGACGACATCATGATGCCCGAGCGCATTGCGACTCAGGTGGCCTATATGGATGGCAAGCCTGAGGTGGGAATCTGTGCGGGCAATATCGAGCTGATCGACTCCCAGGGTGAGTTGTTTCCGGAGAAGCGTCAGCGCCGTGATGTGCCGTTTCGACGCCTGGATTTCGACGACATGTTCCTGGAGCGCAAACCTTACCCGCCGGCGCCTACGCTGATGATCCGGCGTGAAGCGCTGGAAAAGGTCGGCGGGTTTGACCCGCAGATTCGCCTGGAAGATTTGTTGATCGAGTTGAAGATTACCCACGCCGGGTACTTCATCGATGGTTTGAACGTGGTGATGGCGCGCTACCGCAAGCACGCCACCAATTCGTACAAGAATCATCGATTCATGATCGATAACATCCTGCGCACCTACGCGTTGTTCAGTGATCACCCGCTGTACGACGAGGTGCGTTACAAATTCCTCAGCTCCATGTTCCTCAAGACCTCCAACCGCAACCGTGCGTTGGCGCGGGAGCTGTTGGCGCAGATCCCGTTTCGGGCCTGGAACAAGAAGACGTGGCGCGGCTTGGGTCGCCTGTATTTTTCCCCGCTGGAAAAAGACTGATACCAAGAGCAGGGCGGTACACCTCTGCTGGGTGTACTGCGATCTAAATGTGGGAGCGGGCTTGCTCGCGAATGGGCAGTGTCAGTCACCGAAGATGTCGACTGATCCACCGCATTCGCGAGCAAGCCCGCTCCCACATTTGGCCCAATACAGCCTCAGGGATCAGGTCGGCTGTGAGGCCGTCGGGCGCGTGAGTGTCAGCACCTGTTCGCGGATTTTCTGCGTGGCGTGCGGCGAAGCCACCGAGGCATAGCCCTTGGCCAATTGCTCAAAGTGCGCTTCGAACAACCAATTGCGATCCTGCGCATAGCGTTGCATATGCTTGAGGTTGCGCTGGCGCAGGGTGTTGCGCAGCGCTGATGGATAGACGCGCATATCCGCCACGTCGATCAGGCCGAACTCTCCGTCTTCCAGCAGCAATACATTGCCCAGGTGCAGGGAGCGGAAGTACACGCCGCGTTCATGCAGCTGGGCCATAAACCGGCCAAACCGTTCGATCAGCGATTCGCGCAGGCTGCTGTCCAGGCTTTGCAAGGCCTGGCGCAACGTCAGGCCCGGCAGTGGCTGGTAACGCACGGCGGTGCTGCCGTCGTGCAGGCTGTACAGGTCAAGAATCGGCGGTGACACAATGCCCAGTGCCTGCAGCTGTTCGCTGTTGCAGGCAAACCGTTCCGAATACGGATTGAATGTGCCCGAGGTGTACCAGCGTCGAGCCCTGAACAGCTTGAGGAAGCTGCCATCGCCCAGGCGCAGGACTTTGGGCCCCAGGCCATCTTCCTCGACGATATGAGCGCCTTCGCACAGGGCTTTGAATGCCTGTGGCTTGGGCGTGCTCACCGCAATGCGCAGCAGGCTATGGCGCCGCTTGGCGATGCTCAGGCCGGCGATCAGGGCGAGGGGGATCCACAGCAGGAACCAGTGCTCCTTGGGCCGCGACAGGATGCCACCGCCTTCGGTGAGCCCCGCGCCGATGCCGTAGGCCAGCAGCGAGGAGGTCAGGATAAACAGCGGCTGCGCGCGTTCCTTAAGCCCTGCGTACAGCCCGCGGCCCAGCATGAAGATCCACGGGATAAAGCCGATGATGCCGACGTAATAAAGCACGCCCAAGGCAAAGCTGTGGGGTTCGCGCAGCGGTTCAAAATCGTAGTTGGCAGGTTTCACATACAGTTCGGAGTCGTAGCTGTGGCCGAGCCATGGATGGTCGGAGATGCGGTCGAGGATGATTTGCCAGATTTCGAAGCGGAATGAGCTGCCGCGCTCGGTGATGTGTTGCGGGTAAAACAGCAGCAGGCCGGCGGCCGCCAGCACCAGGGCGGCAATCATCAGCGCCGAGCGCCGATTGCGGCTGAGCAGGCCCATCCAGAGGACGGCCATTACCAGTGCAACCAATGGTGTCCTGGAACCGGTGGCCAGAATTGCCAGGGCCATGACCGCCAGGGCCGGTGCGCTGAGCCACAGTACGCGCAAGCGTTTGGTGGTGACGCAGAGGTACAGCCAATACACGCAGAAAAAGCCGAACAGGTGGGAACTGAGCAGCGGGTTGTCCAGGGCGCCCAGGCCGCCAATCATGCGCATGCTTGGCGCAAAGCCTTTGACGAATGCCACCAGGTTCAACAGCGTCACCACCAGCGCAATCACGGCGGCACTGAAGAAGATCGGCTTGAACAGGTCATTGCGGTAATGCAGCAGCAGCCCGCAGCCGGCAAACAGCATGAACGTCTGCAGCGGGATCTTGAACAGGTTCGAGTCGCCAGTGGGCTCCGGGCTCCAGAGCACCGTGATCATGGCCCATGCGCAAAACGCCGTGAAGGCAAGCACCAGCGGCTCGAGCAGTAACTGTTTGAGTTCCCGTGGGCGCAGGCACAGCAGGAGCAAGGCCGGCAGCGCGAAGAAAATGTAGAAGCCGCGATGCATCACATTGCGATTGTTGACGAAGAACAGCGAACTCAAAAGCAACAGCAAGCCAATGGGCAAAATCCAGAGGACCAGGAAGTCGAAAACGCGATTTGTGCCGTAGGTAAGGCGCTTGGAGTGCATACAGTAAAGCCGTTCCAGAATAGAGAAAGCCGACCATGTTAAGACAGTGGCTATATAATGTCGCCCTTTGGATCCCGCCGGGCCGCGGGTTACGTCGGGTGCAAGTACAACAGAGAAGCTGTGCTAAAGTCAGCCTCCTTTTTCAAAACGCCGCGTGATATGACCGACTCCAGTCCGAGCGCAAGCCCTTCGAGCTTGAAAATATACTTCCGCCTGCTCATGTACGTTAAGCCCTACGCCGGCTTGTTCGCGTTGAGTATCGTCGGATTTCTGATTTTCGCGTCGACCCAGCCTATGCTGGGGTACATCCTCAAGTACTTTGTCGACGGCCTATCCAACCCTGACGCCGTGCTGTTCCCCAGCGTACCGTTCCTGCGTGACATGAAATTGTTGCAAGCCGTGCCGTTGCTGATCATTTTGATCGCTGCCTGGCAGGGCTTGGGTTCGTTCCTGGGCAACTACCTGCTGGCCAAGGTATCCCTGGGCCTGGTCCATGACCTGCGCGTGCAGTTGTTCAACAACCTGCTGACGCTGCCCAACCGCTACTTTGACAACCACAACTCCGGGCACCTGATTTCGCGCATCACCTTCAACGTGACCATGGTGACGGGCGCGGCCACCGATGCCATCAAGGTGGTGATCCGTGAAGGCATGACGGTGATCTTCCTGTTTGCCTCGCTGCTGTTCATGAACTGGCGCCTGACGCTGGTGATGATCGCCATCCTGCCGTTGATTGCGGTGATGGTCAGCACGGCCAGCAAGAAATTCCGCAAGCAGAGCAAGAAAATCCAGGTGGCCATGGGCGATGTGACCCACGTGGCTTCGGAAACCATCCAGGGCTATCGCGTGGTGCGCAGCTTCGGCGGTGAAGTCTACGAAGAGAAACGCTTCTTCAAGGCCAGCCAGGGCAACACCGACAAGCAACTGCGCATGACCCGCACCGGGGCCATCTACACCCCGTTGCTGCAACTGGTGATCTACACCGCCATGGCGGTGCTGATGTTCCTGGTGCTCTACCTTCGTGGTGACGCATCGGCCGGTGACATGGTGGCGTACATCACCTTGGCCGGGCTGTTGCCCAAGCCGATCCGCCAACTGTCGGAAGTCAGCTCGACCATCCAGAAAGGTGTGGCCGGTGCTGAAAGCATTTTCGAACAGCTGGACGAAGAGCAGGAAGTGGATCGCGGCAGCGTCGAGCGCGACAAGGTCAGCGGCCGTCTGGAAGTGCGTAACCTGAACTTCACTTACCCAGGCACCGAGCGCCATGTGCTCAAGGACATCACGTTCACCGCAGAGCCCGGGCAGATGATCGCCCTGGTGGGCCGTTCCGGCAGCGGCAAGTCCACACTGGCCAGCCTGATCCCGCGTTTCTACCACCACGAAAGCGGCGAGATCCTGCTCGACGGCGTAGAGGTCGAAGACTACAAGCTGCTCAACCTGCGCAAGCACATTGCCCAGGTGACCCAGCATGTCACGCTGTTCAGCGACACCGTGACCAACAACATCGCCTACGGCGACCTGGCCGGCGCGCCACGGGCCGACGTTGAAGCGGCGGCTGCGGATGCTTACGCCAAAGACTTCATCGACCAGTTGCCCAAAGGCTTCGATACCCAGGTCGGTGAGAACGGCGTGCTGCTGTCCGGCGGCCAACGTCAGCGCCTGGCAATCGCCCGGGCCTTGCTGAAGAACGCGCCGCTGCTGATTCTGGACGAGGCCACCTCGGCCCTCGACACCGAATCCGAGCGGCACATTCAGGCGGCCCTGGACAAGGTCATGCAAGGCCGCACGACCTTGGTGATTGCCCACCGCCTGTCCACCATCGAGAAGGCCGACCTGATCCTGGTGATGGACGACGGCCGGATTGTCGAGCGCGGCAGCCACGCCGAGCTGCTGGCCCAGAACGGCTACTACGCCCGCCTGCATGCCATGGGCCTGGATGCCCCGGTGCCGGCCGACATCACCTGAATTAAAGGTGTGGATGCTTAAGGTGGGAGCGGGCTTGCTCGCGAATACGGTGGATCAGTCGATATCTTCGGTGACTGACACTGCGCATTCGCGAGCAAGCCCGCTCCCACATTTGTTCCTCAGTGGATTCACTGCTGCGTCCTTCATCTTCTGTCACACCCTCCACAAGCCTCCCATAACCCTGTGCTAATATCGCGCCCCTGTTCATTTTGTATGTGGGTTGCTCCATGAAGTTGTCCATGCCGCGATTCGATCAAGCCCCTGTCTTGGTGGTCGGCGATGTCATGCTCGACCGTTACTGGCATGGCGGTACCTCACGGATTTCCCCTGAGGCACCGGTACCGGTAGTCAAGGTCGAGCAAATCGAAGACCGTCCAGGTGGCGCTGCCAACGTTGCCCTCAATATTGCCGCCCTCGGCGCCCCGGCCTCCCTGGTGGGTGTGACCGGCGACGACGAAGCCGCCGACAGCCTGGCCAACAGCCTGCGCGGTGCCGGCGTGCGTGCGCTGTTCCAGCGCATTGCCCATCAGCCGACCATCGTCAAGCTGCGGGTCATGAGCCGTCACCAGCAATTGCTGCGTATCGATTTCGAAGAACCCTTCGCCACCGACGCCCTGGCCCTCAGTGGTCAGGTCGACGCGTTGCTTGAAGGTATCAAGGTGCTGGTGTTGTCCGACTACGGCAAAGGCGCCTTGAAAAACCACCAGATGCTGATCCAGGCCGCCAAGGCCCGTGGCATTCCGGTTCTGGCCGATCCCAAGGGCAAGGACTTCTCGATTTATCGGGGCGCCAGCCTGATCACGCCAAACCTCAGCGAGTTCGAAGCCATTGTCGGCGGTTGCGCCGATGAGCATGAGCTGGTGACCAAAGGCGCGGCGCTGATGGCCGACCTCGACCTGGGCGCCTTGCTGGTCACCCGTGGCGAGCACGGCATGACCCTGCTGCGCCCGGACCACCCGGCGATGCATTTGCCCGCGCGTGCCCGTGAAGTGTTCGACGTCACCGGTGCCGGTGACACGGTCATCTCCACCCTGGCCGCCTCGATTGCGGCCGGTGAAGAACTGCCCCACGCCGTGGCCCTGGCCAACCTGGCGGCGGGCATTGTGGTCGGCAAACTGGGTACGGCGGCTATCAGCGCACCCGAGCTGCGCCGTGCGATTCAGCGCTCCGAAGGTTCGGAACGCGGCGTGCTGGGGATCGAGCAATTGCTGCTGGCCATTGACGACGCCCGTGCCCACAAAGAAAGCATCGTGTTCACCAACGGCTGCTTCGACATCCTGCATGCCGGCCACGTGACTTATCTGGAACAGGCGCGCGCCCAAGGCGACCGCCTGATCGTGGCGGTCAACGACGACGCTTCGGTGAGCCGCTTGAAAGGCCCCGGCCGGCCGATCAACAGTGTCGATCGCCGCATGGCCGTATTGGCCGGTCTTGGTGCGGTGGACTGGGTGATCAGCTTCTCTGAAGGCACCCCGGAAAACCTGCTGGCCCAGGTCAAGCCGGACGTGTTGGTCAAGGGTGGCGACTATTCTGTCGACCAGGTTGTGGGGGCCGACATCGTCAGCGCCTACGGCGGTACGGTCAAAGTGCTGGGGTTGGTTGAAAACAGCTCGACCACGGCCATTGTCGAGAAGATCCGCAACAATGAGTAATGCTCAAAAGTGGGTGTTGATCACTGGAGGTGCCGGCTTTATCGGCTCGCACCTGGTCGATGCGCTACTCGCCAAGGGCTATGCCGTGCGGGTGCTGGATGACTTGTCCACCGGCAAGCGCAGCAATCTGCCGCTGGGTAACCCCCGCGTAGAACTGATTGAAGGCAATGTCGCCAATGCCGAGCTGGTGGCGCAAGCTGCCATTGGCGCCACCGCCGTGGTGCACCTGGCCGCAGTGGCCTCAGTGCAGGCTTCGGTGGATGATCCGGTGAGCACGCACCAGAGCAATTTTGTCGGCACCCTGAATGTCTGCGAAGCCATGCGCAAGGCCGGCGTGAAGCGTGTGGTGTTTGCCTCCAGCGCGGCGGTATATGGCAACAACGGCGAGGGCGCTTCGATTGACGAAGAGACCACCAAGGCGCCGCTGACGCCTTACGCGTCGGACAAACTGGCGGGTGAGCACTATTTCGATTTCTATCGCCGCCAGCATGGCCTGGAGCCGGTGATTTTCCGTTTCTTCAACATCTTCGGGCCACGCCAGGATCCGTCATCGCCGTATTCCGGCGTGATCAGTATCTTCAGCGAACGCGTGCAGCAGGGTGTGCCGATCAGCGTGTTTGGCGACGGCGAGCAAACCCGGGATTTCATGTACGTGGAAGACCTGGTGGATGTGCTGGTCCAGGCCATCGAAGCGCCCGAAGCGCCACTGGGCGCGATCAACGTGGGATGGAACCGCACGACCACGCTCAAGCAGGTGTTGCAGGCACTGGAAGAAGTGGTGGGGCGGTTGCCGGTGATTACTTACGGGCCGGCGCGCTCGGGGGATATCCGTCATTCGCGGGCGAATAACCAGCGCTTGTTGGCGAGCTTTGCGCTGCCTGAGCCTACGCCGCTGAAGGTCGGCCTGGAGCGGCTCCTAAAGGCTTGATGCATTCCAATGTGGGAGCGGGCTTGCTCCCACATTTGGATCGCAGCACGGCAGCCCAATAAGTAGGTGCCTTTAGCCTTTGGCCTTCTTCTTCGGCACGATCTTGCGCAGCACCCGCTGCGCCAATCGCTTCAACTTCGACTCTTTCTCAGGCTCCGCCAAGCCTTGCTGACGCAGCCAATCCTTCCAGCGAATGCGCTCATCGCGTACCAGCCAGCCTTCCTGCTGGGCGAAGCTTTCCGCCAGATACAAGCCGCGTGTGCTGGCAGGATACAGCTGGTCTTTCTTGACGGTGTACAGCTCGGCCAGCGGCTGGCCGTCCTTCAGCGGCATCAGGTACAGGTCGGGCCGCTGACGGTCCAGGCGCGCCACGAGTTGGTCGCCTTCGAGGCGTTCATCCACATGGAACAGGCTCAAGGACTTGGCTTCCTTGGGGACTTCCAGGCGCAAGTCATAAATCAATTGCAGCGACGCAGTCGGCAAATGCACATACGCCCGTGGGCGCTCGATCAATTGCATAGTGGCGCAGCGCACCGGGCGGGCGGCGCCGGACAGCGGGCTCAAGCGAAACGGCAGGGCTTCACGGTAATGCAGGGCGGCGGAGTAGGGCGCGGGCAGCCAGGTGTCATTGAAGCGCCCGCCCAGCCAGCCTTCGGGTGTCTCCAGCAGGCATTCTTCGGCAATTTCCTGGATGGCGGTGTGCAGCGGCAGGTTCAGTTCGTGGGCGGGGACATAGCCGGAGATCAGCTTGAGCACCACGTCGCCACGGTCCTGGCGGCGCTGGCGCACCAGTACCCAGTAATCCTTGTTCTGCCAATGCAGGGTCAGGCGCACCGACACGCCGAGGTTGGCCAATTCCAGGGCGAAACGTTCAGAGTCTGCCACCTCCACCGGTTTGCGCCGTTGCAGGGTCTGGGCGAAGTTGAGCGGCATGCCCACGCTCTGGTAACTCAGGCCTTCGGGGGTGGCTTCGACGTGCAGCGGCAGTGTCTTGAAGTTGCTGGGGTTTTTTCTAATCAGCGTTCGCGGCATGTCGGCTCCTTCTTGCGACGGGGTCGGCCGCGTGGGCGGCGTCAGAGTTGACGAATGACTTGGGCAGCGGTCGCCACGTTGTGGGCCAGGTGCAGCGGGTTAATGGTCCCGACAATAGCACTGGCGACACCCGTTTGCGCAAACAACAGCATGAAACTGGCGCGAATTGGATCCATTCCTGGCTCAAGACACACGTGGCCGCTGGCCAGGGCCTTTTTCACCAGGATGCCTTTGCCGTGGGCGGCGGCGTAATCGATCACGGCTTTCTCGGCCTGTTCATTCAGATTGTAGGTGACCATCGCGCAATCACCTTGTTCCAGAGCCTTCACGCTACCGTCGACGGTTTTGCCGGAGAAGCCGAAACCACGAATCTTGCCCTCTTTTTTCAGCTGCGCCAGGGTCTCATACACCTCGCAATCGTTGAGGATATGCAGGTCATTGCCATCAGAGTGCACCAGCACCAGGTCGATGAAATCCGTTTCAAGTCGTTTCAAGCTGCGCTCGATGGACATCCGCGTATGCGCGGCACTGAAATCGTGATGGGACACGCCGTCGGCAAACTCTTCGCCGACCTTGCTGACAATCACCCAATCGTTGCGCTGACCGCGCAACAGCGGCCCCAGGCGTTCCTCACTGCGGCCGTAAGCCGGCGCGGTGTCGATCAGGTTGATGCCCAGCTGCCGGGCCTGGCGCAGCAACATCCGGGCTTCGTCATCATTGGGGATCTGAAAACCGTTGGGGTATTTCACCCCTTGATCACGGCCCAGCTTGACGGTGCCCAGGCCCAGCGGCGAAACCAGCAGGCCGGTGCTGCCCAGCGGGCGATGCAGGTCGTGCAGGGTTGGCAGGCTCATGGCAACAGTTGCTCCCAGGCAGGCTGGCCGAGGGCCGGTTTTGGAAATTCAGGCAGCGCGTCGCTGGCGCTTGGGCGGATGCCGTCGCGTTCGAGGGCGTTGATTACGCGATCGGCGAAGTCCGGCGCCAACGCCAGTTTGGTCGGCCAGCCCACCAGCAGGCGGTCCTGCTCGGCGAGGAAGGCGTTGTCGGGGCGGCTCAGGCCCGATTGCAGCGGCTCGGCCCGCTCGACGCGCAGGGTGGCCCATTGGGTCTGGCTCATGTCGATCCATGGCAGTAACTGCCCAAGCTCTTTTTGCGCAGTGGCGATCTGCTCTTGTGGTGTGCGGGCCACGCCATCCGCCTCGGCGATATCGCCGCCCATGTACCATACCCAATTGCCGTCGGCAGCCGGATGAGTGGTGATGGTGAGGCGCGGCTTGGTGCCGCCGCCCAGGCAGTGCGCATACAGCGGCTTGAGGCCCGGGCCTTTGGCGATGATCATATGCAGTGGCCGGGTTTGCATGGCCGGCTGGCTCAGGCCCAGCGCGCTGAGCAGGTCAGCCGTGCCGCCACCGGCACTCAGCACGATGCGCTGGGCGCGGATCTCGCGGCCATCGACCTTCAGGCCCACCAGCGTGTCGCCTTCCAGCAGCGGTTCGATATGTTGCCCGGCGAGCAGGCCGTCGCCGGCCAGTTGCGCCAGGCGCTCGATCAGGCTGGGCACATCGATGACCAGTTCGGCCAGGCGATAGACCTTGCCCTTGAAGCGCCGGTCTTGCAGGGCAGGCGGCAATTCGTCACCTTTTACCTGATCGACGCGGCCACGCACGGCTTTACTGGCGAAGAAGCTGGTGAGGTTGCCGGCGATCGTGCCGGGCGACCACAGGTAATGGGCTTCTGAGAGCAAGCGCACGCCGGTCAGGTCCAGCTCGCCGTTACCCGCCAGGGCTTCGCGCCAGCGGCGCGGCATGTCGGCAATGGCTTCGGACGCACCGGTGAGGGCGCCGTGCAGGGCGTATTTCGCGCCGCCGTGGATGATCCCCTGGGACTTCACGCTTTGCCCGCCGCCCAAGGTAGCGCTTTCCACCACCACCGTGGAAAACCCCTGGCGGCGCAGGCGTGCGTTAAGCCAGAGGCCGGCAACCCCGGCGCCGACAATCAGAACGTCGGTGGAAATAACGGATGGCATCGGCGACCTCAGTGTTCAAGACAAGAGGCGTAGTATACAGGCTGTTACGTGGCGGTCAGTGCCCGGCGGTTTTCGAGAACAGCTGAATCACCACCACGCCCAGCACAATCAGGCCCATGCCCAGCATGGCCGGTACATCCAGCTTCTGCCCGTAGATAAACAGCGCGGCGATACTGACCATTACAATGCCCAACCCGGCCCAGACCGCGTAGGCAATGCCCACCGGCACCGTGCGCACCACCAGCGTGAGCATCCAGAAGGCCACGCCATACCCCACAATCATCAGCAGCAGCGGGATGGGTGTGCTCAAGCCTTTGACGGCTTTCATGGAAACGGTGGCGATCACTTCCGAGCAGATGGCAATGGCCAGGTAAACGTAGGCAACATTCATGGTGAATCCTCGGTGTGATACGGGCTTGATTAGGTGCGCATTTTAACCCTTCGCGAGATGAGATAAAGTCATTACCTATCCGATTTAAAGATGGGTTGAGTCATGAGTGTGCAATGGAACCTGGAACAGATGCGCCTGTTTGTCAGCGTCGCCGAGCAGCGCTCGTTTTCGGCGGTGGCGCGTGGGCAGCGCAAGGCGCAATCGGCAGTGAGCAATGGGATCGCCCTGCTGGAAGCGGACTTGGGTTTGAGCCTGTTCGAGCGCAGCAGCGGCCGTCAGCCCCGCCTGACTGAAGCCGGCAGTGTATTGCTGGAAGAGGCGCGCGAGGTGCTGCGCCAATGTGAACGGCTCAATGGAAGGGCGTTGTCACTGACCCGTGGTGAAGAAGCCTGCCTGCGCCTGGCCCAGGATGAAGCCATGCTGTTCCAGCCGGTGCTCGACAGCCTTGAGGCGCTGGCCCGGCAATACCCGCTGCTGGAAGTGCAACTGTCCAGCGCCGCGCAAGGCGATGTGGCGCGCAAGCTGGTGGAGCGCAAGGCCGACCTGGGTTTGCTGTTCTATCACGACCAAATCCCCGAAGCGCTTGAGCGGCGCGTGGTGGGTAGTGTGGAAATGGTCACGGTGTGCGGCGTGAATCATCCGCTGGCCCAGGACCAATACGTGACCTGCCAGCGCCTGGCGCAGTTTCGCCAATTGCTGATGTCGACCCAGACCAGCGTGTACCCCGGCAGCGAAGCCGCGAGCCCCTTGGTGTGGCGTGCCGACAGCTTCTACGTATTGGCCGAATGGCTGATGAGTGGCCTGGGCTGGGCCTGGCTCCCTCGGCACATCGTGCAGTACCCGGCCTATCAACAGCAGATGGTCGAGCTGGACAGCGAATGGACGCCGCCGGCGCTGGTAGTGGAGTTGGTCTGGCGCCGCGATGAGCACCTGGGCCCGGCCGCGCGCTTCCTGACCGAGCGATTTGCCGAGTGCTTGCAGGCGATCGACTGAAAAAGCCGATAAACTCCGCCGCCATGAATAGAACTCTCTACAGCTGTCTGTTTTACCTGGCGCTGCCGTTGGTGGCTTTACGTCTGTGGCTGCGTGCGCGCAAGGCGCCGGCGTATGCAAAACGTATCGGCGAGCGGTTTTCCTATGGCTTGCCGGTGGTGCGACCGGGGGGGATCTGGGTGCATGCGGTGTCGGTGGGCGAAAGCATTGCCGCCGCACCGATGATTCGCGGGCTGATGGAGCGCCACCCGACGCTGCCGATCACCGTCACCTGCATGACGCCCACCGGCTCGGAGCGTATCCGGGCGCTGTTCGCCAATGAACCGCGCATTCAGCACTGCTACTTGCCCTATGACTTGCCTTGCGCCGCCAAGCGTTTTCTTGATCGTGTACAGCCCAGGCTCGCCGTGATCATGGAAACCGAGCTGTGGCCCAACCACATCCATGCCTGCGCTCAACGCGGTATTCCGGTAGCGCTGGCCAATGCGCGACTGTCGGCACGTTCGGCCAAAGGTTATGCGCGCTTCTCCAAGCTGACCACGCCGATGTTGGCCGAGATGAGCCTGTTTGCGGTGCAGACCAAAACCGAAGCCCAGCGTTTTTTGAGCCTGGGCGCACGCCCGGAAACTGTCGAAGTCACCGGCTCGATCAAGTTCGACCTGACCATCGACCCTCAGTTACCGGTACGCGCCGCCGCCTTGCGCGAGCAATGGGGCGCCACCGAGCGCCCGGTGTGGATCGCCGCCAGTACCCACGAAGGCGAGGATGAAGTGGTGCTCGCCGCCCATCGCCAACTGCTCGAAAGCTACCCCAATGCGCTGCTGATTCTGGTGCCGCGTCATCAGGAGCGCTTCGGCCCGGTGTTCGAGTTGTGCGGGCAACAAGGCTTTGCCACGGTGCGCCGCTCCAGCGCTGAGCCGGTGACGGCGCAGACCTCCGTGCTGCTCGGCGATACCATGGGCGAGCTGCTGTTCCTTTATGCGCTGGCCGACAGCGCCTTCGTTGGCGGCAGCCTGGTGCCCACCGGCGGCCACAACCCACTGGAGCCGGCGGCGCTGGCCAAGCCTGTGATCATGGGGCCGCACCTGTTCAACTTCCTCGAAATCAGCGCGATGATGCGTGAAGCCGGGGCGTTGCGTGAGGTGGATGATGCGCAAGGATTGGCCGAAGCTGTGCGGCAGTTGTTCGAACTGCCGCAGGATGCGCGCAAGATGGCAGAGGCAGGATTGAAGGTGATGCAGGCCAACCAGGGCGCGCTCAAGCGCTTACTGGATGGTTTGGACAAACTGCTCAATCACTGAACCAACACGGACCAAAATGTGGGAGCTGGCTTGCCTGCGATAGCATCAACTGGGCATGTCTGATGTACCGAGTTGCCTGCATCGCAGGCAAGCCAGCTCCCACATTGGTTTTGCTGTGTTGTTAATACCCGGGGCGGGCTTTGAGCTGCTCGGCGGCGGCCTTGGCCAGATCCGGCGGCAGGAAATCCTTGTCCGGGTTGTAATCAGCCTTGAGGTAGCGCGTCAGGTCCTGCAAATCCCCTGGGCTGAGGGTTCCCGCCGCCTGCTTCAAGCGCAGGTTGTCGAGAATGTAGTCGTAGCGGCTGTTGTTGTAGTTGCGAACCGACGAGTACAGCTGGCGCTGCGAGTCCAGCACATCGACGATATTGCGCGTACCCACCTGATAACCGATTTCCGTGGCTTCCACCGCGCTCTGGTTGGAGATGATTGACTGGCGGCGCGCCTGTACCTGCTCCACATCGGTGTTCACCGCGCGGTGCAGGTTGCGGGTGTTTTCCACCACCTGACGGCGCAGGCCTTCGCGTTGCTGTTCGGTCTGGTCGAGGCGTGAATAGGATTCGCGCACCTGCGAGCTGGTCAAACCGCCGCTGTAGATCGGGATATTCAGGCGCAGGCCGATGGTGCGCTGGGACACATCACCGCCGTACGGCACGGGCAACTGGTTCGGGTTGCTGAAACCCAGCGCGTCGTTGTCGCCTTTCTCGTATTGCGCCACGGCGTCGAGGGTCGGCAGGTGGCCGGCCTTGCGCTGGCGCAGGGTTTCTTCGGCAGCGGTCACGGCGTAGTTGCTGGCCAGCAAGTTCAGGTTTTGGCGGCCGGCGGTTTCAACCCAGGACTTGGCGTCGTTCGGCGCCGGTGGCAGCACCGGCAGCGTGTGCACGATGCCCTGGATCGCATTGTACTGACGGTTGGTCAGGGTGATCAGCGCTTCAAAGGCGTCGTCCACCTGGCGCTGGGCGACGATGCGGTTGGCGCGGGCGGTGTCGTAGCTGGCCTGGGATTGCAGCACGTCGGTCTTGTCCGACAGGCCCACATCAAAGCGTTCGTTGGACTGGTCGAGCTGGCGCTTGAAGGCGTTTTCTTCGGCCTTGGTCGAGGCCAGGTTGTCCTGGGCGCGCAGCACGGCAAAGTAGCTTTCGGCGCTTTGCAGGATCAGGTTCTGTTCGGTGGCCGAGAGTTGCAGCGCGGCCTGCTCGTTAACCGCTTCGGCGGCTTGCAGCTGGAACCAGCGATCAGCGCGGAACAGCGGCTGGCTCAAGGTTGCGCGCCAGGAATGCGCGTCACGGTTGACGGTGGCTGCCGGCTGGTCGATCTGGGTGCGCACGTTATTGCTGTCGGCACCAGCCGACAGGTTCGGCAGCAAGCCGGCGCGGGCCTGGGGCACCACTTCTTTTTGCGCGCCGTATTGCGCACGGGCGGCGGCCAGGTCGGCGTTGTTGTTCACCGCTTCCTGGTAGACGCTGACCAAGTCGGTTTTGGCGGACAAGGGCGCTTCAGCTGCCCAGACCATTCCATTGGTCGCACAAGACACGGCAAGAGCCAGTGAGAGTTTGCGCAGCATGAGGCGATCCCTAGTGTGAATATTACGGCTGTAATTAAGCGCCCAAGGCTAAGGCTGGCCATTCCTGGCGTCAAGCATTGTGACGACGCCCGAGTGTAGTGGCGCTGACCCCGCGCAACAATCCCGCAATCACGCCATTCATCACGCTGAATACACGGCTATTGGCAATTTGCCCACGCCATGGTCTAGACTGGCCGCGTTCTTGTCGGGGTGCCTTGTTGGAAGGCTGAGATCGGTAAATACCGGATCCCGTTGAACCTGATCAGGTTAACGCCTGCGTAGGGAACAAGATTTCTCGTCACCCGGCGAGTCCTCTTGTGCTTCGTCCGGGATGTTGTTCGACAATCGAACAGCCCTCGTGCCTTGCACAGCACTGGTTTCAGTGCGTCCATCCGTCACAGGTTCGCTCCGACAAAAATCCACCGCCTGGATAAGTTGGAGAGCCCGTGATGACTACAAAACCAAAAAATACCGTGCACCTGAGTGAATCGGCCAAGGTCGACGCAGGTTCCGTGCAGCCGTTTACCCGCTCGCAGAAAATCTACGTACAAGGCACCCGCCCGGACATCCGTGTGCCGATGCGCGAAATCAGCCTGGACGTGACCCCCACCGATTTCGGCGGTGAAATCAACGCGCCGGTAGTGGTTTACGATACCTCCGGCCCGTACACCGACCCCAATGTCATCATCGACGTGCGTAAAGGTCTGGGCGATGTGCGTTCGCCATGGATCGAAGTGCGTGGCGACACCGAGCGCCTGCCCGGCCTGAGTTCGCACTTCGGCCAACAGCGCCTCAGCGATGCCGAACTCACCGCGCTGCGCTTCGCCCACGTGAAGAACCCGCGTCGCGCCAGGGCCGGCGCCAACGTGACGCAAATGCATTACGCGCGTAAAGGCATCATCACCGCCGAAATGGAATACGTCGCCATCCGCGAAAACATGAAGCTTGAAGAGGCCCGTGCCAGTGGCCTGCTCGACCAGCAGCACGCCGGTCACAGCTTCGGCGCCAGCGTGCCGAAAATCATCACGCCTGAGTTTGTGCGCGAAGAAATCGCCCGTGGCCGCGCGATTATCCCGGCCAACATCAACCACACCGAACTGGAACCGATGATCATCGGCCGTAACTTCCTGGTGAAGATCAACGGCAATATCGGCAACAGTGCGTTGGGTTCGTCCATTGAAGAAGAAGTGGCGAAACTGACCTGGGGCATCCGCTGGGGTTCGGACACGGTGATGGACCTGTCCACTGGCAAGCATATCCACGAAACCCGCGAGTGGATCATCCGCAACTCGCCGGTGCCGATCGGCACCGTGCCGATCTATCAAGCCCTGGAAAAAGTCGGCGGCGCCGCCGAAGACCTGACGTGGGAGCTGTTTCGCGACACCCTCATCGAACAGGCCGAGCAGGGCGTCGACTACTTCACCATCCATGCCGGCGTACTGCTGCGCTATGTGCCGCTGACTGCCAAGCGCGTGACCGGCATCGTGTCCCGTGGCGGTTCGATCATGGCCAAGTGGTGCCTGGCGCACCACAAAGAGAACTTCACCTACACGCATTTCGACGAAATTTGCGAAATCATGAAGGCCTATGACGTCAGCTTCTCTCTCGGCGACGGCCTGCGCCCTGGCTCTATTGCGGACGCTAACGATGCAGCGCAATTCGGCGAGCTGGAAACCCTTGGCGAATTGACCAAAATCGCCTGGAAACACGACGTGCAAACCATGATCGAAGGCCCCGGCCACGTGCCGATGCAATTGATCAAGGAGAACATGGACAAGCAGCTCGAATGCTGCGACGAGGCGCCGTTCTACACCCTCGGCCCACTGACCACCGACATTGCGCCAGGCTACGACCACATCACCTCGGGCATCGGTGCGGCGATGATCGGCTGGTTCGGCTGCGCCATGCTCTGCTACGTCACGCCCAAGGAACACCTGGGCTTGCCGAACAAGGATGATGTAAAAACCGGGATCATCACCTACAAGATCGCCGCCCATGCTGCGGATTTGGCCAAAGGGCATCCGGGCGCGCAGATTCGCGACAATGCCTTGAGCAAGGCGCGCTTCGAGTTCCGTTGGGAAGACCAGTTCAACCTCGGCCTGGACCCGGACACGGCGCGCGCTTATCACGACGAAACCTTGCCGAAAGATTCGGCCAAGGTCGCGCATTTCTGTTCGATGTGCGGGCCCAAATTCTGCTCGATGAAAATCACCCAGGAAGTCCGCGAGTACGCCGCCAATCAGCGCATTGAAGCGGTGGATGTGGACGTGGCCAAGGGCCTGGCCGAGCAGGCGCAGCGGTTCAAGCAGGAAGGCAGTCAGCTGTACAAGAAGGTCTGACACCCACGATCGTTCCCGCGCTCTTGGGAATGCATCCCGTGACGCTCTGCGTCACAAAGGCGGACGCAGAGCGTCCTTAGCGGCATTCCCACGCAGAGCGTGGGAACGATCATGTCCCTCAGAGATAACACCCTTGAGCATTCAACCGAGTACTTACTCCCCTGAAACCGCGGTGCCCGCTGACAAGCGCGTGTTCGGCGCCCGCGACCTGTTCTCCCTGTGGTTCTCCCTCGGCATCGGCCTGATGGTCCTGCAAACCGGCGCCTTGCTCGCGCCGGGCCTGGGCTTGTCCGGCTCGTTGCTGGCGATTTTCCTCGGCACGCTGGTCGGCGTAGTGCTGCTGGCTGCCGTCGGTGTGATCGGCAGCGATACCGGCCTGTCGGCCATGGCCGCGCTCAAACTCAGCCTCGGCAGCAAGGGCGCGAGCCTGCCGGCACTGCTGAACCTGCTGCAATTGATTGGCTGGGGCTCGTTCGAGATCATCGTGATGCGCGACGCCGCCAGTTTGCTCGGCACGCGCGCGTTCAGCGAGGGCAG
The DNA here is from genome assembly GCF_900006605.1 of Pseudomonas sp. 58 R 3. Lineage (NCBI taxonomy): Bacteria > Pseudomonadati > Pseudomonadota > Gammaproteobacteria > Pseudomonadales > Pseudomonadaceae > Pseudomonas > Pseudomonas sp. 58 R 3. Next base: position 203,460 of record NZ_CVTT01000061.1, on the reverse strand, counting down.
CCTGCTCGCCAGCCCATTGCTGTGGACCCTGTTTTTCGGTGGCTTGGCGACCTTGCTGGCAGTCAGCGGCCCTTTGACGTTTGTGCGGCAAATCCTGCGTAAATGGGGCATTTGGCTGCTGCTCGCCGCCTGCCTGTGGCTGACCTGGAACCTGTTCGCCAAGGCCGACCTCGCGGGGTTGTGGGCCAAGTCCGGCGATGGCTCGATGCCGTTTGCGGTGGGCTTTGATATCGCCATCGCCATGCCGCTTTCGTGGTTGCCACTGATCGCCGATTACTCACGTTTCGGCCAGCGCGCCAAAAGCGTGTTCGGCGGGACGGCGTTGGGCTTCTTTATCGGTAATTTCTGGCTGATGAGCCTGGGCGTGGCCTACACCCTGGCGTTTGCGCCCAGCGGTGAGGTCAATGCGCTGTTGCTGGCGCTGGCCGGTGCCGGCTTGGGCATTCCGCTGCTGCTGATTCTGTTGGACGAGTCGGAAAACGCCTTTGCCGATATTCACTCGGCGGCGGTGTCCAGCGGTATGTTGCTGCGCTTGAAGGTCGAGCACCTGGCCTTGGCCATCGGTGTGATCTGCACCTTGATCGCCTGCCTGGCGCCGTTGGCGCAGTATCAGAACTTCCTGCTGCTGATCGGCTCGGTGTTTGCGCCGCTGTTCGGCGTGGTGCTGGTGGATCACTTTATCCTGCGCCGGCGTGGCCAGGGCAGGGTTGCCAACCTGCATTGGCCGGCGCTGGTGGCCTGGCTGGGTGGCATCGCCACCTATCACGTGCTGGCCAACCTGTATCCGGATATCGGCGCAACCCTGCCGGCACTGGTACTGGCAGGGTTGTTACAGCTGGTGCTGGGGCGTGCGGTCAGTGGCGCGCCGGCATCAGCTCAGGCTTGAGCACGCCGGTGAGGCGCGCATAGGGGATGGTCATTTCGATCAGCCCCAGTGCGTAAGGGGCGATGGTGCTCACGTTGTACTTGAGCACCACACCGGCGCTGGTCAGGGCCACGTTCGGGGTTTTCTGGAACGGCCAGCTCTTCACAAACTCCGGGTCGCGGTCCATCTGCGAATTGATCAACCAGCTGTTGTGGGCGACTTTCGCGGTGTTCCAGAACGCCTGTTCCTGGCCCGGCAGCAGCATGTCGGCCAGGCTCAGCTCTTTGTGCAGCAGGCGTGAATAGTTGATGAAACCGCGGCCGGGCGCGCCGTGGGCGGTGCCGGTATCCAGGTAACTGGACACTTCAACGATCACCAGTCCGTCATGCTGCTCACGTACCTTGGCTTGCAAGTACATGCTGTTGCGGTTCGGCGACTCACGCAGGAACTTGTCGCGGTAGGCATTCAGGGTCGGCGGCACGCTGGCGCCGGGCGTGGTGCGGGTCATTTGCAGCAGGCGTTGCTCAACAATGCTGTCCAGCTGCGGCTCGCTGGGGAAGTGCACGGTGTCGATGTTCACCAGCGGGCATTCCGGGCTGTTGCAGCCGGGTTTGATCTGTTCGGAAGTGTCCGGCCTGGTGTCCAGGGGCTTGAGGTAGCTGGGCTGGAACAGGCTCTGGCAAGCGCCCAGAGTCAAGGCAATACAGGCCACGGAGGCGATTTTTAAAAGCGACATGTGCGTCCTTCGGAAATCGATGGAAAGCGAAAAAGAGTAGCGCTTCGACTGCGAACAAAGCCGTCAGTTCGCCACTAAGCTGATTAGAGTGAGTTTGACGCTCGCCGTCTATCCCGGCAACCGGAAAGGGGCTGCATCAAGAGCCATGGGCGCGTTAGGATGGCGCGAATTGCACCTGCGTAACGAGGAAGGATATGACGGACATTGCCAAATCGACGCCGAACACCATCGAGATCGTTCAGCGCGACAATGCCTACAAGGGCTTCTACCAGCTTGACCGCGTGCAACTGCGCCACGAGAAGTTCGATGGCGGCATGAGCCGGGTGATCAATCGTGAAGTCTTCGTTCGCCATGACGCGGTGTGCGTGCTGCCCTACGACCCGCAGCGCGATGAGGTGGTGTTGATCGAGCAGTTCCGTATCGGCGCCATGGGCCGTACCGGCAACCCATGGCTGGTGGAAATGGTCGCGGGCCTGATTGATAAGGACGAACAACCGGAGGAGGTTGCACACCGCGAGGCCGAGGAGGAAGCTGGCCTTACGTTCTCTGCGCTGTGGCCGATCACCAAATATTTCCCGTCGCCCGGTGGCAGTACCGAATTCGTGCACTTGTATCTGGGCCGTTGCGACAGCTCGGGTGCTGGTGGCGTCCATGGACTGGAAGAAGAAGCAGAAGATATCCGCGTCACCCCTTGGGCGCTCGAAGATGCCCTGCAAGCGGTGCGTGACGGCAAAATTTCCAACGCAGCCAGCATTATCGCCCTGCAGTGGCTTGCGCTTAATCGCGCGGAAGTGAGGGGGTTATGGCAGTAAAGGCACGGGAACGATACCGAGTTGACCTGATCGGGCTGCAAGCGGCCTGCGAGGCCAACTATGCACGCTTGATGCGCTTGCTCCCCGATATGCGTCACGCGCCTGAGGCGCGGCGGATTGCCGTGACCCATGGCGACCAGATGCTGGGCGTGCTGACCCTTGAGGTCATCGTCAACTGCCCGTACACCACCACCTTGCGGGTACGCCAGGAGCACAGCCTGCCCTGGCTGCCGGTGCCGCAGCTGGAGGTTCAGGTGTATCACGATGCCCGCATGGCCGAAGTCATCAGCGCCGAACATGCGCGACGCTTTCGCAGCATCTATCCTTATCCGAATGTGTTCATGCACCAGCCCGATGAGAAAGCACAACTGAATGTGTTCCTCGGTGAGTGGCTGAGCCATTGCCTGGCCCTGGGTCATGAATTTGAAGTCGTGCGCTAGATGTGAACTGCGTCTTTCCTCTTTGTGTCCTGCCCCAGCATAATCGCGCCAGTTAACCATTCCTGTGATTGCCTTGGGAGAGCGCCTTGCCGAGCGTATCCACCGTGAACCCTGATGCGCCGACGCTGCTGGTGCAGTTGTCCGACAGCCACCTGTTTGCCGAGGCCGACGGTTCGCTGCTGGGCATGAACACCCACGACAGCCTGCAGCGCGTGATCGGGTTGGTGCGCGAGCAGCAGCCGCAGATCGATCTGGTGCTGGCCACGGGGGACTTGTCCCAGGACGGCTCGCTGGAGTCTTACCAGCAGTTTCGCGACCTGACCGGGCAGATCGACGCGCCGGCGCGCTGGATACCCGGCAACCACGACGAACCGCAGGTCATGGCCCATGCCGCCGTGCACAGTGATTTGCTGGAGCCGGTGGTCGACATTGGCCATTGGCGCGTCACTTTGCTGGATTCGGCGGTACCGGGCTCGGTGCCCGGTTACTTGCAGGACCAGCAACTGCAATTGCTCGCCCAGGCCCTGAGCGAAGCGCCAAGCCGTCATCATCTGGTGTGTTTTCACCATCATCCGGTCTCCATCGGTTGTGCGTGGATGGAGCCGATCGGCCTGCGCAACCCTGAAGCCCTGTTTGCCGTACTCGACCGCTTCCCGCAGGTAAAGGCGGTGCTGTGGGGCCATGTGCACCAGGAAATCGACCGCGAGCGTAATGGCGTGCGCCTGCTGGCGTCGCCGTCCACCTGTATCCAGTTCGCGCCGGGCAGCGAGGACTTCAAGGTCAGCGAGCAGGCGCCAGGGTATCGCTGGCTGCGATTGCATGCCGACGGACGGTTGGAGACGGGTGTGGAGCGGGTAAAAGGATTCGAATTTACCGTCGACTACGGCAGCAACGGCTATTAACGGCTGTAAACACTGACCAAAATGAGGGAGCGGGCTTGCTCGCGAATACGGTTTAAGAGTCGACAGATGTGCTGGCTGACCCACCGCATTCGCGAGCAAGCCCGCTCCCACATGGGTTCTTTGCCGGCTGGACAATAGGGTACTCACACACCACCCCGATCCCTGTAAACTGCGCCTCTTTGGCTGATGCACGGAGAGCCCGGCATGTCCGCTTCGATTCTATATATCCACGGTTTCAACAGCGCGCCTGCGTCCAACAAGGCCACCCAGTTGACCACCGTGATGGACAGCCTCGGTTTGAGCGACCAATTGCGTGTGCCGGCCCTGCATCACCATCCGCGTCAGGCGATTCCTCAATTGGAAGAGGCCATTGCAGAGCTGGGACGGCCGCTGCTGGTGGGAAGCTCACTCGGCGGCTACTATGCAACCCATCTTGCCGAACGCCATGGCCTCAAGGCGCTGCTGGTGAACCCGGCGGTCAGCCCGCATCGGATGTTTGACGGTTACCTGGGCACCCAGAAGAACCTCTACACCGATGAAACCTGGGAGCTGACCCACGACCACGTCACGGCCCTGGCCGAACTGGAAGTGCCGGCACCCCAGGACGCCGCGCGTTATCAAGTGTGGTTGCAGACCGGAGACGAAACCCTGGATTATCGCCTCGCCCAGCAGTATTACCGGGCCTGTGCCTTGCGCATCCAGGCCGGTGGCGACCATGGTTACCAGGGGTTCGCCCAGCAATTGCCGGCCATGTTGAGTTTTGCCGGCATTGGCGCAGATCAGTATCAATCCTTGGACTTTGCAGCACTGTAAAGTCCAAGGTTACTTTTTAATCGAACGACTCACGACGAGACCCCATGGCCACTCCCAGCGCTAGCTCTTATAACGCCGACGCCATCGAAGTCCTCTCGGGCCTCGACCCGGTGCGCAAACGCCCCGGCATGTACACCGACACCAGTCGGCCGAACCACCTTGCCCAGGAAGTCATCGACAACAGCGTCGACGAAGCCTTGGCCGGGCACGCCAAGTCGGTACAGGTCATCCTCCACGCCGACCATTCCCTGGAAGTGTCCGACGATGGTCGCGGCATGCCGGTGGACATTCACCCGGAAGAGGGTGTGTCGGGCGTCGAGCTGATCCTTACCAAGCTCCATGCGGGTGGCAAGTTCTCCAACAAGAACTACCAGTTCTCCGGTGGCTTGCACGGTGTGGGTATTTCCGTGGTCAACGCCCTGTCCACACTGGTGCGGGTCAAGGTCAAGCGCGACGGCAACGAGTACCAGATGACCTTCGCCGATGGCTACAAGGCCACCGATCTGGAAGTGATCGGCAGCGTCGGCAAGCGCAACACCGGCACCAGCGTGTACTTCGCGCCGGACCCGAAATACTTCGATTCACCAAAATTCTCCATCAGCCGCCTCAAGCATGTACTCAAGGCCAAGGCGGTGTTGTGCCCTGGCCTGCTGGTCAGCTTTGAAGACAAAGGCACCGGCGAAAAGGTCGAGTGGCACTACGAAGATGGCCTGCGCTCCTACCTGGAAGACTCGGTCAACGACTTTGAACGCCTGCCCAACGAGCCGTTCTGCGGCAGCCTGGCGGGGAATAAAGAAGCCGTCGACTGGGCGCTGCTGTGGTTGCCCGAAGGTGGCGACAGCGTGCAGGAAAGCTACGTCAACCTGATCCCCACGGCCCAGGGCGGCACCCACGTCAACGGTTTGCGCCAGGGTTTGCTGGACGCCATGCGCGAGTTCTGCGAATACCGCAGCCTGTTGCCGCGCGGCGTGAAGCTGGCGCCGGAAGACGTGTGGGAGCGCATCGCGTTCGTGCTGTCGATGAAAATGCAGGAGCCGCAGTTCTCCGGCCAGACCAAAGAGCGTTTGTCGTCCCGCGAGGCGGCGGCGTTTGTCTCCGGTGTGGTCAAGGACGCGTTCAGCCTGTGGCTCAACGAGCACCCGGAACTGGGCCTGGCCCTGGCGGAGCTGGCGATCAACAACGCCGGCCGTCGTTTGAAGGCCAGCAAGAAAGTCGAGCGCAAGCGCATCACCCAGGGCCCGGCACTTCCAGGCAAGCTGGCCGATTGCGCCGGGCAAGACCCGATGCGCTCCGAGCTGTTCCTGGTCGAAGGTGACTCCGCCGGCGGTTCCGCCAAGCAAGCGCGGGACAAGGAGTTCCAGGCGATCCTGCCGTTGCGTGGCAAGATCCTCAACACCTGGGAAGTCGACGGCAGCGAAGTCCTGGCCAGCCAGGAAGTGCACAACATTGCCGTGGCCATTGGTGTAGACCCGGGCGCGGCGGACATGAGCCAGCTGCGCTACGGCAAGATCTGCATCCTCGCCGACGCCGACTCCGACGGCCTGCACATCGCCACGTTGCTCTGTGCGCTGTTTGTGCAGCACTTCCGCCCATTGGTGGATGCCGGTCACGTCTACGTCGCCATGCCGCCGTTGTACCGTATCGACCTGGGCAAAGAGATTTACTACGCCCTCGACGAAGCCGAGCGCGATGGCATCCTCGACCGCCTGGTAGCCGAGAAGAAACGCGGCAAGCCGCAGGTCACGCGATTTAAGGGCCTGGGTGAGATGAACCCGCCGCAGCTGCGCGAAACCACCATGGACCCGAACACTCGGCGCCTGGTGCAGTTGACCCTGGAAGACTTCGCGGGCACGTCGGAAATGATGGACATGCTGCTGGCGAAGAAGCGTGCGCCGGACCGCAAAGCCTGGCTGGAGTCCAAGGGTAACCTGGCCGAGGTACTGGGCTGATGCGCACAGGCTTCGCCCTGGCGATCCTGATGTTGAGCGGGTTGGTGGCCACCCAAGGGGTGGCCGCGCCCGTGGCTGAGCTTAAGTTGGTCTCCGAACACCCGGTGGACGGCATGCGCGGTGGCAACTTGTCGGGCCTGGCGCTGTGTGGCCAGGACCTGTGGACCGTGTCCGACCGCGATGACGACCAGATCTACCGCCTCGATATCAGCGCGCCGACCTGGAAGGCCGAAACCGTCAAGATCGAGGTGCCGCCGGTGCCCGAGTCCGGTCTGCCTTGGGGGCTGCGCTCGCGCACCAAGGCCGCCTCGTTCATTCGGGGCGGCGACCTGGATTTTGAAGGCATCACTTGTGACGCGGCCGGCAACCGTTACATTGTCAGCGAAGCCCATGCGGCGGTGTTGCAAGTGCCGGTGAGCGGCGCGCCTGAATGGTTGAAGATTGCTCCGGGCATGGTCCGCGAAGCGCGGGCGAGCGGGATGTTGCTGCACTTCAATGCCTTGTTCGAAGGCTTGGCGATCAACCCCGAAGGCAATCAGATCTGGCTGGCGGCCGAGCGTGAGCGACGAGGGTTGATCTCGATCAAGCGTGGCCAGAGCGTGTGGGATTGCGACGGGCCCTGTGTGCTGCTGAGCGAGGCCGGCCAGGAAGTTCAGCCAGCGCAGTTTACTAATGCCAAGGCAGTGTCCAAGGACTTTGCCGACCTGGCGCTGTTTAACGGCAAGCTGTTTACCCTGGAGCGCAATGCGTTCCAGATTTGCCGGCGCGATGGGGTCACGGCCAAAGTCGAGCTGTGCTGGTCGTTTGCCGACGAAACCCTGGCACCGAACCGGCGTTATGCCCAGCCCTATGGCCTGGCCGAAGCCCTGGTGGTGGATGCCGAAGGGGCGTGGTTGGGCATCGACAATAATTTTGGCCCGCGTGCCGACGGTGAAAAACGCCCGGTGGTCTATCGTTTTGCCGCGCCGGCCGGTGGCTGGGGCGCCCAACCATGACGGCAGCGCCGCCCGGCAAACGTGCCGGACGTGTACTGATGTTCGTGGCATGGGGCGCCGGGCTGTTTTTGGCCACGCGTTTTTTTGGGCAGTGGGAAGCGCGTCAGGAAAACCCCAATGCCGTGGTGACCTCGGAGCAGCACGAGGGTTACATCGAAGTGAAACTGCTGGGCAACGGCCAAGGGCATTTTGTCGCCAGCGGCCAGATCAACGGTCAACCGGTGGAGTTTATGCTCGACACCGGCGCGACCGATGTGGCGGTGCCGGCCGAGTTGGCCGACCGCCTCGGGCTCCAACGTGGCCCGCCAGTGACCTTGAGCACCGCCAATGGGCGTAGCCAGGGCTACCGCACCCGCCTTGATCGCCTGAAGCTGGGCGATATCGTCCTGCAGGACGTGCGTGCGCTGGTAGCGCCGGGCCTGGGCGGCGAGCAGGTGCTATTGGGCATGAGTGCATTGAAACAACTTGAATTTACCCAGCGCAGCGGCACCATGCTGCTGCGCCAGACCAAACAATGATGAGGCCCGCATGAGTGACATCCTCGCAGACAGCTTAGATGGCGTAGAACGCCGATCGCTGGCTGACTTCACCGAAAATGCCTACCTCAACTACTCCATGTACGTGATCATGGACCGTGCCTTGCCGCATATCGGCGACGGCCTGAAGCCCGTGCAGCGGCGCATTATCTACGCCATGAGTGAGTTGGGCCTGGACGCAGATTCCAAGCACAAGAAATCGGCGCGTACCGTCGGTGACGTGCTCGGTAAGTTCCACCCCCACGGCGACTCGGCCTGCTACGAAGCCATGGTGCTGATGGCCCAGCCGTTCAGCTACCGCTACACCTTGGTGGACGGCCAGGGTAACTGGGGTGCGCCGGATGATCCCAAGTCCTTCGCCGCCATGCGGTACACCGAGGCGCGTCTGTCGCGTTACTCGGAAGTGCTGCTCAGCGAGTTGGGCCAGGGCACCGCGAACTGGGGGCCGAACTTCGACGGCACCTTGGACGAACCGCTGGTGTTGCCGGCGCGTTTGCCGAATATCCTGCTCAATGGCACCACCGGCATCGCGGTCGGCATGGCCACTGACGTGCCGCCGCACAACCTGCGCGAAGTCGCGACTGCCTGTGTGCGTCTGCTTGATGAGCCAAAAGCTACGGTCGAGCAGCTTTGCGAGCATATTCAAGGCCCGGATTACCCGACCGAAGCGGAAATTATCACGCCGCGTGCCGACCTGCTGAAGATGTACGAGACCGGCAAGGGCTCGGTGCGCATGCGCGCGGTTTACCACATTGAAGACGGCGACATTATTGTCACCGCACTGCCGCACCAGGTATCCGGTGCCAAGGTGCTGGAGCAGATCGCCGCGCTGATGCAGGCAAAGCCGTCGAAATTGCCGCAAGTGGCTGACTTGCGTGATGAGTCCGACCACGAAAACCCCTGCCGCATTGTGATCATCCCGACCAACAGCCGGGTCGACCACGAAGTGCTCATGCAGCATCTGTTCGCCAGCACCGACCTTGAGTCCAGCTATCGGGTCAACGTCAACATCATCGGCCTGGACGGCAAGCCGCAGCTGAAAAACCTGCGCAACCTGCTGGTGGAATGGCTGGAGTTCCGCGTACAGACCGTGCGCCGCCGCCTGCAATTTCGTCTCGACAAGGTTGAGCGCCGCCTGCACCTGTTGGACGGTTTGCTGATTGCTTACCTCAACCTGGATGAAGTGATCCACATCATCCGTACCGCCGAGCACCCGAAAGCCGAGCTGATCGCGCGTTTCGAGCTGAGCGAGATCCAGGCCGACTACATCCTCGACACCCGTTTGCGTCAGTTGGCGCGGCTTGAAGAGATGAAGTTGCGTGACGAGCAAGACGCACTGCTCAAGGAGCAAGCCAAGCTGCAAGCCCTGTTGGGCAGCGAATCCAAGCTCAAGAAGCTGGTGCGCAGCGAACTGATCAAAGACGCCGAAACCTATGGCGATGACCGTCGTTCGCCGATTGTCGAGCGCGCAGAAGCGAAAGCTCTGACAGAAACCGAGTTGCTGCCTAACGAGAAAATTACCGTCGTTCTGTCGGAAAAGGGTTGGGTTCGTTCCGCCAAAGGGCATGATATTGACGCCACCGGCCTCTCGTACAAGGCCGGCGATGGTTTCAAGACCGCTGCGGCCGGGCGTTCCAACCAGTTTGCGGTGTTTATCGACTCCACCGGGCGCAGCTACTCGGTGCCCGCGCACACCTTGCCCTCGGCACGCGGGCAGGGCGAGCCGCTGACCGGGCGCCTTACGCCGCCACCGGGGGCGAATTTCGAGTGCGTGCTGCTGCCGGACGACGATTCGCTGTATGTGATCGCCTCCGACGCGGGTTACGGTTTTGTGGTCAAGGGTGAAGACCTGCAGGCCAAGAACAAGGCGGGCAAAGCGTTGTTGAGCTTGCCGAACAACGCCAAGGTGATCCTGCCGCGTACCGTGGAAGACCGCGAGAGCAATTGGCTGGCATCGGTGACCACTGAAGGGCGTTTGCTGGTGTTCAAGATCAGCGATTTGCCGCAGCTGGGTAAAGGCAAGGGCAACAAGATTATCGGGATTCCCGGGGAGCGCGTGGCCAGTCGCGAAGAGTACGTGACCGACATCGCCGTGATTCCGGAAGGTTCTACCCTGGTGCTCCAGGCCGGCAAACGCACGTTGTCTCTGCGCCCTGACGACCTTGAACACTACAAGGGTGAGCGTGGCCGACGGGGTAATAAACTGCCGCGTGGCTTCCAGCGCGTGGATGCTTTGCTGGTGGAAACGCCTGTTTAAGGCGGTTTAGAGGGCTCGATCTAGGATTTAACGCGTAGATCGACGCTTTCGCGCTGGAGTCAGGGCGCATATTCACGGATGATATGGCCTTTCCAGCGCCGGCGTGGCCGAGCGTGTTTAGGTTATTTTTAGTATTACATTGTGGTTCGCCTTGTGGCAGCCACCTGGATGGGATGATGACTGCTCCACGCCTTCCTTTATTTTTGATGCTCGCTGGCCTTTTGGGGCTGGCGGGTTGCAGCACACACCAACCGGTGTCGCTGTACCAGCTGGACAGCGGAAGTCCGGCTCAGCCTGCGCAAACCGCAGGCATGGCCGTTTTGCTTGGCCCGGTCGTCGTTGCTGATTACCTGCAACGCGAAACCCTGCTTCAACGTCAGAGCGACGGCAGCCTGCAAGGTTCAACCGATGGTCGTTGGGCGGGTAGTTTGTCGTCCGATATCAACCAGCTGATGTTGCGTCAGGTGGCTGGCCATCTCGACAGCCAGCGTGTGGTGCTTGCACCTGGGCCGGCGGGTTTTACCCCGGATGTGCAGGTATTGCTGACCATCACGCGGCTCGATTCGGGTACTTCGCAACCGGCAATTCTTGACGCCCAATGGCGCCTGATCGACCGCCGTGGCCAGGTGCGCGATAACCGCATCGTGCACCTGCAGGAAGAACATACCGGCACCACCGCGTCCCAGGTCCAGGCCCAGGGCGTGTTGTTGCAGCATCTGGCGCAACAGTTGTCGGTGGCGCTCAAGCCATTGGCCAACCAGCCGCCAGTGGCCGAGGCGCCGCGCAAGCAAGCGCCGGCCCAGGCCAAACCGTCAGCTCCGCAGAAGCCTAAGATGCCGATGGCCACGCCGATTCGTACGGATATGGAAGTGTTCAGGTTTTGATCTGAATCGCGCCCAAACAAAAGGCCCGCTTACTCAGCGGGCCTTTTTGGATCGTTCCCACGCTCCGCGTGGGAATGCCTCTTGGGACGCTCCGCGTCCCGCTGCGCAGCAGTGACGCAGAGCGTCACGGAATGCATTCCCACGCGGAGCGTGGGAACGATCAGCCATCAGGGCTTGTTACGGGTCTCGTGCATCCGCGCCAACTGCCGTTCGAGCATCGACGGGTACGGCTCCATCAGCCGCTCCACACAGCTCGCGCCTTCAGGGCTGGCAATCGGACGGATACGTGCGCGCTGGCGGATCAACGCATCTTCACTGATCTTGCGCTCCACCAGCAGCAGGTTGCGGCTGTGTTGGGACAAGGCCAGCGCATCCTGGGCAATCTCGGTAAGCAGCAGGTCGATCTGGCTCATGCCGAACAGATCGTCACCGACGGTCAGGCCAAGTTGCAGCTGCAAAGTAATGCCGCTGTCGGCCACTTCAATTTGCAAGGCATGGCCGAGGGCGCGCAGCAGCTCGCCGCAGCAAATCGCGTTGGTCAGGTAGTCTTCGCCGCTGTCTTCACTGTGGAACAGCATCAACGTGCTGCCATCGTTCAGGGTGTGCAGCTCGCTTTGGTAAAGCGAGGCGGCCTGGTCGAGGCAGTCGCGGTAGCGCTCCAGCAATTCCGTCAAGCGGGCGCGGGGCAGGCGACGCAGTTGGTCCTGCGAGCCCAGTTGCACAGCCAGTACGGCGCTGTGCTGCGGCTCGGTATTTTTCACCGGCGCAGGTTGCGGGGCGACAACGGGTGCGGCGGCCGAGGTGTCGCGCAGGTCGGCGAACGGGTCTTCATCGTCCAGTTCGTCTTCTTCGGCCTTGATCACCTGGCGTGGCGCAGGCTTGAGGGCGGCCACCGGCGCGCTTTCGTCAAAGCCTGGGTCACGCAGGTTGCGCACTTCAAACTCGGGCTCGTCGTCATAGTCGGTGTCGTCGTACTCAGGCTCGGGTTCAACCTCAGGCACCACCGGCTCGGGAGCAAAGCTGGCGTGAAGCTGGCGGGCGAGGTCGCCGATTTCATCCTGGCGGTCGGTGGCCGGGGTGTGTTCGTCGATATCGCGCAGCCAGATGCGCAGTTGCATCAGTGGCGTGGAGATATGCCGACCCAGGCGCAAGCTCAGGGCCAGGGCCAGGGCTAGCAGGATCGCGCTGAGGATGCCCATGCTTTGCAGGCTGATGGTCATAGGCTGCTGGAATTGCTGCATGTCGAGGCTGATGCGCAGTTGCCCCGCCTTCACATCCTGAAACGTAATATTGCTCGAATACAGACCTTCGGCCTCCCCCAACAGGCCGTTTTTCGGGCGCTGCCCGGCTTCGGCCATGATCCGGTTGTCCACGCTGTAGATGGCGGCATGCGCCACCAGCGGGTTCTTGGTCAGGTTATTGAGCAGCACGTTGAGGCTGAGGATGTCGTTGGACACCAGCAACTCAGTCGCCGAGGTGGCGGTCTGGGTCGTCAGGCTCTCGCCCAGGGCGTCGGCTTGCTCGTGCATGGCCTGCTTGAACTGCAAACCCATCACGCAGGCGTAGATCACCAAGGCCAGAGCGACCAGGATCACGTTATGGCTGGCGATGCGTAATGCGATCGGTACACGGCGGTGGCGCAGTGCCCGGAAGATCAGCAGGAAGAAGTTATCGGTTTTTACTGGCGTGGGCCGGTTCACTTGCGCTCGGCTCTTGGTCCGTGAAGTTGACGCGCAGTATAGCGACAGGCCTAGAACCGGCAAAGCGCTCGCTGTGCCCGATGGTCACTGAAAGTGGGTAGAATGCGGTTTTTTTCCAGCCTGGGGGTGCGCTTTGCGCGAAATTGTCCTGATAAACATCACCGGCGAAGACCGCCCGGGTCTCACCGCAGCCATTACCGGTGTTCTGGCCCAGGGTGGTGTGAACATTCTCGACATCGGCCAAGCGGTGATCCACGACACGTTGTCGTTCGGCATCCTGGTGGAAATCCCCAGCACCGAGCAGGCCTCGTCGGTGCTCAAAGACATCCTGTTTACGGCCTATAAGCTTGATCAGCAGGTGCGTTTCACCCCGGTTTCCGAAGCCGATTACCAGCATTGGGTCGACGGCCAGGGCAAAAAGCGCCACATCGTGACGCTGCTGACTCGCAAAGTAACTGCCGAACAATTGCAGCGGGTCAGCTCGATCACCGCTCAATATGGATTGAATATCGACCACATCGACCGTCTGTCGGGTCGTATGCCATTGGACACACCGGCGGACAAAGGCAAGGGCTGCATCGAGTTCTCCGTACGCGGCGAGCCGGCCGACCCGCAAGCCCTGCGCGCCGAATTCCTCAGCGTGGCCCAGGAACTGAACGTCGACATCGCCTTCCAGGAAGATTCGCTGTTCCGCCGTAACCGCCGCCTGGCGGTGTTCGATATGGACTCCACACTGATCGAAGCCGAAGTCATCGACGAGTTGGCCAAGGCCGCGGGTGTGGGTGAGCAAGTGTCCGCAATCACCGAGCGCGCCATGGCCGGTGAGCTGGACTTTCGCGCCAGCTTCAAGGAGCGCCTGGCGCTGCTCAAGGGCTTGGACGTAAGCGTGCTGGATTCGATCGGTGCGTCGCTGCGCCTGACCGAAGGCGCCGAAACCTTGTTTGCCGAACTCAAGCGCCTTGGCTACAAAACCGCCATCCTGTCCGGTGGCTTCACCTACTTCGCCAAGCAATTGCAGGCCAAGCTGGGCATCGACTACGTGTTTGCCAACGAGCTGGAAGTGGTGGATGGCAAGGTGACCGGCGTGGCGGTCGAGCCGATTGTCGACGCACAGCGCAAGGCGGACCTGCTGAAGGAATTGGCCCACAAGGAAGGTTTGCGTCTGGAGCAGACCATTGCGGTCGGCGATGGCGCCAATGACTTGCCGATGCTGGCGATTGCCGGGTTGGGCGTGGCGTTCCGTGCCAAGCCGTTGGTCAAGCAATCGGCCAAGCAGGCGATTTCGACGCTGGGGTTGGATGGTGTGCTGTATCTGCTGGGCTTTCGCGATCGCGACGGGCAGCTGTAATCGGTTGGCACTGTTGATCGTTCCCACGCTCCGCGTGGGAATGCCGCCCCTGACGCTCCGCGTCAGCTTCAAGGGCGTGACGCAGAGCGTCACAGGAGGGCGCTCCCACGCAGAGCGTGGGAGCGATCGGGTCAGGCTTTAGGCGCGGCGATACCCTGGCCCATCTGCACCGGCGTACCTGCCACCAGCTCTTCTGCCCACTTCACCTGGTCCGGCCCGAACAGCACGATGGCGGTCGAACCCAGTTTGAAACGGCCCAGCTCAGCGCCTTTCTCCAGATGAATCGGCGCACGTGCAGCTTCGTCGTAACGGAAGGTTTTCAGCTCACGCTTCGGCGGCGTTACCAGCCCGGCCCACACCGTCTCAATCGACGCCACAATCATTGCGCCCACCAACACCACAGCCATCGGGCCGCGTTCGGTGTCGAACAGGCAGACAACACGCTCGTTGCGCGCAAACAATTCCGGCACATTTTCGGCCGTGGTCTGGTTGACCGAGAAAATCCGGCCCGGCACATAGACCATCTCGCGCAGCGTACCGGCCAAAGGCATGTGTACGCGGTGGTAGTCCTTCGGCGACAGGTAAATAGTGGCGAAATCACCGCCCATGAACGGTGCAGCCAGCGCCGCATCGCCCCCCACCAACTCCAGCACGCTGTAGCTGTGGCCCTTGGCCTGGAACACCCGGCCATGTTCAATCGGGCCAAGCTGGCTGACCGCGCCGTCGGCTGGGCTCAGCACCGCGCCTGGGGTTTCATCCAGCGGTCGGGCGCCGTCTTTCAGGGCGCGGGTGAAGAAGGCGTTGAAGTGCTCGTAGGCGGTAAGGTCTTCGACCAGCGCCTGGGACATGTCCACTTGGTAGCGCTTGGCGAACCACGCCGTGAAGGCATTTTTGAACCAGCGCACGCGGCACTCGGCAATGCAGCCGGCCAGGCGCGACAGCAAGTGGTGCGGCAGCAAGTACTGGCTGAGGATAAACAACTGCTTTTTCATAACTGTCCTTAAACCTTAAATCTCGACGGGGGTGTCGGGGTGGTTGCCCCATTCGCCCCAGGAACCGGCATAACCTTTGACTCGCGGATAACCGAGCGCCTTGGCCACCAGGTAGGTGAAGCCAGAGCGGTGGTGAGTCTGGCAGTGGGTGATGATTTCTTTGTCGCGGGTCAGCCCGAGGTCTTCGAGGATCTGCGGCATGTCGCGGCGGATGCGCAAGTTGCGCGCCTTGTCCATGCCGGCGGTCCATTCGAAGTTGACGGCGCCGGGGATGTGACCGCCCTTGGCGGCGAGCACTTTCTCGCCGGAATATTCCAGCGGGCCGCGCGCGTCCCAGATGCCCAGGTCGGCTGCACCAAGACGGCTTTGCAGGTATTCGCGGGTGGCGGTGGGGCCGTCGTGCAGCGTGAGGCTGACCGGGCCGCCAACCGGGGCGGGCACTTCGGTGCTCACCGGGTGTTTTTCGTCCAGCCAGGCCAGCAGGCCGCCATCCAGGTAGTGGTACTTCTGGTGGCCGATCACGTCGAGCAACCAGATAAACCGCCCGGCCCAGCCGCCGCCTTCGTCGTCATAGACGACGTAAGTGGCGTCCGGGGTGTGGCCCAATTCGCCGAACAGCTTTTCCAGGTCGGCCTTGTGCGGCAGCAAGCCGGGTGCAGGCGGCTGGCCCAGTTGGGTGCGCTTGGGGTCAACGAAATGCGCGCCGGGGATATGCCCTTCGGCGTAGCGGGCGGCACTGGTGAGGTCCACCAGAATCAAGTGATCGGCATCCAGGCGACCAAGCAGGTCGCTGGACTCGATCACCAGCGGCAAGCCAGAGAAGTCAGGCATGTGAGGTCTCCTGGGCACAAATGTTGGCGATAAAAGAGCGCGATTGTAGCGCAAGCTTCAGGCGCTGCGGTTGGTAAAGCTGTGCAGCGCTTTCTCGATGCATTGAGCGGTTTTGCCGAAAGCCTGCACGGTGGTTTCCGAGAACGGCCCGCCGCCCTGGTCGGCAACCATCAGCATCACCACGCGGCCATTGCAGCTCAGAGAGCGTAGCAACAGGTGTTCACCGGTAAACCAGCGGCGCAGGATCGGCGGCAGCAACGCGGAAAATTGCGCGTGATTGTCTGGCGTGAGGCGCACCTGGGCGGACTTTTCCAGCAGGCGCTGCAGCAGCGTGCTGTTGACGACGTCCAGGCTCAGGTTGGCAGCGTCCTTGGGCAAGCCATCGGCCTGATGCACACGCAAGGTACTCAAGGCGCGGTCGGCCATAAACAGTAAAACCCGCTGCATGCCACTGGCCACCAAGGCTTCCCTGGCGCAGGTGGTCAAGTGCATGGCGTTGGCAAAACGGCTCGGCTCGACCAGCAACTCGGTGCAGCGCCTGCGCCATACGGCCAACGCCTCGGCAGTGGGCGGCGGCGCGGGCAGCAGGCCGCGATGGACCTTCTGCACATGCCACGGCCAGATCAGTGACAGCGCCGGGTGCCACAGGTCCGGCATCAAGGTGGTGCGCGCGCTGGTCACCGCTTGTTGGTGAGCCTGCTGCTGCACGTCACACAGCGGCGCTTGCAGGTACAGCGCGGTGAGGTATTGCCAGCGCTCGGTGTGCGGGCAGGTCCAGGATTCCTGGGCCGACATCGCCAGGCCGTTGGCCAGCAGCACGGTATTGGCGGGCTGGTTCAGCCAGCGCCGAAGGTTGGGTTCGGCATCGAGCAATTGCTGCTGGCGCAGTGCGTCGTCTTCGCGGGCGATGTGCAGCGCCTTGACCAGCAAGCGCTGTTCGGTCAGCAGCAGGTTGTAGCCCTGGGATACCCAGATCGGCAGGTGCCAGGCTTCGGTCAAGCCCAGGCACAGGTCAAGCAGGCGTACACCGAACAGTTCCTGCTCGACTTTGCGCGCCGACTGGCCTTTGTGGATGACCCGCAGCTCCCATTCTTCCAGAAGCTTGGGGTAGGCCACGGCCAGCGGCCACAGTGGCGACAGAAACAGCAGGCTGCCCCAATGGATGTCTTGCCACAGCCGCGCCAGGCGGCTGGCGAACAAACCGCTGGCTTGCTGGGAGGCGTGCTGGCTGACCAGCAGCAATTGGCGCAAGGCCACCGGGATGTCTTTTTCCGGCACCGCGGGCAGGCGCGTGAGCAATTCTTCGGCGCGTTTGAGGCCCAGGCGATTCAGCGCCACTTCGAGGTTTTCTGCCGGGCCCGACAAACTGCCGTGCGCCTGGCTGTTGGCCTCGCGCATCACACTGAGCACCAGCGCCGGGCTGTTTTGCATCAGCTCGGCAATATCTCGCAAAGAACTACGGCTGTCGCGGATGGCCTTGCACACGCGTTCGTGACTAGCCTGAGGAACAGGCAGCAGCACATCGTCCAGGCGCTTGATCCAAGCGGCGAGGGTGGTGGGTTTTGTATTTGGAACTGTCGTTTCGTTTGCCATGATTGGGGCGCGATCATCACTTGCGTTCAACACGCCCGGAACGGGCCGAATTGGTTTTTCGCCTTAACGGGCTATAGTCTGGCGCAGTTTTGCCGATAAGTAGTACAAGAGTTTTCTGCAGCACCCACTATGTCCATGAACCCGACGGCGCAAGTACCAATCTCCTATGGCTAAAATTATCGGCATCATCGTCGTCATCGCAAGTGTGCTCGGTGGGTACGTCTTGTCCCACGGTAAAATTGCCGCGTTGATCCAACCCTTCGAAGTGCTGATCATCGGCGGCGCCGCGTTTGGTGCTTTCCTGCAGGCCAACCCCGGCTACATGACCATGCACGTGATCAAGAAGTCGCTGGGCATGTTCAGCTCGCGCTTCTCCCACACCTTTTATCTCGAGGTGCTGGGGCTGATCTACGAGATCCTCAACAAGAGCCGCCGCGAAGGCATGATGGCCATCGAAGGCGATATCGAAGACGCTGCCGCCAGCCCGATTTTCGCCAAGTACCCGGCCGTGCTCAAAGATGAGCGCATGACCGCCTACATCTGTGATTACCTGCGCATCATGTCCTCCGGCAACATGGCCCCGCACGAGCTCGAAGGGCTGTTCGACATGGAGCTGTTCAGCCTCAAAGAAGAGCTCGAACATCCCTCCCACGCCGTGACCGGTGTTGCCGACGGCATGCCCGGTTTCGGTATCGTTGCGGCAGTACTCGGTATCGTGGTGACCATGGCATCCCTGGGTGAAGGCGACCAGAAGGCTATCGGCATGCACGTGGGCGCGGCCCTCGTCGGTACCTTCTTCGGTATCCTCGCGGCCTACGGTTTCTTCGGCCCACTGGCCACGTCCCTGGCCCACGATGCCAAGGAAGAAGTGAATTTGTACGAAGCGATCAAGGCCTGCCTGGTGGCATCGGCGTCCGGCATGCCACCATCGCTGGCGGTGGAGTTCGGGCGCAAGGTGCTGTACCCGAAACATCGCCCAAGTTTTGCCGAGCTGGAACAAGCGGTTCGCGGTCGCTAAGTCATGGAAAACAACCAGCCGATAATCATCAAGCGCGTCAAGCGCTTCGCTGCGGGGCACCATGGCGGTGCCTGGAAAATCGCCTTCGCCGACTTTGCCACGGCGATGATGGCGTTCTTCCTGGTGCTGTGGCTGATGTCGACCGCCACGCCGGAACAGAAGATTGCCATCGCCGGTTACTTCAAAGACCCGATTGGCTTTTCGGAAAGCGGCACGCCCTTCGTGATCGACCTGGGCGGCTCGCCGCAACTGGCGCCTGAGCGCACCATCAACCCCGAGGTCAAGACCGAGTCGCCGCAGGAAAACATCCCGATCGAGCGCGACACCGTCGAGAGCATGGCCGAACAGGTCGAGAAAGAGCGCCTGGAATTGCTGCTGCAAGAGCTGCAGACCAAGGTCGAAGAAAACCCGCAGCTGCTGAAGTTCAAGGATCAGATTTCCTTCGAGATCACCCCGGAAGGCTTGCGCATCCAGATCACCGATGCGGCCAATCGGCCGATGTTCGACTCCGGCAGTGCGCGCTTGAAACCGTACTTCGAAGACATCCTGCTGGCCATGGCCGACACCATCAAGGCGGTGCCGAACAAGATCAGCATCAGTGGCCACACCGACGCCAAGCCTTATGCAGGCCAGGGCGACTTCGGCAACTGGGAGCTTTCGGCCAACCGCGCCAACGCCGCCCGCCGTGCGTTGGTGGCGGGCAGCTATCCCGACCCGCAAGTGGCACGCGTAGTGGGTTTTGCCTCCTCGCAGTTGTTTGACCCTAAAGACCCGTTCAACCCGATCAACCGCCGTATCGATATCGTGGTACTGACTAAAAAAGCCCAGCGTGCGATAGAAGGTGACCAGCCACCCCCGGCGGCACCGACCCAGGGCGTAGGCGCGCCGGGTGAAGTGCCGGCCGATCCGAATGCCATTCCGCCAGGTCAGGAGCCGTTGCCGGCCCATGAGCTGCGGCAGAAGCTGAACCTGTTTGATGACGGCGGGGTGAAAGACCCTACGGCGCCTGCGCCGGCGCCGGGTTCGTAGTCCAGATACAACAAGGCCGCGATAATCGCGGCCTTGTTGTATCTGCGGTTTAGTAGCTGCTCTCCGGCAAGCTCGCAATAATCGACCGATAGCTGTTCATCCGCTGCTGCTGCACACGCCCATCTTCCAGGGCCTTGAGCAACGCACAGCCCGGCTCGCGGTCGTGTTTGCAGTCGCGGAAGCGGCAGGTGCCGATCAGGTCGTTGAACTCGATAAAGCCCGCTTCCACATCGCTGCGGCTGACGTGGCCGAGGCCGAATTCACGGATGCCTGGGGAGTCGATCAGCTCACCGCCGCCGGGGAAGTGGAACAGCCGCGCGGTGGTGGTGGTGTGGGTACCCTGGCCGGACAGTTCCGACAGCGGGCCCACGCGCGTGTCGACTTCCGGCAGCAGGCTGTTGACCAGCGATGACTTGCCCACGCCCGACTGGCCGACGAACACACTGATGCGCCCGTCCAACTGCTGTTGCAGCTGTTCCATGCCATTGCCGTGATGCGCAGACACTTCCAGTACCGGGTAACCCAGGGTGCGGTAGACCGCCAGCAACGCGTTGAGCGCCGGGGCGTTCTGTTCGTCGATCAGGTCGAATTTGTTCAGCAGCAGCAGCGGGCGAATGCCGGCGTGCTCGGCTGCGACCAGGTAGCGGTCGATCAAATTGGCGTGCGGCTCGGGCAGCGGTGCGAACACGATCACGATCATGTCGACGTTGGCCGCCACCGGCTTGAGCTGGCCACGGCTGTCGGGGCGGCGCAGTTCGGTGGTGCGCGGCAACTGGGCGACGATCACGCCGATGCCCTGGTTGCCGGCACGCCACACGACCTTGTCGCCGGTGACCAGCGCAGGCAGGTTGGCGCGCAGGTGGCAGCGCGACACCGAACCTGCGAGTTCGCCTTCTAGCGCCTCGACTTCGACCTGCACGCCGAAGTGCGCGATCACCAGGCCCGTTTGTTCAGGCCCCAGGTCGCCGCCCTCGAGCGCTTCCACGGCGGAGGATTCACGTTTGGCGGCGCGAGCGGCGCGTTCGCCTTGAATCTTTTCGATGCGCCAGTTTTGGCGGCGATTGAGCTGGCGTTTGGCCATTGGTGTTCCGTGTCGATAATGCAAAGGTTGGGTAAAACGGTCGCGAGTCTAGCACGCCCCCGCCTGCTAAACTGCGCAGCTAAGCCAAGGGCCAAGAGAATCAAGCCATGCAAAACCCACAAAACCTGATTTGGATCGATCTGGAAATGACCGGTCTGAACCCCGACACCGACGTCATCATCGAGATGGCGACCATTGTCACCGACAGCAACCTCAACACCTTGGCCGAAGGTCCGGTGATCGCTATCCACCACAGCGACGCTGTACTGGCCACCATGGACGAGTGGAACACCCGCACCCACGGCAATTCCGGCCTGACCCAGCGCGTGCGCGACAGCCGCATCAGCATGCGCGACGCCGAAGCTGAAACCATCGCTTTCCTGGAAAAGTGGGTGCCCAAGGGCAAGTCGCCGATCTGCGGCAACAGCATCTGCCAGGATCGTCGCTTCCTTTATACGCACATGAAGGGGCTGGAAAGCTACTTCCACTATCGCAACCTGGACGTGTCCACCCTCAAAGAACTGGCGGCGCGCTGGGCGCCGGAGGTCAAGGACAGCTTCCATAAGGGCAGCACGCATTTGGCGCTGGATGACATTCGCGAGTCGATCGCCGAGTTGCAGCATTACCGCAAGCATTTCATCAAGGCTTGAATCTGTGGCGCCTGCTCTGGCCCTATCGCAGGCAAGCCAGCTCCCACATTTGAATGTGTTCACAAGTCAAAGTGTGGGAGCTGGCTTGCCTGCGATGCTGTCGACACGGTCTTTCGCCATGCGCCCCCTTTTGGTGCCATCACCCAATGATTAGAATGCGCGCCTATTCGCAAGGATCGCCCTCATGCTGTTGATGCTCTACCTCATCGCCATCACCGCCGAAGCCATGACCGGCGCGCTGTCCGCCGGGCGCCGTGGCATGGACTGGTTTGGCGTGGTGCTGATCGCCTGCGTCACCGCACTGGGCGGTGGTTCGGTGCGCGATGTGCTGTTGGGGCATTACCCGCTGACCTGGGTCAAACACCCGGAATACCTGGTGCTGACCTCAATCGCAGCACTGGTGACGATCTTTATCGCGCCGCTGATGCGCCGCCTGCGTTCGTTGTTCCTGGCGCTGGACGCCCTGGGCTTGGTGGCGTTTACCCTGATCGGCTGCATGACGGCCCTGGAGATGGGCCACGGCATGTTGGTGGCGTCGGTCAGCGGGGTGATCACTGGGGTCTTCGGCGGTATTCTGCGAGATATCTTCTGTAACGACATCCCGCTGATCTTTCGTCGCGAGCTGTACGCCAGCGTGTCATTCCTGGCTGCCTGGTTTTACTTGCTGTGCCTGTATCTGGAACTGCCGAGCGAACAGGCGATTCTGCTGACATTGTTCAGCGGCTTTCTACTGCGCCTGCTGGCGATCCGGTTTCATTGGGAAATGCCCAAGTTCGTCTACAACGACGACGTGCACTAGCGGGCCGCGTGCTGGTTCAGCGCCCATTCCACATGTTCGCGCACCAGTTCGGACGGATAATCGCGACGTGCTTTCAAGGCTTCGAGCACCGGAATGCTCGATGGCGCATTGCCCAGGCCTACCGCCAAATTGCGTAACCAGCGCTCATACCCGGCGCGGCGCAGGGGCGAGCCTTCGGTGCTGCTGAGGAATTTATCCTCGTCCCACATAAACAATTCGGCCAGTTCTGCGTTATCCAGATTGTGCCGTGGCTTGAAATCGCTCTCGGCCGTGGATCGGGCGAAACGATTCCACGGGCAAACGATCTGACAGTCATCGCAGCCGAACACCCGATTGCCGATCAGTGGGCGCAGGTCCTCGGGGATCGCACTCTTGAGTTCGATGGTCAGGTAGGAAATGCAGCGCCGTGCGTCGAGCACATAAGGGCCGACGAAGGCATTGGTGGGGCAGATATCAAGGCAGGCGGTGCAGCGGCCGCAATGCTCGGTGGCGTGGGGCGCGTCCACCGGCAAGGGTAAATCGACAAACAGTTCGCTCAGGAAGAAGTAACTGCCGGCCTTGCGATTGAGCACCAGGGTGTTTTTGCCGATCCAGCCGAGGCCGGCTTGTTCGGCAATGGCTTTTTCCAGCACGGGTGCGCTGTCGACAAAGGCGCGAAAGCCAAACGGGCCGATCTGTGCCTGGATACGGTCGGCCAGCTGCTGCACGCGCTTGCGGATCAGCTTGTGGTAATCGCGGCCCAGGGCGTAACGGGAGATGTAGGCTTTTTCTGGCTTGGCCAGCAACTGCGCCATTTGCGTGTCGCCTGGCAGATAATCCATGCGCAGCGACACCACGCGCAGCGTGCCCGGCACCAGTTCATCGGGGTGCGAGCGTTTGCTGCCATGGGCGCCCATGTAGTCCATCTCGCCGTGGTAGCCCGCGTCGAGCCAGCGTTGCAGGTGCTGCTCATGCTCGGCCAGGTCCAGGCCGCTGATGCCGACTTGTTGAAAGCCCAGCTCGCGGCCCCAGTCTTTGATCGATTGGGCGAGGGCGGGCAGATCGGAGGTAATTGCGGGCATGAGACACGGGAAACCACAGGTTAGATGCGTATAATTCTGCCAGACATCGGAGCTTGAAGACGCATGCCGCAGACAAAACACCCAATTACCGACGTACAGCCGCTGTTGCATGGCCATTTGCCGCAACTGGCTGCACGTTACCCGGACGCCCATAAAGGCCAGTTCGGCCACCTGCTGGTCATCGGCGGCGACCATGGCTTTGGCGGTGCTGCGCTGTTGAGTGCTGAAAGCGCTTTGCGCAGTGGCGCCGGCATGGTCTCGCTGGCGACTCGCCCTGAGCACGTGCCAGCCGCACTGGCGCGCTTGCCGGAGGTGATGACCGTCGGCGTGAGTTCGGCCAACCAGTTGATGGGGTTGCTGGAAAAAATGTCGGTGATCGTTATCGGCCCTGGCCTGGGCGCAGCGTCCTGGGGCAAAAGCCTGCTGTCTGTTGCCGCCAACGCCCGGCAGCCGCAAGTCTGGGATGCCGACGCCTTGAACCAGCTGGCCGCAGGCGGTGTAAGCCTGCCCGCCAACAGCGTGATCACGCCGCATCCCGGCGAGGCGGCGCGGTTGATGGGCATCACCACCGCCGCGGTTCAGGCCGATCGCCTTAACGTGGCGCGTGCTTTAAGCCAGACATTCAATGCAGTGGCTATCCTCAAGGGTGCTGGCAGTTTGATTGCCAGCCCGGACGGCCGTGTTTCGCGCTGTGACCAAGGCCATCCAGCGATGGCTGCCGCCGGTTTGGGTGATGTGCTGAGCGGCTTGGTGGGCGCATTGCTGGCCCAAGGCATGCCCGCCTATGAGGCAAGCTGCCTGGCCGTGTGGTTGCATGCCACGGCGGGGGATCGCCAAGGCACTTATGGTCGCGGCCTGGCCGCCAGCGACCTGATACCTGCCATTCGTCAATTGCTGGAGGAGCAGTCGCCGTGTCTGAAGTAACCCTTTTTCTGGCTGATGAAGACGCCATGGTCGCGTTGGGTCAGCGTATTGCACAGGTTACGGCCGGCGCGGGGCTGATTTTCCTTGAAGGCGACCTGGGCGCGGGCAAAACCACGCTGTCGCGGGGGATTATTCGTGGGCTGGGCCACACGGGCGCGGTAAAAAGCCCGACGTTCACCTTGGTCGAACCCTACGAGATCGGGGCAGTTCGCGCCTTCCACTTTGACCTGTATCGGCTGGTCGATCCCGAAGAACTGGAGTACATGGGCATCCGTGATTACTTCGATGAAGATGCACTGTGCCTGATCGAGTGGCCAGATAAAGGCACAGGCTTTTTGCCAAAGCCGGACCTGACCATTACCATTACGCCGCATGAGCATGGACGTCAGCTGAAGTTGTTGCCCCAGAGTGCGCGAGGCCAGTCTTGGTGCGCGGCCCTGGCATTGGAATTCAAATAAAATTGGTGGGGTTAGGTATGCGCTTTCGCGCGATGGTTGCTGTCGTAGGGGTGTTGCTTGCGGCAATGACTTTCAATGCTCTGGCTGCTTCACAGGTGAAAAGTGTTCGCCTGTGGCGAGCGCCGGATAACACGCGACTGGTGTTCGACCTGTCTGGCCCGGTCCAGCACAGTGTCTTTACCCTGACGGCGCCCGATCGCCTGGTGATCGACATCAACGGCGCCACCCTGGGCGCGCCGCTGAAAGTATCCACCGCTAATACCCCGATCACCTCGATGCGCTCGGCCCAGCGCACGCCGACGGACCTGCGCGTGGTCATCGACCTGAAGAAGGCCGTGACCCCGAAAAGCTTTGTACTGGCACCTAACGCCCAATACGGCAATCGGTTGGTGGTCGACCTGTTCGACAACGCCGCCGATGCCAACCCGCCGCCAGCGCCGCCGCCAAGTGTTGCGACCGTGCCGGCCGTGCCGGTCAACCCGTCGCAGCCGCAGGTCAAATTGCCGCCGCCACCGCCGGCGCCTGCGGGCAAGCGCGACATCATCGTGGTGATTGACGCCGGTCACGGCGGCGAAGACCCAGGCGCCTCCGGCTCGCGCGGCCAGCATGAAAAAGACGTGGTACTGGCTATCGCCCGTGAACTGCAGCGCCAGGTTAACGGCATGAAAGGCTACCGTGCCGAGCTGACCCGTACCGGTGACTACTTCATCCCGCTGCGTGGCCGTACCGAAATCGCCCGCAAGAAGGGCGCCGACCTGTTTGTGTCGATCCACGCCGACGCCGCACCGTCGGCAGCGGCCTTCGGTGCCTCGGTGTTTGCCTTGTCGGACCGTGGCGCTACGTCCGAAACCGCACGCTGGCTGGCCGACAGTGAAAACCGTTCCGACTTGATCGGCGGGGCCGGCAACGTGTCCCTCGACGACAAGGACAAAATGCTCGCCGGTGTACTGCTCGACCTGTCGATGACCGCTTCGTTGACGTCCAGCTTGAACGTCGGCCAAAAAGTCCTCAGCAATATTGGCCGCGTGACGTCCCTGCACAAGCAACGCGTGGAGCAGGCCGGGTTTATGGTGTTGAAGTCGCCGGATATCCCGTCGATCCTGGTGGAAACCGGGTTTATTTCCAACTCCAACGAAGCCTCGAAGCTGGCCAGCGCCAGCCACCAGCAGGCGCTGGCGCGTTCGATCAGCGCCGGTATTCGCCAGTTCTTCCAGCAGAACCCGCCGCCGGGCACCTACATTGCCTGGCTGCGTGATTCCGGCAAAATCGCCCAGGGCCCGCGTGACCATCGCGTGCAGCCCGGGGACACCCTGGCCATGCTGGCCGTGCGTTTCCAGGTTTCGGCCGCGACCTTGCGCAGCGCCAATAACCTGAAGACCGATGAGTTGAAAGTGGGCCAGGTGTTGACCATTCCCGGCACTGAATTGGCGGCGCAGTAATGAGCGAATCAGTTTTGAATAGCGGTTCACGCATCGAACTGCTCAGCCCGCGCCTCGCCAACCAGATTGCGGCAGGTGAGGTGGTTGAGCGCCCGGCGTCGGTGATCAAGGAGTTGCTGGAAAACAGCATCGACTCCGGCGCCAAGCGCATTGATGTCGACGTGGAGCAGGGCGGCGTCAAGCTGCTGCGGGTGCGTGACGACGGCAGCGGTATTTCTTCGGATGACCTGCCGCTGGCGCTGGCGCGTCACGCCACCAGCAAGATTCGCGACCTTGAAGACCTCGAGCGGGTGATGAGCCTGGGTTTTCGCGGTGAGGCATTGGCCTCCATCAGCTCCGTAGCGCGCCTTACCCTGACTTCGCGCACCCGCAGCGCCGAGCAGGCCTGGCAGGTGGAAACCGAAGGTCGTGACATGGCGCCTCGTGTGCAGCCGGCGGCGCACCCGGTAGGCACGTCGGTTGAAGTTCGCGACCTGTTTTTCAACACGCCGGCGCGACGCAAATTCCTCAAGGCCGAAAAAACCGAATTCGATCACCTGCAAGAAGTCATCAAGCGCCTGGCCTTGGCGCGCTTTGATGTGGCGTTCCATTTGCGCCACAACGGCAAAACCATCCTCAGCCTGCACGAAGCCCACGATGACGCTGCGCGCGCTCGGCGGGTTTCGGCTATTTGCGGAGCGGGCTTCCTGGAACAGGCGCTGCCGATTGAAATCGAGCGCAATGGCTTGCGCCTGTGGGGCTGGGTGGGTTTGCCGACCTTCTCCCGCAGCCAGGCGGACTTGCAGTACTTCTTCGTGAATGGCCGCGCGGTACGCGACAAACTGGTGGCCCACGCAGTGCGCCAGGCGTATCGCGATGTGCTGTTCAATGGGCGGCACCCGACGTTTGTGCTGTTCTTTGAAGTCGACCCGTCGGTGGTCGACGTCAACGTGCACCCGACCAAGCACGAAGTGCGCTTCCGCGACGGGCGCATGGTGCATGACTTCCTCTATGGCACGCTGCACCGCGCCTTGGGCGATGTACGCCCGGATGATCAACTGTCTGCGCCGATCGTGACGGCGGTGGTAAGGCCGAGCGGTCCGGAGGCCGGCGAGTTCGGCCCTCAGGGCGAAATGAGCCTGGCGGCCAACCTGCTGCAATCGCCGCAGCCGCAGCCTTCCTATACGGCACCGGGTTCCGGTTCGGGCGCGGGTTACCAGTACCAATACACGCCACGCCCGCAATCGACAGTGCCGGTGGCCGAGGCCCAGGCCGCTTATCGCGAGTTTTTTGCCCCGCTGCCGGGTGCCGAACCGGGCGCTGTGGCGTTGCCAGAGGGCGGCGGTGATATTCCGCCCTTGGGTTATGCGCTGGCGCAGCTCAAGGGCATTTACATCCTGTCCGAAAACGCCCACGGCCTGGTGCTGGTAGACATGCACGCCGCTCACGAGCGGATCATGTACGAGCGCTTGAAGATCGCCATGGCCAGTGAAGGTCTGAGCGGCCAGCCGTTGTTGGTGCCGGAATCCCTGGCGGTCAGCCAGCGTGAGGCCGATTGCGCCGAAGAACACCACAGCGTATTCCAGAAGCTCGGCTTCGAACTGCAACGCCTGGGCCCGGAAACCCTGGCTATTCGCCAGATTCCCGCGCTGCTCAAGCAAGCCGAAGCCAACCGCCTGGTCGCCGACGTACTGGCCGACCTGATGGAATATGGCACCAGCGACCGCATCCAGGCACATATCAACGAACTGCTCGGGACCATGGCCTGCCACGGTGCAATCCGCGCCAACCGCCGCCTGGCGCTGCCGGAAATGAACGGTTTGCTGCGCGACATGGAGAACACCGAGCGCAGCGGGCAATGTAACCATGGCCGACCGACCTGGACCCAAATGGGCCTGGACGACTTGGACAAACTGTTCTTGCGCGGCCGTTGATGAGCGCCTTGCCCCCCGCCATCTTCCTGATGGGCCCTACGGCCGCCGGCAAGACCGACCTGGCCATCGAGCTGACCAAGGTGCTGCCCTGCGAGCTGATCAGTGTCGACTCTGCCCTGGTTTACCGGGACATGGACATCGGTACGGCCAAGCCTTCAAAAGAACTGTTGGCACAGTATCCGCACCGGTTGATCGACATTATTGACCCGGCCGAGAGCTATTGCGCCGCCGATTTCCGTACCGATGCCCTGGCCGCCATGGCCGAAATCACTGCGCGGGGCAATATTCCGCTGCTGGTGGGCGGTACGATGCTCTATTACAAGGCTTTGCAGGAAGGCTTGGCGGATATGCCGGCGGCCGACGCCCAGGTGCGCGGCGAAATCGAAGAAGAGGCTGCACGCCTTGGATGGCAGGCCTTGCACGACCAGTTGGCGGCAGTCGACCCGGTTTCTGCTGCGCGCATTCACCCCAATGACCCCCAGCGCCTCAGTCGCGCCCTGGAAGTCTGGCGGGTGAGCGGCCAGACCATGACTGAACACAGGCTGAAACAAACTGCGCAAAGTGCTGACGCAGGCGCATCTGGACAGTCACAATTGCCCTATACTGTGGCGAATCTGGCCATTGCTCCGGCAAATCGCCAGGTGTTGCATGAACGAATTGCACAAAGATTCACAATTATGTTGGAACAGGGGTTTGTGGACGAGGTCGTAGCACTGCGTTCCAGAGGTGACCTGCATGCCGGGTTGCCTTCGATGCGTGCTGTAGGCTATCGCCAAGTCTGGGAACACCTGGATGGCAAGCTGACGTCAGCCGAAATGCAGGAACGCGGCATCATTGCCACGCGCCAATTGGCGAAGCGCCAGTTCACCTGGCTGCGCAGCTGGAGCGATTTGCACTGGTTGGACAGCCTGGACAGCGACAATCTGTCACGCGCCTTGAAATACTTGGGATCGGTCTCCATATTGAGCTGAGTCCTTGCAATTGCCGTCTATCCTTGGGGGTGTGACGGCCATGAGCTATCTATTTTCCGAATTTTATTATTGATCCTTAAAGGAGTGCGGCACATGTCAAAAGGGCATTCGCTACAAGACCCTTACTTGAATACTTTACGTAAAGAGAAAGTTGGGGTTTCCATCTACCTGGTCAACGGTATCAAGCTGCAAGGCACGATCGAGTCGTTCGACCAGTTCGTGATCCTGCTGAAAAACACCGTCAGCCAGATGGTTTACAAGCACGCTATCTCGACAGTCGTTCCAGTTCGTCCAATCCGTCTGCCTAGCGCAGCAGGTGATGAACAGGGTGACGCTGAGCCAGGTAACGCCTGATAGGAGTCTCCTTTGTTCTTTGAGCGCCACGGTGGTGGTGAGCGAGTAATCCTCGTTCACTTGGATGGACAGGACCCTGAGGCGCGCGAAGATCCGCAGGAGTTTCAGGAGTTGGCAAATTCGGCCGGCGCCGAGACCGTTGCGTTTTTTAACGTACCGCGTCATCGGCCAACCGCCAAATACCTGATTGGCAGCGGCAAGGTCGAGGAACTGCGCGACCTGGTTCACGCCGAAGAAGCCGATCTGGTGATCTTCAATCACACCCTTACGCCCAGTCAGGAACGTAACCTCGAACGTGTTTTCGAGTGTCGCGTGATCGACCGCACCGGTCTGATTCTCGATATTTTCGCCCAACGCGCCCGTACCCATGAAGGCAAGCTCCAGGTCGAACTGGCCCAGCTTGACCACATGAGCACCCGGCTGGTACGTGGCTGGACCCACCTTGAGCGTCAGGGTGGTGGCATCGGCATGCGCGGCCCGGGTGAAACCCAGCTGGAAACCGACCGTCGTCTGTTGCGGGTGCGCCTGCGCCAGATCAAGGGCCGCCTGGAAAAAGTACGCAGCCAGCGCGAACAATCACGCCGTGGTCGCTCGCGTGCGGATATCCCTACCGTGTCCCTGGTGGGCTATACCAACGCCGGCAAATCCACGCTGTTCAACAACGTGACGAAATCGGACGTGTACGCGGCCGACCAACTGTTCGCCACCCTCGACCCGACCTTGCGCCGTCTGGACATCGACGACCTGGGGCCGATTGTCCTGGCCGACACCGTAGGTTTCATTCGTCATCTGCCCCACAAGCTGGTCGAAGCATTTCGGTCTACGCTCGAAGAGTCGAGCAATTCCGACCTGCTGTTGCACGTGATCGATGCGGCCGAACCGGATCGCATGTTGCAGATCGAGCAGGTGATGGTGGTGCTGGGCGAGATTGGTGCACAAGACTTGCCGATCCTCGAGGTCTATAACAAACTCGATTTGCTTGAGGGTGTCGAGCCGCAAATCCAGCGCGATGAAGACGGCAAGCCCCAGCGGGTTTGGCTGTCGGCACGCGATGGCAGTGGCCTGGAGTTGCTTGAACAGGCGATTGCCGAGTTGCTGGGCAGTGATTTGTTTGTCGGCACCTTGCGCTTGCCGCAACGTTTTGCTCGACTGCGTGCACAGTTTTTCGAACTGGGCGCCGTACAGAAAGAAGAATACGACGAAGAAGGTGTCAGCTTGCTGGCCGTTCGATTGCCGCGCTCGGAGCTGAATCGGCTGGTCAGCCGTGAAGGTGTGGTACCGACAGAGTTCATCGAACAACACACTTTGCAATAAAAGCCTCCGAAAGCGGTTGTGCCGCAGTAGCAGGCATTCTGTAGCATTGGTCGGCGCGCCGTGGGTGCGTCTTTGCTTTATCAGATGGAGAGCGCTATGGCTTGGAATGAGCCGGGTGGCAACTCGAATAATCAGGATCCTTGGGGTGGTAAACGCCGCAATAATGGCGACCGCAAGGGGCCACCAGATCTCGACGAGGCCTTCCGAAAGCTGCAGGAAAGCCTGAATGGGTTGTTCGGTGGTGGAAAAAAACGTGGTGGCGGTGACGACGGCGGTCGCACAAGCAAGGGCGGCGGCTATGGCCTGCTGGGCCTCGGGCTTGTCGTGCTCGCAGCCGTGTGGCTGTACAGCGCTGTGTACGTAGTCGACGAGCAGGAGCAAGCCGTGGTGCTGCGCTTCGGCAAGTACTACGAGACTGTCGGGCCAGGCCTGAACATCTATTTCCCGCCGATCGACAAGAAGTACATGGAGAACGTCACGCGTGAGCGTGCCTACACCAAGCAGGGCCAGATGCTGACCGAAGACGAGAACATCGTCGAAGTGCCGCTGACCGTGCAGTACAAGATCAGCAACCTGCAGGACTTCGTGCTGAACGTTGATCAGCCGGAAATCAGCCTGCAACACGCAACCGAAAGCGCCCTGCGCCACGTGGTGGGTTCCACCGCCATGGACCAGGTGCTGACCGAAGGTCGTGAATTGATGGCCAGCGAAATCAAGGAGCGCCTGCAACGGTTCCTCGATACCTATCGCACCGGCATCACGGTGACTCAGGTGAACGTACAGAGCGCAGCGGCACCGCGCGAAGTGCAGGAAGCCTTTGATGACGTGATCCGCGCCCGTGAAGACGAGCAGCGTTCGCGCAACCAGGCTGAAACCTACGCCAACGGTGTCGTACCGGAAGCCCGTGGTCAGGCCCAGCGCATCCTTGAAGATGCCAACGGTTACCGCGACGAAGTGGTCTCCCGCGCCAAGGGTGAGGCGGACCGCTTTACCAAACTGGTTGCCGAGTACCGCAAGGCTCCGGAAGTCACGCGTGAGCGTCTGTACCTGGACACCATGCAGGAAGTCTTCAGCAACACCAGCAAGGTTCTCGTGACCGGCAGCAAGGGTGGGCAGAACAACCTGCTGTACCTGCCGCTGGACAAGATGATCGAAGGTGGTCGTAGCGGCACCAGCGCACCGTCGAGCAGCTCGAATGCCGCTGCCAACGAAGCGAGCGCCCGTGCGGCCGCTGACTTGCTGCAACAGCAAACACGTACCAGGGAGAGTCGTTGATGAGCAATAAATCGCTGACCGCCCTGATTGTGGGCGTCGTCGTGGTCATCGCTGCCTGGAACTGCTTCTACATCGTGTCTCAGACCGAGCGCGCGGTGTTGCTGCAATTCGGTCGTGTGGTGCAGGCGGATGTCCAGCCGGGCCTGCATGTGAAAGTCCCCTACGTGAACCAGGTGCGCAAGTTCGACGGCCGCCTGATGACCCTGGATGCACCGACACAACGCTTCCTGACCCTGGAAAAGAAAGCCGTGATGGTTGACGCCTACGCCAAGTGGCGCGTCAAGGATGCCGAGCGCTTCTACACCGCGACCTCCGGCCTCAAGCAGATTGCCGATGAGCGTTTGTCGCGCCGTCTGGAATCGGGCCTGCGTGACCAGTTTGGTAAACGCACCCTGCACGAGGTGGTATCCGGTGAACGTGATGCGCTGATGGCTGACATCACCCGTTCGCTGAACACGATGGCAGAGAAAGAGCTGGGCATCGAAGTAGTCGATGTTCGGGTCAAGGCCATCGACCTGCCGAAGGAAGTGAACCGCAGCGTGTTCGAGCGCATGAGCACCGAGCGTGAGCGTGAAGCCCGTGAGCATCGCGCCAAAGGTAACGAGCTGGCTGAAGGTATCCGTGCGGATGCCGACCGTCAGCGCCGTGTACTGCTGGCAGAGGCTTATCGCGAGTCTGAAGAGGCACGTGGTGACGGCGACGCCCAGGCTGCGGCGATCTACGCCAAGGCTTACGGCCAGGACCAGGAGTTCTACGCGTTCTACCGTAGCCTGCGTGCCTACCGTGAAAGCTTCGCGAACAAAACCGACGTCATGGTGCTGGACCCAAGCAGCGACTTCTTCCGCTACCTGGAAAAGTCCAAGTAACCAAGCCTGTGACCTTAGGGCGCACTCCGTCGGGCGGCTAAAATGCCTGGCGGGGTGATCCTTTCAGAAAACGGGTGTATGATGCGGCAGCCGGGAAATTCCCGGCTTTTTTGCGTCTGCATGTTTGATTCGGCAGGCGCCACAGGTTTTTCGAGGAAAGTGCCCGACGAGGCCGCTGGCAGGCCGTTCGTCACGTCGCTCTTGCGCGTGGATTATGCAAAGCGTGGGTATTTTCTGCTTCACTCAAGGCTCGGCCGAGGGCTGGCCGCCCGGATCATAGGGGAATGGCGTAATGGCAACGGTAGACCGCTGGCTGCTGCCAGATGGCATCGAAGAAGTACTGCCACCAGAGGCTGCGCGCATTGAAGTAGCGCGTCGCCAGGTGTTGGATCTGTTCCAGAGCTGGGGTTACGAGTTTGTCGTGACCCCCCATATCGAGTACCTGGAATCCCTGCTGACCGGCGCGGGCCAGGACCTGGATCTGCGCACCTTCAAGGTCATTGACCCGCAATCGGGCCGGCAAATGGGTTTCCGTGCCGACATCACGCCGCAAGTGGCGCGCATCGATGCGCACACCCTGCGCCGCGAAGGCCCGAGCCGCCTGTGCTACGCCGGCAGCGTGCTGCATGCTCAGCCGCGTGCGTTGTCGTCGTCGCGCAGCCCGATCCAGTTGGGCGCCGAGTTGTACGGTGATGCCAGCCCGAGCAGCGACGTTGAAGTGATCAGCCTGATGCTGGCTATGCTGCAACTGGCCGACGTGCCGGATGTGCACATGGACCTGGGTCACGTCGGTATCTACCGTGGCCTGGCCCGTGCGGCCGGCTTGTCCGGTGAAGTGGAGCAACAGTTGTTCGATGCCTTGCAGCGCAAGGCGATCGATGAAGTGATCGCTCTGACCGCAGGCGTGCCTGCGGACCTGGCCGACATGCTGCGTGCACTGGTTAACCTGTGCGGCGGCCGTGAAGTGCTGGTGGCTGCCCGTGAGCGCCTGGCCAATGCGCCGGCGCCGGTCCTGGCTGCGCTGGATGATGTATTCGCGATTGCCGAGCAATTGTCGGCGCGCTTCCCCGAGTTGCCGCTGTATTTCGACCTGGGTGAGTTGCGCGGCTACCACTACCACACCGGTGTGGTGTTCGCCGTCTTTGTACCGGGTGTTGGCCAGGCCATCGCCCAAGGCGGTCGTTATGACGATATCGGCGCCGACTTCGGTCGCGCCCGTCCGGCGACTGGCTTTTCTACCGATTTGAAAACCCTGGTGACCCTGGGGCGTGCTGAGGTCGAGCTGCCGTCTGGTGGCATCTGGATGCCCGACAGTACGGACGCAGCACTCTGGCAGCAGGTTTGCCAGTTGCGCAGTGAGGGTCAGCGTGTCGTCCAGGCTTTGCCTGGGCAGCCATTGGCCGCCGCCCGTGAAGCGGACTGCGACCGGCAATTGATTCTGCAGAACGGGCTTTGGCAAGTATCGCCACTGGCTTCTTGAGTTTTCCTGCCGGCCATCGCCGGCACCAAGTTTGCGCGAATGAGGACAAGTGTTATGGGTAAGAATGTCGTAGTCCTGGGCACCCAATGGGGTGATGAGGGCAAAGGCAAGATCGTTGATCTGCTGACCGAACATGCTGCCGCCGTAGTGCGCTACCAAGGTGGCCACAACGCTGGCCACACCCTGGTCATCGATGGCGAAAAAACCGTCTTGCACCTGATCCCGTCGGGCGTGCTGCGCGAAGGCGTACAGTGCCTGATCGGCAACGGTGTTGTGGTTGCACCTGACGCCCTGTTGCGTGAGATCACCAAGCTGGAAGAGAAAGGCGTACCGGTGCGCGAGCGCCTGCGTATCAGCCCGTCCTGCCCGCTGATCCTGTCCTTCCACGTTGCGCTGGACCAGGCCCGTGAAAAGGCGCGTGGCGAGCTGAAGATCGGTACAACCGGTCGCGGCATCGGCCCGGCTTACGAAGACAAGGTTGCACGTCGTGGCCTGCGTGTGGGCGACCTGCTCAACATGCCGCGCTTTGAAGACAAGCTGCGTGAACTGGTGGATTACCACAACTTCATGCTGGTGGGTTACTACAAAGAGCCGGCCATCGAGTTCGAAAAGACTCTGGCCGAGTGCAAGGAATACGCTGAGCTGCTCAAGCCGCTGATGCTGGACGTGACGGCCGAGCTGCACGACCTGCGTCGCGCCGGCAAAGACATCATGTTCGAAGGCGCCCAGGGTTCGTTGCTCGACATCGACCACGGCACCTACCCGTACGTGACCAGCTCCAACACCACCGCTGGCGGCGTTGCGACCGGTTCGGGCGTTGGCCCGATGTTCCTGGACTACATCCTGGGCATTACCAAGGCTTACACCACGCGCGTGGGTTCGGGCCCGTTCCCGACTGAGCTGTTCGACGAAGTCGGCGCACACCTGGCCAAGCAAGGTCACGAGTTCGGTGCCACCACCGGGCGTGCCCGTCGTTGCGGCTGGTTCGATGCCGTTATCCTGCGCCGTGCTATCGATGTGAACAGCATCTCGGGCATCTGCCTGACCAAGCTGGACGTTCTCGATGGCCTGGAAGCCATCAATATCTGCATCGGCTACAAAGATGCAGACGGCAAGGACGTTGCACCGACCGATGCTGACAGCTACGTCGGCCTGCAGCCTGTGTACGAAGAAGTGCCGGGCTGGACCGAATCGACCGTGGGCGCCAAGACCCTGGAAGAGCTGCCGGCCAACGCCCGTGCTTACATCAAGCGTGTTGAAGAGCTGATCGGCGCGCCGATCGACATTATTTCGACAGGCCCGGACCGCAACGAGACCATCGTTCTGCGTCACCCGTTCGCTTAATAAGCTGTTGATGTAAAAAGCAAAGGGCTCCTTCGGGAGCCCTTTTTTGTGGCCGGCTGGCAATCGGCACGACCCTTGCTACGGTTCTTTCTTTCGCGGTGCTATCAAATTAATGGCACCCGTGGTGGAGGGATTTACCGTGTCTGCCGTTCTCTCATTGTTACAAAGCCGGCTGTTGCGGCCGGTGTTCGTTACCCTAGGTATCGCTCTTTTGGTGCAAGTGCTGGTGGCCGTTGCCCTGACGCGAAGCACCGTGACGGCGCTGGAAGCGGATTTAAGCAACCGCCTGGGGGCCGACAGCCAGAAACTGTCTGGTGAGCTGGCGCAAGCCGGCAAGGAAGTCACCTCGAGCCTGGACAGCTTGTCTTCGAGCACGCGTCAGCGTCTGACCGCAGGGCTTTCCACGCGCCTGCAAGAGGAGCAGAAGCAACTGCGTGCGACCCTGGAAAAAGACCTGCAGGACTCGGCCAATGACATGGCCCAACTGCTGGCGTCGGTGGCGCCCCGCGCCATGTGGGACAGCGACGTGCCGACATTGTCGGAGTTCGCCCGGCGCGCCCAGCGCAATCCCAACGTGTTGTTCGTGGTGTATGACGACGCGGCTGGCGAGCACCTGACCCGTTACCTCAACCGCGAAAACCCGATCAACCAGGCACTGTTGGACAAGGGCAAGGGCGACCGAGCCTTGGATAAGGTCCTGGATGCGGCTAAAAACGATCCTTCGGTGTTCTACGTCGAAGCCTCGATCAGCCCCAACGGCACCGAGATCGGCAAAGTCCGCATGGGCGTCTCGACCAAAGCGGTAGAGGCCGACCTGGCAGCGCTGGACAAGCGCTTTGCTGCCTTGATCGCCAGCAGCGATCAGTTGGTCGGTGACAGCCTCAAGGGCGCCGCCGCCGACAGCGCAGCGGCCATGGGCGCGCGCCTGCAATCGGCGCAGGCCACCGCCACCCAGATGACCGCCAACACCAGCAGCGCCGTACAGGACGCTGCGGGAGCGCTGCGCTGGCGCATCGGTATGGGACTCGCCATTGTCGGGTTTGGCGTATTGCTGCTGATCGCCATCGTGTTGGGGCGCCGTGTGGTCAATCGGCTGAAGTTGTTGATTGCCGCCATGGGCGACCTGGCGGCGGGCGAGGGCGATCTCACCAAGCGTGTGCAGATCAACAGCAAGGACGAAATCGGCGACATGGCCTCGGCGGTCAATCGCTTTGTGGATAAGTTGCAGCCGATCGTGCGTGAGGCGGGCGATGTAGCGCAGCGCACCGGTGTCGAAATCGGCGCCATGACTTTACGCAATGCCGGGGCTGACAAGGCGGCCGGTTTGCAGCGCGACGAAGTTGCCGAAAGCCTGCGCGCGCTTTCGCAAATGGCCGATGAGGCCCAGGCCGAAAGCCATGCGATGCAGGCGGCGTTGCAGCAGGTGGTGGATATTCGCCAGGCCACGGATGAAAACTCACGGACCTCGGCAGAGGTCGGCAGCCTGATCGAGGCGCTCGCGGGGCAAGTGCAGGCCGGTTCCCAAGTGATCGAGCGGTTGGCGCAGCAAAGCGAGCAGATCGAGGTGGTGTTGACGGTGATCCACGGGATTGCCGAGCAGACCAACTTGCTGGCCCTGAATGCGGCGATTGAAGCGGCGCGTGCCGGTGAGACCGGGCGAGGTTTTGCGGTGGTGGCAGACGAAGTGCGGGCGCTGGCGAGTAAAACCCAAAGCTCTACCGGCGACATCCAGGCGCATATCGTGGCATTGCAACAGGGTGCACGCGAGGCGGTGGAAACCATCGGCAAGGCCGGGCGCCAGGCGAATGAAGGGTTGTTGGTGCTGCGCGACAGTGTGCGCTTGCAGCAGTCGGTGCAGGCTTCGGTGGAGCAAGTGCATGCGGCGATTGGCCTGGCAACGCGTGCGGCCGAGCATCAAGCCCAGGGCGCGCATGCGGTACGTGGGCGGGTCGAGGTGATCCATGCCCAGGCTGAGCGTGCCGCGCAGGCGGTGGTGGAAACCACGGCCAGTGGCAAGGTGCTGGATGGGTTGGCGGCACAGTTGAAGGCGAGCTTGGGGCAGTTTCGGGCTTAGCGTCGTTTGCGCCGGCCTCATCGCAGGCAAGCCAGCTCCCACATTTGACCGAGTTCCAGCTTTGGAATGCAGTCGAATGTGGGAGCTGGCTTGCCTGCGATAGCGGTCTCAGCGGCTCAAATACATCCGCGTCGTCAGCAGATACACCGGCAGCCCCGACACCAGAATCAACAACGCCGCATACGGCGCCGCCGCCGCAAACTCAACATTCGAGGTATGTGCCCACACGGCAGTCGCCAGGGTATTCAACCCCGTCGGGCTGAGCAGCAAAGTCGCCGTCAACTCCTTCATTGCATCCAGAAACACCAACGCAAACGCCGCCCCTAATGCCGGGAAAATAATCGGCAAGGTCACCCGGCAAAACGCGCTGAATGACGAAGCGCCCAGCGTGCGTGCAGCTTCTTCCAGTTGCGGCGCAGCTTTGTTCAGTGCGGTTCGAATCGGCGCCTGAGCGAGCGGCAGAAACAACAGCGCATAAGCAATCAGCAGCAGCGCCGAGGTCTGATACAGCACGGGCACATAGTGCAGCGCGAAGTACACCAGTGTCAGCGCAATCACCAGACCGGGCAGGGCATGCAACAGGTAGGGCAGGCGCTCAGCCCAGATCGCCAACTGGCCTTTGTAGCGCACCACCAGCAGGCCGACCGGCACAGCCAATGCCAGACAAAGCGCAGCGCCGCCCAAGGACAATGCCAGCGAAGACATCAATGCCTCGCCAATTTCGGCCACCGGGAATGCCGCCGATGAACCCACCGCCAGCCAATAAGCAAGCATTCCCAACGGAATACCGCTACCGATGACCGCCAGCGCCAGGCAGTACAGCTGACCCAAGGTCGACCATTTACCCAGCTTGACCTGTTCCGCATGCCGCGCCGCGCCCTGGCCGATGCGCACATGCCGGCCCTTGCCGCGCACCCGCAGCTCCAGCCACAGCAGCGTCAGGCACATCACCAGCAGTACCGCCGAGAGCATCGCGGCATTGGCGTTGCTGAATTCCAGTTCGAACTGTTGGTAGATCGCGGTGGTAAAGGTTTGCAGGCCGATGATCGACAGCGCGCCGAATTCCACCAGCATATGCAGCGCGATCAGCAGCGCTCCGGCCAGCAGCGAAGGCCAGAGCAACGGCAGTGTAATTCGAAAAAATACGCCCCAGCGATTCAGTCCCAGCGTGCGGGCCGACTCTTCAAGGGATGGATCAAGATTGCGCAATGTCGCCGCCACCGGCAGAAACACCAGCGGGTATTTGGACAGGGTCATCACCAGGATTGCCCCGCCCAGGCCCTCGAAGTTGGCGCTCAGTGAGACCCAGGTGAAGCTGCTGACAAACGCAGGCACGGCGAACGGCAAGCACAGGATCACGCCCCAGATGCGTCGCCCCGGCAGGTTGCTGCGCTCCAGTAACCACGCCAGTGACAGACCGATTACGCCGCACGCCACCGTCACCCCAACCATCAACGCCAGGGTGTTGCGCAGCAGTCCGAATACATACGGCCGCCACAGCAGGTGCACCGCCTCCGCCCAGCCCGCCTGCCAGGCCTTGGTGCCGACATACACCAGCGGCAGCAGGCTCAAGCCCACCAGAAACAGCACGGGCAGCAGCAGCCAGATCGACGGGCGTTTGCGCCGGGGTATGAACCCGGCGGCGGAAAGCGATGGGTTCATCAGTTCAAGCCAACGTCACGTTCCAGGTCCAGGGCTTCTTCGGCATTGCCAAGGTCGGCCGGGGTGACTTTCGGCGGTTGCAGCTCACTGAACGGCTTGAGGCCGCGATTGGACTGCATGCCTTTGCGCAGCGGGTATTCGGCCGAGGTGTTGGTGATCACACGCTGGCCTTCTTCGCTGGCCATGAAGGCGAGCAACTGCTGAGCTTCTTTGGGATGTTTGCTGGATTTCAGCGCGGCAGCGGAAGACACGGTGATCAGGCCACCGGCGTCGCCATCGGTGAAGTAGTGCAGTTGCGAATCCAGGTTGGTTTTTTCTTTTTTCAGGGCGAACCAGTAGTAGTTGTTCACCAGCACGGTAGCGACTTCGCCGTTTTCCACGGCCTTGAGGGCGACCATGTTGTTGCTGTACACCTTGCCGAAGGCGCGCAGGCCGGTCAGCCATTCTTCAGCCGCTTCGCGCCCGTGCAATTTGATGATTGCTACCGCTTGCTCCTGGAATGCGCCGCTGGTGGGCACAAAGCCGACTTTGCCTTGCCACTCGGGGCCGGCGAAATCCAGTACCGATTTGGGCAGGTCCTTTTCGGCGATCAGTTTGGGGTTGAAGGCCACGACGCGGGTGCGAGCGGTTACGCCCATCCAGTCACCGTTGCTGCCGACGTATTCCTTGGGCAACACGTCCAGCGTGTTCGCATCAATTTTGGCCAGCAGGCCTTGCTCGCCGAGTTTGTTCAGCGGCGGCGACTCTTCGGTGTAGATCACATCGGCAGGGGAGCGCTCGCCTTCTTCCACGACCTGGCTGGCGAGCTGGTTGCTGCTGCCTTTGCGCACGTTGACGTGAATGCCGGTCTTGGCTTCGAAGGCCTTGGCGAGTTCATCGCCGACTTCTTTGTGCTGGCCGTTGTACAGGGTCAGGGAAACCTTGTCGGCGGAGTAGGCGGTGGGCGAGAGTAGGGTCAAGCCGAGCAGAGTGAGGGTCAGGCCACGCAGAAGGGATGTCTTGAGACGGTTATCGCGGATCATCATCCGAAGTGTTCCTCGCTTGTATGCAACAAATCATTGCAAGGATAAACGATAAAACTTCTCAAGTGCGGACGAGGGGAGAATCCTTGGGGAAGTTTTCAAACCCCGGAAACGAAAAAACCCGCTTTCGCGGGTTTGATCTGAATTTGGTGCCCAGGAGAAGACTCGAACTTCCACGACCTTGCGATCACCAGCACCTGAAGCTGGCGTGTCTACCAATTTCACCACCTGGGCATTATCAACAACGCTTGCGCCGTTGATGGAGCGAACTATACGGAGCGCTTTTAAATCTGTAAACCCCTGATATCAAAAATATAAATCAATATTCTTGTTAAAAATCAAAGGCCTGAAACGAAAAAACCCGCTTTCGCGGGTTTGATCTGAATTTGGTGCCCAGGAGAAGACTCGAACTTCCACGACCTTGCGATCACCAGCACCTGAAGCTGGCGTGTCTACCAATTTCACCACCTGGGCAACATCAACAACGTTGCCGTCGTCGATGGCGCGCACTATACGGAGACGCTTTTGAGCTGTAAAGCCCTGCCATGAAAAAAGCCTGGAAAATTTCGCCAATGGTCATGCAAGGTGCTTTCCGAGCGCGGCAAAGGCCTTTTAAACACTTGTCGACACCTGAAATTTCCCGTTTCAATACGCGTATGCCAAACTAACCCGCATATAGACAAGGTGAAAACTCTCTAATGGCCGATTGGCAGTCCCTCGATCCCGAGGCCGCTCGTGAAGCGGAAAAATATGAAAACCCTATTCCTAGCCGCGAACTGATCCTGGCGCATCTCGCCGATCGTGGTTCGCCTGCTAGCCGCGAGCAGCTGGTTGAAGAGTTCGGTCTGACCACCGAAGACCAGCTCGAAGCCCTGCGCCGCCGTTTGCGCGCCATGGAGCGCGATGCTCAACTGATCTACACCCGTCGTGGCACCTATGCGCCTGTGGATAAGCTCGACTTGATCCTGGGCCGCATCGCCGGCCATCGGGATGGCTTCGGCTTCCTGATCCCGGATGACGGCAGCGACGACCTGTTCATGAGCCCGGCGCAAATGCGCCTGGTATTCGACGGCGACCGTGCCCTGGCGCGGGTTTCCGGCCTGGACCGTCGTGGTCGCCGTGAAGGCGTGATCGTCGAAGTGGTGTCCCGTGCCCACGAGTCCATCGTTGGTCGTTACTTCGAAGAAGGCGGCATCGGCTTTGTGGTGCCGGATAACCCGAAGGTCCAGCAGGAAGTGCTGATCACCCCGGGCCGCAATGGCGCCGCCAAGGTAGGCCAGTTCGTCGAGGTGAAAATCACCCACTGGCCAACGGCGCGCTTCCAGCCACAGGGCGATATTGTTGAAGTGGTCGGCAACTACATGGCGCCGGGCATGGAAATCGACGTTGCGCTGCGCACCTACGATATTCCTCACGTCTGGCCCGAGGCTGTGCTTAAAGAAGCCGCCAAGCTCAAGCCGGAAGTGGAAGATAAAGACAAAGAAAAACGCATCGACCTGCGCCATCTGCCGTTCGTCACTATCGACGGCGAAGATGCCCGCGACTTCGACGATGCGGTCTATTGCGAAGCCAAGCCTGGCAAGCTGCGCCTGTTCTCCGGCGGCTGGAAGTTGTTCGTCGCGATTGCCGACGTGTCCAGCTACGTGAAGATCGGTTCGGCCCTGGACAACGAAGCCCAGGTGCGCGGCAACTCCGTGTACTTCCCTGAGCGCGTGATCCCGATGCTGCCTGAGCAGCTGTCCAACGGCCTGTGCTCCCTGAACCCGAAAGTCGACCGTTTGGCCATGGTATGC
Source organism: Pseudomonas sp. 58 R 3 (assembly GCF_900006605.1). Lineage (NCBI taxonomy): Bacteria > Pseudomonadati > Pseudomonadota > Gammaproteobacteria > Pseudomonadales > Pseudomonadaceae > Pseudomonas > Pseudomonas sp. 58 R 3. Next base: position 161,280 of record NZ_CVTT01000061.1, on the reverse strand, counting down.
GAGATGACCATCTCCAAAACCGGCGAAATGACCGACTACCAGTTCTACGAAGCGGTGATCCACTCCCAGGCGCGCCTGACCTACAACAAGGTCAGCACCATCCTGGAAGCGCCGAAGACCAGCGAAGCCAAGGCCCTGCGTGGTGAATACGCCGACGTCGTGCCGCACCTCAAGCAGCTTTACGCGCTGTACAAGGTGTTGCTGGGCGCACGTCATGTACGTGGCGCCATCGACTTTGAAACCCAGGAAACCCGGATTGTGTTCGGTTCCGAGCGCAAGATCGCGGCGATTACGCCGACGACGCGTAACGATGCGCACAAGCTGATCGAGGAATGCATGCTGGCGGCCAACGTGGCCACCGCAGAATTCCTGAAAAAGCACGAAATTCCTGCCCTGTACCGCGTGCATGACGGCCCGCCACCGGAGCGCCTGGAAAAACTGCGCGCCTTCCTCGGCGAGCTCGGCCTGTCCCTGCACAAAGGCAAGGACGGCCCGACGCCGAAGGATTACCAGGCGTTGCTGGCCAGCATCAAGGACCGTCCGGATTACCACGTGATCCAGACTGTGATGCTGCGCTCGCTGAGCCAGGCGGTGTACAGCGCTGATAACCAGGGCCACTTCGGCCTGAATTACGAGGCGTACACCCACTTCACTTCGCCGATTCGTCGTTACCCGGACCTGCTCACCCACCGGGCGATTCGCAGTGTGATCCACTCCAAGCAGAACACCCCGCACGTCAAGCGCGCCGGTGCCATGACCATTCCGAAGGCACGGATCTATCCGTACGACGAAGCGGCCCTGGAACAGCTGGGCGAGCAGTGCTCGATGAGCGAGCGCCGCGCCGACGAAGCCACCCGTGACGTAGTGAACTGGCTCAAGTGCGAGTTCATGAAAGACCGCGTGGGCGAGTCGTTCCCGGGTGTGATCACCGCCGTGACGGGTTTCGGCCTGTTCGTCGAGCTGACCGACATCTACGTCGAAGGCCTGGTGCACGTCACTGCGCTGCCGGGCGACTACTACCACTTTGATCCTGTGCATCACCGCCTGGCGGGCGAGCGCACCGGTCGCAGCTTCCGCTTGGGCGACACCGTGGAAGTGCAGGTCATGCGCGTCGACCTCGACGAGCGCAAGATCGATTTCGGCATGCCCGACAAGCCGAGCGAAACACCGACTGGCCGTAAAAAACGTGGCAGCGAACCTGCTGCGCCCGCCAGTAAAGGCAAGGGCGCGCCTGCGAAAGCAGCTGCCGCCGAGCCTGCGCCAGCCAAGGCCGGTCGTCGTTCGTCCACCAAGGAAAAGGCCCCCGAGGCCTACCGCCCGAGCGATGCTGCGGCCAAAAACGCCGAAGTGCGCAAGAGCCGTGAGTTGAAGCAGCAGTTGCTCAGCGAAGCCAAAAGCGGTGGTAAAGCGGCGTCTGGGGGAAAGTCCCACGGGGCGGAAAAGCCGTCGAGCAAGCCGAGTAAACACCGTAAAGGCCCGCCTAAAGCGGGCTCGGCCCCCGCGAAAAGCGGCGGGTCGCGCAAACCTAAGGCCAAGTCATGAGTCTGGAAAAAATCTACGGCGTGCACGCCGTAGAAGCACTGCTGCGTCATCACCCTAAACGCGTCAAGCAGGTGTGGTTGGCCGAAGGCCGCAGCGAGCCGCGCGTGCAAGCGCTGGTCGAGCTGGCCACGCAAAACAAGGTTGCTATCGGCCAGGCCGAGCGCCGTGAGATGGACGTGTGGGTTGAAGGCGTTCACCAGGGCGTGGTTGCGGACGTAAGCCCGAGCCAGGTGTGGGGCGAAGCGATGCTCGACGAGCTGCTCGACCGTACCGAAGGCGCACCGCTGTTGCTGGTGCTGGACGGCGTGACCGACCCGCATAACCTCGGCGCTTGCCTGCGTTCGGCCGATGCGGCCGGTGCGCTGGCGGTGATCGTGCCTAAAGACAAGTCGGCAACCCTGACGCCGGTCGTGCGTAAAGTCGCGTGCGGCGCGGCTGAAGTGATTCCGCTGGTGGCCGTGACCAACCTGGCGCGCACGCTGGAGAAACTCCAGCAGCGCGGCCTGTGGGTGGTGGGCACGGCGGGCGAGGCCGAGGTCAGTATTTATGACCAGGACCTCACCGGCCCGACCATCCTGATCATGGGTGCCGAAGGCAAAGGCATGCGTCGCCTGACCCGCGAGCACTGCGATTACCTGGTGAAACTGCCGATGGCCGGTAGCGTCAGCAGCCTCAACGTGTCGGTTGCCACCGGCGTGTGCCTGTTCGAAGCCCAGCGCCAGCGTGGCGTCAAGGGCAAGAGCAAGAAGTAAGTGCTTGGATCGTTCCCATGCTCCGCGTGGGAATGCCTCTTGTGACGCTCCGCGTCACGCTTCGACAGCGAACGCAAAGCGTCCTCGAGCTGCATTCCCACGCAGAGCGTGGGAACGATCGGCGGCGTGCTCGGATATTGTTCAAATAATCACCAATCACCTTGCGCCGTTACTCCCCCTTCTCTACAATTGCGCCCCTTGCCTTCCTGGCAGGCACCTATGTGCCTCCCTGCGGCAAGATCCATAAGTGTCATTCACTCCTTGTCTGACCGTTTTTGAGCGGCAGGCTACAACCCGTAAGGAGCATTCATGCGTCATTACGAAATCATCTTTTTGGTCCACCCGGATCAAAGCGAGCAAGTCGGCGGCATGGTTGAGCGTTACACCAAGCTGATCGAAGAAGACGGCGGCAAAATCCACCGTCTGGAAGATTGGGGCCGTCGTCAACTGGCCTACGCAATCAACAATGTTCACAAGGCTCACTACGTGATGCTGAACGTTGAGTGCACCGGCAAGGCCCTGGCCGAGCTGGAAGACAACTTCCGCTACAACGATGCAGTGATCCGTAACCTGGTCATCCGTCGCGAAGAAGCCGTTACCGGCCAATCCGAGATGCTCAAGGCTGAAGAAAACCGCAGTGAGCGCCGTGAGCGTCGCGACCGTCCTGAGCACGAAGGCGCCGAAAGCGCTGATAGTGATGACAGCGACAACAGCGATAACGCTGACGAGTAATCCACGGACCTTTTAAGGAGCCTATCAAATGGCACGTTTCTTCCGTCGTCGTAAATTCTGCCGCTTCACCGCTGAAGACGTGAAAGAGATCGATTACAAAGATCTCAACACTCTGAAAGCCTACGTATCCGAGACCGGCAAAATCGTTCCAAGCCGTATCACCGGTACCAAAGCACGTTATCAGCGTCAGCTGGCCACCGCTATCAAGCGCGCCCGCTTCCTGGCCCTGCTGGCCTACACCGACAGCCACGGCCGCTGAGACCGGGCAGTCGACAAGTAGTAAGGGATTGAATGCATGCGCGCCTTAGCTGAGTTCATCATGCGCGGTCGCGTGCAGGCCACTCTGGTAGTGGCCGGATGTGCGGCATTGCCGCTGCTTTATTGGTTGGGTGCTGCTGCAGGTTGCCTTGTGCTCCTGCGGCGCGGTTTGAAGGACGCCCTTGGCGTTCTTGCCCTGGGATTGTTGCCGGCCTTGATCTGGTGGCTTCAATTCGGTGATCCACGGGTACTTCTGGTACTGCTGGGGTCATCGAGCCTTGCGTTGGTTTTACGCGCAAGTGAGTCCTGGGTCCGCACGCTGCTGGTCAGCGTGGCATTGGGGTTGGTGTACTCAGTGATGCTTGGCGCGGCTTTCCGCCCGCAAATCGAAGCGCTGTCGCAAGAGATCGTCAAGATCCTGCCGATGGCCCTCGGGGATCTCTACCAGCAATTGTCGGTAGATGAGCGAGCGCGGTTTGCGTCACTGATTGCCCCGGTCCTGACCGGCCTGATTGCGGCTTTGTTGCAGGTCGTCAGCGTGCTGAGCCTGATTGTTGGGCGTTATTGGCAAGCGTTGTTGTACAACCCGGGTGGTTTTGGTCGCGAGTTTCGCAGTATCAGAATCCCAGCGGGGCCGGCGATGTTGCTGCTGGCGTGCATGGTTGTCGGGCCGAACTTCGGCCCACAGATGGCCTTGCTGGCGCCGATTTGCAGCGTACCGCTGGTGTTTGCCGGGCTGGCCCTGATGCATGGGCTGGTAGCGCGAAAGCGCCTGGCCAAGTTCTGGCTGGTGGGGTTGTACGTCACGATGTTGCTGTTTATGCAGCTGATCTATCCGTTACTCGTGGTTTTTGCCATTGTCGACGGCCTGATTGATTTTCGCGGTCGTCTGGCGTCGAAAGACGCCGATAACGCGAACGGTGAAGGTTAAAAGTTAGAGGATTTTCACATGCAACTGATCCTTCTGGAAAAAGTCGCCAACCTGGGCAACCTGGGCGACAAAGTGAACGTTAAGGCCGGTTACGGTCGTAACTACCTGCTGCCATACGGCAAAGCCACCGCTGCAACCGCTGCCAACCTGGCTGCGTTTGAAGAGCGTCGTGCTGAGCTGGAAAAAGCCGCAGCAGACAAAAAAGCTTCGGCCGAAACTCGCGCTGCCCAACTGGCTGAGCTGGAAGTGACTATCACTGCCACCGCCGGTGACGAAGGCAAGCTGTTCGGTTCGATCGGCACCCACGACATCGCTGATGCACTGACCGCCTCCGGCGTTGAAGTGCAGAAGAGCGAAGTTCGTCTGCCGAACGGCACCATCCGCAACGTAGGCGAATTCGACGTAGCCGTGCACCTGCACGCCGAAGTTGAAGCCACCGTACGCGTTGTAGTGGTAGCAGCTTAAGCAGCACCTAACTGACTGGCACCTCGCGTGCCAGGCGGTTAACATCGGGCACGATCCTGTTTACAGGTCGTGCCTTTTGTTTTTCTACACACCCCTAATTCCAAGTGGCCATGAACGATATTTCAGCTCCTGAGCAATACGATCTGCAAACCGCTGCCCTGAAGGTGCCGCCGCATTCCATCGAGGCCGAACAGGCCGTGCTTGGTGGCTTGATGCTGGACAACAACGCCTGGGAACGTGTGCTGGATCAAGTCTCGGACGGTGATTTCTATCGCCATGACCACCGCCTGATCTTCCGCGCCATTGCCAAGCTGGCCGACCAGAACTCGCCGATCGACGTGGTGACCCTGGCCGAACAACTGGACAAGGAAGGCCAGACCTCCCAGGTCGGCGGCCTGGGCTACCTGGGTGAGCTGGCGAAAAACACGCCATCCGTCGCCAACATCAAGGCCTATGCGCAAATCGTTCGCGAGCGCGCCACGCTGCGCCAATTGATCGGTATCAGCACCGAAATCGCCGACAGCGCCTTCAACCCCGAAGGCCGCACCGCCGCCGAGATCCTTGATGAAGCCGAGCGCCAGATCTTCCAGATCGCCGAGGCCCGCCCGAAAACCGGCGGCCCGGTCAGCGTCAACGACCTGTTGACCAAGGCCATCGACCGTATCGACACCTTGTTCAACACCGATAACGCCATCACCGGTATTTCCACCGGCTACACCGACCTCGACGAGAAGACCAGCGGCCTGCAGCCGTCCGACTTGATCATCGTGGCCGGCCGTCCATCCATGGGTAAAACCACCTTCGCGATGAACCTGGTGGAAAACGCCGTGCTGCGCAGCGACAAAGCCGTATTGGTCTACTCGCTGGAGATGCCAGGTGAATCGCTGATCATGCGTATGCTGTCGTCGCTCGGCCGTATCGACCAGACCAAGGTGCGCGCCGGCCGCCTGGAAGACGACGATTGGCCGCGCCTGACGTCGGCGGTCAACCTGCTCAACGACCGCAAGCTGTTTATTGATGACACCGCCGGTATCAGCCCGTCTGAAATGCGCGCGCGTACCCGCCGGCTGGTGCGTGAACACGGCGACATCGCCCTGATCATGATCGACTACCTGCAACTGATGCAGATCCCAGGCTCCAGCGGCGACAACCGGACCAACGAGATTTCCGAAATCTCCCGGTCGCTCAAAGCCCTGGCCAAGGAATTCAACTGCCCGGTGGTGGCGCTGTCCCAGCTCAACCGCTCCCTGGAGCAACGGCCGAACAAGCGCCCGGTAAACTCCGACTTGCGGGAATCCGGAGCGATCGAGCAGGATGCCGACGTGATCATGTTCGTGTACCGCGACGAGGTATATCACCCCGAAACGGAGCACAAGGGCATTGCCGAGATCATCATCGGCAAGCAGCGGAACGGGCCGATCGGCTTTATCCGCCTGGCGTTTATCGGCAAATACACGCGCTTCGAAAACCTGGCGCCGGGCAGCTATAACTTCGACGACGACGAGTAAGTTTCAGCGCCTGTAAGGGCCTCATCGCAGGCAAGCCAGCTCCCACATTTGAAGATACTCACCGTTCAAGTGTGGGAGCTGGCTTGCCTGCGATTGCATCACCACAATTCCGACTACTACCGTCGGAATTGGTCAAAATTTGTGCTATATTCCGCGCCCGCGATTTTTCATCTCAACACCGGTCACCGTCATGCAAACAGCCAAGCCGTTATTTGACTATCCCAAGTACTGGGCCGAATGTTTCGGTCCTGCGCCATTCCTGCCGATGAGCAGGGAGGAGATGGATCAGCTTGGCTGGGATTCCTGCGACATCATCATCGTCACCGGTGATGCCTACGTTGACCATCCGTCGTTCGGCATGGCAATTATCGGCCGGCTGCTGGAGTCCCAGGGCTTTCGCGTCGGGATCATTGCGCAGCCGAACTGGCAGTCCAAAGACGACTTCATGAAGCTCGGCGAGCCGAACCTGTTCTTCGGCGTCGCGGCCGGCAACATGGACTCGATGATCAACCGTTACACCGCCGACAAAAAAATCCGTTCCGACGACGCCTACACCCCAGGCGGCATGGCCGGCAAACGCCCGGACCGCGCCAGCCTGGTGTACAGCCAGCGTTGCAAGGAAGCCTACAAGAATGTGCCGATCGTGCTCGGTGGCATCGAAGCCTCCCTGCGCCGCATCGCCCACTACGACTACTGGCAGGACCGTGTGCGCAACTCGATCCTGATCGATGCCTGCGCCGACATTCTGCTGTACGGCAACGCCGAGCGGGCCATCGTCGAAGTTGCCCAGCGCCTGTCGTGGGGCCACAGGATCGAAGACATCACCGACGTGCGCGGCACCGCGTTCATTCGCCGTGACACGCCTGAAGGCTGGTACGAGGTGGACTCCACGCGTATCGACCGTCCGGGCAAGATCGACAAGATCATCAACCCGTATGTGAATACCCAGGACACCCAGGCCTGCGCCATTGAGCAGGAAAAAGGCCCGGTTGAAGACCCGGAAGAAGCCAAGGTCGTACAAATTCTTGCCAGCCCGCGCATGACCCGTGACAAGACGGTCATTCGTCTGCCGTCCATGGAAAAAGTCCGTGGCGACTCGGTCCTGTACGCCCACGCCAACCGCGTGCTGCACCTGGAAACCAACCCAGGTAACGCCCGCGCCCTGGTGCAGAAGCACGGCGAAGTGGACGTGTGGTTCAACCCGCCGCCCATCCCGATGACCACCGAAGAAATGGACTACGTGTTCGGCATGCCGTACGCCCGCGTCCCGCACCCGGTGTACGGCAAGGAAAAAATCCCGGCCTACGACATGATCCGTTTTTCGGTGAACATCATGCGTGGCTGCTTTGGTGGCTGCACCTTCTGCTCGATCACCGAGCACGAAGGCCGCATCATCCAGAACCGTTCCGAAGAGTCGATCATTCGCGAGATCGAAGAGATCCGCGACAAAGTGCCAGGCTTTACCGGCGTGATTTCCGACCTCGGTGGCCCGACCGCGAACATGTACCGCATTGCCTGCAAGAGCCCGGAAATTGAATCCGCGTGCCGCAAGCCGTCGTGCGTGTTCCCGGGCATCTGCCCGAACCTGAACACCGACCACTCGTCGTTGATCCAGCTGTATCGCAGCGCCCGTGCGTTGCCGGGTGTGAAGAAGATTTTGATCGCCTCCGGCCTGCGCTACGACCTCGCGGTCGAGTCGCCGGAGTACGTCAAGGAGCTGGTGACCCACCACGTCGGCGGTTACCTCAAGATCGCCCCGGAACACACCGAGGAAGGTCCGCTCAACCAGATGATGAAACCGGGCATTGGCAGCTATGACAAGTTCAAGCGCATGTTCGAGAAGTACACCAAGGAAGCGGGCAAGGAGCAGTACCTGATCCCGTACTTCATCGCCGCCCACCCCGGCACCACCGATGAAGACATGATGAACCTGGCCCTGTGGCTCAAGGGCAATGGCTTTCGCGCCGACCAGGTGCAGGCGTTCTACCCGTCGCCGATGGCCACTGCCACTGCCATGTACCACTCGGGCAAGAACCCGCTGCGCAAGGTCACCTACAAGAGCGACGCGGTGACCATCGTCAAGAGCGAGGAACAGCGCCGTCTGCACAAGGCCTTCCTGCGCTACCACGACCCGAAAGGCTGGCCGATGCTGCGTGAAGCACTCACGCGCATGGGCCGCGCCGACCTGATCGGGCCGGGTAAAGACCAGTTGATTCCGCTGCACCAGCCGTCCACCGACAGCTACCAGAGCGCCCGTCGCAAAAACTCGACGCCGGCCGGCAGCCATAAGGTTGCGAAGGAAACCACCACCAGAATCCTCACCCAGCACACCGGTTTGCCACCGCGCGGCAGTGATGGCAGCAACCCGTGGGACAAGCGTGAGCAAGCCAAGGCGGCAGCCCAGGCGCGTAACAAGCAGGCGGCTAAAGAGCGCAGTGATGCGGCGAAGGGCAAGGGCGGCAAGCCTGCGCGCAAGCCGGTCGTACCGCGTTGATCGCAACCTGAATATGCAAGACGCCAGCCTCGTGCTGGCGTTTTGCTTTCTATTCGCTGACGTGCCTGTTTGTTAAGGTGGCGCCCATTGAATCGCCTTCGCGAGCAAGCCCGCTCCCACATTTGTCCGATTTCCAACATGAGAATGCGGTCGAATGTGGGAGCGGGCTTGCTCGCGAAGGCGTCAGTTCAGGCACCATTTATTTCAAGGAAGAACACCCATGAGCAACCCCCTGCTCTCCATCGGCATGGACTCCAACCGCTCCCAATTCATGGCGCGCCAGCGCATCGAAAGCCAGATCAACCTGCCACGGTTGTTCGCCGCCATCGATGCCGACCCCGGCATTGTCGGCGCCGGTGTGGTGTACATCGACGCCGACTTCAATGTGATCACCCTGCGCGAATTCAAGCCTCTCTGCAGCATCAGGCCCAAGCGCATCATTTTGCGCGAGGCGCAGAAGTACATTTCCCCCGCGCAATTTGTGGAACAGGTGAAGACGGATCCCCGTGAAGGCCGCCTCAGGAAAGAGGCGTTTGATATGGGCTTGTCGTGCACCGCCGCGATTATCGGTTGGCTTGTGGTGTTCAGCGGCAGCGTCGCCGTGCCATTTACGGCGGGCGCCAGCGCGTTCGTGGTGGGCATTGGCGTGACGGCGGCGCTGGCCAGCAGTGCGCAATGCGGGTTCGGCGTGGCACGTACCTACAATGAGGTCCTGGACCCCGAAGCCAACGACCGGATGGATGACGCCGAATGGTACGGCGCTGTTTCAACCATCCTCGATACGGCCTCCCTGGTGGGGATCGGCACCGGCGCGCTGACCACGGTGAAACTGCTCAAGGCCAATAAGGCCGCGGCCCTGGGCAAAAGTTGGTATGAATTGCTCAAGGGCCTGAACCGCCAGGAACGCAAGAAGCTGACCAAGGAGCTGCTAAGCCTGCGCGACCCGAGCCTGACGCCCAAGCTGCTCAAGTTGCAGCAGCGTGCAGGCAAGCTGACCAAGAGCTTCAGCTCCACGGAAATCCGGCATGCCACCCTGACTCAAATGAAAGACGCGTTGGGCGGTATTCTCGGCATCGTCGGCAGCTACCGCACCGGCAGTGTGGGCACCGCCACCACCCTTGCCATCGGCTTGTATGAGGACCTCACCGAATGAAAGGCTTCCCCGACATGGGCAGTTTCCTCGCGCGCTATTTCCCGGTGTTCATGGGCACGATCTTCATGGCGATCTTTTCCGGCGCGTCTGCCGTGTCCCTCGCCGGCGTGACGTATTTGCGTGGTGTCGATCCGTCGCTTAAATCCGACTACTCCGGCCTGGCGATTTTGCTGCTGGTGGCGGTACTGGTCTTTGGCAATGTAATGATCGCGCGCGGGCGCCCTTGGGCAACCGGCCTGGTGGCGGGTTATCTGGGTTGCTGCCTGCTGTTCGTGCTGCCGATGATTCAGTACCCCATCCCCAAACTGGTCTACGGCTCGGCTGTGCTCTTTCCGCTCCTGGGTTTGTTGCTGCTCAACAGCCAGCGCCATCGAGAAATGCGCAACAAACTCTTGGAAGTCCGCCATCTTCGTCAGGCAATAATCGCCGCGCATAAAAAAACCTAGCCCAAGGGCGCCGCCTGGATCGTCGACCCCGTGCCGAGTAAGGGGCGGCGCACTCGCCCGGCGGCGTCACATTTTGACGTTCTGGCGAATATTCCAACCGTATTTGACCGCACCACCGTCCTTGCCGCCGTCAGCTTTCTGCGGCTGATAGCTGACTTCGACCGTGGCGAAGTTCAGGCCGATCACCTCGGTCAGTGTATCGCTGGTTGTCACCGCGTCGGTTTGGTAGGAGGTCACCATGACTTCCTTCATCGTGATCAACAGATACTCCACGGCATTACTGCCTCCGGCCTTGCGCACCACCAGCCGCGCCTCCGGGTAATGCTTGCCGGTGGAGCAGGCCATCATCAGGTTGGGTGAAGACTTGTCCATGACCTTGGTGATGACCAGGTTTTGAATGTCGACCTTGCCGGCACCGCCGCCGCTGCCGCTGTGCATGGAACCTGTCTGAGACATGCCCCAGCCCCATTTGCTGATCGCGATTTCATCGCGGTGCACCTGATCCTTGGATTCGCCCTTGATGTCTCCCAGCTTCAAAAACATATCAGTTGCCATCATCGTTCCCTGTTTTGGTGGTCACCCGAATGGGTGTGGGGCGCACTCTTTCTTATTTGGGATATTACCTACAAGGTGCTCAGCCACGATAAGGAAGCGCCTTTCCGGATAAAGCGAAGCTTCTGACATTTTTAGGCGATGCCCAGTCTTTACCCTCTGCGTTCTTGTGAAAAAGCGGAGTAAAGGGATGACTTCCAGCCTGTTGAAAGACGGTTTCCCCAGTGCCCATTTGCCGACGCGGCAATGGGTCGAAAGCAGTATTGATCTGCGCAAGTTATTTGCCGCCATTGATGCCGATCCGGCGATTGTCGGCGCGGGGGTGGTGTACCTCGACGCTCAGTGGCGGGCGATGGTGTTGCGTGAGTTTCAGCCGATTTGCAGTGTTGCACCGAAGAAGGTGATTTTGCGTGAGGCGCCCAGTTACATCGGGCGGGTGGAGTTTGCGCGGCGGTTGGCGAATGAGCCGCGTGAGTCGCGTGAGTCGCAGGTGGCATTTGAGGCGGTGAATACGGGGTTGGCGTGTACTTCGGCGGTGATTAGTTGGTTGGTGATGGCGGGCGGCTCTGCGTTGAGCCCCTTCACCTTCGGGGCTACTGGGGTGGTTGCTGTGATTGGCTATACGTCGGCAGTCGCCAGCTCGCTTCAGTGCTGGATTAGCGGTCGCCGGACTAGAAACGAAATGAATGACCCTGCCCTTAACGACGCTATGGACAACGAGCCATGGTATCAGTCCGTAGTGGTTGGGCTGGATGCGGTTTCTTTGTTGGGTGCTGGTACTTCCGCGATGTCGACAATCCGATTCGTCAATATGCTGAAAAAGGCAACCGGCAAAACCACGCAACAGGTGCTTGAAGGCTTGAGTCGGCAAGAACGGGCAAAGCTCACCAGGGAGCTGCTGAGTATCAACCACCCGGGAATAACCCGAAAAATGATCAAGCTGAAACAAATCGCGGGTGAAATGCCAAAGCGCTACACCTCGGCGGAAATAAGGAATGGGACGCTCTTGCAGATGCTTGATGCCCTCGGCGCTGCATCTGCTGTTGCTGGCAGCGTAAGGTCCGGGAATATCCGGATCATTGCCGTTGGGCTGTATGAGGAGATTTCAGAATGAGGCTTATCACAAGGAAGTATCTTGTCCCTATCCGGCCTTTTCTGGCTCGTAATTTTCCCGTGCTTATTGGTGTAATTCTTTCGGCTTTATTCGGCAGTTCCGCTGTTATCGTACTGGTGGAAAACTATTATTTACCCTCGTTATCGAATGCGGATGCTGAGATTACCGGCTTGGTGTTGGTCGTCTTTATTACCCACTGCAATTTCATGATTATCTATGGGCGACCGAAATGGGCCTGGGGCATGTACGGCTTTTTCATCGCCTGCCTATTGGTTGCAGTGCCGGGCTTTCATTTTTCGCCGCACTTGTTCATTTACTTTGAATGCTTCTTCTGGCCGATACTCGGCCTGCTTCTACTGCGTAGCAAGCGCCATCAGGAAATGCGTGCCGCCTATGTAGAAGTTCGCCACATGCGCGTAAAAGTCCAGGCAGCCATCAACAAACGCCGCAAACACGAGCGCGCAATCATCAGAATAAAAAAACCGAGGTAATTCCCCACCTCATCGCCCACCAACCGCTACCGCCGCACCCACTCGCGCCACAAATATGTGCAACCCTTGCACCATAACCGCAGGCACGGCGCCGTTTTGGTGCTGTACTGCACCGGGTCTTACGATAAAGCGCAATGACGGCCGCTCTGGCATAAGTCTTGCGCGCTTTGTGCTCATGCCCTGGCTCGCAGGAGGCCGCCGTGTCGATTCATGTCGCGTTGCACCACGTTACGCATTACCGCTACGACCGCGCTGTCGAACTCGGCCCACAGATCGTGCGCTTGCGCCCGGCTGCCCATAGCCGCACGCGGATCTTGTCTTACGCGCTCAAAGTGCTGCCTGAGCAGCACTTCATCAATTGGCAGCAGGACCCGCAGGGCAATTACCTGGCGCGTCTGGTGTTCCCGGAAAAGACCGATGAGTTGCGCATTGAGGTCGACCTCGTCGCCGAGATGGCGGTATTCAACCCTTTCGATTTTTTCCTCGAGCCCTACGCCGAAAAAATCCCCTTCAGCTACGCCGCCGATGAGCAGCGCGAGTTGGCGCCGTACCTGGAAACCTTGCCGCTGACGCCAAAGTTCGCCGCCTACCTGGCGGGTATCGACCGCACGCCGCTGCCGGCTGTGGATTTTCTGGTAGGCCTCAATCAGCGCCTGGCGGCCGACATCGGCTATTTGATCCGCATGGAGCCGGGCGTACAAACGCCGGAATTCACCTTGGGCGCCGCTTCCGGCTCGTGCCGCGATTCGGCCTGGCTGCTGGTGCAACTGCTGCGCAACCTGGGGTTGGCGGCGCGGTTTGTGTCGGGCTACTTGATCCAGCTCACCGCCGACGTCAAAGCCCTTGATGGCCCGTCCGGCACCGAAGTCGACTTCACCGACCTGCACGCCTGGTGCGAGGTGTATTTGCCCGGCGCAGGCTGGATCGGCCTGGACGCTACCTCCGGGCTGTTCGCCGGTGAAGGGCATATCCCATTGGCCTGTAGCCCTGATCCTTCGTCCGCTGCGCCAATCAGCGGGCTGGTGGAACCCTGCGAGTGCGAATTTACCCACGAGATGTCGGTGGAGCGCATTTGGGAAGCGCCGCGTGTCACCAAGCCCTACACCGAAGAGCAATGGCTGGCGATCCAGGCGTTGGGCCGGCAGATCGACGCCGATCTGCTCAAGGATGATGTACGCCTGACCATGGGCGGCGAACCGACCTTCGTCTCCATCGACGACCCCGACGGCGCCGAGTGGAATACCGCGGCGCTGGGGCCGGACAAACGCCGCCTGTCCGCCGAGCTGTTCCAGCGCATGCGCGCACACTACGCGCCCAAAGGCCTGGTGCATTTCGGTCAGGGCAAGTGGTACCCCGGCGAGCAACTGCCGCGCTGGTCGCTCAATTGCTACTGGCGCCGCGATGGCGTGCCGATCTGGCATAACAGTGCGTTGATCGCCGATGAGCAACAGGACTACGGCGCCGATGGCGCGATGGCCGGGCGTTTCCTCGCCAGTGTCGCCGAACGCCTGAAACTGCCGGCACGCTTTGTGTTCCCGGCTTTCGAAGACAACTTCTACTACCTGTGGCGCGAAGGTGCGCTGCCGCAAAACGTCACCGCCCAGGACCCGCGCCTGAGTGATGACCTGGAGCGCGAGCGCCTGCGCAAAGTGTTCAGCCAGGGCCTGGATAAAGTCATCGGCCAAGTGCTGCCGCTGGCGCGCACGCCAGCCAATGACCGCTGGCAGAGCGGGCGCTGGTACCTGCGTGACAACCACTGCCGTCTGGTGCCGGGTGATTCGCCGCTGGGTTACCGCCTGCCGTTGGCCTCGCAGCCATGGGTGACGGCGGCGGAGTATCCGTTCGTGCATCCCACTGACCCGAATCAGGATCAGCCGGAGCTGCCGACCACCGCCCAACTGCAAAGCCACGCCACGCCTGCGCCGAGCGATGAGCGCGTGCCCAAAGTCGACGAGTCCGCCGACTGGTTGACCCGCACCGCCTTGTGCGCCGAAGCGCGGGAAGGGCGTTTGTACCTGTTTATGCCGCCGCTGGAACGCGTCGAGGATTACCTGGAGTTGGTGGCCGCCATCGAAGCCACCGCCGAAGAGCTGCATTGCCCGGTATTGCTGGAAGGTTACGAGCCGCCATTCGATACGCGCTTGAGCAACTTCCGGGTCACGCCGGATCCCGGTGTGATCGAGGTCAATGTGCAGCCGTCCGCCACCTGGGATGAGCTGGTGGAGCGCACCGAGTTCCTCTATGAAGAGGCGCGGCAAACCCGCCTGACCACCGAGAAGTTCATGATCGACGGGCGCCACACCGGCACCGGCGGTGGTAACCACTTTGTGCTGGGCGGCGCGACGCCGAAAGACTCGCCGTTCCTGCGCCGCCCGGATTTGCTGCGCAGCCTGATCAGCTACTGGCATAACCATCCGTCCTTGTCGTACCTGTTTTCCGGGCTGTTTATTGGCCCGACCTCCCAGGCGCCACGGGTGGATGAAGCGCGTAACGATGCGCTGTACGAGCTGGAAATCGCCTTCGCGCAAATGCCCGAACCTGGCGAAGAATGCCCGCCGTGGCTGGTCGACCGGCTGTTGCGCAACCTGCTGATCGACGTGACCGGCAACACCCACCGCGCCGAATTCTGCATCGACAAACTCTATTCGCCCGATGGCGCCACCGGCCGCCTGGGCCTGTTGGAACTGCGTGCGTTTGAAATGCCGCCCCATGCGCGCATGAGCCTCACTCAGCAATTATTGTTGCGCGCTTTGGTCGCGCGCTTCTGGCGTGAGCCCTATGCGCCAGCAAAACTGGCGCGCTGGGGCACTGAGCTGCACGACCGCTTCCTGCTGCCGCACTTTATCGAGCAGGATTTTGCCGATGTGATCGTCGAGCTCAACGCCGCCGGTTACCCGCTGCGGGCCGAATGGTTTGCCGCGCACCTGGAGTTCCGTTTCCCCAAGGTCGGCGACTACGCCGTCAGCGGCATCGAACTGGAACTGCGTCAGGCCCTGGAGCCTTGGCACGTGCTGGGCGAAGAGGGCGCCGTCGGTGGCACGGTGCGTTACGTGGACTCGTCCCTGGAGCGCTTGCAGGTGAAGTTGAGCGGCCTGGCGCCGCAACGTTATCTGCTGACCTGCAACGGCATCCCGGTGCCGTTGCAGCCGACCGGGCGTATCGGCGAGTTTGTTGCCGGTGTGCGTTATCGCGCCTGGCAACCGGCCAACTGTTTGCAACCGACCATCGCGGTGCACGCGCCGTTGGTGTTCGATGTGCTCGACACCTGGATGCAACGCTCGCTGGGCGGCTGCCAGTACCACGTCGCGCATCCGGGTGGGCGCAATTACGACAGCTTGCCCGTGAATGCCAATGAGGCCGAGAGCCGGCGCATGGCGCGGTTTTTCCGCTTGGGGCATAGCCCTGGCAAGCTGCCGGTGCCGCCTTTGGTGATTAACGATGAACTGCCGATGACCCTGGATTTGCGGCGTTTTCCCAATAAAAATGACTAAATGAGATCTAAAATGTGGGAGCTGGCTTGCCTGCGATAGCGGTGTACCAGCCAGCCAATCAGGTGGCAGGAAAACCGCTATCGCAGGCAAGCCAGCTCCCACACAAGATCGCGTTGAATTTGAGTTAATCTGAGCCCCCTTGCCTCTGCCGAGCGTTCCATGTCCGACTTGCTCGACCGTTACCCGCTCACTGCGGGCACCTATCACGAACTGCTCGACGACAGTGGCGCGGTGCGTGCCCATTGGCAGCGCCTGCTCGATCACCTGCAACGCAGTACGCCCGTGCAACTGGCCCAGCGCCAGGCGTTGCTGACGCGCCAGATCCAGGAAAACGGCGTGACCTACAACGTCTACGCCGACCCCAAGGGCGCTGATCGCCCCTGGGAGCTGGATTTACTGCCCCATGTGCTGGCCGCCGATGAGTGGCAGCACCTGTCGGCCGGTATCGCCCAGCGTGCGCGCTTGCTCAATGCCGTGCTGGCCGACCTGTACGGCCCGCAGCGCCTGATCAAAGAAGGCCTGTTGCCGGCCGAACTGGTGTTTGGGCACAACAACTTCCTGTGGCCGTGCCAGGGCATTCTGCCGCCGGACGGCGCGTTTCTGCACCTGTACGCCGTGGACCTGGCGCGCACCCCGGATGGCCGTTGGTGGGTCACCGCCGACCGTACCCAGGCGCCCTCGGGCGCAGGTTACGCGCTGGAAAACCGCACCATCGTGTCCCGTGCGTTCCCGGATCTGTACCGTGATCTGCAGGTTCAACACCTCACCGGTTTCTTCCGCACGCTCCAGGAAACCCTGGCCCGTCAGGCACCCGGTGATGACCAGCCGCCGCTGATCGTGCTGCTCACGCCGGGGCGTTTCAACGAAAGCTATTTCGAACACCTCTACCTCGCACGCCAGCTCGGCTACCCGCTGGTCGAGGGCGGCGACCTCACGGTGCGCGACAGCACGGTGTTCCTCAAGACCCTCAGCGGCCTGCGCCGGGTGCACGCGATCATGCGGCGCCTGGACGACGATTTTTGCGACCCGCTGGAGCTGCGCACCGATTCGGCCCTGGGCGTGCCCGGCCTGCTGGACGCGGTGCGCCAGGGTAATGTGCTGGTGGCCAATGCCTTGGGCAGCGGCGTGCTGGAGTCGCCCGGTTTGCTCGGCTTTCTGCCGAAGATCAACGAGTTTTTGTTTGGTGAAGCACTGATCCTGCCGTCCATCGCCACCTGGTGGTGCGGCGAGCCGCCGGTACTGGCCGAAGCCTTGGACAAGCTGCCGGAATTGCTGATCAAACCGGCGTTCCCGTCGCAAAGTTTCGCGCCGGTATTCGGCCGCGACTTGAACGACGAACAACGCTTGGCCCTGGCCGAGCGCATGCGTGCGCGGCCTTACGCCTATGTGGCCCAGGAGCTGGCGCAATTGTCCCAGGCGCCGGTTTGGCACACGGTGGACGACCATCTGCAGCACCGCGCCATCGGCATGCGTGTGTACGCGGTGGCCAGCGCTGACGGCTACCGTGTACTGCCCGGCGGCTTGACCCGTGTGGCGGCCGAGGCGGATGCCGAAGTGGTGTCGATGCAGCGCGGTGGCGCGAGCAAAGACACGTGGGTGCTGGGCGACCGCGCTGTCGGCGGCGAGCTTTGGCGTGCGCAACGGGCGATTGGTGTACATGACCTGGTGCGGCGCGACCCTTATCTGCCGTCGCGCGTGGTGGAAAACCTGTTCTGGTTTGGCCGTTACTGCGAACGCTGTGATGACAGCGCGCGCTGGCTGCGTATTGTGCTGGCGCGCTATGTCGATGGCGACGACCCGCAAGCCTTGCAGGCCGCTGTCGAGCTGGGCGAGACCTTGCGCTTGTTGCCGGAGGAGGGCGAGTTGCCCGAGCGCCTGCTTGCCGCTTTGCTTGGCGATGACTGGCCGTCGAGCCTGCGCGCCAACCTGCAACGCTTGCAGTGGGCGGCGTCCCAGGTGCGCGGCAAGTTGTCCCGCGAGAACTGGCAGGCCCTGGTGGAGTTGCAGCGTGAAGCCCTGGAACTGGAAAGCGAGACCCCGGATTTTGGCGAGTTGCTGGACTTCCTCAACCGTCTGGTGATGTCCCTGGCAGCCTTGTCCGGTTTCGCCCTGGACGACATGACCCGAGACGAAGGCTGGCGCTTTTTGATGATGGGCCGGCGTATCGAGCGCCTGCAGTTTCTGAGCAGCAGCCTCGCCGCGTTCCTGCGTGGCGTGGCGGTATTTGATCAGGCCGGGCTGGAATGGCTGCTGGAGCTGGGCAACAGCAGCATCACCTATCGCTCGCGCTACCTGGCAGTGCCGCAGTTGATCCCGGTGCTCGACTTGTTGTTGCTCGATGAACAGAACCCGCACGCGGTGCTGTTCCAGTTGAAGCTGGTCAGCCGCACCCTGCGCCGTCTCAATGATGACTTTGGGGTGCCACGGGAAACCGGCCTGGCGCCGTTGGTGGAACGCCTGTCACGTTTCGACCTGGGCTGCCTGGAGAACCCGTTGTTCGGCGAATCCAGTGTGCGCGCCGCGTTGGACGGCCTGGCTGACCTGCTGCAAGCGGTCGCCGATGAGAGCGGGCAAGTGTCGGATCGCCTGGCGTTGCGCCACTTTGCCCATGTGGATGATGTCAGCCAGCAAACGGTGTCGGTGTGATGAGTGCGCGCTACCAGATTTTCCACGATACCCATTACCACTACGACAGCCCGGTGTCCCTGGCCCAGCAGTTGGCGCACCTGTGGCCGCGGCCGTGCGCGTGGCAGCGTTGCAGTTCCCAACAATTGGATATCAGCCCGCAGCCGTCGTCGCGCCGCGATGAGCTGGACGTATTCGGCAACCCGATCACGCGGCTGGCGTTCGAACGGCCCCATGATGAATTGCTGGTCAATGCCGGGCTGACCGTGGAAGTGCTGGCGCGGCCAACCCTGGACTTTCAGCAGTCGCCGGCCTGGGACCAGACCCGCGACAGCCTGACCTACAGCAGCCAGGTGCTGTCGTCTGAGATGCTTGAAGCCTGCCGTTATCGCTTCGAGTCGCCCTACGTGCACCTGAAGAACACCTTCGTCGAGTTCTCCGAAAGCTGCTTCCCGCCAGGCGTGCCCTTGTTGCTGGGCGTGCAGGCCCTGATGCAGAAAATCTTCAGCGAATTCACCTTCGACGCCGAAGCCACCCAGGTCGCCACGCCCTTGGTGGAAGTGCTGGAGCGCCGACGCGGTGTGTGCCAGGACTTCGCCCACCTGATGCTCGCGTGCCTGCGCTCTCGCGGCCTGGCCGCGCGTTACATCAGCGGCTACCTGCTGACCCAGCCACCGCCCGGCCAGCCACGGCTGATCGGCGCCGATGCATCCCACGCGTGGGTCTCGGTGTTTTGCCCGGTGGCGGGCTGGGTGGATTTTGATCCGACGAATAACGTGCAGCCGGCACTGGAGCACATCACCCTGGCCTGGGGCCGTGATTTCTCTGATGTGTCGCCGTTACGTGGGGTGATTCTGGGAGGAGGGAACCATGACCCGGAGGTGCGGGTGACGGTGATGCCGCTGGAGTAACAGTGGGTTGGGGTGAGCAGGGAGGGCCTGCTCACCCCAACAAAATTTATTCAGCCGGGTCTTTCGGTGTCTCGGTGTCATCAGCAGCCACTTCACCTTCAGCATCCGGGTTCAGTGCGCCTGCTTCTTCATCTGCAGCGGCTTTCTTGCGTTGCAGCTTTTCCTCTTTCTTCTGCTCCTTGGCCAGGTCTCTCTGACGTTTGGCGAAGGAGTAATTAGGTTTGGCCATGGGCGATCCTCTAGGGTCGAAGGTGAGGGTGGGCGGCACGCAGCTGCCTTGGGTCGCTATGGTAGCAGCTTAGCAGCGCGATTGGCCTTCACTTACCGCAGGCATACGCGGCCAACAGGCCGTTTAAGAATTGATTGAAGTGCATGGCAGACGCTCCGGTGGGTGATGGAGCGATCATAGGCGGGTGGCTGTTGTTTGGCTGGTAGATTGTGTTGATCAGTCTGATAGCCTAAAGTTGTATACAATCTGTTGATTCAGATCATAAGAATTTCAGCCTGCTTGGGGCACCCTAGTCGCAATACGCGTTTTTTAAACCCTGCCTTGGAGATTCACATGTTTGCCAAAATCGTTGCTGTTTCCCTGCTGACACTGGCGAGCGGCCAGTTGCTTGCTGCAGAGTGCGCGGTCACTGTTGATTCCACCGACCAGATGTCCTTCAACACCAAAGAAATCACGATCGACAAGAGCTGCAAGAAGTTCACCGTGAACCTTGAGCACTCCGGCAGCTTGCCGAAAAACGTCATGGGCCATAACTGGGTGCTGAGTTCCGCCGCCGACATGCCTGGCGTTGCCAGCGACGGCATGGCTGCCGGTATCGACAAGAACTACCTCAAAGACGGCGACACCCGCATCATCGCCCATACCAAGATCATCGGTGCTGGCGAGAAAGATTCGGTGACCTTCGATGTGTCGAAACTGGCGGCGGGTACGGATTACGCGTTCTTCTGCTCGTTCCCGGGCCACATCTCGATGATGAAAGGCACTGTGGTGGTCAAGTAACACCGCGTTATCGTTCATCGCAGGCAAGCCCGCTCCCACACTTGGCCGCATTCCAATATGAGAATGCGGTCAAGTGTGGGAGCGGGCTTGCTCGCGAAGGCGATCTAACAAACACCGCTGGACTAACAGGCTTACCTCACGGCGCGAAGGGCATGACGCGCTTGTGCTCAGTCTTGCGATAGGTGTCGCAGATAATCTTGAACGCTTCCTCACGCACCGGCTCGCCGTGCAGGAACGCATCGATCTCGGCGTAGGTCACGCCGTGTGACGCTTCGTCCGGTTTGCCCGGCGACAGGTCTTCAAGGTCGGCAGTCGGGATCTTCTCCACCAGCGACTCCGGCGCACCAAAGTGCCGCGCAATCGCACGCACCTGGTTCTTCACCAACCCGCTCAGCGGCGCCAGGTCGCAGGCACCGTCACCGAACTTGGTGAAAAAGCCCATCACCGCTTCCGCTGCATGGTCGGTACCGATCACCAGGCCACCGGCTGCGCCGGCGATGGTGTACTGCGCCACCATGCGCATGCGTGCCTTGGTGTTGCCCAGCACAAAATCACGCGACACCGCCGCCTTGCCTTCGAACGCCGCCACTTCATTGGCCAGGGATTTCACTGCCGGGCCGATGTTCACGGTGTGGCGTTCGTCCGGGTCGATAAAGTCCACCGAAGCCTGGGCGTCGTGTTCGTCGAACTGGGTTTCGTAGGGCAGGCGCACCGCGATAAAACGGTAGGCCTCATCACCTGTGCTGGCGCGCAGTTCTTTCATTGCACGCTGGGCCAGCAGGCCGGCGGTCAGGGAGTCGACACCGCCGCTGATGCCCAGCACCAAGCTCTTGAGCCCGGAATTGCGCAGGCAGTCCTGGATAAACCCTACGCGGCGCGCCACTTCGGCCTCAAGGGCGGCCTGGTCGTTGAACGGTGCTTGGACCTTGAGCTGCTGCGCAATCTCACGCTGTACGGCTTGCATGATTCACTCCTTGCTGGAAAGGGCAGGTACTTTGAAAACGTGGCGCAAATAGGCGACAAAATTCGGATCGGTGCAGTGGGTCTTGCCCGCTTCATCGGAAATTTTCGCGACGGGCTGGCCATTGCAGTCGGTCATTTTAAGCACGATGCTCATCGGTTCAACACCCGGGATGTCACAGGTCAGGTTGGTGCCGATACCGAAGCTGACATTAATGCGACCGCGCAATGCGCGGAAAATCTCCAGGGCCTTGGGCAGCGTCAGGCTGTCGGAGAACACCAGGGTCTTGCTCATCGGCTCGATACCGAGCTTGTGGTAGTGGGCGATGGCTTTTTCGGCCCATTGAATCGGGTCACCGGAGTCGTGGCGCAGGCCGTCGAAGAGCTTGGCGAAGTACAGGTCGAAATCGCCCAGGAACGCGTCGGTGGTGATGCAATCGGTCAGGGCGATGCCCAGCAGGCCACGGTATTCGCGTACCCAGCAATCGAGGGCGGCGATCTGGCTGTCGATCAGACGCGGGCCGAGTTGCTGGTGGGCCATGATCCATTCGTGAGCCATGGTGCCCAGGGGTTTCATGTCGAACTCGCGGGCCAGGTGCACGTTGCTGGTGCCGACAAAACGCCCGGGGAAATCGTGCTTGAGCACGCTGACCACTTCTTCCTGCACGCGGTACGAGAAGCGCCGACGGGTGCCGAAATCGGCGACTTGCAGCTCCGACAGTTCCTCGCTGCTGGCATTGGCGGACAGCCAGTCGAACTTGCGGTACAGCTGTTCGCGGGCCTGTTCGAGGATGACGGTCTGGTAGCGGTAGCGGTTACGCACTTCGCTGACGATGGCCAGCATCGGCACTTCGAACAGGATCACATGCAACCACGGCCCGCGCAGGCGGATAAACAACTCGCCGTTTTCGATGCCGGTTTGCACGTAGCGCAGGTTGAAGCGAAACAGCCCCAGAAAGCGCAGGAAGTCCGGCTTCATAAAGCTGATGCGTTCCAGGAAGCCAAGCTGGTCGGGGCTCAGGCTCAGCTCCGCAAGGCGTTCGATCTGGTAGCGGATTTCCGCCAGGTACGGGCGCAGGTCTTCACTGTTGCGGCAACGAAACTCCCATTCAACTTCCACGTTCGGGTAGTTGTGCAGCACCGCCTGCATCATGGTCAGCTTGTAGAAGTCGGTGTCGAGCAAGTTCTGCACGATGCGATCGGCAAACACACTCTCGCTCATAACGGGAATCTCCAGACGGGTCGGCGATGGGCGCCGGCCTTTACGCACTATTGAGGAATGGTGCTAGTGGCGCATAGACCTGTGGGGTTTTGCCAGTGTTTTTTCATTTTGGGATTTTTGTTGCGGCCACTGACGCTTTCGCGAGCAAGCCCGCTCCCACATTCGACCGCATTCTCATGTTGGAACTCGGACAAATGTGGGAGCGGGCTTGCTCGCGAAGACAATATCCCTGACGCTAAATAACCTGCTCCATCATCCACTTCACAAACTCACGCACCTTGGGCACCTCCGCCGAATGCTCCGGATACGCCAGGTAATACGCATCCTGGCTGGGCATCGCATGCTGCCAGGGAATCACCAGCTTGCCCTCGGCCAGCTCTTCTTCCACCAGAAAGCGCGGCAACAAGGCCACGCCACAGCCGACCTGCGCCGCCCGAATGCACATATAAAAGGTATCAAAACGCGGCCCGTGGTAACTGTGCTCGGTCTGATAGCCCTGGCTGGCGAACCAGTCATGCCAGCCCTGCGGTCGCGAAGCGTTCTGCAGCAGCACCAGGTTGCTCAGTTGCGTGGGGTCGGTGAACGGCTGCGCGGGCAGGCTCTCCGGCGCACACACAGGTACAAGCTCTTCGCTGAACAGTTTCAGGCTCTCGGTGCCCGGCCGTGAACCCTGGCCGAAGTAGAAGGCCATGTCGGCCTTGCCTTGCAGCAACTCGTCCGGCTCCTGCTCGTTGCACAGGTCCAGGTGGATCTGCGGGTGGCGCAGGCGCCAACCTTTCAGGCGCGGCACCAGCCAGCGCGCGCCGAAGGTGTAGGGCGTGGACACGCGCAGCACTTCGGTCTCGCCGCCATAGGAGCGCAGGTAGTGAGTGGACATCTCCACTTGTGTGAGAATTTTTCGCACTTCCACCAGGTACAAATCCCCCGCCGGGGTCATTTGCAAGCGGCGGCGTACCCGGCGAAACAACAGGTGTTGCAGCAATTCTTCCAGCTGCGCCACCTGCTTGCTCACCGCGC
This sequence comes from Pseudomonas sp. 58 R 3, assembly GCF_900006605.1. NCBI lineage: Bacteria > Pseudomonadati > Pseudomonadota > Gammaproteobacteria > Pseudomonadales > Pseudomonadaceae > Pseudomonas > Pseudomonas sp. 58 R 3. The sequence continues at coordinate 137,607 of NZ_CVTT01000061.1, read as the reverse complement.
TTTGCGTGAGGTTCAGCTCCTCGGCCGCGCGGGTGAAGCTCAGGTGGCGGGTGGCGGCTTCGAAACACTGCAGGGCGGTGATCGAGGGCAAATGTCTTTTGTTCAGCACGGCGCGCCTCTTTTTATTCTTTGCATGAGTAAACGGAATGATATCTCGCCTAATCGTCGTTTGTTGGCAAGTCTTGGGCCAGCTACAAATAAGGTCTGGATCGCCGTGTCTGTGGCGGCGCGAATTTTCTGTTTGAGTTTGAAGGAGTGACCCATGGTTGCCGCATTGCTTGATCGTCTCGGGGTGAACCCGGCGCTGTACCAGTCGGGCAAACAGCCCGTGCATTCGCCGATTGATGGCAGCTGTATCGGCAATGTGCACTGGGAAGGTGCCGCGCAGGTGGAGCAGCAGGTCAGTCGCGCCGAGCATGCATTCGAGGCCTGGCGCAAGGTGCCGGCGCCGCGTCGCGGCGAGCTGGTGCGCCAGTTCGGCGATGTGTTGCGCGAATATAAAGCCGACCTGGGCGAGCTGGTGTCGTGGGAAGCCGGCAAGATCACTCAGGAAGGCTTGGGCGAAGTGCAGGAGATGATCGACATCTGCGACTTCGCCGTGGGCCTGTCCCGTCAGTTGTACGGCTTGACCATCGCCTCCGAGCGCCCTGGCCACCACATGCGTGAAACCTGGCACCCGCTGGGCGTGGTCGGCGTGATCAGCGCCTTCAACTTCCCGGTCGCGGTGTGGGCGTGGAACACCACGCTGGCGCTGGTGTGCGGCAACTCGGTGATCTGGAAACCCTCGGAAAAGACCCCGCTGACCGCCTTGGCCTGCCAGGCATTGTTCGAGCGCGTACTGAAGAAGTTCGACGGCGCCCCCGAATACCTCAGCCAAGTGATCATCGGCGGCCGTGACGCCGGTGCCGCCTTGGTGGATGACCCGCGCGTTGCGCTGATCAGCGCCACCGGCAGCACCCGCATGGGCCGCGAAGTGGCGCCGAAAGTCGCCGCCCGTTTCGCCCGCAGCATCCTCGAGCTGGGCGGCAACAACGCGATGATCCTCGGCCCAAGCGCCGACCTGGACATGGCCGTGCGCGCCATCCTGTTCAGCGCTGTCGGCACTGCCGGCCAGCGTTGCACCACCTTGCGCCGTTTGATCGCCCATGAGTCGGTCAAGGAAGACATCGTCACCCGCCTCAAAGCCGCGTATTCCAAAGTGCGCATCGGCCACCCGCTGGAAGGCAACCTGATCGGCCCGCTGATCGACAAGCACGGCTTCGAAAATATGCAGGACGCCCTGGAGCAAGCCTTGAGCGAGGGCGGCAAGGTGTTTGGCGGCAAGCGCCAGTTGGAAGACACGTTCCCGAATGCCTACTACGTGTCGCCGGCGATCGTGGAAATGCCCGAGCAAAGCGACGTGGTGTGCACCGAAACCTTCGCGCCGATTCTGTATGTGGTCGGCTACAGCGACTTCACCGAAGCGTTGCGCCTGAACAACGCCGTGCCGCAAGGCCTGTCGTCGTGCATCTTCACCACCGACGTGCGTGAAGCCGAGCAGTTCATGTCGGCGGTGGGCAGTGACTGCGGCATCGCCAACGTCAATATCGGCCCGAGCGGCGCGGAGATCGGTGGCGCGTTTGGTGGCGAGAAAGAGACCGGCGGCGGCCGTGAGTCGGGTTCGGATGCGTGGCGCGGGTATATGCGTCGCCAGACCAATACCGTGAACTACTCGTTGGAGCTGCCGCTGGCGCAGGGCATTACCTTCGACTGACTCGGCTGATCGTTCCCACGCTCCCGCGTGGGAATGCATCCTGTGACGCTCCGCGTCACGAAAAGCGGACGCGGAGCGTCCAGGGCTACGTTCCCACGCAGAGCGTGGGAACGAGCGGTGGTGAACTCATCCCGGAGTCTGGCAATGGCACTGCGCGAAACATGTTTGTGGGAACAACTCACCCCGGGCCGGCCCGATCGCGCCGCGCTCAAGGGCGAGGTCAAGGTCGATGTGTGCGTGATCGGCGCCGGGATTACCGGTTTGTCCGCCGCGATTCACTTGCTGGAGCAAGGTAAAAGCGTCGCCGTGCTGGAGGCTCATCGCACCGGCCATGGCGGTTCGGGGCGTAACGTCGGGCTGGTCAACGCCGGTATGTGGATCCCGCCGGACGAGATCGAAGCGGGTTTCGGCGAAGCGGTGGGCAGCCAGCTCAACCGCATGCTGGGCGCGGCGCCGTCGCTGGTGTTCAGCCTGATCGACAAATACAAAATTGATTGCCAACTGCGCCGTGAGGGCACTTTGCACATGGCGCACAACACCCGTGGCGAGGCGGACTTGCGCAGTCGCGAAGAACAGTGGAAGCGCCGTGGCGCCCCCGTCGAGCTGCTGACGGGCCAGGCGTGCGAACGGGCCACCGGCACCAAAAAGATCGCCGCCGCTCTGCTGGACCGGCGTGCCGGCACCCTGAACCCAATGGCCTACACCACTGGCCTGGCGAATGCGGCTGTGGGACTTGGCGGGCAACTGTTCGATCATTCGCCGGTCACCCAGCTTGAACGCCAAGGTGCAGTCTGGTCGGTGCAGACAGCCCAGGGTTCAGTGCAGGCGGCGCAAGTGGTGATCGCCTCCAACGCCTATACCGAAGGCGAATGGACCGAGCTGCGGCGCAACTTCTTTCCCGGCTACTACTACCAGGTCGCCTCGGCCCCGCTGACGGACGAAGCCGCGCAACACATCCTTCCCGGCGGGCAGGGCTCGTGGGATACACGCCAGGTGTTAAGCAGTATCCGCCGCGACGCGGATGGCCGCTTGTTACTCGGCAGCCTGGGCAATGGCAACCAGAAACCGACGTGGTTCCTCAAGGCGTGGGCCGATCGGGTGCAGCAGCATTACTTCCCGTACCTCAAATCGGTGCAGTGGGAGTGCACCTGGACCGGCTGCATCGCCTTTACCCCGGACCACCTGATGCGCCTGTTCGAGCCGGCCCCCGGTCTGGTCGCGGTCACCGGTTATAACGGGCGCGGCGTGACCACCGGCAGTGTGGTGGGCAAGGCCTTTGCCGACTACTTGTGTCACCACAACCCACAGGCGCTGCCGATTCCGTTTGCGCCGATGCAACCGCTGGCCGGGGTGGGCCTGCGCAGCTGCCTGTATGAAGCCGGATTTTCGCTGTATCACGCCGGGCAATGCCTGCGGATCGTGGTCTGATCAGCGAAATAGCTGTCAGAAGCCTGCATTTTCTTAGCAGGCTACTAATCTGTATTGGTGCAAGTCGTAGCAATCACGCACTGTAAATGTGCAGTTCCGTTACGCACATTGTTACAGCTGTAGGAACTGTCGTTTAGGCATCCGGTTGCAGGTGCGACCTGCCAGGGTTGTACTTTTTGGATCCATTGGTTGCACCTTTCGATGCTAGACGGTTGCACGTACTGGCAAAGGGAGTCGAAACGCCTGTAATAACAATGACACCGTGTCTTTTTGAAGAATAAAAAAGTAATGGCACGCGCCTTGCTCTGGGCTTTCCTGTGAAAGTTTGACGCGAATTCGTAGTGCCAATAAACAAAAACCTCGGAGCACCACTCATGTCCCAGACGTTTTACAAGAAAGGTTTTCTGGCCCTCGCCGTTGCAGCGGCGCTGGGTGTTTCTGCGTTTGTTCAAGCTGATGTGAAGATTGGCGTTGCGGGGCCGATGACCGGCGCCAACGCCTCGTTCGGTGAGCAGTACATGAAGGGTGCCCAGGCGGCAGCCGAAGTGATCAACAAGGCCGGCGGCATTAACGGTGAGAAAGTCGTGCTGGTTGCCGGTGACGATGCTTGCGAACCCAAGCAGGCCGTAGCCGTGGCTAACCGTCTGGCGGATCAGGACAAAGTGATCGGCGTGGTCGGGCACTTCTGCTCGTCGAATACCATTCCCGCCTCCGAGGTCTACGACGAAGCGGGCATCATCGCGATCACTCCAGGCTCTACCAACCCACAAGTGACCGAACGCGGCCTGGGCGCCATGTTCCGCATGTGTGGTCGTGACGACCAGCAGGGCATCGTCGCCGGCGATTACATCGTCGACGTGCTCAAGGGCAAGAAAGTCGCGGTCATCAACGACAAGGACACCTACGGCAAAGGCCTGGCCGATGCCACCGCTGCCCAACTGACCAAGCGCGGCGTCAAGCCAGTGCTGGAAGAAGGCCTGACCCGTGGCGAGAAAGACTTCAGCGCCCTGGTTACCAAAATCCGCTCCCTGGGCGCTGACGTCGTGTATTTCGGTGGTCTGCACCCTGAAGCCGGCCCGCTGGTTCGCCAGATTCGTGAAGCCGGCCTCAAGGACGTCAAGTTCATGTCCGATGACGGCGTAGTGACTGACGAACTGGTTGCCACCGCTGGCGGCAAGCAATACGTAGACGGCGTGTACATGACCTTCGGCGCCGACCCGCGTCTGCTGCCAGACAGCAAGGCCGTAGTGGAAGAGTTCCGCAAAGCCGGCTACGAGCCAGAAGGCTACACCCTGTATGCCTATGCCTCGCTGCAAGCCCTGGCCGCCGGCTTCAACGGCGCCAAGTCCAACAAAGGCGAGGACGCGGCCAAATGGCTGAAAGCTCACCCGGTGAAAACCGTGATGGGTGAAAAAACCTGGGATGCCAAGGGCGACCTGAAAGTCTCCGACTATGTGGTTTACCAGTGGGATAAAGACGGCAAATACCACCAGCTGGAAAAGCAGAAGTAAGAACAAGCACCACGGAACCAATGTGGGAGCGGGCTTGCTCGCGAAGGCGGAGTGTCAGTCGTTGAATGTGTTTCTGACACACCGCATTCGCGAGCAAGCCCGCTCCCACAGGGGAACTGTGTCGTGATCGATATCTGTCTTTTCCTCCAGAAGCACCGCGCACCCTCCCGTGTGCAGGTGCTCACCGCGTGAGATTGCGTTATGGATGGTATTTTCCTGCAGCAACTGGTCAACGGCCTGACCCTCGGGTCGGTCTACGGCCTGATCGCCATCGGCTACACAATGGTCTATGGCATCATTGGCATGATCAACTTCGCCCACGGCGAGGTTTATATGATTTCCGCTTACCTCGCGGCGATCAGTCTGGCACTGCTGGCTTACTTCGGCATCGAATCCTTCCCGCTGCTCATTCTCGGCACCTTGATCTTCACCGTGGTCGTCACCGGCGTTTATGGTTGGGTCATCGAGCGTGTCGCCTACAAACCGCTGCGCAACTCCACCCGACTGGCACCGCTGATCAGCGCCATCGGTATCTCCCTGATCCTGCAAAACTATGCGCAGATCGCTCAGGGCGCGAAACAACAAGGTATTCCAACCCTGCTGGCCGGCGCCTGGCGCGTTGATATCGGCACGGGCTTCGTGCAGTTGACCTACACCAAGGTGTTTATCCTGGTGGCCGCGTTTCTCGGCATGGGCCTGCTGACCTACATCATCAAATACACCAAGCTCGGCCGCATGTGCCGCGCCACCCAGCAAGACCGCAAGATGGCCTCGATCCTGGGCATCAACACCGACCGTGTGATCTCCTACGTGTTCGTCATCGGTGCCGCCATGGCCGCCCTGGCCGGCGTGCTGATCACCCTCAACTACGGCACCTTCGACTTCTACGCCGGCTTCATCATCGGCATCAAGGCATTTACCGCAGCGGTACTCGGCGGCATCGGCTCCCTGCCTGGGGCGATGTTGGGCGGGATCATCCTGGGTATCTCCGAGTCGTTGTTCTCGGGGTTGATCAACTCTGACTACAAAGACGTGTTCAGCTTCTCCCTGCTGGTGGTGATTCTGATCTTCCGTCCTCAGGGCCTGCTTGGTCGCCCACTCGTGGCTAAGGTGTAAACATGTCTGCTGCCAAATCTATCGATATCAAGAAAAGTGTGGTCGATACGGTCCTTGCCGGGCTGATTTCGTTGATCGTGTTCGGCCCGATCGTCGGCGTTGTGCTCGACGGCTACAGCTTCAACCTGGAACCTGCGCGGGTGGCCACGTTGGTTGCCATTGTGATGATCGGGCGCTTTGCCTTGAGCCTGTTCCTGCAAACCCCCAAGGGCATCAAGGTCCTGCAGGGCTTCGAGAGCAGTGGCTCCGGCGTGCACGTGTTGCCGCCGGACTACAAGTCGCGGCTGCGCTGGATCATCCCGGCATTGATCGTGATCGCCATCGTGTTCCCGATCTTCGCCAACAAGTACCTGCTGACCGTGGTCATCCTCGGGCTGATCTACGTGTTGCTCGGCCTTGGCCTGAACATCGTGGTGGGCCTGGCCGGCTTGCTCGACCTGGGTTACGTGGCGTTCTACGCCATCGGCGCCTACGGCCTGGCACTCGGTTACCAATACCTGGGCCTGGGTTTCTGGAGTGTGTTGCCTCTGGCGGCCATCGCTGCGGCGCTGGCGGGTTGCATACTCGGGTTCCCGGTGCTGCGAATGCACGGCGATTATCTCGCCATTGTGACCCTGGGCTTCGGTGAAATCATCCGCCTGGTGCTCAACAACTGGCTGTCGTTCACCGGTGGCCCCAACGGTATGCCAGTGCCTTCGCCGACCTTTCTCGGCCTGGAATTCGGGCGCAAGGCCAAGGACGGCGGGATTCCGTTCCACGAGTTCTTCGGCATCGATTACAACCCCAACATCAAGTTCATGTTCATCTACATCGTGCTGTTTCTGGTGGTGCTGGCCGTGCTGTACATCAAGCACCGCCTGACCCGCATGCCGGTCGGCCGCGCCTGGGAAGCCTTGCGCGAAGATGAAATCGCCTGCCGCTCCATGGGCCTGAACCATGTGCTGGTCAAACTCTCGGCGTTCACTATCGGCGCCTCGACTGCGGGCCTGGCCGGGGTGTTCTTCGCCAGCTACCAGGGCTTCGTCAACCCGTCGTCGTTTACCTTCTTCGAGTCGGCGCTGATCCTGGCCATCGTGGTATTGGGCGGCATGGGCTCGACAGTCGGTGTGGTGATTGCGGCGTTCGTATTGACGGTTGCGCCTGAACTGCTGCGAAGCTTCTCTGAATACCGCGTGCTGCTGTTTGGCGTGTTGATGGTGGTGATGATGATCTGGCGACCGCGCGGCTTGATCCGCATCAGCCGAACCGGTGTGACCCCACGTAAAGGAGTGGCGCCATGAGCAAGGAAGTCGTGCTCTCCGTGGAACATTTGATGATGCACTTCGGTGGCATCAAGGCCTTGAGCGACGTGAGCCTCAAGGTCAAACGCAACTCGATCTTCGCCCTGATCGGCCCCAACGGCGCCGGCAAGACCACGGTGTTCAACTGCCTCACCGGCTTCTACAAAGCCAGCGGCGGCAAGATCGAACTGAACATTCGCGGCAAACAGACCAATGTGATCCAGTTGCTCGGCGAACGCTTCAAGGCCGTCGACTTCGTTTCGCCAAAAAGCTTCTTCAGCCGCGTGTACTACAAGATGTTCGGCGGCACCCACCTGGTAAACCGCGCCGGGTTGGCGCGGACCTTCCAGAACATTCGCCTGTTCAAGGAAATGTCGGTGCTGGAAAACCTGCTGGTGGCCCAGCACATGTGGGTCAACCGCAACATGCTGGCGGGCATTCTCAACACCAAGGGCTACCGCAAGGCCGAGAGCGATGCCCTCGACCACGCGTTTTACTGGCTCGAAGTGGTGGACCTGGTGGATTGCGCCAACCGCCTGGCCGGTGAGCTTTCCTACGGGCAGCAACGCCGCCTGGAGATCGCCCGCGCCATGTGCACGCGGCCGCAAATTATCTGCCTGGACGAACCGGCAGCCGGCCTCAACCCGCAGGAAACCGAAGCCCTCAGCGCGATGATTCGCCTGCTGCGCGACGAACACGACCTCACGGTGGTGCTGATCGAACACGACATGGGCATGGTGATGAGTATTTCCGACCACATCGTGGTGCTCGACCACGGCAACGTGATCGCCGAAGGCGGCCCGGATGCAATCCGCAACGACCCGAAAGTGATCGCCGCCTACCTGGGCGCAGACGAAGAGGAGCTGGTATGAGTGCGCCTATCCTCGAAATGAAGGACCTGGACGTGTTTTACGGCCCGATCCAGGCCCTCAAAAAAGTCTCGCTGCACATCAACGAAGGCGAAACCGTGAGCCTGATCGGCTCCAACGGCGCGGGTAAATCCACGCTGCTGATGTCGATTTTCGGCCAGCCGCGCGCCGAGTCCGGGCAGATTCTGTACAACGGCGTCGACATTACCCACAAGTCGTCCCACTACATTGCCTCCAACGGCATTGCGCAGTCGCCGGAAGGGCGGCGGGTGTTCCCCGACATGACCGTCGAGGAAAACCTGCTGATGGGCACCATCCCGATTGGTGACAAGTATGCGCAGGAAGACATGCAGCGCATGTTCGTTCTGTTCCCGCGGCTCAAGGAGCGGCGCACCCAGCGCGCTATGACCATGTCCGGTGGCGAGCAGCAAATGCTCGCCATCGCTCGAGCGCTGATGAGCCGGCCCAAGTTGCTGTTGCTGGATGAACCGAGCCTGGGCCTGGCGCCCATTGTGGTGAAGCAGATCTTTGCCACACTGCGCGAGCTGGCGGCCACCGGGATGACCATCTTCCTGGTGGAACAGAACGCCAACCACGCGCTGCGCCTGTCGGACCGGGCGTATGTGATGGTCAACGGCGAGATTCGCCTGACGGGCACCGGCAAGGAATTGCTGGTGAATGAGGAAGTGCGCAACGCCTACCTCGGCGGGCATTGATCCCTGCCCCTGATCGTTCCCACGCTCTGCGTGGGAATGCCGCTTGTGACGCTCTGCGTCACGCTTGGGGACGCGGAGCGTCCTTTGCTGCATTCCCACGCGGAGCGTGGGAACGATCATCCAACGATCATCCACATGTGTTTTTGGGGTGTTTTCAGTGCTCCCGCCAAATTGTGGAAAACAAATCCAGCCCACCTCCAAAGCGCGACATATAGCCGCCGCAAATCCCTGTTTTGTCACAGTTTTGACTTGTCCCCATCCGCTGTGGAACCGGCTGTGGGTAACGTGGGAGTAGCTGGCTGCAAGCCTTTAAAACCGTGGCTTGCAGCGTGGTGGTTGTTTATTGATCAGTCGGTTTTTGCTGGCCTGCCGAGGGCTTTGTCAACCTGTTTAAAGACACAGGTATATGACTGATTTATGTCGGATCAGCCTGTGGATAAGTCTGTGACTAAACTCTGGAAAGACCGCCGCAGGGGCCGGAATGACTGGCCTGGAGCCATCGTTCGGATTTTCCCTCTTGCCATTGGGCTACATACGCCCCGGCCAAGGTCAAGCAAAAAACTTTCTAAAACCGTCTGTAAGCCTTGTATAGAGCGGCCTGGGGCTTTTTACACTTGCCCCCAAAGACTGTGGGCGCAGCTGTGGATAACCTGCGTGCATATGGCTGCAAGCCACGTTCTGTAAGGCTTTGCTTGGGGTGATCAAAAAACAGCCAGTCGTGCATGAAGTTATGCGCTTAGCGGTTGCCGCAATCGCGGCGTAAGGGCATTCTGCTGGCTGTTTTTTTTCCCGATGCCCGCAAGGAGAACACCATGTCCGACACGCTGTTTATTACTGGCGCCACCTCAGGTTTCGGCGAAGCTTGCGCCCGTCGTTTTGCCGACGCCGGCTGGAAACTGGTGCTTACCGGCCGTCGTGCTGAGCGTTTGAATGCCTTGGTCGAAGAGCTTTCCAAGCAGACCGAAGTGCATGGCCTGGTGGTGGACGTGCGTGACCGCAAGGGTATGGAAGAGGCCATCGCCAACCTGCCGCCGTCGTTCGCCAAGCTGCGCGGGCTGATCAATAACGCCGGCCTGGCCGTGGGCACCGACCCTGCGCCCAAGTGCAGCCTCGACGACTGGGAAACCATGGTCGACACCAACATCAAAGGCCTGCTGACCACCACCAACCTGCTGTTGCCGCGCCTGATCGCCCATGGCCGTGGCGCCGGCATCATCAACCTGGGCTCCATCGCCGGTAACTACCCGTACCCGGGCAGCCACGTATATGGCGGCTCCAAGGCGTTCGTGAAGCAGTTCTCGCTGAACCTGCGTTGCGACCTGCAAGGCACCGGCGTGCGTGTGACCAACATCGAGCCGGGCCTGTGTGAGAGCGAGTTCTCGCTGGTGCGCTTTGGCGGTGACCAGGCGCGTTATGACGCGACCTATGCCGGTGCCGAGCCGATCCAGCCGCAGGACATTGCCGACACGATCTTCTGGGTGATGAATACCCCGGCGCACGTGAACATCAACCGGTTGGAGCTGATGCCGGTAAGCCAGACCTGGGCTGGGTTTGCGATTGAGCGTGGGGCCAAGTAAGGCTTAAGACCGCGTTGCGGCTATCGCAGGCAAGCCAGCTCCCACATTTGATCGGGTTCACTCGGTCAAGTGTGGGAGCTGGCTTGCCTGCGAAGGCGTCAAATCGGCCAAAACAGGACATAAGGTACACTCCACGCCTGAAAACCCCTCCGCACTGTGCGGTTTAAAGGTTTTGACGGGAGGAAATGTGAGTAACCGAGGTGAGCAGGCACTGCTCAAACAATCGACGATTCTGATGTTCGCGGTCGCGATCGCCGGGATTGTCACGGGTGTGATATCCGGCGCCCAATCCATTCTGTTCGACGGCTTTTTCTCGCTGATCGCCACCGCCATCAAGGTGTTGATGCTGATCACGGCCAAGTTGATCGCCAAGAAAAGCAACGAGCGCTTCCAGTTCGGCTACTGGCACCTGGAGCCGATGGTGCTGCTGATCGAAGGCAGCTTCCTGTTGCTGATCGCGATCTACGCGTTTCTCAACGGCGTGTTCGGCATTATCAATGGCGGGCGTGAAATCGAATTGGGGCTGGTGATCGTCTACGCGGCGGTGTTTACCGTGGTCGAGTTCGCCTACTTCTTTTACGTGCGCTATCGCAATCGCACGCTGAAATCTTCACTGATCCAGTTCGACAACATCAGTTGGCTGGTGGACGCGATGCTGTCGGTGGGCTTGCTGATCAGCTTTCTTGCCGCGCTGTTGCTCAAGTCCCAGGGCTATGGCGAGTGGGCGGTGTATGTCGACCCATTGATCCTGATTCTGCTGGCCCTGAGCATGCTGGCGCCGGCGTTCAAGATCCTGCGCCCGGCGTTGCGCGAGGTGCTGGGCATCGCCCCGGACCACCTGGACGACAAGGTGCGTGAAGTGATGGACGCGGCCCAGGCCAGGCATGGTTTCGATGACTACGTGTCCTACGTGCAAAAGCACGGGCGGGCGCGGTTTATCGAGATTCATGTGGTGTTGCCGGCCAATTACCCGGTGGCTAACGTCGCGACGCTTGATGAGCTGCGCGAGGAGATATCCACAGGCTTGGGTACGCCGGATGCGGCGCGTTGGTTGACGATCAGTTTTACCGGGGATCGCAAGTGGGTTGCGTGACAGCCAGGTAGACCGAGGTGAGGCTATCGCAGGCAAGCCAGCTCCCACATTTGACTGTGTTCACACATCAAAATGTGGGAACTGGCTTGCCTGCGATGAGGCACTAAAGGTCAACCCAGATGCTGGATCAGGCCCTGGTAGCAGGTCGCCAGGTGATACGGCGTAGTCGACGGCATATCCCGTCGGCTCACCGCGCCTTTGGCATCCAGGCACTCGTGCCAGCCTTTCTGATGCAAAAAGTGCTGTTGCAGCGCCAGCAATTGGCGCTGCAACACCACCTCACTACCCGGCCGCAGGGTCAGCGCCCGCAGGTATTCAGCCTGGGCCCAGATCCGTTGCGTGCCGTCGCGCACGCTGCCGTCCAGGGCGAGCATGCCGCTGACTGCGCCACTTAACTTATCCACACCCTTGAGCTCTGCATAGGCAAATGCCCGCGTCAGCGAGGCATGCAAGGGTGTGCCGCGCAGCACGTCTGACGATTCGAGCAAAAAGAACCACTCGAATTGATGCCCCGGCTCAAACCAGTTATCCACAGCGCCCAGCGGTTTTTCCATCATCACGCCGTGCTGGCGGTCGATGAAGCGCTTCTGCAGGGCCGTGGTGAGGTCCAGCAGCGCATCCTGTGTGACCGCGTCTTCACGCACGGCCAGCGTGGCGAGGAAACCTTCGGCCAGGTGCATCAGCGGATTTTGCAGGGGGCCGGACTTGAGGGATGACCAGTTGCGCTCCAGCACCGCTTCGTACAGGCCGTCGCCGGTGGCGAAACGTTCGGCGACCACGGCCAGGGCCGCGTCGAGTACCGACTCCACCAACGGCTCGCGTACCTTGGCCCAATAGTGGGCGCAGGCGAAGATGATGAAGGCGTGGGTGTAGAGGTCTTTGCGCTTGTCCAGCGGTTTGCCGTGGGCGTCGATGCTGTAGAACCAGCCGCCATGCTCGGCATCATGGAAGTGCCGTTGCAGCGAACGAAACAGCGCCGCTGCACGCTCTTCGGCAAACGCTGCACCGGGCTCGCCGATCAGGCTGGCGAACAGGTACAACTGCCGGGCGCAGGCCATGGCGCGGTAGCGTTGCGGGGGCAATGGCTGGTGATCGGCGCCCAGCGCCTCGTAGGGCAGCGCCAGGTCGGCGTTCCAGCCCGGGCCTTGCCACAGCGGCACGATCAGGGTGTGGAAGTGCGTGAGCACGGCATTCAAGGAAGGTTGGGAAGCGATGGGCATCGGCTGGCGTCGTCACGGCAGAGGTGTAGGCGCGCATGGTAGCAGGCTGATCGTTCCCACGCTCTGCGTGGGAATGCATTTCGTGACGCTCTGCGTCAGGCTTTGGGACGCGGAGCGTCCAGGGCTGCATTCCCACGCAGAGCGTGGGAACGATCAAGCATGGGGCCCTTAGCAGCGGCGCCAATCAGCCCGCCAGCAACCACACCCCAGTCGCCGCCGAAGCTGCCCCGGCAATCCGTACCAACGGTGCAGCAGCGGCCGGCAGAAAACGCACCACGGCATACCCCGCCGCATGCAGAGCCGCCGTCGCGCCGACAAAACCGGCGGCATACGCCCACGGGCTGGACATGTCCGGCAGCTCCAGGCCGTGCGCCACACCGTGGAACAGCGCAAACAGCGCCGTCGCCGCCACCGCCACAAACAGCGGCGGCCGTACTGCCAGCGCCACTGCAAGGCCCAGCGCCAGTACCGAGGCGGCAATCCCGCTTTCCAGCGCCGGCAGTTCCAGGCCTTCAAAGCCGAGCAGGCCGCCGATCAGCATGGTGCCGACAAACGCGCAAGGCAGTGCCCAGCGCGCCTTGCCTTGTTGCTGCGCGGCCCACAGGCCGACGGCGATCATGGCCAGTAAATGATCAATACCGCCCAATGGGTGGCTGATACCGGCCACCAGCCCATTATCGCCATGCCCTGGGTGAGCGAAGGCAAGGGCCGGTGCCAGCAGCAGGGCAGCGGCAGCGAGAAGTTTGTTGAGACCCATACAGGCTCCTTTTTGGGGGTGGGATCAGGCCGCAGTCAGCAAGCCCTGACGTTCGATAAAGGCGACGATTTCATCCAGGCCGACGCCGGTTTTCTGGTTGCTGAACACAAAGGGCTTACCGTTGCGCATGCGTGTGGTGTCACTGTTCATCAGTTCCAGCGAGGCGCCGACCAGGGGCGCCAGGTCAATCTTGTTGATCACCAGCAAATCGGATTTGCAAATACCGGGCCCGCCCTTGCGCGGCAGCTTGTCACCGGCAGACACATCGATCACGTAGATGGTCAGGTCTGACAGTTCCGGGCTGAACGTGGCCGACAAATTGTCGCCGCCGGACTCCACCAGGATCAGGTCCAGGCCGGGGAAGCGGCGGTTGAGTTGGTCCACCGCTTCGAGGTTGATCGAGGCGTCTTCACGGATGGCCGTGTGCGGGCAGCCGCCGGTTTCCACGCCGATGATGCGCTCGGGCGCCAGGGCCTGGTTGCGCACCAGGAAGTCCGCGTCTTCGCGGGTGTAGATATCGTTGGTGACCACCGCCAGGTTGTAGCGGTCGCGCAGCGCCAGGCACAGCGCCAGGGTCAGTGCGGTCTTGCCGGAGCCCACCGGGCCGCCGATGCCGACACGCAAAGGTTGTGTGTTCATATAGGTCTCCTAGGAACGAAACAGGCGGCTGTATTGGCGCTCATGGGCCATACACGCCAGGGACAGGCCGAACGCGGCGCTGCCGAAATGGATAGGGTCGATGTGTGCGGCGTCCTGCTGGGCTTGTTGCAGCAGGGGCAGCAATTGGCTGGTCAGGCGTTGGGCGGCTTGCTGGCCCAGCGGAAGGGTTTTCATCAGCACCGCCAATTGGTTTTCCAGCCAGCTCCACAGCCACGCGGCCAGGGCGTCATCGGGGCTGATGTGCCAGGCGCGGGCGGCCAACGCCCAGCCCAGAGCCAGGTGCGGCTCATCACGGTGAGCCAGGAAGTCGCGTGCGGCGTCGTCCAGCTCCGGTAAACCGTTGAGCAGCTGTTGCAGGGAATAGCCCATCTGCCGGCTCTCCTGATACAGCTCGCGCGTCTCGCGGCTGGCGCGGTGCTCTTCGCACAGCTGCGCCAAACGCGGCCAATCCTGTTCGGCGGCGGCGCGGCAATGGGCGAGCAACAGCGGCGCCTCAAAACGGGCGAGATTGAGCAGTAACTGATCGCTGATCCAGCGCAGGGCACTGGCTGCATCATTGACGCGGCCGTCATCCACCGCCATCTCCAGGCCTTGGGAATAGCTGTAGCCACCAATCGGCAATTGCGGACTGGCCAGACGCAACAGCGCCCAGGCTGGGTTCATAGACGTACGCCGAACTGGTGGAGCTTGGGCGGGTAGTTGAAGTCTTCGTCGCCATGGCGCGAATGGTGATGGCCGCCGCCATAGGCGCCGTGTTCCGGCTGGAACGGAGCCTCGAGGGTTTGCGTGGTGGCGCCGAGCTGTTCGAGCATGGCCTTGAGCACGTAGTCATCAAGCAGGCGCAGCCAGCCGTCGCCGACTTGCAAGGCCACATGGCGGTTGCCGAGGTGATAGGCCGCGCGGGTCAGTTCGAAGGCATTGCTGCAGGTTACGTGCAGCAGCTGTTCAGGGCGGGCGACCACACGTACCACGCGCCCGTCTTCCGCTTGCAGGCATTCGCCATCGTGCAGCGGCGGCTGGCCACGCTCCAGAAACAGGCCGACGTCTTCGCCGTCGGCACTGAAACAGCGCAGGCGGCTTTTGCTGCGCGCTTCGAAGTTCAGCAGCAGTTCGGCGGCCCAGAGGGCTTGGGGGGCGATTCGGCGGTGGATCACCAGCATCAGGAGGCTTCCAGCTATGAGCGATAAGGGAGCTAGAGCAAGGGGCTTGCCAACCCTGTGTAAGGGCGGAAAACCCTTGTAGGTAATATCTGACATGCCACCGAACAGGGCGTCAGTCGATGCCTGTCACGCTTCAATTTGGTGCGTTATCGGGTTTATAGCACTGGATGTGGGCGTTTTGCGTTTAGGTCTGTTGCCAGGCGGATGAAACTTCTTTCATCTGTTTCGCACTTGGTTTTTCTCGGAGTTTTCCTACGCGATTGCAGGATTTGCCGTTCAAAAAGTTACGCGCTGTTTCATTACGATGTGCGCCGTGTTTAATCCACTGCGACGCCGATCATGTTCAAGGTATTTTTAGTTTCACTCATTGTCAGCTTGTCCTGCGCGGTCATACCGGCTTCGGCCAATTTAAAAGCGCCTGTGTCCTTCGAGCCCACCGCCACCATCGACAACGTGATCGATCGTGCCCACGAGCTGCTCGGCACGCCCTATAAAAGTGGCGGTACCAAGGTTGACCAAGGGTTTGATTGCAGCAGCTTCCTGGTCTACCTGTTCAAGACCGAAGCCAATATCCGTCTGCCGCGCACCACCACAGAAATGCATCGATCAAGCGCCGCAACCGTTCAGCGCGAGGCACTCAAGCCCGGCGACGCGGTATTTTTCAAAGGTAATGGGCGCGGCCAGGTCAGCCATGTCGGCCTTTATATCGGCAAGGGCAAATTCATTCATTCGCCCAGCAGCGGCAAACGCGTGCGTATCGATTCATTGAGCAACAGCTACTGGAAAAAGCACTACACCACCGCCAAGCGCTTCCACACCGCGGGCTGACCGGGTTTATTCGGTACTGCCCAGCCCTTGCCAATGCTTGAGGCCGATAAAGATAAAACGCAGTTGCTGGGTGATCTTCGCCTGGGGCGTAAGGTGCGCAGGCAGGGCCTGGGCCGGAGGGTCGATGATGTCGGGCAGGGTGGCGAACACGCTCTTGACGATCAGATCGGCCATGACGTGCAGGCCGTCGGCATCCAGGTGCTGGAGCTTGGGCATCAAGGTGAGGTCGGCGGCCAGGTCGCGGGTGATGTCTTCGCGCAGGGCGCCGATGGCTTGGCGCACGGCCAGGCAGCCACCGTATTGCTCGCGGGCCAGGAACAGGAATTGCGAGCGGTTGGCCGAAACCACGTCGAGAAAGATCCGCACAGAGGCATCGATGATGCCGCCCATCACGAACTCGTTGTGACGGACCAGGCGAATGGTGGCGCGAAAGGTCTGGCCGACTTCACTCACCAGCACGAGCCCCAGCTGGTCCATATCCTCAAAATGACGATAGAACCCGGTCGGCACGATCCCGGCGGTCTTGGCCACTTCGCGCAGGCTCAGGCTGCCGAACCCACGGCCACACTCCATCAGATGGCGGGCTGCGTCCATCAAGGCGAGGCGGGTCTGTTGCTTTTGTTCGGCGCGGGGCAGCATCGGCGGGCGGGCTTTGTCGGCAAGTACAGCGTTGCACTCTAGCAAAACAGCTTCATCTACGTCGAACTTGGCGGGGTGTTCAGGGTGTGATGCAGTCTAGATAAAAGCAAAAGCCCGATCTTCTGATCGGGCTTTTTTCTCGGCCACCACGGGCTTAGCTCTGTGCTTGATGCAGTTCTTGCAGACGGTCAGCACCGCCTTCAGCAACGCCTTCGGTGTAAGCGCGTTCGTTGGCTTGTTCAGCGCCACCTTCTACCAGGCCTTTCTGTTCCAGGCGATCACGGCCACCTTCAGCAACGCCTTCGGTGTAGGCGCGTTTGTTGGCTTGTTCAGCGCCGCCTTCTACCAGACCTTTCTCTTCCAGGCGGTTGCGACCATTTTCAGCTACAGCGCCTTTGGCGTAGTCACGGTTTTCATCTTCTTGCGAACCGCTGCGGGCCAGGGTCTGGCTCGACTGAACGGCTTGAGCTTTGTTCTGTGGGGTAGCTTGTTCAGCGGCTGGCAGGGCAAATGCGCTGGAAGCCAGGACCGACAGCAGAACAGTAGCGAGTATTTGGCGTTTCATGATGGGTTGCTCCTTGGGAGGGCGATAAAGTGGGTACAGGGCTAATGTTACTCTCGAGAAGTCGATATAAAAGTTCATAAACACAATGGTAATAATCAACAGAATTGATTGTTCCCCGCAGAGGCTCTAGAACGCGCCTCTCAAGCCCGCGCTTTTGCACCGCGGTGGGTATTTTCGACACGAACGTGGGTAACAATGGTGCGCCGTCGATGATGAAAACGGTCTGATCGATCAGGAAAGTGGCTTATTGCGACTAAATCGCCGTTTGGGTTAAACCCCTGGGCGGTTTGCCAGTCGTAGCCTTATAAGCTGTAGTTTTGCTATCTGTGTTGAGGAGTCCTGTGCAATGACGCGCACTCGTAAAATCGTGGTTTGGAGCTGCGCCAGCTTCGCGGTGTTAATCGCCATCCTGGTCTTGGTGCTGGTATTTTTTGATTGGAACCGCATCAAGCCGCCGCTCAATGCCAAGGTCTCCGAAGAGTTGCATCGCCCGTTTGCCATTAATGGCAACCTCGCCGTGGTGTGGGCGCGCGAGCCCGATGAAGGCGGTTGGCGGGCCTGGGTGCCGTGGCCCCACGTGATTGCCGAAGACCTGACCCTGGGCAATCCGGACTGGTCAAAAAAACCGCAGATGGTCACGCTCAAGCGCGTGGAATTGCGCATTTCGCCCCTGGCCTTGCTGACCCAACGCGTGGTGATCCCGCGTATCGACCTCACCGAGCCAAGTGCCGACT
This sequence comes from Pseudomonas sp. 58 R 3, assembly GCF_900006605.1. Lineage (NCBI taxonomy): Bacteria > Pseudomonadati > Pseudomonadota > Gammaproteobacteria > Pseudomonadales > Pseudomonadaceae > Pseudomonas > Pseudomonas sp. 58 R 3. The sequence goes on along the minus strand of NZ_CVTT01000061.1, from coordinate 119,701 downwards.
TGCAGCGCCTGGCTGACGGTCGCGCCAACTGGACCTTCACGTTCGATCCCAAAGACCCCGACGCCGAGCCTTCCAGCTGGGTGGTGGACATCGGTTCCATCGGCTTCGACAAGGGCCACGTCACCCTCGACGACCAAACCCTCAAGACCCAACTGGACGTGATCATTGACCTGCTCGGCAAGCCGATTCCCTTCGGTGAAATTGTCGGCGACGCGGACGCCAAGAAGGCCCTGGAAAAAGGCTCGGCGCCCCAGGACTACGCATTCGGTCTCAAGGTCAAAGGCCAGTACCACGGCCAGAAACTCGACGGCACCGGCAAGATCGGCGGGCTGCTGGCCTTGCAGGACGCGGCCAAGCCGTTCCCGTTGCAAGCGCAAGTGAAAATCGCCGACACCAGCATCGCACTGGCCGGCACCCTGACCGACCCGCTGAACCTGGGGGCCCTGGACCTGCGGCTGAAACTGTCCGGCAGCAGCCTGGGCAACCTTTACCCGCTGACCGGCGTAACGTTGCCCGATTCTCCTGCCTATGCCACCGACGGCCATCTGATCGCCAAGCTGCATGAGGCCAGCGGCGCGTCATTCACCTACGAAAACTTCAACGGCAAGATCGGCAACAGTGATATCCACGGCAACCTCAGTTATGTCGCCAGCCAGCCACGCCCCAAGCTCAGCGGTACGCTGGTGTCCAACCAACTGCTGATGACTGACCTTGCACCGTTGATCGGTGCCGACTCCAACGCCAAGCAAAAGGCCCGTGGTGGCGAGAGCAAGCAACCGGCAACCAAAGTGCTGCCGGTGGAAGAGTTCCGCACCGAGCGCTGGCGCGACATGGACGCCGATGTGGAATTTACCGGCAAACGCATCGTGCACAGCGCCGACTTGCCGTTCACCGACCTCTACACCCACTTGGTCCTCAACGACGGCGAGCTGAGCCTGCAACCCCTGCGCTTTGGTGTGGCGGGTGGCAAGCTGGATGCGCAGATTCGCTTGAACGGGCGTATCACGCCGATGGAAGGGCACGCCAGGCTGACCGCACGCAACTTCAAGCTCAAGCAGCTGTTCCCGACGTTCGAGCCGATGAAAACCAGCTTTGGTGAGCTCAACGGCGATGCCGATATTTCCGGGCGCGGCAACTCCGTGGCGGCCCTGTTGGGCAGCTCCAACGGTGACCTGAAAATGCTGATCAACGACGGCGCCATCAGCCGCGGCCTGATGGAAATTGCCGGGCTCAACGTGGGCAACTACGTGGTCGGCCGCTTGTTTGGCGACAAGGAAGTGAAGATCAACTGCGCGGCGGCGGATTTTGGCATCAAGACGGGTATGGCGACGACGCGGCTGTTTGTATTCGATACCGAGAACGCGATCATTTATATCGATGGCACGGCGAACATGGCGACCGAGCAGTTGGACTTGACCATCACGCCCGAATCAAAAGGCTTCCGCCTCTTTTCCCTGCGCTCGCCGCTGTACGTCAACGGCCCATTTATCAAGCCCAATGCTGGTGTGAAAGCGGTGCCGTTGATGTTGCGGGGGGCCGGGATGGTCGCGCTGGGTGTGATCGCCGGGCCGGCTGCCGGTTTGCTGGCATTGGTCGCACCAAGCGGGGATGAGCCCAACCAGTGCGCGCCGTTGCTGCAACAGATGAAAGAAGGCAAGGCGCCGAAAACCGTGAAATAACAGAAGGAACGCTAGCCAAATGTGGGAGCGGGCAAGCCCGCTCCCACACTGTTTTGTGGTGTTAGTTACAGGTCCTGCAGAATATCCGCCATGTCATCGGCGTGTTCTTCTTCCTGGGCCAGGATGTCTTCGAAGATTCGACGTGTAGTCGGGTCTTTATCACCGATGTACTGGATGATTTCGCGATAGCTGTCCACCGCGATCCGTTCGGCCACCAGGTCTTCGTAGACCATTTCCTTCAACGTATTGCCGGCCACGTATTGAGCGTGGGAGTTCTTCGACAGCAGGTCGGGGTTGAACTCCGGCTCACCGCCCAGTTGCACGATGCGCTCGGCCAGTTTGTCGGCGTGTTCGGCTTCCTGAGTGGCGTGCTCCAGGAACTCATCGGCGGCGACACTGGCTTTCAGGCCGCTGGCCATGAAGTAGTGACGCTTGTAGCGCAACACGCAGACCAATTCAGTGGCCAGCGACTCGTTGAGCAGGCGGATAATTTCCTCACGGTCGGCATCGTAACCTTCGGTCACGGCGCCGTTTTCGACGTGCTGGCGGGCGCGGCTGCGCAGGGTTGCAACGTCGGTCAAGTTTGCTTGGGTCATCTCAATCTCCTGGTGCTAATCCGGTTTTGCGCCACGCTCTGTCGGCGTGATCACTCCAAGTTGTGAGTCCTGGCTGACGCAAAAAGTTTTATCGGATTTCACACCGTCTGACCGGGCACTTCCAAACGGCTTAGTCATGGGGTAGTCATGTCGGCTGGTCTAGGATGGCATTATCGCTTTCCGAACTGGATGCCGGCCCATGCCCGATTCCCTCGCCACGCGTTACCCCTTGGTGCTGGTGCCCGGCATGCTGGGCTTTGTGCGCGTAGGCTTTTTCCCTTACTGGTACGGCATTGTCCCGGCGCTGCGAGCGGGTGGGGCGCAGGTATTTGCCATTCAGGTGGCGCCGCTGGATGCCAGCGAGGTGCGCGGCGAGCAGTTGCTGGCGCACATCGAACAGATCCGCCGCGAGACCGGCGCCGATAAGGTCAACCTGATCGGCCACAGCCAGGGCGCGCTCACCGCGCGTTATGCCGCCGCCCTGCGCCCGCAGTGGGTGGCGTCCGTGACGTCGGTGGCCGGGCCCAACCATGGCTCGGAACTGGCGGACCATATCCACGCCCATTACCCGCCGGCCAGCGTGAAAGGTAGACTGATGAGCGCGGCGTTTCATCTGGTTGCCTGGGTAATGGGCCTGCTGGAAACCGGCTATCGCGGCCCGCGCTTCAAGGCCGACTTGCAGGCCTCGCATCAATCCCTGACCCGTGACGGTGTGGCCTTGTTCAACCGCCAGTATCCCCAAGGGCTGCCCGAAATCTGGGGCGGGCAGGGCGCCGAGGTGGTCAACGGCGTGCGTTATTACTCGTGGTCCGGCACCTTGCAGCCAGGCAAGACCGACCGTGGGCGCAACCTGCTGGATGGCACCAATCGCAGTTGCCGGCTGTTTGCGCGCAGCTTTGTGCGTGAGCAGGGCCAATGTGACGGCATGGTCGGGCGCTACAGCTCACACTTGGGCACGGTCATCGGTGATGACTATGCCCTGGACCACTTCGATATCGTCAACCAATCCATGGGGTTGGTGGGCAAAGGTGCGGAGCCGATCCGGTTGTTTGTTGAGCATGCCCGGCGGCTGAAGGCGGCGGGGGTTTAACCGGGAGACCGGATTATCGTTCATCGCAGGCAAGCCAGCTCCCACATTCGACCGGGTTCCAGCTTTGGAATGGGGTCAACTGTGGGAGCTGGCTTGTCGAATCGTCGCACCGCTGCGATGGCGATCTATCAGGCAACCCCGACCTCGCGGCGCACCGGCGTCGTCCAACGCTCCGACAAAATCACCCCGCCCAAGGTCAGCAAGCCGCCGACCAAGTGATACATCGCCAGTTCCTCCTTCAGCACCATCGCCGCAATCAATGCGGTAATCAGCGGCAGCAAATTGAAAAACAGCGTGGTGCGGCTTGGCCCCAGGTGTTTCACCGAGTGCATCCACGCCAGTGGCGCCAGCATCGACGCCAGCAGGCACGCGTACAGCACCAGCGGGATATTCGCCCAGCCCAAGCCGGCTTTGGCCGAGAACAGGAACAGCGGAAACAGCACCACCACCGCCACCAGTATCTGCAAATACAGCAACACCAGCGGCGGCAGGCGCAATTGCCATTTTTTCAGCAGGGTGCTGTAGACCGCATAGGCCAGGGTAGCGAACAGCATCATCGCGTCACCCAGGTTGAGCCCGTGTTGCAGCAACGCGCCGAGGTTGCCGGCCGAGACCACCACGACCACGCCTGCGAACGACAGCACCGCACCGGTCAACGCGCCGAAGGTGAGGCGTTGGCCGAGGCTGATGATGGCGGCCGTGAGCGACATCAACGGCATCAGCGACAGGATGATGCCCATGTTGGTGGCGCTGGTCAGTGTCGCGGCGTAGTAGGCCAGGCTTTGATACACCGCCATGCCCAGTACGCCGAGGATGAAAATCTTGCCCAGGTTCGGGCGGATCAGCGCCCAGTTGGCCAGCACCGGCTTGAGCATGAACGGAGTAAACAGCAACGCCGCCAGCAACCAGCGGTAAAAGCCGATTTCTGCGGGGAAGATCGAGCCCACCGCCAGTTTGTTGACCACGGTGTTGCCGGCCCAGATAAAGATGGCCAGCAGGGGATACGCGTATTGCATCGAAAGAAACCAGGTGTGTTGATGAGCCGGGATTATCCCCTGTCTGGATAGAAGCCTATACTGCGATCCAGACAACCGACCTTTGTATCCAGACAATATGGCCAGACACACCGTACGCCTCGCGGACTTTCGCAGCCTGCCGAGCCCCGTCTACTTCCGCTACTCCGAATTCGCCCCCGACACCGAGTGCACGCCGCACCGGCATGGTTGGGGCTCGCTGGACTATTCGGCCAATGGCGTGATGCGCATGGAAGTGGCCGGCAACCGCTTTATGTCGCCGCCGCAGTACGCGGTATGGATCCCCCCCAATACCGAGCACAGTTCCTACAATGCCCAGGCGATTGTGTATCGCTCAGTGGGCCTGGTCCCGGAGCTCTGCGCGCAACTGCCGCAGGCGCCGTGCACCTTGGCGATCAGTGACATTCTCAAGGCCATCCTCAGCGACTTTGCCCAGCGTGACGTCAATATCGCGCAGACCGAGGCCGACATACGCCTGGCCCAGGTGCTGGTGGACCAGCTCAAGCAAGCGCCGATGCATGATTGCTTCCTGCCTTACGCGCGCCACCCCGGCTTGCTCGGCGTACTTGAGGGCATGCAGGCCGAGCCTGGCGACAATCGCCCACTGGCGCAGTGGGCCGAGCAAGTGCATGTGAGTGAGCGCACCCTGGCCCGTCAGTTCGTGCGTGAGTTGGGCATGAGCTTCGGTGAATGGCGCCAGCGCCTGCGTTACCTCGCCGCCATCGAAGCCCTGGACAGCGACCGCAGTGTGCAACACGTAGCCTTTGACTTGGGCTACAGCACCGCTTCGGCGTTTATCGCCATGTTCCAGCGTCACGCCGGCTGCACCCCGGAGCAGTACCGCCGGTCGAATATCCGTGGGCGCTGAAGATGTAACAGGTTTTGACTACACTGCTGCGTAGGCCGTGCCCCTTTGGTACGGCAACAGGGAGAAAACTCCATGAAGATGCTGCGTATTCCGTTGTTGATGATGGGCCTGCTGCTGTGTTCCCAAGGCTTCGCTGCCACAGCCCAGCAAAATAAAATGACCACCTGCAATGCCCAAGCCTCCACCAAGACGCTCAAGGGCGATGACCGCAAGGCTTTTATGAAGACCTGCCTGTCGGCGCCGGCCGCCAACGATGCCAAGACCCTGACTCCGCAGCAGCAGAAAATGAAAGACTGCAATGCCACGGCGAAAACCAAGGCGTTGGCTGGCGATGCGCGTAAAACCTTTATGAGCACCTGCCTCAAAGGCAACTGATAGCGCCTATCTCCTGTGGGAGCGGGCTTGCTCGCGAAAGCGGTGTGTCAGTTTCAGATGTACTGACTGATCCACCGCTTTCGCGAGCAAGCCCGCTCCCACACTGCCGGTGTTCGCCATTCAGACCTCTCGCTTGATTCCCTCAAGGCTGGCAGACTGCCCATCCTTTAGCGCCGTTCGTTTTGAGGCTGTATGCCAACGTTTTCTCAGCGTCACGTGTTGTTGCTGGTCAGTTGCATCATCATTTTCGGCGGGCTCCTGCTGGTGCTGCCACTCAAGCTCCTGCCCAGCCTGCTGGCCGGCCTGTTGGTTTATGAACTGGTCAACATGCTTACCCCGCAGTTCCAGCGGTTGATCGAAGGCCGGCGTGCGCGTTGGCTGGCGGTGGCCTTGCTGGGCACCTTGATCGTCAGCGTGCTGACCCTGATCTTTGCCGGCGCTATCAGTTTCCTGCTCCACGAGGCGGAAAATCCCGGGGCTTCCCTGGACAAATTCATGGGCGTGGTCGACCGCGCGCGCGGGCAACTGCCGCCGTTCGTCGACGCCTACCTGCCCGCCAGTGCCGCAGAGTTCCGCGTGGCCATCGGCGATTGGCTGAGCAAACACCTGAGCGAGCTGCAACTGGTCGGTAAAGACGCCGCCCACATGTTCGTCACCCTGCTGATCGGCATGGTGCTCGGCGCCATCATTGCCCTGCAACGCGTGCCCGACCTGACCAAACGCAAACCCCTGGCCGCCGCGCTGTTCGACCGCCTGCACCTGCTGGTCCAGGCGTTTCGCAATATCGTCTTCGCCCAGATCAAGATTGCGGCGCTCAATACGGCCTTCACTGCGATTTTTCTCGCCGTCGTGTTGCCGCTGTGCGGTATCCACCTGCCGCTGACCAAAACCCTGATCGTGCTGACCTTCCTGGTCGGCCTGCTGCCGGTGATCGGCAACCTGATCTCCAACACCCTGATCACCATCGTCGCGCTGTCGCTGTCGATCTGGGTGGCGGTGGCGGCGTTGGGCTACTTGATCGTGATCCACAAGGTCGAGTACTTCCTCAACGCGCGCATTGTCGGCGGGCAGATCAGTGCCAAATCCTGGGAGTTGCTGCTGGCGATGCTGGTGTTTGAAGCCGCGTTCGGCCTGCCGGGTGTGGTGGCGGGGCCGATTTATTATGCGTATTTAAAGAGTGAGTTGAAGCTGGCGGGGATGGTTTAACTGGCCCGTTAGCTCGTTCCCACGCTCTGCGTGGGAATGCTGCCCTGGACGCTCTGCGTCCGCTGTTGAAGTCGTGACGCGGAGCGTCACAGGATGCATTCCCACGCGGAGCGTGGGAACGATCTACTCCATTGCGCCGTAACGCTTGCTCGCCTCAATCGCCAGACCGCTGCCGATACTGCCGAAGATATTGCCTTCCACATGCCGTGCATTCGGCAGCATCGCCGAGATGCTGTGGCGCAGTGCCGGAATGCCGCTGGAGCCGCCGGTGAAGAACACCGTGTCCACCTGGGCCACGCTCACCGAGGCATCGTTAAGCAGTTGCGTGACGCTGTTGCGCACACGCTCCAGCAACGCGTCGATGGACGACTCGAACAATGCTCGGCTGAGGTCGACGCTCAGGCCTTTTTCGATGCGGTCCAGGGCCACGTGGCGGTTGTCTTCGTGGGTCAGCTGGATCTTGGTTTCTTCCACTTCCATGGCCAGCCAGTGCCCGGCGCGCTGTTCGATCAGCTTGAACAGGCGGTCGATGCCGCCGGTGTCTTCGATGTCGTAGCGCATGCTGCCCAGGGCCAGCTGGGATTTTTGCGAATACACCGAGTTGATGGTGTGCCAGGTGGCCAGGTTCATGTGGTGGCTGGTGGGCATGTAGGCGCCGCTTTTCATGCGGCTGCCGTAGCCGAACAACGGCATCATGCCTTGCAGGCTTAGCTGTTTGTCGAAGTCGGTGCCGCCGATGTGCACGCCGCCGGTGGCGAGGATGTCGCTCTGGCGGTTGTCGTTATGACGGCGGTCCGGCGACAGGCGCACCAGCGAGAAGTCTGAAGTACCGCCGCCGATGTCGACGATCAGTACCAGCTCTTCTTTCTCGATGGTCGACTCGTAGTCAAACGCGGCCGCGATCGGCTCGTACTGGAACGAGATGTCCTTGAAACCGATCTTGCGCGCCACATCCACCAGGGTGTTTTCCGCTTCCTGGTCGGCCATGGGGTCGTCATCGACGAAGAACACCGGGCGGCCCAGCACCACTTCTTCGAACTCGCGACCGGCGTTGGCTTCGGCGCGGCTCTTGAGCTGGCCGATAAACAGCGCCAGCAGGTCGGTGAACGGCATGGCCGTGCCGAGCACGCTGGTGTCGTGCTTGATCAGCTTGGAACCCAGCAGGCTCTTGAGCGAGCGCATCAGCCGGCCTTCGTAGTTCTCCAGGTATTCGTGCAGCGCCAGGCGACCGTACACCGGGCGGCGCTCCTCGAAGTTGAAGAACACCACCGACGGCAACGTGATCTTGTCGTCCTCCAGCGCGATAAGCGTCTCCTCGCCGGGGCGGATCCAGCCGACGGTGGAGTTGGACGTGCCGAAGTCGATGCCGCAGGCACGGGCTGGGGATGTGTTGTTCATGTCTTCCAGGTTCCGGTTAAAAAACGGCCGCGCAGTGTATGCCACTCGAGGGCGGATGCGTAGGCCGACTATCCGCTAAATCGTGCTTGAAAGTTGGGTATTTGCCCCCACATCTGTTGCATACGGCTAGCGCCGATAACACTTTGACGCACCCCCAGGCCACACCACTCAACATGTGCAAAGCAGCGCACGTTGTGCCCCGGGCTGTGCGATCTCGATTAAGGATGGTGAACCGCCGATGGATTTCAAAGACTATTACAAGATTCTGGGTGTCGAGCCGAGCGCCGATGACAAGGAAATCAAGGCCGCCTATCGCAAGCTCGCACGCAAGTATCACCCGGACGTGAGCAAGGAAAAGGACGCCGAAGAGAAATTCAAAGACGCGTCCGAAGCCTACGAAGCGCTCAAAAGCGCCGACAAGCGCGCCGAGTACGATGAGCTGCGCAAATATGGCCAGCATGGCCAGCCGTTCCAGGGGCCGCCGGGCTGGCAGAGCCGTGGCGGTTTTGGCGGTGGCCAGGACGCGGGTGATTTCTCGGACTTCTTCAGTTCGATCTTCGGCGCGCGCGGCGATGCTTTTGGTGGCGGCCAGCGCCGTCCTACCGGGCGCAAGGGCCAGGACGTGGAGATGCAGCTGTCGGTGTCGCTTGAAGAAACGCTGTCCACCGAATCCAAGCAGATCAGCTTTCAGGTGCCGCAGTACGACGCCTCCGGCCGGCATGTCAGCAACACCGTCAAAAGCCTGAATGTGAAGATTCCGGCCGGTGTGGCCGATGGCGAGCGTATCCGGCTCAAGGGCCAGGGGGCACCGGGCGTCGGCGGCGGTGCCAATGGCGATCTGTACCTGATCATCAAGTTTGCGTCGCACGCCAAGTTCGAAGTCGATGGCGAAAACCTGATCATTAACCTGCCGCTGGCCCCGTGGGAGCTGGCGTTGGGCGCGGAAGTCGCAGTGCCGACCCTTACCGGCAAGATCAACCTCAAGGTGCCGGCCGGCAGCCAGAACGGCCAACGCATGCGCGCCAAGGGCCACGGCTTGCTGAACAAGGCCGGGCAACGCGGTTATCTGTTTATCCAGCTCAAAGCCGTGATGCCCAAGGCGGCAGACGATGAGGTCAAGGCGTTGTGGCAAGCCCTGGCGGAAAAAGCCGCGTTCGACCCCCGCGAGCACTTCTGAGCGGGCAGCCTACGTAGACCGGTAATGCACCGCACGCCCCGGAACGCAAGATAACCCGGGGCGTCGGCACGCTTGCCTGGGTTAAAACAAAAAGTAGCGCTGGGCCATGGGCAATACATCCGCCGGTTCGCACCACAACAACTGGCCGTCGGCCTTGACCTGATAAGTCTGTGGGTCAACCTCGATCTGCGGCAGGTAATCGTTGTGGATCAGGTCGGTTTTCTGCACATCGCGACAGCCCTTGACCACCGCAATCTGCTTCTTCAGCCCCAGCGCCTCGGGCACGCCTGCGTCTTGGGCGGCCTGGCTGATAAAGGTCAGGCTGGTGGCGTGCAGCGAGCTGCCGAAGCTGGCGAACATGGGGCGGTAGTGCACCGGTTGCGGCGTGGGGATCGAGGCGTTGGCGTCACCCATCAGGCTTGAAGCAATGGCGCCGCCCTTGAGGATCAAGGTCGGTTTGATGCCGAAGAACGCCGGACGCCACAGCACCAGATCAGCCCACTTGCCCACTTCAATCGAACCGACAATATGGCTGACGCCGTGAGTGATCGCCGGGTTGATGGTGTACTTGGCGATGTAGCGCTTGGCGCGGAAGTTATCGTTGCCGGGGCCGTCGCCGGGCAGGGCGCCACGCTGCTTTTTCATCTTGTCGGCGGTCTGCCAGGTGCGCGTGATCACTTCGCCGACACGGCCCATGGCCTGACTGTCGGAGCTGATCATCGAAAAGGCGCCGAGGTCGTGCAGGATGTCTTCGGCGGCGATGGTCTCGCGGCGGATGCGGCTTTCGGCGAAGGCCACGTCTTCGGCAATGCTCGGGTCCAGGTGATGGCAGACCATCAGCATGTCCAGGTGCTCGTCGATGGTGTTGCGCGTGAACGGCCGCGTCGGGTTGGTCGAGCTGGGCAGCACGTTGGCGAAGCCGCAGGCCTTGATGATGTCCGGCGCATGGCCGCCACCGGCGCCTTCGGTGTGGTAGGTGTGGATGGTGCGGCCTTTGAGCGCGGCCAGGGTGGTTTCGACGAAGCCGGATTCGTTGAGCGTGTCACTGTGGATCGCTACCTGCACGTCGTACTGGTCGGCCACGTTCAGGCAGTTGTCGATGCTGGCGGGGGTGGTGCCCCAGTCTTCATGCAGCTTTAAACCGATGGCGCCGGCCTTGACCTGCTCGATCAAGGGTTCCGGTAAGCTGGCATTGCCTTTGCCGGTAAAACCGATGTTCATCGGGAACGAATCGCTGGCTTGCAGCATGCGCGCCAGGTGCCACGGGCCGGAGGTGCAGGTGGTGGCGTTGGTGCCGGTGGCCGGGCCGGTGCCGCCGCCGATCATGGTGGTGACGCCGCTGGTCAGCGCTTCTTCGATCTGCTGCGGGCAAATGAAATGCACGTGGCTGTCGATGCCGCCGGCGGTGAGGATCATGCCTTCACCGGCAATCACCTCGGTGCTGGCGCCGATGGCCATGGTCACGCCGGGCTGGATATCCGGGTTGCCGGCCTTGCCGATCGCATGAATGCGGCCGTTTTTGAGGCCGACGTCGGCTTTGACTATGCCCCAGTGGTCGATGATCAGCGCGTTGGTGATCAAGGTGTCGACCACTTCATGGGCGAGCAGTTGGCTTTGGCCCTGGCCGTCGCGGATGACTTTGCCGCCGCCGAACTTGACCTCTTCGCCGTAGACGGTGAAGTCCTGTTCGACTTCGACGAACAGGTCGGTGTCGGCCAGGCGCACCTTGTCACCGACGGTGGGGCCGTACATGTCGGCGTAGGCTTGTCTGGAAATCTTCATGTGCGTATTCCTTGATCGTTCCCACGCTCTGCGTGGGACTGCATCCGGTGACGCTCTGCGTCACGACTTTAAGGGCGGGGCGCGGAGCGTCCCAGGCGGCGTTCCCACGCGGAGCGTGGGAACGATCAGTCGAGGTCGCCCATGATCCGCCCGGCAAATCCAAAAACTCGCCGCCCGCCGCTCAAATCCACCAACTCGATGTCGCGACTTTGCCCCGGCTCGAACCGCACGGCCGTCCCGGCCGGAATATTCAAGCGCATGCCCCGGCTGGCGGGGCGATCAAAGGTCAGCGCGTCGTTGGTCTCGAAAAAATGGTAATGCGAGCCCACCTGGATCGGCCGGTCGCCGCTGTTGGCCACGCTGAGGGTGACGGTGCGCCGGCCGACGTTGAGTTCGATGTCGCCAGGCTGGATCTGATATTCACCAGGAATCATGCAGGTTGCCCCAGGGTCTTGAAGTAGATGGCGGTCGGGGTGTAGCGCCCGTCCGGGCTTTGGCAGTAGTCGGGCAGCTCCCCGATCTTGGTGTAGCGCAGCGACTGGTAAAAGGCTTCGGCGCCGGAGCCGGCCTCGGTGTCCAGATACAGCAGGCCGCGCTTGTGCTGGCGTGCGGCGAGTTCCAGGGTGTTCATCAACTGTTGGCCCAGGCCATGGCGGCGGGCGCTGCTGTGTACCAGCAGCTTTTGCACTTCGGCGCGGTTCAGGCCGTTGGCTTTCAGGCACAGCGCCAGTTGCACGCTGGCGATCACTTGCTCGTCGCGCACCACCACCCACAGCAGCAGGCTGCCCTCTTCGATACTTGCCTGCACGCCGCTCAAATAGGTGCGGGCCTGGGCTTGATCGAAGTCAGCCATAAAACCGACAGAAGCGCCGTGCTTCACCGCGTCCAGCAACAGTTCAATCAAACCCAGGCGGTAGTGGGCAAAACTTTCAGCATTGACTCGACGCAGGTGCGTAGCGCTCATCGATCTCACTCCTTGGGCGGTTCGGCGCCCGGATTCAATGTCAGTTGCATAAAGGTCAGGTCCAGCCAGCGGCCGAACTTGATGCCCACTTGCGGCATGTGCCCGGTGCTGATGAAACCCAGGCGCTCGTGCAGGCGGATCGACGCCTGGTTGCCACTTTCAATGGCCGCGACCATCACGTGCTTGCCGCAGGTTGCGGCGCGTTCGATCAGGGCGTGCATCAGGCGCGGGCCGAGGCCTTTGCCGCGTTGGTCATTGCGCACGTACACCGAGTGCTCAACGCTGTAGCGAAAACCCTCGAAAGGGCGCCAGTCGCCGAAGGAGGCGTAGCCGGTGACTTCATCGTTTTCCACCGCCACCAGAATCGGATACTGCTGTGACCGGCGTGCCGCGAACCAGGCCTGGCGGTTGGCCAGGTCCACCGGCTGTTCGTTCCAGATGGCCGTGGTGTTGAGTACCGCATCGTTGTAGATGTCGCGGATCGCCGGCAGGTCTTGCTCGGTAGCATCACGAATCATGGCCGGGCCTCACGCGATTGGCTGGTGGACGGTCACCAGCTTGGTGCCATCGGGGAAGGTGGCTTCCACCTGGATATCCGGGATCATTTCCGGGATGCCTTCCATCACTTGCTCGCGGCTGAGCAAGGTGGTGCCGAAGTGCATCAACTCGGCCACGGTGCGGCCATCGCGGGCGCCTTCCATCAGCGCGGCCGAGATATAGGCGATGGTTTCCGGGTAGTTGAGCTTCACGCCGCGCGCCAAGCGGCGCTCGGCCACCAGGCCGGCGGTGAAGATCAGCAGTTTGTCTTTTTCCCGTGGGGTCAAATCCATGGTTCAAGGTCTCTCATAGCAAGCATTCTTAACTACATCAGAGGTCAACATGTGGGAGCGGGCTTGCTCGCGAAAGCGGTAGATCAGTTAACGATGCGCCGACTGACACGCCGCATTCGCGAGCAAGCCCGCTCCCACATGTTGATCTTCATGTGCTCCAGATTCGTGGTGCGACGGCTTCTCGCCCCAGCACTGCCGGGCGCAACAGCCGCCATAAATCAATCAACCAGCCCCGCGCCAGCAGCGCTTCACTGGCCAGGCAGCGGGCGACCAGCAAGCCGGGCAGTTGGGTCAGGTCGCCGCGCACGGCATGGGGCAGAGCGCGGCAGGCTTCCAATAATTGCGGGTCTATATCGCCGGTCAGCAGCAACGTCGCAAACACCGGCTGCCCATCCAGCCCGATGGGCGAATCGAGCAAACCGTCGGCGCCTACAATGCGCTGGCGCTCATGCCAGAGCAACTGGCCGTCGCGGCGAATATCCAGGTGCGATTGAAAGTGGCCCAGGTCGAAACGCTCGCCACTGGCCGGGCGGCCGAGGGCCACCACGTCCCAGTAAAACAGCCGGGCATCGCCGTGTAGATCAATGCGCGTGCTGAGTTCGGCCTGGGCGGCGCTGAACACGATGGTTTCCTGGGGCAGCCATTCCAGGGTCGCACCGGCCTCTACGGTCAATTCGAGCTGTTGAAACGCAGGGCCGCTGGCGCGATACCACTTGGCTGCGCCGGGGCTGGTCAGTTGCGCCCAGGCGCCATTGGCCACATGGGCGCGGATGTCCAGGCGGTCGCCACCGGCAATCCCGCCGGGCGGGTGCACGATGATGTGCTGGCACACCTCGGGGCCTTCGGCGTACAGGTGCTTTTGCACCCGCAGCGGGCCAAGGTGGCGGCGCATCACCGGGCGCGTGGTGTCGCCGAAACGCGCGTAGCCGAGTTCCAGCTCGGCATGCCAGCTGGGGGTGAACAGGGCAGGAGTAACGGGCAGGTTCATATTTTCGGGCTTATCGTCAGGACGCTACAGATTAAATCGTAACCAGCCCGCGTACACCTTCGCTTTCCATATTTTCACCGCGGCCCTGCTGCACAATTTCACCGCGTGACATCACCAGGTATTGGTCGGCCAGTTCGGCGGCAAAATCGTAGAACTGTTCCACCAAGAGGATCGCCATATCACCGCGTGCCGCGAGCTTTTTGATCACCGCACCGATCTCTTTGATGACGGACGGCTGGATGCCCTCGGTAGGCTCGTCGAGAATCAACAGGCGCGGGCGGCTGGCCAGTGCGCGGCCAATTGCCAACTGCTGCTGTTGACCGCCGGACAAGTCGCCACCGCGCCGATGTTTCATCTGCAGCAATACGGGGAACAGTTCGTAGATAAACGCCGGGACTTCCTTGGCTTCGGAGCCTGGGAAGCGCGAGAGCCCCATCAACAGGTTTTCTTCCACCGTCAGCCGTCCGAAAATCTCCCGACCCTGGGGCACATAGGCGATGCCCGCGTGTACGCGCTGGTGCGGCTTGAAGCCGGTGATGGCCTTGCCTTCCCAATTCACCGCGCCGTCTTTGGCCGGCAGCAAACCCATCAGGCATTTGAGCAAGGTGGTCTTGCCCACGCCGTTACGGCCGAGCAGGCAGGTGACTTCGCCGATCTTCACGTCGAATGAGAGCCCGCGCAGGATGTGGCTACCGCCGTAGTACTGGTGCAGCTTGTCGACTTGCAGCATGTTCAAAACCTCCTCAATTGATCGTTCCCACGCTCTGCGTGGGAATGCTGCACTGGACGCTCTGCGTCCGCTGTGTGACGCGGAGCGTCACCGAATGCATTCCCACGCGGAGCGTGGGAACGATCAGTTCGCGTCAGCGTCAGCGACCGAGGTAAACCTCGATGACGCGCTCGTTTTCCTGCACCTGTGCAAGCGACCCTTCGGCCAGCACGCTGCCCTGGTGCAACACGGTCACGTGGTCGGCAATCGAACCGACGAAGCCCATGTCGTGTTCCACCACCATCAGCGAATGCTTGCCCGCCAGGCGCTTGAACAGCTCGGCGGTGAACTCGGTTTCGGCGTCGGTCATGCCCGCCACCGGTTCGTCCAGCAGCAACAATTGCGGGTCTTGCATCAACAACATGCCGATTTCCAGGAACTGCTTCTGCCCGTGGGACAACAACCCCGCCGCGCGTTGTGCCGAGGTGGTCAGGCGGATGGTATCGAGCACTTCCTCGATGCGGTCTTTCTGCTCACCGCTCAGACGCGCGCGCAGGCTGGCCCACACGGACTTGTCGGTCTTCTGCGCCAGCTCGAGGTTTTCAAACACGCTCAGGGCTTCGAATACCGTGGGCTTCTGGAACTTGCGGCCGATGCCGGCCTGGGCGATCTGCACTTCGCTCATGCTGGTCAGGTCCAGGGTTTCACCAAACCAGGCCTTGCCATGGCTGGGGCGGGTCTTGCCGGTGATCACGTCCATCAGCGTGGTCTTGCCCGCGCCGTTGGGGCCGATGATGCAGCGCAATTCGCCGACGCCGATGTACAGGTTCAAGTCATTGAGCGCCTTGAAACCATCGAAGCTGACGCTGATGTCTTCCAGGGTCAGGATGGTGCCGTGGCGTGTGTTCAGGCCCTTGCCGGCGGCCTGGCCAATGCCGATGGCATCGCGGCCGCTGCCTGCGTCGAAAATAGGTTCAAGCATGACGTTCCTCATTTCTTCAGCAGGCCGATGATGCCCTTGGGCAGGTACAGGGTGACGATGATGAACAGCGCCCCAAGGAAGAACAGCCAGTATTCCGGGAAGGCCACGGTGAACCAGCTCTTCATGCCATTGACCACGCCGGCGCCCAGCAGCGGCCCGATCAAGGTGCCGCGCCCGCCCAGGGCCACCCACACGGCGGCTTCGATGGAGTTGGTCGGCGACATTTCGCTGGGGTTGATGATGCCCACTTGCGGCACATACAACGCGCCTGCCAACCCACACAGCACTGCACTCAACACCCACACAAACAGCTTGAAACCGCGCGGGTCGTAGCCGCAGAACATCAGGCGGTTCTCGGCGTCACGCAACGCCGTGAGCACGCGGCCGAACTTGCTCTGCGCCAAACGCCAGCCGGTGTACAAGCTGGCGACCAGCAACAATACGGTGGCCACAAACAGCACGGCCCGGGTGCCCGGCTCGGTGATGCCAAAGCCCAGGATGCTGCGAAAGTTTGTGAAGCCGTTATTGCCGCCAAACCCGGTTTCATTGCGAAAAAACAGCAGCATCCCGGCAAAGGTCAGCGCCTGGGTCATGATCGAAAAATACACGCCCTTGATCCGCGAACGAAAGGCGAAGAACCCGAACACCAAGGCCAGCAAACCGGGCGCCAAGACCACCAGGCACATGGCCCACAGGAAGTGTTCGGTGCCGACCCAGTACCACGGCAATTCGGTCCACGACAGAAAGGTCATGAACGCCGGCAGCTCATCGCCGGACGCCTGGCGCATCAAGTACATGCCCATCGCATAACCGCCGAGGGCAAAGAACAAACCGTGGCCGAGGGATAACATCCCCGCGTAACCCCACACCAGGTCCAGCGCGAGGGCGACGATGGCGTAGCAGAGGATCTTGCCCACCAGCGTCAAGGTGTAGGCCGAGACGTGAAACGGATTTTCCGGCGCCAGCAGCGAGCACAACGGCAGCGCCAGCAGCAGGATCAAAATGACCGCGCCCACCGCTATCGTGACCTTGGGGCCGGCCTTTTGCGCGGCGGTAAGCATCAATGGCTGGTTCATCAGTCGATCACCCGTCCTTTCAGTGCAAAGAGTCCTTGCGGGCGTTTCTGGATAAACAGAATGATCAGCGCGAGGATCAGGATCTTGCCGAGCACGGCGCCGATCTGCGGTTCAAGAATCTTGTTGGCGATGCCCAGCCCAAAGGCGGCCATCACGCTACCGGCCAACTGGCCGACGCCGCCGAGCACCACCACCAGGAACGAGTCGATGATGTAGCTCTGGCCCAGGTCCGGGCCGACGTTGCCGATCTGGCTCAGCGCCACGCCGCCCAACCCGGCGATGCCGGAACCGAGGCCAAAGGCGAGCATGTCCACACGCCCGGTGGGCACGCCGCAGCAGGCGGCCATGTTGCGGTTCTGGGTGACGGCGCGCACGTTGAGGCCCAGGCGCGTCTTGTTCAGCAGCAGCCAGGTCAGCACCACCACGCACAACGCGAAGGCGATGATCACGATGCGGTTGTACGGCAGCACCAGGTTGGGCAGCACTTGAATGCCGCCGGACAGCCATTGCGGGTTGGACACTTCGACGTTCTGCGCACCGAACACCAGGCGCACCAGCTGGATCAGCATCAGGCTGATGCCCCAGGTGGCCAGCAGGGTTTCCAGTGGTCGCCCGTAGAGGTGGCGAATCACCGTGCGCTCCAGTGCCATGCCGATGGCTGCCGTGACAAAAAACGCCACCGGCAGTGCAATCAACGGGTAGAACTCGATGGCTGCCGGCACGTAGCGCTGCATCATCAGTTGCACGACGTAGGTGGAGTAGGCGCCGAGCATCAGCATCTCGCCGTGGGCCATGTTGATCACGCCCAGCAGGCCGAAGGTGATCGCCAGGCCCAGGGCCGCGAGCAACAGGATCGAACCCAGAGACATGCCGCTGAAGGCCTGGCCGAGGATCTCGCCGAACATCAATTTGCGTTTGACCTGGGCCAGGCTGGTCTCGGCGGCGGTGTGTACGGCGGCGTCGGTTTCGACACCGGGCGCCAGCAGCGCCTCAAGGCGTGTGCGTGCCAGCGGGTCGCCGGTGCCGCCCAACAGGCGCACGGCGGCGAGGCGAATGACCGGGTCGGGGTCGACCAGTTGCAGGTTGGCCAGGGCGAGGCTCAACGCGGTGTGCACGGCCTCATTGGTCTCGGCGGCCACTTGCTGGTCAAGGAATTTGAGCTGCGCAGGTTGTGCGCTTTTCTGCAGGGTTTGTGCTGCGGCCAGGCGCACCTTGGGGTCGGCGGCGAGCAGTTGCTGGCTGGCTTGCACGTTATCGATCAGGCCGCGCAGGCGGTTGTTCAGGCGTAGGGTTTTGGTTTCACCGTTGACGTTCAGTTGGCCTTGTTGCAGCGCGTCCACCAGCTCGATGCGCGCCGGGTCGGGCTGGGCAGCCCAGTCCTGGAGCAGCTTGGCTTGTTGCATCGGGTTGGCGTTGATGAAGTCTTCGGCGTCGCTGGCGTGTGCGGCAAAGGGCAGCAACAGCAGGGCGGCGAGGATGAGGCGGTAAAGGGCAGTGGGCATAAAGGTTTCCTATAGATCGTTCCCACGCTCTGCGTGGGAATGCCGCCTTGGACGCTCTGCGTCCGCGTTGTGACGCAGAGCGTCACGGGATGCATTCCCACGCGGAGCGTGGGAACGATCAGCGGATCAGTTGCTCTTCACGGCATAGTCCGGCTTCTTGTCGTTGCCCGGAATGAACGGGCTCCACGGCTGGGCGCGGATCGGTTTTTCGGTCTGCCATACCACCGAGAACTGCCCGTCGGCCTGGATCTCGCCGATCATCACCGGCTTGTGCAGGTGGTGGTTGGTCTTGTCCATGGTCAGGGTGAAGCCCGACGGCGCGGCGAAGGTCTGGCCGGCCATGGCTTCGCGCACTTTGTCGACGTCGGTGGACTTGGCTTTCTCAACCGCTTGGGCCCACATATGGATGCCCACGTAGGTGGCTTCCATCGGGTCGTTGGTCACGGCTTTGTCCGCGCCCGGCAGGTTGTGCGCCTTGGCGTAGGCCTTCCAGTCCGCAACGAACTTCTTGTTCACCGGGTTCTCCACGGACTGGAAGTAGTTCCAGGCCGCGAGGTTGCCCACCAGCGGCTTGGTGTCGATGCCGCGCAGTTCTTCTTCACCCACGGAGAACGCCACTACCGGCACGTCGGTGGCCTTCAAGCCCTGGTTGGCCAGCTCCTTGTAGAACGGCACGTTGGAGTCGCCATTGACGGTGGAGATCACTGCGGTTTTGCCGCCGGCCGAGAACTTTTTGATGTTGGCGACGATGGTCTGGTAGTCGCTGTGGCCGAACGGGGTGTAGACCTCTTCGATATCTTTATCGGCTACGCCTTTGGAGTGCAGGAACGAGCGCAGAATCTTGTTGGTGGTGCGCGGGTACACATAGTCGGTGCCGAGCAGGAAGAAGCGCTTGGCGCCGCCACCTTCTTCGCTCATCAGGTATTCCACGGCCGGGATCGCCTGCTGGTTCGGCGCCGCACCGGTATAGAACACGTTCGGCGACATCTCTTCACCTTCGTACTGCACCGGGTAGAACAGCAGGCCGTTGAGTTCTTCGAACACCGGCAGTACCGATTTACGCGACACCGACGTCCAGCAGCCGAACACCACGGCCACCTTGTCCTGGGTCAGCAGCTGGCGACCTTTTTCGGCAAACAGCGGCCAGTTCGACGCCGGGTCCACCACCACCGGCTCCAGCATCTTGCCGTTCACACCGCCCTTGGCGTTGATCTCGTCGATGGTCATCAAGGCCATGTCTTTAAGCGAAGTTTCGGAGATCGCCATGGTCCCGGACAGCGAGTGCAGGATGCCGACCTTGATGGTCTCGGCGGCCTGGACGGTCCAGGTCAAACCCATGGCGGCAATGGATGCCGACAAAGTGAAAGCCTTGATCAAGCTACGACGCTTCATGGTGCGATCTCCGTAAACCGAAAGTGTTGTGGGGCAGATACGCAGGTCTTTGCAAAGGCTGTGCCTGCGGCGGCAAACACCGATGCCGGTGAGTGGTTGTTGCGGACATTGGCACGGGGGTGCACCAGCTTGGCGCTGCAATTGCCGTCAGGTGCGGGTGTGGCGCTAAAACAGGGCGAAGCGTTAGATAGGCAGCGCAAACGCTGTGCAGGGATGTTCCGGGATGAACGCTCAACCAATGTGTGTTGCGTGAGTTACGCAAAACCAATCGTTCCTGAGGCGCGGCCTGTTCTGCTCAAGTCCATGACTAACTATTCACCTCTTGGGTGATGGGTGACCTGTTGAGAATGGCATCAGAACCCTGTGCCCAAGAGTCCTTGGGCACTGAGGCGGTTCTCACTATTCAGGGACGTTGCCATGACCATCAATTTGTCGCGCGAGGAGCGCGCAGCCAGTTCAAACCGAGGGACTACCCGTTTACCCGCCGTCAGCCCAGGATTCATTAACGAAGCCGACGCCGCTTATTGGGCGCACAAAAAAATAGGTGCGCGCAGAGACAAGGAGTACGGCGGGGTTATTTTGAGGAAATATACGGGCAGGTATCATGCTACCGAGCCTGTGCCCGGCAAGGGGTTGCAGTTTGATCTGCGCGAGGTACTGACGGTCAGCGCCGATGGCCAATTTGAGCAACCCAAGGGTTACACCTGTGTGGCCTCCTACCATTCGCATCCTGCGGACCATGAGCTGACTCAGAAGGCCAATCCGAACTTTGATAGTAAGACGGTCAAAGCGTTTTTGAGTTTTTTTTCCGATGGCGACTTTTGGCATGGGGTTAATAACCGAGATTTCTTCCCGGCCGCGTATTTGTCCGGCCCCGACGGCTCGCTGATCCGATACGCTTCAAGTGGCTCCGTTGAAGAGCGCAGCTTTGCGCTCTGGATAAAAGCAGGAAGGCCCCGCAATAACAAAGTTGCCCTGTTTGGTCCGTTCAGCACTTTTGTCAAAAAACTCTCGACGCTGGGTACCTTGAGCCTGATTGTTCCCACGGCACTGTGGGGCGGCTCAGCAGGCGACGTGCCCGCAGATTGGGTGGTGTTCCAACCCTTCAGCAGCGGTGCGCCAACCCCTCAGCCTTTGTTTACCGGCGTATTCACCGAAGTTCAGGCTGCGATTAACGTTTGTGAACCCGTTGCCGCGCCCGCACGCCAAATCGGCATCGTGATCAAGGCGCAAGGCGAAGGCCGGGCTGAGTATGCGGTTTCTCAGCCGGAGCCTGCGCAGGTGCTGGGGTGGCTGGCCGGTGATGCGTTGCCGGTACTGCCGGCCGGATGGGAACTGCACGGCATGTACGTTGATTCAAGTCCTGTACCCGAGCCTTTCCCGCCTATGCAAGCCTGGCTGTACCAGTGTTTTATCAGCCCGCTGGACTTGGCAACGCACATCGCTGGTTACCGCAGGTTATCCAAGACGCTATCTGTTGCCGCTGCCGGTTCGTTGTACATCCGCACAAGTGACGCAGCCGTTTTACGCTATGGCTTTTCTGGCTCCGACGCCGAGTCTCAACTTTTCGCTCAGGCGGCGGACGGTAGCGTCACGGATAACGGCATACAGTCGCTGCTGCAGGCGGGAACACTGCTGCCACAGGGGTTGGTAAAACAGGTGGCCGAGGCGGGCCAATTGAGTGTGGAGCGCACCAGCGATATTTGGGACAAGAAAGGTGCTGTGGACAAAATGTGGCGGCCTTTTTCCAAAATTCCCGAGCCGCAATTGAGCCCGGCTTTTATCACTGCCGACGACGCTGCCCGCTGGGCGCACGAGGTGATTGGCACGCGCCGCGACCTCGAATATGGCGGAGTCATACTCAAACGGGGTTATCGCTACTATGCCACCCATCCGATACCGGACCGCCGAGCGGTGTTCGAACATGGGCTCCTCTTGGCCAGGGACAGCGACGGTAACTTCATCGCCCCTGATGATTACAGCGCCGAGGCGTTCTACCACTCCCATCCCGTCACTAATATCGCGCAAGCAAGGATCAACTACCCCGACGACAGTGATGATCAGTTGCTGCTGCGTGGCAACTTCTATTCAAGGCCGGACCTACGCTTCAGCATCCGAAACCGGGCTTTCGCCAGGGCTCACTATCTCTCAGGACCGGATGACGCACTGATCAAATACGTCAGCAGCGGCTCGGCGCTCGAAAGCGCGTATTACCAGGAGCTGCATGGCGTGGAGGACAAGACCTCCAGTGATTTCGAGTCCAAGGTTGTCTGGAAACTGGCCGAAGCCGGCGAGCTGTCGGTGGTGATCCCCAACCCGGTTTGGGGTGGCGTTCGTGGACTTATCTCCAAGGGCTGGCGCATCAGGACGCCCGCGACAGCACAGCAGCAGCAACCCTTTTTCACCGAAGCCTACTCGCGGCCTGAGCATGCCGTGATGCGTGCGCTTGTACTTGCCGGTCCCGAGAACATTGGCACTAAGTTCGGGGTTGTACTCAAACATAGGCAAGAGAATATCTATGCGGCGACGTTGGCACTGCCCAGAAGTGTTCCCCTGTTTTCGCCCTCCGTGCTGTTTCCAAAACGCCAGGATGGCGGGGTGCGGCTACCTTCCCAGTACCGGCTGGAGGCTATCTACTTCAGCAGTTGGTATGAAACCAACGAAATTGCCGCTCGGGAAACCTGGTTGGCCAGTGCCTTCTTTACGCCGTCGCAGGTGGTCGCCGCCGCCCGCCAGGCACGGGCGACTCTGGCCATCCAGCACCGCACCCGTGGCTTGACCTTGTACATGCAGGCCTCTGATTCAGCGCTGCTGGCACTTAAAGTGCCCGAGGCCACGGCCACCTCCGAGCTGGTGCAGGAATCCAGCACCGGCGAGCTGCACGATAACGGTGCGCAAGCCGGCCTGCTCGATGGCACGCTAAGCCCGCGGACTTATGTACGTCGGGTTATTAGCGCGACCGCGCTGTCGGTGGTCGAGGCGGGCGGCTTGTGGCGATACGTGGGACCAGTGGATAACCGTCTGCTGGTGTCGTTCTACACGGCGACACTGAGCCGTTCGTTTCTCTCTGCACGCGATGCGGCGGTGTATGCCCATGAGCAAGTCGGTAGTCGACGCGATCGTTACTATGGGGGTTACGTGCTCAAGGGCGAAGACGGTCGCTTTGTGATTACCGAGCCTATAGAAAGCCGCGAAAATCCATTTTTGTACACGCTGTTTTTCCCTTCCAGTAACCACGGCCCGCTGATCCCGCCGGAACCTTATGTGTTGCACGGGCGATACGGCTCTCATCTCGAATTGTCCATGGCCGACCCTGTTCCGATCCTGCGGCGCGGCTGGACACGGGACGAGGCGCTGATCAATCAGCAGGTGTTCTCCTGCAATGAAATGTACGCCATCATCCCGGCCGGGCGAGTGGCCTATCTCTCGGCGGCACCGAATTGTTTATTGGAATACACCCCAAACAAGTCTTCTGCGGAAACAACGCTCCTGGCTAATCTCAGCCCTCAAGCCGGGGATAACAGCTTTCAGGCGCGACTTGACAGAGGGGACATCAAGCCCGCCGATTGGGTGTGGCGAGTGGCCGAGACGGGGGATTTGAAGATCATTCAGGGCAACCGGCTTTGGGGGCCGCGCTCGGTGGTCTACCGCGACTGGTCGGCCAATTACAACTACGCCCCAAGATCCGGCCCGCTTGACTACGTCACCTACGGCGCGGTGTTTACCAGTGCCGATGATGCGGCCAGTGACCTTCATGGGCGGGTGCATGGGCGTCATTTTCCCGAGGAGGCGTGCTATGCATTTATCCTCAAACACAAGGACAAGGACCAGTACATTGCGAGCGAGGTGGTCGGTGCCACCCGTACGGATGAGCTGTTCAATCGCTACCTTGTGTTTAAACGCATTACTCAAGACCAGTACCAGCTCCCAGATGGTTTTGAACTGCATGGGCTGTTTCGCTCGCAGCAATGGCTGCGTAAAAGGCTGAGACCTTCGAACGAATGGCTGGCTCGGTTTTTTGTCCAGCCTGATGTTCTGTACGCCGCTATCTATGAAGCCAGGGGTGGGAGTGCCGATAGCCTGCCGATTTATTTTTCAACGCATGATGGTGCGCTGTTGCGCTATAGGCCCTCACCGATTGACGTAACGTCCGGCGGTACGGCGGATACGTTGTTGGGTGACGCACAACGAGCGTTGGATTCCGGGATTAAGAGGCCCGTTGAATTCGTCAGGGAGTGGTCGCTGAGGGGGCAGCTTCAAGTGGTCCGTATCAGCCAGCTCTGGGATAAAGCCGGGTTGGTCAGTAATACCTGGACCAGTTACGCAACCTTGATGCCGCGACATTTAAGCCCCGCCTTCGCCAGCCCCGATGACGCGGCCCGCCACATAGCAACATTGACGGGCAACGGACATCGCCGCACTTATGGCGGGGTAATTCTCAAGCTGGTCAGCGGGTTATATGCCGCAACGGAGCCATTGGCCATACCGCCCCAGGGGCTTGCTTTAAATTGGATCTACCCTGACCACGCGGTTTCAACAGGACTTTATCCGGGAGGCAGCACGATTGTGGCGCGCTATCGGACTCTGCTGGATCAAGAGGTGCCGCTGCTGCTGTCCAGCACTCAGAAAGCCATCTACAAAAGCATGATTCCGAGCAGGGTGCTGGCGAGTTTGTTGAACCGGGATGCCGACATCATGGGTGAGTATGTGTTCGGCGCTAATGGTTCGATCCTGAGTTATCAACTCTCGAACTCCATTGCGGAGAACTCGCTTAAAAACCGTCTGGAGGTACAGAGCCTGGCCAAAGACGACTACGTTGGCAACCTCATCGAACAGCAAATCCGCAGCGGGGTTCTCACGCCGCTGGAGTTCGTCACGTTGGTGGCGAAGGCGGGTAAGCTGAGTGTGGTGAAAAATGATCGTTTATGGGGGCAGGCCAGACAGATAACGGGAGAGTTTGCGACGTCTAACGCTACGCCCAACCCCGGGGATATTCGCCAGGTATTGTTCGACTCAGCCTGTGGCCCGATCTTTACCCGGGCGTTCGATGCCGTCCGCTACGCCCAGCGTATGGCGAAGTCGCAAACTGACGTATCGTTCGGTTACGTACTCAAAACCGTGAAAAAGTCGCTGTACATGACGACCCTGCCACTTGTCAGGGAGAAATTTGACGATTTCAGGCGGGTTTTTATCAACGGCCAGTTGCCCCAAGGTTATGTGCTGGAGGGCATGTACCTCTGTGCTTCGACGGTGGCGATTGCCCCGGCCGGCGATGAAATGGCGCATAGCTTTTTCCCCCCTCAAGACATTGGCAAAGCGTTGAACTTTCTCATCTACGCAAGCAACGGCAAGGCTCTGCCGTTGTACCTGATGTGTGGCGACGGGGCATTACTTAAATACCTGGTTCAAAAGACGGCGCAGTTATACGACTGGACGAAGAATGCGGTCTTGGAACGCTCCCAATTGTTAAACGGTACCCTCAAGGTGCGCGAATATGTGCGCCGCTTGGCCGCCATGGGCGAACTGGAAATACGGGTGACCAGTGTAGTCTGGGGCAGGAAAGAGCGGGTGATGGCGCAATGGACACCGAAAAAAGCCCCCCATGCGTTTGCCGATGACCCGCATTTTCATTCGTTCTGTGGGCCGTTGTTTCTTTATCCCGACGATGCGGCGCGTTATGCCCAAGGCTTGGTGGCCCCTTTCCAGGACAAGCAATATTTGGGCGCGGTATTGATGCCGGATCAAATCCAGGGCTATGTCGCGATTGACCCGGTGGAGGACCGGGGCACGGGAGGTACGAGTACCCGAGAGCTGCTGTTTTGGATCGATCATGCCGGGTTCGATGTCCCCGCCGGTAATGTCCTGAGCACCTACAAGATCGCCGCCGTGCACGCGTTCTACAAAGCGATACCGTCGACTGTCAGCCGTGAGCCGAGAGAGCAAAAATTGCTGACCCACTTCGTCTCCAAGGATGACCTGCGCGGCTATCTGGCGGTGATCCGGAGTAATGCGCCCTATGCCAAGAGTTGCTACCTGTCCAGCCGGGGCGGCGCCCTGCTCAAATATGTACCGGCGTTCACGCAGGCTGAAACCACCTTGCTCAGTCCTGGTGATGCACCAGACCCTAGTGTGCTGGTCAGTCAATTGCGCGCTCAAGGCAGCCTGTCCGTATTGGTCGCCGATGCTTTCTGGATGCGCGTGGGCGTATTGGGTGCAGAGTGGAACGGGGGCGAAGCGCTGTCCGAGCCGCAAGTCGGCAAGTTTTGGTATGAGGGTGAAAGGGATGAACTCTGACTCTAGCGCTTGCGCATCAACCCGATAAAAAACAGCCCGCCAATCGCTGCCGTGGCCACGCCGATGGGCAAGTCTTCGGGGGCGATCAGGGTGCGCGCAGCGACGTCAACCCACACCAGGAACAGGCTACCCAGCAGTGCACACACCGGCAATAAACGCCGGTGTTCGGCCCCCACAAGGCGCCGCGCAATATGCGGCACCATCAGCCCGACAAAGCCGATGGAACCGCTGATGGACACCAGCACGCCGGTCATCAATGACGCCACCATAAACACTTTGAGGCGCACATTGCGTGCGTTGAGGCCCAGGGTCACGGCGGTCTGTTCGCCGGCCATCAACGCGTTCAGCGGCCGCGCCATGCCCACCAGTACCAGCAAACCTAGAAAAACGGTTGCGGTGGGGATCGCCAGCAGCTCCCAGCGCGCCAGGCCCAGACCGCCCAGCATCCAGAACATCACCGCCGAGGCGGCGCGATGGTCGCCCATGAACAGCAGCAGGTTGGCCGCTGCCATCATCACGAAGGACACGGCTACGCCGCACAACAGCAGGCGATCACTTTCCAGGCGGCCGTTACGACTGGCCACCGCCAGCACCACCAGCATGCTCAGCAAGGCGCCGATAAACGCTGCGATGGGCAGCGTCAGCAGCCCGACGATTTCACCCACATGCAGCACCACGATCACCGCGCCCAGGGTGGCGCCGGAGGTCACGCCGAGCAGGTGCGGGTCGGCCAGCGGGTTGCGCGTCACCGCCTGCAACACGGCGCCGATCAATGCCAACCCGGCGCCGACCAGCGCACCGAGCAACATGCGCGGCACGCGGATCAGCCACACGATATGTTCCTGGCCAGTGCTCCAGTTGGCCTCGCCGAGGCCGAAGGCCTTGTTGAGCAAAATCCGCCACACCACGTCCGCCGGCACCCGCGCCGAGCCAAACCCCAGCGAGATCACGCAAGAGACCAGCAACAACGCGCCAAGCGCACTCAACAGCAGGGCATAGCGGCGGCTGATCATTCGCCGTGGAACCCTTTGGCCAGGGTTTCCACCGCCAGCACGTTGTCGATGCCCGGCGTGGCCTGCACATACGGGATCACGATAAAGCGCTGATTCTTGATGGCGTCCACCGACTGCAACGCAGGGTTATCCAACAGGAATTGTTCTTTCTGCGCGGCGGTGATTTCGCTGTAATCGACGATCACGATCACCTGCGGGTTGCGCTCCACCACGGTTTCCCAATTGACGCGGGTCCAGCTGGCGTCGATGTCATCGAGGATATTGCGCCCGCCGGCAGCGGTGATCAGTGCTTGCGGCATGCCCAGGCGGCCGGAGGTCATGGCGCGGTCTTCGCCGCTGTCATAGAGGAACACCCGAGGCTTGTCGGCGGGCAGGTGCTGTTGCACCTCGGCCACTTGCGCCTGCATCTGCGCGATCAAGGCCGTGGCGCGCTCCTGCACATCGAAGATCTTGCCCAGGTTGCGCAGGTCGTTATAGGTGTCGTCCAGGGTCGCCGCCGGGCGCTTCATCACGAAAGCGCAGGACTCGGTCAACTCGTAGACGTTGATGCCCAATGGCTGCAAGGTTTGCGGCGTAAGGTCACCGCCCACGCGCATGCCGTAATCCCAACCGGCGAAGAAGAAATCCACGTTGGCGTTGAGCAGGGTTTCCACCGACGGGTACTTGCTCGCCAGTTCCGGCAGGCCGTCGAGGATTTCGGCCATTTGCGGCGTGACCGACTTCCAACCGGTGACGCCGCTGTAGCCGGCCATGTGATCCTTGAGGCCCAGGGCGAGCATCATCTGGGTCATGTTGATGTCGTGGCTGACCGCGTGTTTCGGCGCTTCCTGGAAGGTCACGTCGCGGTTGCAGCTTTTGACGGTCACCGGGTAATGGGTCGCATCGGCAAACGCTTGGGCCGTGCCGAGCAACAACGCGAGAGACAACAGGGCGCGCAGGATCATGGTTGGGTTATCCAGGTGATTCGGGGGTAGCCGGCCAATGGGTGAGCGTCGATCAAGGCTTCGACGCCGAAGACATCACGCAGCAACTCGGCGGTCAGCACTTGGTGAGGCGTGCCGCTGGCGACAATGCGCCCGTGGTTGATCACGTACAAACGATCACAGAAAGCCGCAGCCAGGTTCAGGTCGTGAATGCTGGCCAGGGTGCCAATGTTCAAGCGCTTGACCAGCCGCAGCAACTCCAGCTGATAGCGCGGGTCGAGGTGGTTGGTCGGCTCATCGAGGATCAGCAGTTGCGGCTGCTGCGCCAAGGCGCGGGCGAGGATCACGCGCTGTTTTTCGCCGCCCGAGAGCGTGGCGAACGCGTGGTCGTCGAAGCCGTGCATGCCGACCGATTCCAGTGCCTGCCGGATGAGATGCTGGTCGTGCAGTGTGTCGCCGTCGAACAACCCCTTGTGGGGTGTGCGGCCCATGGCGACCACTTCGTCCACGCGCAGGCCGAAGGTGTCGGGGAATTCCTGCAGCACCACAGCGATGCGTTGTGCGCACCACTTGGCGCTTTGCTTCCAGATATTCTGGTGTTCGAGCAGCACGTCACCGCGTTCGGGTTTGCTGAAGCGATAAGCGCAGCGCAACAGGCTGGTCTTGCCACTGCCGTTGGGGCCGATCAGCCCGACAAACTCCCCCGCGCCGACCTGCAGGCCGGCATCCCGCAGCTGGAAGCGGTGGTTGCAGTGGTCGTGGCCGGGTGGAGTCCAGCCAAGGTCGGTGAGGGTGAGTGAGGCCATCAATATTCTCAAGGTCAACGCAAAGCGAAAATGTGGGAGCGGGCTGTTTCAGTTAGAAGGTGTAGTCCGCCGTGACGAAGAACGAACGCGGCTCACCCAGTATCCACTGTTGACCATTGTTGTACTGGCTGACGGCGTAGGTGCGGTTGAACAGGTTGTTCAGCTCAAGGCCCAGGGTGGTATTGCGCATGGCTTTCCACGATACGGTGGCGTCGGCCACGGTGTAGCTCGGCACTTCGCTGCTGTTGGCGGTGTCGGCATAACGGGCGCTGACGTAGCGCACACCGGCACCGGCGCGAATGTCATCGGTCAACGCCTTGCTCAACCACAGGTTGGCGGTGCGGTTGGGCACGTCCACCGGGCGGTTGCCGTCGCGGGAAACAGCCTGGCCGTTGACCACTTCGGAAAAGTCGTCGTACTGCGCCCGCACAATGGCCGCATTGGCTTGCAGCTGCCAGGCGTTGGGCAGTTGCAGGTCTAGGCTGGCTTCCAGGCCGTTGGAGGATTGCTGGCCGACTTGCTCCTTGAGGGTGGTGCCGGGGATGCTCACCAGCAGTTTCTTTTTGACGATGTGATAAGCCGCCAGGGTCCATTCGCCACGCGCGTCCCAGAACGCCTGCTTGAAGCCGATTTCGGCCTGTTTGGCGGTGGACAAACCAAACTGCTGCTGGCTCGGGCTCAGGCTGATCAGGCTGCCAACGCCATCGGTGCTGGTGGCGTACTGGCCGTAAACCGAGGTGTTCGGAGTGATCGCGTAGACCAGGCCGGCTTTCCAGTTGTTGCCGGTCAAGGTCTTGTCGGCGTCTTGGTTCGCGGTTGTCAGGTCATTGCTATCGATGTGCAGGTAGTCGCGGCGCGCGCCAGTGATCAACGACAGTTTATCGGTCAGTTGCAGGCGGTTTTCGGCGAAGGCCGCGAGTTGTTTGGTGGTGCTGACCGACTGCGCCATAAAAGGGCTGTCGCTCACAAACGGTTGCGGCACCGGATGCTGAATGTCCACCGGCTGGCCGCCGCCTGGCACGTCGTTAAACGGCGCATTGCTGGCCAGGCGGAAGCGAATGCGGTTGTACTCGACGCCCGTCACGGTCTGGCTGTCGAGGCCCAACAGCGTGTGTTTGAAGGTGAAGGTCTGGCGGTCACCGACCTGTTCCTGGTTGTGCTTGATGCCCAGGTAATCCTGGCGCACCAGGCCGCCATTCACATAGTTGTAGCTTTCGGCGTTCTGCCAGCGGCGCTGGTTTTTCAGGTACGACAGCTCGTTGGTGGCGGTGACGTTGTCGTTGATCTGCCACTCGCTGGTCAGGCGTGTCCACTGGTCGTTGTAGTGCTGTTTGTCGTTGCTGACGTTGTAGTTCTTGTCGCGCAGGCCTTTGTGTAACTGGCCGTTGATCAACGGCGTGCCGTAATAGTTCTGCGGGCTCTGGTCGCCGTAGTCGTGGGCCAGGGTGAAGCTCAGGTTGTCGGCCGGCTGCCAGCGCAGGGCGCCGCTGACGAAGTCGCTGGAAGAATCGCCGCGCGCGATAAAGCCGTTGCTGCGCAAGCGGTTGATGTTCAGGCGGTAGCTCAGGGTGTCGGTCAGCGAGCCGCCGCTGTCCAGCGCTTGCTGCTGGCGGTCATCGGAGCCATAGCCCAGGCGCACATGGTTTTCGATTTCGCCACTGAACGGCTTCTTCGCAATGGTATTGATCACCGCACCGGTGGCGCCCTGGCCGTACATCACCGAGGCCGGGCCGCGCAGCACATCCACGCGCTCAACCGACCAGGTATCCACCGGGAAGGTGGAGGTGCCTGCGCCATCGAACATGCGCTGCCCGTCGTACAGCTGCAGTACCGAACTCTGCCCGGTGAAACCACGGGCCTGCAACGACGTGCCGCCGTCGCCCGGCGAACCGGTGCGGCTGATGCCGGTTGCGCGGGAGATGGCGTCCTGCACACTGGCGTCACCGCGTTCGCGGATCTTCTCGCCGGTTTGGCTCTCGACACTGCCTGGGGTTTGCAAGGCGGTGAGGTTCAGGCGCGAACCGGCGGTGGTCGGCGTGTTCAGGTCGACGCGCTCGTCATCCACGGCGGGCGCGGTCACGGGGCTGGCGGGCAGGGTCAGCGCCTGGGCAGTGTTGTGCAAGGCGAGCAGGCATACGCCGCACGCAAGGTACTTGTTCATCGGTCGATCAATCGCTTCTTGAAAGGGTGTGCTCGCCGCAGGGCGCGGCGAGCAACGATAACGCAGAAAGTGTTATAAGTTAACACTTATTGGCTGCGCGACAAAAGTCGCGCAAGGCTACAGGAGGCCTCTGCCGTGGGCATCTCGCCTGCCTCATGCAGAACCTGAGGCAGATTCACGTTGGTTGAAAAGGCGCGCCAGCACCAAACGATCCAATGCCCACACCACGACCAGCGACGCGCCCACCAGCGGAAAAATAATCGCCAGTGCGAGCATGATCACCATCGCGGTTTTCCACTTGGGCAGGTCATGGCGCAACGGCGGAACCCCCAGCCCACCCTGTGGCCGACGCTTCCACCAGATCACCACACCACTCACCGCACTGAGCAAAATCATCAGGCAGATCACCAATACGATCAGCTGATTGACCCAGCCGAACATCTTGCCCTCATGCAGCATCACGCCGGTTTCGGTGGCGCGTGCGACGAGGTTGTAGTGTTCCCAACGTACATCGGCCAGCACTTTGCCGGTGTACTGGTCCACATGCAGGGTCGCATCGTTGCGCGGGTCGTTGGCGAACACCGCGACGGTGAATACGCCTTCGGCGGTGGTGGGGAACGTGATGCTATAGCCGGGTTCGACCTTGCGCGCGTTGGCCAGGTCGACCACTTGTTGCAGGCGCACCGTCGGCGCGGCAGGAACTGAATGCATGGCGCCGTGATTCATATGCTCGGCGTGGTCGCCGGACATCGGCATCGGCGTGTTTTCCATCGCCCACGGCACGGTCTGCCGGCTGGCCGTATTGAGGCTGCGCGCTTGCTGGTCGGACTGCGGCACGTTGTTCCACATTGCCGCCGGAAACTTATTCCACAGCTCGGCGTATTGCTTGCCCCAGAAGCCGGTCCAGGTCATGCCGCTGAGCAGCATCACCAGCAAAAAGGCCGCGCCCCAGAAACCGGCGACCGCATGCATATCGCGCCAGAACACTCGGCCGCGGCTGTTGAACCGTGGCCACAACACCCCGGCCGAAGACTTGCCGCGTGGCCACCACAGGTACACGCCGGATACCACCAGCATCACGCCCCAACCGGCGGCGAGTTCCACCAGGCGATCACCCACGGTGCCGATCATCAGCTCGCCATGCAGTGCGCGGGCGATGGCTTGCAGGTTGTATTGGGCATCCTGTTCACCGAGGACGGTGCCGCGATACGGGTCGACGAATACTGTCACTTCGCGGCCATCGTTGTGCATCACGAATTGCGCGCTGCTGGTGGCGTCGGCGGGTGGCAGGTATTTGCTGATTTTGCCTTGGGGCAAGGCTGCCTGGGCGCGTTGCAGTTGTTCGTCGGCGCTCAGGGCGTGCTCGGCGCTTTGCACCTTGAGCAGGTTGCCGTACATCAGCGGGTCGAGCTGGGGTTTGAACAGATAGATGATGCCGGTGAGGGCCAGCAGCACCATGAACGGGGCGACGAAGAGGCCGGCGTAGAAGTGCCAGCGCCAGGCCAGGTTGTAGAAGGAAATTTTTTGGGTGGTCATCATTAGGCTCCGCAAGGCTTTCAATTTTTTGTGTTGGTTACACCGCTATCGCAGGCAAGCCAGCTCCCACAGGGGAATGAATGCATTCCAAGTGTGGGAGCTGGCTTGGCTGCGATGCTTTTTAGAAGCTCATGTCGACTTTGGTCCAGAGCGTACGCCCCGGCTCCTTGATGGCTTGCGGGTCGTTGGCCGGGTAGCCGAAGCCTGCGTTACCGGCCAGGTTCAGATGCTCGGCATAGGCTTTGCCGAACAGGTTGTCGACGCCGGTGCTGACCTTGAAGTTTTTATTGATGCGGTACGCCGCGTTCAGCGAGAACACGCCAAAACCGCTGCTTTTGTCGAAGTCTTTGCCGACCACGTTGCCCTTGTTCTGGTCGATGCGGTTTTGCGCCGCGACCACACGCCACAAGGCGCCGGCGCTCCAGTCGTCCTGGCTGTAGGTGAGGCCCAAACGCGCGTCCAGCGGTGGCATTTGCGGCAGTGCCTTGCCGTCGCTGGTGTTCTTGCCCCAGGCGTAGGCGAGGCTGGCGTCGGCTTTCCAGTGCTGGGTCAGCTTGTACGCCGCGCCCAATTCACCGCCCATGATGCGCGCGTCAACGTTGCGCGCCTGGGAGGTGGTGCCCATCATGCCGGGCTTGTAGTCGAACAGGATAAAGTCCTGCACCCGGCCGATATAACCCGAGGCCCAGGCTTCCAGGTCGGCGGTTTTGTACTGCGCGCCGACGTCGAGTTGGGTGGTTTTCTCCGGCTTTACGCCGTCAAAGGCATTCACCGAACCCACCGCGCCGGTGTTGGGCGAAAACAGCTCCCAGTAATCCGGAAAACGCTCCGAATGGCCGAGCCCTGCGTAGACCGTGGCGGGCGTGTCGGCCAGGTCATGCTCATAACGCACAAAGCCCGAGGGCAACGTGTCGGCGCGGGTGTCGTTGGCGGTCGGGTTGGGGCGCGACATCATTCCCGAGCCCGTGCGCTGGCGAAAATCCTTGGCCGAGGCGCGGTCCAGGCGGGCGCCGGTGATCAGCCGATCACGCTCGGCGGCGTACCAGGTCAGTTCGCTGAACACCCCGTAATTGTGGAAGTTGGCGTCCTTGACCCGTGGCAGATCCTTGTAGGTGTCGATGCCCATGCTGCTGCGCTGGCGATGCTCGTTGGTCTGCGCGTCCAGGCCGCTGATCAGTTGCACATCGGCCCAGCGCCAGGTCGCCTTGATGCGTGCGCCAAGGGTGCGGCGGTCGACGTTGGAAGCCATCGGCCCGGCCATCATGCCGGTGCCCGACGGCGTGCGCAGGCTGTAGTTGTCCATCACATGGTCGGCGTAGTTGTAGTAGACCTGCGCTTGGACCTTATCCAGTACCTCACCGATATTGGATTTTTCAAACCGCAGCCCCAGGCTTTCGCGCAGAAACTGCGAACCGTCCATGCCGCGCCCGGCGTAGCGCGCTTCGCCATCGCCACGGCCGGCGGTGAGCTCCAGCAAGGTGTCGGCGTCGGGGGTAAAACCGACGGCCACGTCGCCATTCCACTTGTCGTAGCGCGAGGCGACGGTGTCGTTATTGCCGTCCTTGTAGTCATCGGCGTGGGCCTGGTTGCCGATCACCCGCACATAGCCCAAAGGCCCTCCGGCGGCGGCATCGACCACCTTGTCGAAGCGCCCGTTGGAGCCGGCCAGCACACTGGCGTTGACCCGCGTGCCCAGCTCGCCGAAGTGCTCGGGCTCACGCTCGAACAGGATGGTACCGGCCGACGCGCCAGGCCCCCAGAGCACGGTTTGCGGGCCTTTGATCACGGTGAGCTTGTCGTAGGTTTCCGGCGAGATATACGAGGTAGGCGCGTCCATTCGCCCTGGGCAGGCGCCGAGCATCATGCCGCCGTTGGTGAGGATATTCAGGCGCGAACCGAACATGCCGCGCAGCACCGGGTCGCCATTGGTGCCGCCGTTGCGCACCAACGCGAAGCCGGGGATGGTCTTGAGGTAGTCGCCGCCGTCGCTGGCGGGCACCGGTTGGCGTGGGTCTTTGGGGTTGGTGACAACGGTCAGCGGCGAGCTGGGGGCGATCGCGGTGATTACCGTGGGGCTCAGTTCGTGATCCTCAGCCTGGGCGTGTGGTGCCAACAGCGCGCCACACAGAACGGCGAGAACGGGAGTACATCCCAAACGGGAGTCAGCAGAAAACCTGGACATGACAAATTCCATCAATCAATCGTAAACAACACGGCCAGCAGCCTGCGGCTGTCTGTCTAAAGTCGGCCGGTGTGAAGTGATGCTGTGAAGTGCTTACGAAGCGATGGGCGGAGCGCGGCTGCGGGCGCCGGGGAAGATGCTCTGCCGGGCGTGGCTAAGGCGAGTGGCGGGCGTCAGGGCATTAGCCGGTGGCGGTGTGCCGAGGCTGGCATAGGACACGCTGCCGGGCAGGGCCGGGCAACTGAAGAGCAGGTCGCAATAACCGCACTTTGCCCAGAGGGCGTGGTGTTCGCTGGGGGCTTGCTGGTGTTCGCCATGGCCGCTTGACGGCATGTCCATGGACATTTCCATCGACATACCGGCGTGATGGTCCATCGGCATCGCTTGGGAAATCAGCGGACCGATAAAGATCATCAGCATGGCGAACAGGCTGATCCAACTGCCGCGCGTCAGGCTCATGGGCCTGCGGCGGTGTGGCGACAACCTGGCGCGAGGGGCGCCCATCTACGTTGGCCTATTGGGCGTGCATATGCTCGTGGCCGGCCATCGGCGGCGCTTTTTGTACCGAGACTTCAACCTGCACCGGACCGGCTTTTTCGAAGTTCAGGGTGAGTGGGAAGTGTTGGCCGTCGCGCAGTTGGCTGCGGTCTTTCAGGCCCAGCAGCATCACGTGGTAGGCCATTGGTGCGAAGGTCAGATCACCCTTGGCCGGTACGGCGACGCTGGGCACTTGTTGCATCTTCATCAAGTCGCCCTGCATCACATGCTCATGCAGCTCGGCTTTGGCCGCCACAGGCGTGTCGACTCTAAGCAAGCGATCAGCGCTTTCGCCCTGGTTATGAATCACAAAATAGGCGGCGACTGTCGGCGCATTTGGCGGCAATTCCTGGGACCAGGGATCGCTGACCAGCAGGTCGCCGGCCTTGTAGTCATCGGCATTGGCAGCACTGAACACTGGCAGCAACAACGCAGCCAGCAGCAGGGAAGATTTAAGCATGGCAGTTCTCCAGAACGGTTCTAAACGCAGTTCACTTGCGAACGAATCAAACCGTTGGAGAGGCGCGGGGGTTAAGGCTAGGCCATTGCTGGCGCGGGGTCGGGGCTTGCAGTGCGGGCGGTGACAGGCCCGGCACCGCATCAAAACGCGTGACATACAGCTGCGGCACATGCCCCGGCAACGCCACTAATGGCGGTGAGCCCGAGCAACACCAGCAATGCTGCATGGCGGAATGATCTTCCTGGGGCGGCGATGGAATGTCCAACGTGCCCAGGGCAATGGTCTTGAGGCTGGCGCCATTGGAGGAACAGAAACTGCCCCACAGCAATTGCTGCACGGGGTCTTGTGACTGTTGCATCGCGCTGGCCATCGGCATGGCAAAGGCGTTGAACAGCACTGCAAAGCAGGCGATCCACACAATTGCAAAGCGTTGACGGGCCATGGCGGACAATCCGTAGGGTTAAGCGATCAGGTGGGTATTTAGCCTGATCGGGGGGCATAAGTAAAAAGCGGCGGTGTGGTTTGGTGTCGCAGTGGTTGCCTTCATGATAGCCGGGAACCACGGATTGCCAATTTTACCGACGGGTCGCGATCTCCAGCGTGACGCTGAACCCTGTGGGAGCTGGCTTGCATGCGATGCGGACAACTCGGTTTTCCAGCAGTACCGAGGTGATGCTATCGCAGGCAAGCCAGCTCCCACAGTTTGGTGTGTGTTTGGCTATGGGTGTTGAACTTGCTGGTTGCACGAGCAATGCCCTGCTCATGTAGGCCGCTTCTAGTTGAGCCTCTACATAACCTAAGTGTAGTGGTCGTCTACGGAAACGTCCGACAGGGATTTAAGGTTGTCCCTAGGAAGGTGGAACTCTAGTCTGTGTACGCCGCTGCAAACTCAGTGGTCGGGCGTCGCGGCCCGGATTTCTCCAGACGCAAAAGCGTCATCGTCTCCTTTCAGTTGGCGCTTTTTTATCGTCTACTGTGCGGCGCTATGGCGGCTGTGCGCGGGATACCTTAGGGTATGCCGGTTGTTTCGGAGAATCGGTCCGCGAACCTGCGTACAGCTGCCACCCCCATCGCGTCGCGGCGATCAGTGGCAGCTCCTTTTTACTTCTCCGGAGCTTCACAATGATCAAACCCACCCCCAATCCCCCCATTTGCCTATTCACCGTAGCCGACGGAATCAGCACCGAAGACCTGCTGGTCAACCTCAGCGAAACACTCGCCTCGGCCAATGCGCTGAGTTGCGACCTTGCGTTTGACCTGGATGGCCCGAAGCGAGAGGAGTTGCTGGGCGTTGCGCAGTTGATTGAGCTGGCGCAGTTGCTGGCTGACCGGGTGCAGGAAGGTGCAAGGCGGCCGACAGTCGCGAGTAGTTAACAGTCCTATGACCGATCGTTCCTGCGCTCGTGCGTGGGACCGATCGTCTATTGGTTTAGAACTCCCAACTTGCTTCCCGTATATGGTTGAAATTCACAACATCGACGCACTGTTGGTGAGCAAAGCCGGCGACTCTAAGGTCATCAGTCAAAACTAGATAGTTATCTTTAGCGAGTGCGATAATTCCGACGTCAGTAAGGCCGTAGGGCGACAGCTCATAATCGCGACTTATGTCCAAGGCTGGGGTGTGAATTTCAATAATTGTTGAAAGTGAACTTTTTAATGTCGCGTAAACATCGTGCAACTTTCTCCCGTACAATCCATTTGTCAGGTTGCTGACTTCTGCGAGAATGTGAGGCGTGGAAACAAGTTTTTCGAACTGATCAATCATTGTGAGCAAAAGGCGGTAGTCTTCATTGGTATAGCCCCGGGTTCTCTTGAACTCTACAACGCTGGGCGTTCCACCTATCAGTGCCAGGAGTAGCAAGTTGGTGTCGACTATGATTCCCTTTCTTCGGTACTGCTTGATATAGGCATCTATCATACTTCGCGGATCTTCATGGAGCGAAACTCACCTGTCTCCGCGTCAATGATGAATGTTTTGTATTTCCTTGTCTGCATTCGTCCGGCTAAGGACGCGCCTAACCTTTCATATTTATCAGGGGTTGGAACATTAAAGCCCAACGTGATTACCCATGTTTTACCGCTTGAATTTAGCTCGACTTCCTCAAGCATGAGGTCTTGCAATTCCGTTTCTTGCCCGAGGAAGTCGTTTGCTGCCGCCTTGGCGACTTGTACGGCCTCTTTAACTTCTATCATGTCAGCTCCTGAATATAATTGAGTCTGGCTTGAATTATTCTTGGAGTGTAGCACTTCGTGTTGTTGGTTCATCGCCGTCCCTTGAGGTAACAAATAGAATTGCCAGAGGCTGCGAATGATCCTGATCTATCGAATGAAATCTGCCAATGAATCGATTGTTTCTGCGGGCGTCAAAAGCTCTCTATCCACCCCCGCCAACACCGGCCGCTTCAACACCAACACCGGCACGCCACGCTCGCGTGCCACCTCCAGCTTCGGCTCGGTCGCCGCACTGCCGCTGTTCTTGCTGATCAACACATCAATCCCACGCCGTTCAAACAGCGCGCGCTCGTCCTCAATCAGAAACGGCCCACGCGCGCCGATGACTTCACAGCGCTCATTGCCCGGATACACATCCAGTGCGCGCAGCGTCCAGAACTGGTCGGCGGGGATTTCGTCGAGGTGCTGCAAGGGCTCGCGCCCCAAGGTGAACAACGGACGTTTGAAGGGCTTCAAGGCTTCGATCAGTTCAGCCCAATCTCCCACCTCGCGCCAGTCATCACCCGCCTGCGGCTGCCACGCCGGGCGCCGCAACGCCCAGCAGGGAATGCCGCACACTGTTGCCGCCGTGGCCGCGTTCTGGCTGATCTGCGCCGCGTAAGGGTGGGTCGCGTCGAGGATCAGACTGATCTGCTCATCGCGAACAAATTGCGCCAAGCCTGCATGCCCGCCGTACCCACCTACACGAACTTGGCAGGTGAGGTCAGTGGGCACGCGCCCAACCCCAGCCAGGCTATAGATATGTTCCGGCCCCAGCGTGCGGGCGATGGCCAGCGCTTCGGTGACGCCGCCCAACAACAGGATGCGTTTCATAGCGGCTTGACCACGTCCAGCAAGGTGATCGGCAGCGCCTGGCGCCAGGTGTCGAACTCACCCAGCGGCTGGGCCTGGGCCACATGGATGCGCGTAAGCTCGCCGCCGTGTTGCGCGCGCCACGCCATCAAGGTCATTTCGCTTTGCAGGGT
This sequence comes from Pseudomonas sp. 58 R 3, assembly GCF_900006605.1. Taxonomy (NCBI): domain Bacteria; kingdom Pseudomonadati; phylum Pseudomonadota; class Gammaproteobacteria; order Pseudomonadales; family Pseudomonadaceae; genus Pseudomonas; species Pseudomonas sp. 58 R 3. The sequence continues at coordinate 80,944 of NZ_CVTT01000061.1, read as the reverse complement.
CACCGCATTGGCGACCAAACGCCCACCGGGACGCAGGTGTTGCCAACAGGTGTCGAGCACGCCGTCGCGGGTGACGCCGCCGCCGATAAAAATAGCGTCCGGTGCTTCCAGGCCGAGTAACGCCTCAGGCGCCTTGCCGCGAACCAGTTGCAGGCCGGGCACGCCGAGGGCATCGCGGTTATATTCGATCAGCCCTTGGCGACCTGCGTCGGCTTCAATCGCCAGTGCGCGACAACTCGGATGCGCGCGCATCCACTCGATGCCGATGGAGCCGCTGCCCGCGCCCACGTCCCAGAGCAATTCACCGGGCATCGGCGCGAGGCGGGCGAGGGTCATGGCGCGTACATCGCGCTTGGTCAGTTGACCGTCGTGGTTGAAGGCCGAGTCCGGCAGCCCGGCGAGGCGTGACAGGCGCGGGGTGTTGGCGTCGGCCAGGCAGTCGATGGCAACCAGATTCAAGTCCGCAACCGAGGCGTGTGGCCAATCAGCAGCCAGCCCGTCGAGGCGCTGTTCGGTTGCGCCGCCCAAGTGTTCAAACACGCTCAGCCGGCTGCGCCCGAAGCCGGACTCGGTTAACAGCGTGGCAATCGCGGCAGGGCTGCGCCCATCATTACTCAACACCAGCAACCGCACGCCACTGGCCAGGTGCGCATTAATTGCCGCCAATGGCCGCGCCACCACGGATAAGGTCACCACCTCCTGCAACGGCCAGCCCAAACGCGCCGCGGCCAACGACACGGAGGACGGCGCCGGTAAAATCAGCAATTCCTCAGCGGCCACCTGTCGCGCCAGGCTGGCACCTACGCCATAGAACATCGGGTCGCCGCTGGCCAGCACGCACACCGGCTCGCCGCGACGTGCCAGCACCGACTCCAGGGAAAACGGGCTTGGCCATAGCTGGCGCTCGCCACCAATACACACCGGCAGCAGGTCCAACTGGCGCTGGCCGCCTATAATCCGGGTGGCGCGCAACAGGGCATGCCGGGCGTTTCTGCCCAGCCCCTTGAAGCCGTCTTCACCGATGCCTACAACCGTCAGCCAGGGCGACATAAGAATTCCTTGAACGACATCCGACGGGCAGGCTTTTCATGCCGCCGGACAAAGCAGGCATAATACCGCGCCTTTACCCGTCAACCGGTAGCCCCGTGAACCCAACGCCTGCTCTGAATACCATGCGCCCCTCGGCTTGTCCGGGGTTGCTGCGTATCGTCCAGGCGCTGGATGGCGGGATTTGCCGGATCAAATTGGCCGGCGGTTCTATCACCGCCGCCCAGGCGATTGCGGTGGCGGACGCGGCGCAGGCCTATGCGGGCGGGGTGATCGAAGCCACGAACCGCGCCAACCTGCAGATTCGCGGGATTGGCGCCGAGGAGGATGCATTGATCGCGATGCTGCTGGCCACAGGGCTTGGCCCCAGCAACGCCGCCGGCGACGATGTGCGCAACCTGATGCTCAGCCCAAGCGCCGGTATAGACCCGCAGATGCTGTTCGACACCCGCCCACTGGCGGATCAGGTCCTCGCCACCCTGCAAAATCATCCACGTTTCCATGAACTGTCGCCCAAATTCGCCGTGCAACTCGATGGCGGTGAAGCCCTGGCGATGCTCGAGCATCACCATGATCTGTGGCTGTCGGCGTTTGAGCAGGCGGGCGAGACACTTTTGGCCTTCGGCCTGGCCGGTTGCCCAGGCTTGGATGCACCCTTGGCCGCTGTGCGGCTGGAGCAAGGCCATGCCCTGGTCGTGGCCGTGCTGGAAGCGTTTCTCGACCTGGCGACCCCGACGCAAACCCGCATGCGTCATCTGGCTGTGGATAACTTACTGGCCCATCTGAGCCTGCCGTTACTGCCGGTGGGTGGGCTCAAGCGCCCGGCCAGCGGGGCTTTGTTGCACCTGGGCACTTATCCACAGCGGCAAAAAAACCTGTTCTACGTCGCCGCCGTTGCGCCGCTGGGGCGTCTGGACTCGAGCATGCTTAGAGGCGCCGCGCAGTTGGCCAGTGAGTTTGGCGACGGCACGTTGCGTTTCACGCCGTGGCAGGGCGTACTGCTGCCCAACCTTAACAACCATGGCGCCGTGACAGAAAGGTTGGAGCAATTGGGCTTCCTCTGTTCAGTCGACCAACCGCTGGCACGCATGATCGCCTGCACCGGCTCAAGCGGCTGCGGCAAAGGCCTGGCCGACACCAAGGCCGATGCCCTGCAACTGGCCGCGCTGCAACCTGGCGCCGAGGTGCACCTGTCCGGCTGCCCACGCTCCTGCGCCGCCGCACACACCGCGCCGGTCACCTTGCTGGCGGTAAGCCCCGGCCACTACGACGTCTATTTTCGCGAGGCAGCCCAACCCGGTTTCGGCCGGCTGCACGCACGCACTCTTTCCATTGAAGCGGCGGGCGCCCTGTTACGCGGCCGCACACGGAGCAACACCGATGATTGATTACATCCGCGACGGTCAGGAGATCTATCGCAACTCCTTCGCCATTATTCGCGCGGAAGCCAGGTTGGAGCGCATCCCGGCCGACTTGGAAAAACTCGCGGTGCGGGTGATTCATGCCTGCGGCATGGTCGACGCCATCGACGGCCTGCAGTTCTCCGAAGGCGCAGGCAAGGCCGGGCGCGATGCGCTGGCGGCCGGCGCGCCGATTTTGTGTGATGCGCGCATGGTCTCCGAAGGCGTGACCCGCGCGCGCCTGCCGGCCAATAACCCGGTGATCTGCACCTTGCGCGACGACAGCGTGCCGGCGCTGGCGCGGGAGCTGGGCAACACCCGTTCGGCTGCCGCGCTGGAACTGTGGCGTCCGCACCTGGAAGGCAGCGTGGTGGTGATCGGCAACGCACCGACCGCGCTGTTCTACCTGCTGGAAATGCTCGACGCCGGCGCGCCGAAACCTGCGTTGATCCTCGGTTTTCCGGTGGGCTTTGTCGGCGCCGCTGAATCCAAGGCGATGCTGGCGGCCGACAGCCGTGGCGTGCCGTTTGTGATTATGCAAGGCCGCCTGGGCGGCAGTGCGATGGCCGCCGCAGCAGTCAACGCCTTGGCCACGGAGGTCGAATAATGCCGGCACGCGGACGTTTGATTGGTCTGGGCGTTGGTCCCGGTGACCCCGAACTGATCACCCTCAAGGCACTGCGCCTGCTGCGCGAGTCGCCGGTGGTGGCGTATTTCGTGGCCAAGGGCAAGAAAGGCAATGCTTTCGGCATTATCGAAGACCACTTGGTGGCACAGCAGACCTTGATGCCGCTGGTGTACCCGGTAACCACCGAAGTGCTGCCGGCACCGATGTCTTACGAGCAGATCATCAGCGACTTCTACGACAACGCCAGCCTCGACGTGGCCGCGCACCTGGACGCTGGCCGTGATGTGGCGGTGATCTGCGAAGGCGATCCGTTCTTCTACGGCTCCTACATGTACCTGCACGACCGTTTGGCCGAGCGCTATGAAGCCGAGGTTATCCCCGGCGTCTGCTCAATGCTCGGTGGCGCCTCGGTGCTCGGCGCGCCGCTGGTGTATCGCAATCAGAGTTTGTCGGTGCTCTCCGGCGTGCTGCCCCACGACGACCTCAAACGTCGGCTGGCGGATGCCGATGCGGCGGTGATCATGAAGCTGGGGCGTAATTTCCCCAAGGTGCGCCAGGTGCTGCAAGAGCTCGGCTTGGCCGAACGTGCGCTCTACGTTGAGCGTGCAACCATGGCTAATCAGAAAATAGTGCCGCTGGATCAGGTCGACCCGGCGTCTTCGCCGTACTTCTCGCTGATCATCGTGCCGGGCGAAAGGTGGCAAGGTTGATGCGTCCGGCGATTGTGATTCTCGGCCAGGGCAGCCTGGCGACGGCGCGCAAGATCGCGCAGGTTTACCCTGGCGCGCTGATCCACGGCTTGGCCGGGCGGGTTGAAGGGGCGGACCAGGCTTACAGTGAATTCGGCGCGACCCTGCGTCAGCTTTACCAACAAGGCACGCCCCTGATTGCCCTGTGTGCTGCGGGTATCGTGATCCGCACGCTGGCGCCGCTGCTGCTGGAAAAAGGCGAAGAGCCCGCCGTGTTGGCCGTGGCTGAAGATGGCAGCGCCGTGGTGCCGTTGCTCGGCGGCCTGGGCGGTGTGAACCTGATGGCGCGAGAGATTGGCGCGGCACTGGGCGTCGCTGCGGCGATCACCACCAGCGGCGAGCTGCGTTTTGGCACTTGCCTGCTCAACCCGCCTGCGGGTTATGCGTTGGCGGACCTGGAACTGGGCAAGCGGTTTGTCTCGGACCTGCTGGCCGGCGAAAGCGTGCGCATCGAAGGTGTGGCGCCTTGGCTGGACCAGGCGAATTTGCCGCAGGATCAGCATGCACGTCTGGCGATTCACGTGGGCAGTGCCGAGCGCATGCCGGCAGCCAATGAATTGCTGATTTATCCGAAGACGGTGTGTGTCACCTGTAAGCCAGGGGTGGATTTGGCTGGGCGGGTACGAGCGGCTTTGCATGACGCGGGCATCGCCGTGCAATCCCTGGCCTGCCTGTTGGCCAGCGACACGCAGATGGCCGACGCCTCGTTGCAGCAAGCTGCATTGGCGCTGGGTGTGCCGTTGCGTTTTGCACAGGTGGCGCAAGACGCGGACATCGTGATCACCGTGGCAGAGCAACCGCTGGACCTGTCGCACGTCGGCCGTGCCCGTGGCCGCCTTGCCGTGATCGGCCTGGGCCCTGGCGCGGCCGAGTTGATGGTGCCGGCGGTGAAGGCCGAGCTGGCGCGTTGCACCGATGTGCTGGGTTACGAAACCTATGTGCGCATGGCCGGGCCGTTCCGCGACGATCAGGTGCAACACTGCACCGACAACCGCGAAGAAATGCAGCGCGCTCGCCATGCCTTCGAGTTGGCCGCCCAGGGCCGTTCGGTGGTGGTGGTGTCGTCTGGCGACCCTGGCGTATTTGCCATGGCGGCGGCGGTGCTTGAGGCCTTGCATGAATCCAGCGACCCGGCCTGGCATCAGGTCGAACTGGAGATCCTGCCGGGCGTCTCAGCCTCGCTGGCCACGGCCGCGCAGGCGGGTGCGCCATTGGGGCATGACTTCTGTGTGATGTCGCTGTCGGACAACCTCAAGCCCTGGTCGATCATTGAAAAACGCCTGGACCTCGCGTCCCAGGCCGACCTGGCGCTAGCGTTCTACAACCCGATCTCGCGTTCGCGGCCGTGGCAATTGGGGCGCGCCCTGGAAATCGTCGCGTTGCACCGCACGCCCGAAACACCGGTGGTGCTGGGACGTGATATTGGCCGCCCGGGCCAGACCCTGCGTGTCACTACGCTGGGGCAGTTGACGCCTGAGCAAGTGGATATGCGCACCATGGTGCTGATCGGCTCGTCCACCACCTGCGTATTCCCCCGCACCGGTGGCGGCGAATGGGTGTACACGCCGCGCTGGTACGGCGAGAAACCGGCGTCCTGAAAACAGCCCGCGACAGGTAAGAAAGCTCCGAGTAACGCTGGGTGAAAACCTGCTGTTGTTCGGGGCTTTTTCTTTTTTTGTCGATGAAAAAAGGAAGGTCTACCGGTATGCCGCGTTATTGCTGGGGGACGTTTTTTCGACGCGTGCGCCAAGCGATGTTTGTCGTCTGGAAAGCGCGCCAGCGGCTGGACTAGTGTGAAGACAAGCCCCATGTGGGGTGCTTGTGGAGAACTGAAAAATGGAGCGACATCACAAAAGGATCATCAGTGCTAAAAGGCGCAAGTTGATTGCCGCCTACAAGCTGCCGGGGGCGCCGGGAGCCAAGCGCCCGGCGCCGCTGGACGCGGAAGATGATAGCAATGCCGCCGTGGTGAACAACGGCGTGATCTCGTTTATCGAGGGCATGTCGGCGCTGAACCGTGAATACATCCGTAAAAGCTACCTGCTGGCCAGCAGTTATGTGAGTGATGTGTTGAAGGTTCAACGAGGCAGCGAGGCGTGGTATGACGAATTTATCAAGGTGATGGTCAGCCTGGGCTGGTTGCCGGTGCGCAGCGCTTTTGAGCGGGTCTCAAGCTCCGGAAAAGGCCTGACGGTGCAAGTGGCGGCGCTGAATGTCATTGCCGCGCTGGCGGCGGCCTCACTGGCAGGGCCATTGCTGGCGGCGCTGCCGAAACTGGCGGCGGATGCGTTGCAGGCCTTGAAGCAACAACCTGCGTCGTTTGAGCTGTTCAAGCGCAACAGCACGGTGCACCAGGGCGGCGATTTCGGCCTGGCGTCCTGTGCTGAAACGGGCGGTGAACTGATGATGGTGCTGGCGACTTACAGCACCCACGGTGTGAGCAAACAGATGGGCCTGCCGTTTCTGGAGTGGGACAGCTCTTCGGTCGAGGCTTTCAGCGGCCAGACTTGCCTGGTGCTCAATACCTCAGTGGTCAACGAAAAAACCATCCAGCTGATGCGCGAGAGCGCCGGTGACAAGGTGCAACTGGCGATCGCGAAATACCGGATTTAAGGCACCAGGTAACCGCGCACACCGGTAAAGATGATCTGCGCGGCCAACGCACACACGAACAACCCCATCAACCGACTGACAATCTGCAAGCCCTGGTCACCCAGTATGCGTTCGATACGGTTGGACAAATACAGCACCACACCGACCGTGAAGCTGGCCAGGGCAATGCTGACGATCGCCATGAACTTGTCATCCCAGTGGGGCTGGCTCACGCCCATCACCAAGAGCGCACCGATGGTGCCGGGGCCGACCGTGAGCGGGATGGTCAGCGGTACGATGGTCACGTCCTGCTGCACATTGTCGGTCTGCACCGCGGACTTGCCCTGGGCCATGCCCAGCGCCGAGATAAACAGCACGCTGCCGGCGCCGATGCGAAAGGCATCCACGGTGATGCCGAACACACTGAAAATCACCCGGCCGAACAGGTAGAGCAACACGCTCGACACCAGCGTGGCCAACGCGACCTTCCAGGCCAGGCGCCGCCGCTCTTTACTGGAGTAGCCACGGGTCAGGCTGATAAAGCAGGACAGCACAAAGAACGGGCTGTAGAGCACCAGCATTTTCAGGTAGACGCTGAATAACACGTGGAGCATGGGCGCGGCTCGCGGGCGGGGGAGGTGGGGAGAGTCTATCAGGCGACGCAGATCAAATGTGGGAGCTGGCTTGTTGTGGCAAGCCTGCTCGCCACAGTAGCCTGCTCCCACGTGTTCCAGGTTCAAGACGGGGCGTGTTCGGGGCGTTGCTGACGCTGCGCCACCCAAAACTCCACCAGCTCACGCAACTGCGACAATTCCACCGGCTTGGCCATATGCCCATCCATGCCGGCCTGGCGTGCGCGTTCTTTATGTTCCGTCAGGATATGCGCCGTGAGCGCCACCACGGGCGTGCGAATGCGCTGGTGGCTGACTTCCCACGCGCGCAATTGCTGGGTGGCAGAGAAACCATCGAGGATCGGCATTTCGCAGTCCATCAACACCAGGTCATAACGCTGGGCCTTCATCGCCTCCAACGCTTCTTCGCCGTTGCTGGCGGTGTCCGGGTTGAGGTTGAGCTTGCCGAGCATGCCGCGAATCACTTTGGTGGAGATGCTGTTGTCTTCAGCCACCAGGATCTTGAAATCACTCGGCACGGTCACTGCTGCCGGCGCGTTGAGCACAGGGCGCGGCGCAATTGCGCCTTTGCTGCGCTGAGTCAGTTCGTCGGCCAGGGTGGTCTTGAGTGTGTAGCCGGCCACCGGCTTGGCGAGGATGCGTTTGATCCCGCAGTTGCGCGCGATGATCTTGCTCGGCGCATTGCTGATGCCGGTGAGCATGATCAGCAGGATGTCGTGGTTCAGGCTCGGGTCTTCCTTGATCTTCGCCGCCAGTTGCATGCCGGTCATGCCGGGCATGTTCTGGTCCAGCAGCACCACGTCGAAGTAGTCGCGCAGGTGCGCTTTGGTGCGCAGCAGCGCCAGGGCTTCTTTGCCGGACGGCACGGCACTGACGTTCAGGCCCCAGGCGGTGCATTGCTGCACCAGCACTTTGCGGCAAGTGTCATTGTCATCGACCACCAGCACGCGCGCGCCCTTGAGCGGCCCGTCGAGGTCGGAGGTCGGGTGTTCCAGGCGTTCCGGGTCCAGTGGCAGGGTCAGCCAGAGGGTGCTGCCCTGGTGGCTGCCGCTCTTGATGCCGAACTCGCCGTTCATCAACAGGATCAACTGGCGGGCGATGACCAGGCCCAGGTGGCCGCTCAGGCGCGTGGCCGAGAGGAAGTTCTTGCTGTGCAGTTCGCTGTGCAGTAGCGCGTCGCGTTCGGCGGCGTCCATCGGCAGGCCGCTGTCTTGTACGGCGATGCGCAGGCGTGGCTTGGTGCTGCGTTCGTCGAGGGCGACCACGATCAGCACTTCGCCTTCATCGGTTTTTTGCAGGGCGTTTTCCAGCAGGCTCAACAGCGCCTGGCGCAGGCGTGTGGGGTCGCCGCTGATCACGCGGGGCACCTGCGGCTGGATAAAGCTGATCAGTTCGACGTTCTGCTGCTCGGCCTTGGCGCGGAAGATACTCAGGCAGTCATCGATCAGCGCGTTGAGGTCAAATTGCACATCGTCCAGTTCGATCTGCCCGGACTCGAGCTTGGAGATGTCGAGGATCTCGTTGATCAGCGTCAGCAGTTCATTGCCGGCGCTGTGGATGGTCTGCACATAGTCACGCTGCTTCACCGACAGCGGCGTGCCCAGCAGCAACTCGGTCATGCCCAGCACGCCGTTCATGGGGGTGCGGATTTCGTGGCTGATCTTGGCCAGGAATTCGGCCTTGGCGGCGATCTCGGCGTTGCTGGCTGCCAGGTCGCGGCTGAGGCTGAAGCGGGCCTCGACAATGGCGCGCTGGCGTTCGCCCAGGGCCAGGCTCATCAGCAGGCCGCTCAGGCAGATAAAGCTCAGCAGGGTCACGATCAGGCCTTGCGGCGCCACCAGCGTCAGTCCCAGCAGGGCGGGCAGGATGATCAGGGTGCCGATGTTGAACACCACCATCGCCACCACAAACAAGCGCGCCGGCCGGTAGCCTTTCTGCCAGTGGTAGGCCGAGACAAACAACATGCTCAAGCCCGCCAGGGCGACCAGCGCATAGGTGATGATGTTCAGCGGCAAGGTGTTGACGAACAACAGCAGCAGGCCACACAGCACGATCAGCAGGATGTCGGCCATCAACAGCTTGTTCAGCGGGTGCGGGCCCAACGGCATGAAGAAGCGGTAGGCAAACATCAGCCCGCACGGTGCAGTCAGCAGCAGCGCGAGGTAGGCGCCCGGGGTTTGTACCGCGTGCCAGTTCGGCAGCCACGGCCCCACCAGGTTGAGCAACAGCGCCAGGCTCAGCACCAACAGCACTTCGCAGGCCGCCAGCCACAGGCTGCTGCGCGAACGGTGATAGGCGAAGCGTGTAAGGTTGTGCAGGATCAGCATCAACAGGCAGCCGAACAGCAGGCCGTAGATCAACGTCTGGGTCTGGTCGGCGGCGGCGAGCACGGCCGGTTCCAGGGTGATGAAGGGGCGCAGTTCGTGTTCCGAGACCAGGCGCAGGTACACTTCAAGGGGCTTCTGGCTCTGGGGCATCGGCAGCATGAAATCGCTGCTGGGCAGCGGGCGTTCCGCCTGGGGCTGGCGCGTGCCGGTGCTTTGCTGCTCCACCAGCATGTCGCCGTCGAGCACATACAGGTTCAGGTGCGAGAGGTCCGGGGCGAATACGCGCAGCACTTGTTCGTGCTTGCCGGGTTGCAGCTTGAAACGTACCCACAACGCACCGTCCGGCTGCGCGGCGGTAATCCGGTCGAGTTCGATGGGGCTGAATTGATTGGTGTAGCGGGCGGAGCGGATGTCGCTCAGCTGCAGGTCGGCCTGTTCATCAAGCAATACTGCCCAGCCACTGCCTTGTGCGGCGGCCTGGGCCGGGAACAAGCAGAGCAGGGTCAGCAAGCTGACGGTAAAACCTATGGCGATCCTGAGCCAGCGCACGGCGAAATCCCTTCGTAGGTTGATGCACGGGTTAACTATGCGCGGGGCGACATGGGTACGGCAAGGGCCAGAGGCCCTTACCTAGCCGAACGGATAGCTACGCAAGCGTAGCTGTTCAGTTGTTCTCGCCGCGTTCACGGGCAATGGCGCGATAGCCGATGTCCGTGCGGTAGAAGCAACCTTTCCAGTCGATTTTGGCGGCCAGTTTGTACGCCTGCTGTTGCGCGGCGTCGACACTGGCACCCATTGCGGTGGCACACAATACACGGCCACCTGCGGTTACAACTTTGCCGTCCTTGAGCGCGGTGCCCGCATGGAACACCTTGCCTTCCAGCGTAGCAGCCGCGTCCAGGCCTTCAATGATATCGCCCTTGGCGTAGTCGGCAGGGTAACCACCGGCCGCCAGTACGATGCCGACGCTCGGGCGCGGATCCCACTGTGCTTCAACCTTGTCCAAGGCCTGGGCCAGAGCGGCTTCCACCAGCAGCACCAGGCTCGATTGCAGACGCAGCATCACCGGTTGGGTTTCCGGGTCGCCGAAGCGGCAGTTGAACTCGATCACTTTCGGGTTGCCGGCTTTGTCGATCATCAGGCCTGCGTAGAGGAACCCGGTGTACACATTGCCTTCATCGGCCATGCCGCGCACGGTTGGCCAGATCACCAGGTCCATCACGCGCTTGTGCACGTCGGCGGTGACGACCGGGGCAGGGGAGTAGGCACCCATGCCGCCGGTGTTCGGGCCGCTGTCGCCATCGCCAACCCGTTTGTGGTCCTGGCTGGTGGCCATCGGCAACACGTTTTTGCCATCGACCATCACGATGAAGCTGGCTTCTTCGCCGTCGAGGAACTCCTCGATCACCACACGCGAGCCTGCATCGCCAAACGCGTTACCGGCGAGCATGTCGCGCACGGCGTCTTCGGCTTCCTGCAAGGTCATGGCGACGATCACGCCTTTGCCGGCGGCCAGGCCATCGGCCTTGATCACGATCGGTGCGCCTTTTTCACGCAGGTAAGCCAGGGCCGGCTCAATCTCGGTGAAGTTCTGGTAGTCGGCTGTCGGGATCTTGTGGCGCGCCAGGAAGTCCTTGGTGAAGGCTTTCGAACCTTCCAGCTGGGCGGCACCGGCGGTAGGGCCAAAGCAGTCCAGGCCACGGCTGCGGAACAGGTCCACAACGCCGGCAACCAGTGGTACTTCCGGGCCGACGATGGTCAGGGAAACATTCTTTTCAGCAAAATCGGCCAGTTGCTCAAGGGCCAGCACGTCGATAGCGACGTTTTCGCACTTGGCTTCAATGGCGGTGCCGGCGTTGCCGGGGGCGACGAAAACCTTCTGGACGCGTGGGTCCTGGGCAACTTTCCAGGCCAGGGCGTGTTCACGGCCACCGCTGCCAATGATCAAAACATTCATTTCAAAAACCTCGTTAGGATGATCGTTCCCACGCTCTGCGTGGGAATGCCTTTACGGACGCTCTGCGTCCGAGGGACGCGGAGCGTCCCTGGCTGCGTTCCCACGCGGAGCGTGGGAACGATCAATCAGTGGCGGAAGTGGCGCATGCCGGTGAAGACCATCGCGATGCCCGCTTCATCAGCGGCCGCGATCACTTCAGCATCACGCATCGAGCCACCCGGTTGGATCACGGCGGTCACACCGGCTTTCGCGGCGTTGTCCAGGCCATCACGGAACGGGAAGAACGCGTCGGAAGCCATCACCGAACCCACAACCTGCAAGCCTGCGTGCTCGGCCTTGATCGCGGCGATACGCGCCGAGTTCACGCGGCTCATCTGGCCGGCGCCGACACCGATGGTCTGGCGGTTCTTGGCGTAGACAATGGCGTTGGACTTAACGTACTTGGCCACTTTCCAGGCGAAGATCAGGTCGTTGATCTCTTGCTCGGTCGGCGCGCGTTTGGTCACGACCTTCAGGTCTTCGCTGCCGATCATGCCGATGTCGCGACTCTGTACCAGCAAGCCACCGTTGACACGCTTGTAGTCCCAGGCAGCGGCGCGGTCCGCCGACCACTCGCCACAGGCCAGCAGGCGCACGTTGGCTTTGGCGGCGACGATGGCGCGGGCCTCTTCACTGACGGAAGGGGCGATGATCACTTCGACGAACTGGCGCTCGACGATCGCCTTGGCGGTCTCGGCGTCCAGCTCACGGTTGAAGGCAATGATGCCGCCAAACGCGGATTCAGTGTCGGTGGCGTAGGCCAGTTCGTAGGCCTGGCGAATCCCGCCTTCAGCGTCCGGGCTTACGGCCACGCCGCACGGGTTGGCGTGCTTGACGATCACGCAGGCCGGCTTGACGAAGCTCTTCACACATTCCAGCGCAGCGTCGGTGTCGGCCACGTTGTTGTAGGACAGTTCTTTACCTTGCAGCTGGGTCGCGGTGGCGATACCGACTTCGGCAGGCTTGGCCTCAACGTAGAACGCCGCGCTCTGGTGCGGGTTCTCGCCGTAGCGCATTTCCTGGGCCTTGATGAACTGGCTGTTGAAGGTGCGCGGGAACTGGCTGCGGCCTTCTGTGCTGAGGGTCTCGGCGGCCTGGTTCACAGTGCCCATGTAGTTGGCGATCATGCCGTCGTAGGCAGCAGTGTGTTCGAACGCCTTGAGCATCAGGTCGAAACGCTGGGCGTAGGTCAGGCCGCCGGCTTTCAGGCTTTCCAGTACGTTGGCGTAGTCGCCGGCGTTCACCACGATGGCCACGTCTTTGTGGTTCTTGGCTGCCGAGCGCACCATGGTCGGGCCGCCGATATCGATGTTCTCGATGGCGGTCGGCAGGTCGCAGCCTGGCTTGTTGATGGTGGCTTCGAACGGGTAAAGGTTAACGGCCACCAGGTCGATCGGCTTGATGCCGTGTTCGCTCATGATGGCGTCGTCGATACCGCGACGACCGAGGATCCCGCCGTGAATTTTCGGGTGCAGGGTCTTGACCCGACCGTCCATCATTTCCGCGAAACCGGTGTAGTCCGCGACTTCTACTGCGGCCACGCCGTTGTCCTGCAGCAGTTTGAAGGTCCCGCCTGTGGAGAGGATTTCCACGCCAAGGGCTTCCAGCTCCCGGGCAAATTCGAGGATCCCGGTCTTGTCGGAGACACTGATCAAGGCGCGGCGGATCGGCAGGCGGGTGGTCTGGTCGGTCATTTCAATTTCCATCAAAAGCAAAGGAGTCAGCAAAAAAGGCGACCGTTTTTACGCGGGCGCCTTTCTGGTTTGATTGAATGCTTACAGCAAATCGTACTGCTTGAGCTTTTTGCGCAAGGTGCCACGGTTGAGGCCCAGCAGCTCACTGGCTTTGGTCTGGTTGCCCTTGACGTAGTTCATCACGCTTTCGAGCAACGGCGCCTCGACTTCGGAGAGCACCAGGTTGTACACGTCCGTGACGGAAGCGCCCTCAAGGTGGGCGAAATAATTGTGCAGCGCCTTCTCGACACTCCCACGAAGGGTCTGACCTTCTTCGCTCGGCGTGTTGAGGTGCTGTTTCAAATTGACGTTGTCGCTCACGGGTGCTGTTCCACTCACTAAAGTCTCGGTCATCATCGTCATGCGGCCACCCCCTCTCCATCCCCTGTTCCCAGGCTCTTGTCACGTTCGGCGAAGAACTCACGAACGGTGGCGACCTGTGCCTGCGTTTCATCCAAACGATTGAACTGAGCGCGGAATTCCTTGGCGCCCGGCAAGGTGGCGAGATACCAGCCGACATGCTTGCGGGCAATGCGTACTCCCATCACGTCTCCATAGAAGGCGTGCAGGGCGGCCAGATGCTCTAGCAGAATACGTTCCACCTCGATCAACTCCGGTGCCGGCAAGACGTCGCCGGTACGCAGAAAATGTTCGATCTCACGAAAAATCCATGGCCGCCCCTGGGCGGCCCGGCCAATCAACAAGCCATCGGCACCGGTGGCGTGCAGCACGCGCCGGGCTTTCTCGGCTGAGTCGATATCGCCATTGGCAAAGACCGGCATCGACACCGCCTGCTTGATCGCGGCAATGGTGTCGTACTCGGCTTCACCTGTGTAAAGGTCGGCGCGGGTGCGGCCATGCACCGCCAGCGCTGTAATCCCGGCCTGTTCAGCGATCTTCGCCACTGTCAGGCCATTTTTGTTGTCCCGGTCCCAGCCGGTACGAATCTTCAGGGTGACCGGCACATCCACTGCGGCGACAACGGCCTGCAGGATCTCGGCTACCAACTGCTCATCTTTCAACAATGCGGAACCGGCGGCCTTGTTGCAGACCTTCTTGGCCGGGCAGCCCATGTTGATGTCGATGATCTGTGCGCCCAACTCCACGTTGGCTCGGGCCGCATCCGCCAGCATTTGCGCATCACCCCCGGCGATCTGCACCGAGCGGGGCTCGGGATCACCTTCGTGGATCATGCGCATCCGCGATTTGCGGGTGTTCCACAAGCTCATGTCGCTGGTGACCATTTCAGAGACTACTAGACCCGCGCCCAAACGCTTGCACAGCTGACGAAAGGGCTGGTCGGTGACGCCCGCCATCGGGGCGAGGATCAAGCCGTTTGGCAATGTGTATGGGCCGATGCGTACCGCCGACATAGGACTTCCCTGTTGTGGGGCCGGATCATTAGAGTTCGAAAAAGGGTTGGCATGATACCCGCTCTCGATGACTGGATAAAGGCTGAATTGGATAAAATCTGAACAGTTATTTCTTTATCGCCGCTGGTTTGGTTGCGCAGCGCAAAGTCAATAATTTGCCGTCAAACCTCGGAGCCTGAGCCGGCTCACTCGGGCGAGTGAAAACTCAGGCTGTAATTCACGGCTTTATTGCCTGGGTCAAGGATGTCCAGGGAAATGTGGATCGGTGTCTGCGATGGCATTTCGCTCACGCCGGCCAATTCACCGCTCAGGTATTCGCCGGGCTTGAAGCGGCGACTGGCGATCAGACTGCCGTTCATGTCGGCAAAACGCAGTTCCAGCAACGGGAAGGGCTGGGAGAACGTTGCCCGGTTATAGATGATCGCATCCACCACCAGCGCCCCGGCAAACTCCGGGTTGCTGCGCACCACCAGGTTGCTGCTCTTGATATGGGCGATATCGACCCGCGATGGCACCGTGCAACCCAGTGACGGGCACAGCTGCTGGAACCATGGGCGGTAGGCATCCTGGCGGGCCAGGTCGTCGAATTGATACGCGATGTACTGGCCTGCCAGGCCGGCGGCGGCGATCAGCACCAGCAGCATCCAGATCAGGCGGCGGCCCCAGCCGGATGGACGCTTTTGTGCGTAAAGGTGCAGCGGGTCGTCTTCCAGGTCCTGGAGCACGTCATCGTGAACACTCACCTCGGGGCGCGGGCGTTTGCGACGCGGTTGCGGGCGATCGTCGGGTTCCGGTTCGTCCAGGGCCTGGGTCAAGGGCGTGAACGGCGGGTCGATATCGTCATCTTCAACGTGGGGTGCTGAGCGCAGTGGCGGTTCATCGTCGATGTCGTCAAGGCGAAACGACATGGAGGGTTCGGTGCGCTGACGTGTCGCAGCGGCCGGTTCCGGCTCGTCCTCGGGCGCTGGGGTGCGTTCCTCGGGCGGTTCACTGAACAGGCTGGCGGCCCACTGTTCTTCTTCGGCCTTGGCGGTGCCGCGGGTGGCGCTCAGGGCATCTTCCGGCTGGCGACGGTCGGCGGGTGCCTGGCGACGCTCCAGCTTGGCCAGTTCTTCATCCAGGTCCAGGTTGTCCAGGTCCAGTTCTTCGGCGTTCCACTGCTTCTGGCTGATGGCCCGTGGGGCCTCGGCGCTCGGCTCGGCGGCTTTCTCGGCGGCGGCCGGCTGCTCAGGCGCAGGCGCCTGGCCGCGCTGCTCCAGCAACTGGCGAGCGGCGTTGAAGACTTGCAGGCACGAGCCACAGCGCACCACGCCACGGGCCACACTCAGTTGTGCGTGGCTGACGCGAAAACGGGCTTGGCAGTGTGGGCACTGGGTGACGAAACTGTCGGTCATGCGGCCATCCGATTCAGGCAAGCGCTCATTCTAGCGCCGACGACCACTGATGCGTACCCAGCCATCACGGTTGGCGATCGGGTCCAGCTCGAAATCCTTGGCGTAGGCAGCGGCCACGTCTTCGCCTTGCTCGGCGAGGATGCCCGACAGCGCCAGGCGGCCGCCCGGCTTGACCAGGCTCGACAGCTGCGGCGCCAACGACACCAGCGGGCCGGCGAGGATATTGGCCACCAGCACATCGGCCTGCACCTGGGGCAAATCTTGTGGCAGGTAGAGTGGGAATTTGCCTTCAGCAATGTTATTGCGCCCGGCGTTGTCTCGGGAAGCTTCCAGGGCTTGCACGTCGATATCGGTGCCGACGGATTCCTTGGCGCCCAACAGCAGCGCGGCAATCGCCAGAATCCCCGAGCCGCAGCCAAAGTCCAGGACGTTGCAGTCGCTCAGGTCCTGGCCGTCCAGCCATTCCAGGCACAGCGCGGTGGTAGGGTGAGTACCCGTGCCGAACGCCAGGCCCGGGTCCAGCAGCAGGTTGACGGCATTCGGCTCAGGCGCGGCGTGCCAGCTTGGCACGATCCACAGGCGCTGGCCGAAACGCATCGGTTGGAAGTTGTCCATCCAGCTGCGTTCCCAGTCCTGGTCTTCGATTACTTCGCTGTGATGCTCCGGCAGCGGGCTGCCAGTGAGCAATTGCATATGGGCCAGCACGGCGGCGGCATCGGTGCCGTCTTCGAACAGGGCCAGCAGGTGGGTGTGGGACCACAGCGGCGTGGTGTTGAGTTCCGGTTCGAAGATCGGCTGGTCTTCGGCATCCATGAAGGTCACCGACACGGCGCCGACTTCAAGGAAAGCGTCTTCGTAGGTTTCGGCTTGTTCTGGGCTGATGGCGAGACGGACTTGCAGCCAAGGCATGGCGGGCACCTTTGAAAAATGAGTGTGCGACGGCAGGGTCGCGAAAGCGCGCAAGTTTACGCGAGCGGCGAGTTTGTGGCGAGCGGGCTTGTGTGGGAGCTGGCTTGCCTGCGATGCAGTCGCCGCGGTCTGTCTATGGCGATCGTTCCCACGCTCCGCGTGGGAATGCCGCCCAGGACGCTCTGCGTCCGTGACGCGGAGCGTCATAAGATGCATTCCCACGCGGAGCGTGGGAACGAGCATAAGAACAGGTGTGCCACAAACAACAAAGCCGCCCGAAGGCGGCTTTGTTGGGTGGAGCACTTACTGGTTGGCCAGCTTGTGTTCCAGGTAGTGAATGTTCACACCACCTTCGCAGAAGCCTTCATCGCGGACCAGATCCCGATGCAGCGGGATGTTGGTCTTGATGCCGTCAACCACGATTTCGTCCAGGGCATTGCGCATACGGGCCATGGCCTCGTCGCGGGTGGCGCCCCAGGTGATCAGCTTGCCGATCAGCGAGTCGTAGTTGGACGGAACCTTGTAGCCGCTGTACAGGTGCGAATCCACACGCACGCCGTTGCCGCCCGGCGCGTGGAAATGCTTGACCAGGCCAGGGCTTGGGATAAAGGTTTTCGGGTCTTCGGCGTTGATCCGGCACTCCAGGGAGTGGCCGTGGATCTTCACGTCGTCCTGGGTGAAGGACAGCACGTTGCCGGCGGCGATGCTCAGCATCTCCTTGACGATGTCGATACCGGTGACCATCTCCGAAACCGGATGCTCTACCTGCACACGAGTGTTCATCTCGATGAAGTAGAAGCGGCCGTTCTCGTAGAGGAACTCAAAGGTACCGGCGCCACGGTAATTGATGTCGATGCACGCCTTGACGCAGCGAGCCAGGACTTCCTGGCGCGCGGTTTCGTCCAGGCCCGGTGCCGGAGCTTCTTCCAGCACCTTCTGGTGACGACGTTGCAGCGAGCAATCGCGGTCGCCCAGGTGGATGGCGTGGCCCTGGCCGTCGGACAGTACCTGCACTTCCACGTGACGTGGGTTGGTCAGGTACTTCTCCAGGTAGACCATCGGGTTGCCGAACCAGGCAGCCGCTTCGGAGCGGGTCTGCTTGGCGGCTTCGATCAGGTCTTCTTCCTTGTGCACCACACGCATGCCGCGACCACCACCGCCACCGGCGGCCTTGATGATCACCGGGTAACCGACTTCGCGACCAATGCGCAGGGCGGTTGCCTCGTCTTCCGGCAGTGGGCCGTCGGAACCTGGAACGGTTGGCACGCCGGCTGCGATCATGGCGTCCTTGGCCGACACCTTGTCGCCCATCAGGCGAATGGTTTCGGCTTTAGGGCCGATGAAGGCGAAGCCGGATTTTTCCACCTGTTCGGCGAAATCGGCGTTTTCCGCGAGGAAGCCGTAGCCTGGGTGGATGCCATCAGCGCCGGTCACTTCAGCGGCCGCGATGATGTTCGAGACTTTCAGGTACGAGTTCGTGGCCAGTGGCGGGCCGATGCAAATGCTTTCGTCCGCCAGTTTCACGTGCATCAATTCGGTATCGGCCGTCGAGTAAACAGCGACGGTCTTGATGCCCTCTTCCTTACAGGCGCGCAGGATACGCAGCGCGATCTCGCCGCGGTTGGCGATCAGGACTTTTTGCAGTTTCTTCGCAGGTTTCAACATCGAAGGCGCTCCGCGGTTCAAACGATGGTGAACAGCGGCTGGTCGTACTCAACCGGCTGACCGTTTTCTACCAGGATGGATTCGATGACGCCGGCTTTTTCAGCCGTGATGTGGTTCATCATTTTCATCGCTTCAACGATGCAGATGGTGTCGCCCACTTTCACGGTTGCGCCGACTTCAACGAAGGCTGGCGAGGTCGGTGCCGGGGTGCGGTAGAAGGTACCGACCATTGGCGACTTGACCACGAAGCCGTTCAGCGCAGGCGCGGCCGGGGCGGCCGGTGCAGCAGCAGCCGGGGCGGCGGCAGGTGCGGCAGCCGGAGCAGGTGCTTGCATCTGTGGCGCGTAGAACTGTTGAGCCGGAGTCTTGCTGTGGCGGCTGATCCGTACGGATTCTTCGCCTTCCTTGATTTCCAGCTCGTCGATACCGGATTCTTCCAGCAGTTCGATCAGTTTCTTAACTTTACGGATATCCATGAATCATCAACTCCCAAGGGTCGGTCAGGGGCGCTTGGCCGGTTGTTCAAGTTGTTCCAGGGCGGCCTCCAGGGCCAGTCGGTAACCGCTGGCGCCAAGGCCGCAGATCACACCTACCGCTACGTCGGAGAAGTAGGAGTGATGGCGGAAAGCTTCGCGTTTGTGCACGTTCGACAAATGCACTTCGATAAATGGGATGCTCACCGCCAGCAGCGCGTCACGTAATGCAACACTTGTATGCGTAAAAGCGGCGGGATTGATCAGGATAAAGTCCACGCCTTCGCCACGCGCGGCATGGATGCGATCAATCAATTCGTACTCGGCATTGCTTTGCAGGTACAGCAAATGGTGGCCGGCTTCACGCGCCCGGCGTTCCAGATCAAGGTTGATCTGTTCCAGGGTCACCGCCCCGTAGACGCCCGGTTCGCGGGTGCCAAGCAGGTTCAGGTTGGGTCCGTGAAGAACCAGAAAGGTCGCCATCGGCTGTTCCTTGTTATTGATGTGGGTGCGTCAGAACCCGGCGACTATGCCGCAAAGCCTTTGTGACTGTCCAGTTCTATGCAGTAGGCGGCACGATTAGCGATGATTGCGCAAAATTTGTGACTGTGAGGCTGGATTTGGTCAGTGATTGATCGTTCCCACGCTCCGCGTGGGAATGCCGCCCCGGACGCTCCGCGTCCCGCTCTGAAGTCGTGACGCGGAGCGTCACAGGATGCATGACCACGCAGAGCGTGGGCACGATCTCGATCGCATTAGACGCGAAACGCCTGCACCGCAGTGTTCAGCTGCCCACCCAGTTCCAGCAAATGCTCACCCTGGCTACGTCCTTGGCCGATGCGCAGCAAATTATCCTCGCCCAGCTGGTGAATCCGCTCGCTGTTGTCACGAATCTCACTGACGGCGCCACTCTGCTGCGCGGTCACATCGGCGATGCGCACGGCGGTGTCGGAGATGGTCTGGATCGCCCCGACGATTTCGTCCAGCGCGCCGTCGGCCGCCTGAGCCTGCTGGGCGGTGGCTTCGGCGTGTTCGACCTGCGCACGCATGCCTTGCACCGACTGGTGGGCGGCGCTTTGCAGGCCGGTGATCAACCCCTGGATTTCAGCAGTGGCGCCCGCCGTGCGTTGGGCCAGGGTGCGCACTTCGTCAGCCACCACGGCAAACCCGCGCCCGGCTTCCCCGGCGCGGGCCGCCTCGATGGCGGCGTTGAGGGCCAGCAGGTTGGTCTGGTCGGCAATCGAGCGAATCACGGTGAGCACGCCGCCGATGGTGGCGGATTCTTCCGCGAGTTTCTCGATCATCTGTGCGTTTTGCTGCACTTCACCCACCAGCGCATGCAAGCCGGTGAGGCTCAGGCCGATCACCCGTTGGCCTTGTTCCACGGCCAGGCCCGCACTGCGGCTGGCACCCGCAGCTTGGCTGGCGTCGCCGGCCACTTGCTGGATGGTGGCTTCCAGCTCGCCCAAAGAGTCGCGGATCTGTGCGGTATCCCCCGCTTGGCGCTGCGCACCATCATGCAAGCCACTGCTCAGCTCGGCCAGGGCGCGACTGCTACCGGCGACTTCTTCGGCATTCCCGCGAATGGTGCCCACCAGGGCCACCAGATACGCGCGCAAGCGGTTCAGCGAGGCTTCAATATCGTGCAATTCGCGGTTGGTCTTGCCCAACGCAATCGGCTGGCTGAAATCACCTTCGGCCCAGGTCGACAGCGCCGGCGCAAGGTTGGTCAGCACCCGCGCCAGGCGCCGTTGCAGGGTGTCGATCAGCAGGGCAATCAACAGGATCAGGCCGATCATCACGCCTTGCAGCAGGCGGACTTCACCCTGGATCCTGGCGTGTTGGGCACGCACCACCGGCTCCAGGCCGGAGATGGCCTGCTGCACGGCAGTGATTTTCAGGTGGGTGGCGGCGGCCAGTGCGGTGCGTTGCTGGATTTGCTTGCGGGTACGCTGGAGTTCGGCGGGGTAGCGGGTCAACAGGCTGTTGAGTTCGCGCTTGAGGTCGACGCCAGTGTCCTGGGCTTCGGTTTTTGTGGTGTTTTCCAGGCCCATCATGGCGGAAAAATCATCGGCGCCGGATTCGCTGCTGGCCTTGACGCCCAGCAATGGCAATGCGGCCAACAGGTCCGCCTGGGTACGGATACTGGCGACTTCGCGTTCCACGTCATCGGCCAACTCCGCGCGCCCGCTGCTGACCAGCTTGTCGCGGGCCAGGGACAGTTTGCCCAGGTGCTGGGACGCGGCCAGCAAGGGCGGCAGGTAGCGAGCGGCGTCCGGTGCGTTGGCGCCCGTGGCGTATTGGCTCAGTTGCTCCAGGTTCGCGCCCAGCTCACGTTCGGCTTGCAGCAACAGGGCTTGCGGATCGCCCGCCAGTTTGCCGGCGGCGAGCAGCTCGGTTTTGCCGAAGGTATCCAGATCCACCAGGCTGGGGCGCAGGTTTTGCGCAAGGTCTGGCGGCAACTCGTCCAGATGCTGCAACAGGCTTTCCAGGCTTTGACTGGCGCTGCTCAAGCGCAGGGCATCGCCGCTGGACAGGTAGTCGTCAATGTTGCGCGCGGCCTGGTTCTGAAAGGTCTGCGACAGGCTCAGGTAGCGTTCCATCAGCAGATAAGGCCGTTCCAGTGCGCGTTGCGACCACCAAAGCGTGGCCCCAAGGGCCAGGCACACGGCCACCAGCAGAAGGGTATTGAGATTGGTCAGCAGCTTCAGGCGCATGCGTGGTTTCAACCGACAGCAAAAGATAAGTGCCTGAAGTTATTGCGTTTCCATTACAAAGTTATGACGGATTCGGTGAATTCCGGTGAAAAGGTGGCACTTTGCTTTGATGTGCGCGCGGCTTGCACGCGGTTGCGTCCTGCGTTCTTGGCGCGGTACAGCGCCTCGTCGGCCTGGGCAGCCATCATCAGGCTGTCGGAATCGTCGCACAGCTCCACCAGCCCGGCGCTGAAGGTGCACCACAAATCCTGCGGCTGGGCCGGGTAGTGAATCTCGGCAAAGCGCCCACGGATTTCGTCCAGCACCTTGCAGGCCGATTCCAGGTCGGTGTCGGGCATCACAATGGCGAACTCTTCGCCGCCGTAGCGGCCGATGTAGTCGGTCTTGCGCAGGCGCTGCTTGAGAAACAGCGCCAGGCTCTTGATGACGCGGTCGCCCATGGGGTGGCCGTGGCTGTCATTGACGCGCTTGAAGTGGTCGATGTCGAGCATTGCAAAGCTCAGCGGCTTGTTCTCGCGGCGGGCGCGGAAGCTGCAGTCTTCGAGCAATTGCAGGATGTGAGTGTGGTTGTACAGCCCGGTCAGGCTGTCGCGTACCATCCGCGCCTTGAGGTTGCGCGCCCGCGCCGCGCGGTTGCGCACGGTGGTGATCAGGTGGCGCGGCTTGATCGGCTTGGTGAGGAAGTCGTCGCCGCCTTCGCTCATGGCGTCCAGTTGTTTATCCAGATCGTCTTCGGCCGACAGGTAGATGATCGGCACACTGACGTAACGGTCGTTGTGGCGAATCACCTTGGCCAGCTCGGTGCCGGTGCAGGCGGGCATATACATGTCGAGGATGATCAGGTCCGGCTGGAAATCCGCCAGTTCGGCCATGGCCTGGATCGGTTCGATCAAGGTGCGCGTGACGATGCCGGCGCTGTTGAGCAGGCGCTCGGTGTGCAGCGCCTGGGCCCGTGAGTCATCGATGATCAGTACTTTATAGGGTTCGTACTGCGCGACGCAGGTCAGCACTTCGATCTTTTCCAAGAGGCTCGACGCTTCCAGGGTGCCGGTGAGGAACTCCTGGCCACCGGCGCGCACCGCGGCCAGGCGCGTTGGCGTGTCGGTTTCATGCAGGCTGAAAAACAGCAGCGGCAGCTTTTGCTCGAGGCCTTCCTGGGCTTCGGCGGCCAGCTTGAGGCCCAGGCCCGCGCCGCAGAAGTCCACATCCATCACGATCGCCGAGGGCAGACGCTCGGCCAGGGAGGCGCGAAACGCCGCCACACTGGCCAGGGACTGGGCGCTCATGCCGAAGAACTCCAGCTGCTTGGCCAGGCGTTCGGCGCGGTCGTGATCGGCCAGCATCACGTAGATGGGCTTGCGCATCGGTGGCAGAAAGGTTTGTTCCAACTGGTCGCCCTGACGCAGGCCGGTGCGGGACAGGCGTTGCATCAGGCGGTTGAGTTCGGTGATGACCTGGCTGCTCAGGCGGCCGCGATTTTCGTCCACCACCTTCAGCGATTCGCCGATGTGCCGCGCCAGTTGGCCGTGTTCCGGCTGTTCGAAACGCTCGGCAAAGCGCAGCAGGCGCAGGTTGGCTTCGCTGAGTTCGGACAAATCGGTGTTCGACCATTCGCTGCGTTGCAGGCGTTGCCAGATCTCAAGAATTTGACGTGCCTGATGAATTACCCGCTGGGCAAAATGGTGCTTGAGACGCTCACGGCTGGGGTCTTCTGGCTCGGTCATATCCTGACTACTAGTGAGGGTGCATGCTGAGGTCGACTGATGGCTCTATGCTAGCACCTCTTTTCTGTTGCATGAGTGTCATACGTCAATTAAGTACACGTCTTGGGTATTCATTTATCGACTCAATGGTCGCGCTGCGTAAAAAGCGTGCATCCTTTATAGTCGAACGCCTCCCACCTGCCACTTTCGGTTAAAAGCCCCGCGCCGATGGGCACGATGGGGTAGGGTTGTGGTCGGAGTGTTTGACCGCACCCGGACAATTGACGTGCATGAACTCAAGTGATTGAAAGGATATCGCCATGCTGGACTGGAAAAACCGTGCAGGCAGTGCCAAAGGCCCCGCCCCTGAGCCAAAGTCGACCCAACGCGGCTACTTTCGCAACCTGCTGATGAGCAAAGCGCTGCTCAGCGTGCTGGCCTTGTACCTGTTGGTCACCGGCGGCCTGGGTTGGTACTGGAGCGAAGAGCCGGCGCTGTTCCCGGTCCAGCAAAACGCCCAGCTTGCCGCCGAGAAGGAAGGCAAGCAGATGGTGATTGGCTACACCACCGTCGAAACCCTCAAGACCGTGGTCGGCACCTTGCTGAACAAGCCCGGTGGCTACATTTCCAACGACCGTTTTCCGCCAGGCCTGTGGATGGACAACATGCCGAGCTGGGAATACGGCGTGCTGGTGCAAGTGCGCGACCTGACCCGGGCCCTGCGTAAAGACTTTGCCCGTTCGCAGTCGCAGTCGGCTGAAGACGCAGATTTGGCCAAGGCTGAACCGCGCTTCAACTTCGACAACAAGAGCTGGGTGCTGCCGTCCAGTGAGTCGGAATACCAGGAAGGCATCAACTCCCTGAGCCGCTACGAAGCGCGTCTTTCCGACCCCAATCAGAAGGGCGCGCTGTTCTATGCCCGCGCCGACAACCTGAACAACTGGCTGGGCGATGTCGCCACGCGCCTGGGGTCGTTGTCGCAACGTCTGTCGGCCAGCGTAGGCCGGGTAAAATTGAACACCGCACTGAAAACCGAAGCCCTGGCGCCGGGTGAAGTGCCGCAGGTCGATGAAGAAGTGGTGGAAACCCCATGGATGCAGATCGACAACGTGTTCTACGAAGCCCGTGGCCAGGCGTGGGCCTTGTCGCATTTGCTGCGTGCGATTGAAGTCGACTTCGCCGACGTGCTGGCCAAGAAAAACGCCACCGTCAGCGTGCGTCAGATCATTCGCGAGCTGGAAGCCTCGCAGGAACCGGTATGGAGTCCTATGATTCTTAACGGCAGTGGCTTTGGCATCCTCGCCAACCACTCGTTGGTCATGGCCAACTATATTTCCCGGGCAAACGCTGCAGTTATAGATTTGCGTCAGCTCCTCAACCAGGGGTGATGATGGACGCTACTCCCAACGAGGCCGCACACCGTGTGGCCTCTGATGCTGAACTGATCTGCTGGGTCGACGAGCAGGACAACCTGCTCGGTCACCTCGTCAGGTCCGACCTGCGCCAGCGCGGCCTGATCGGCCGTTGCACCTTTATCTTTCTGTTCAACACCGCCGGTGAGCTGTGTGTGCACCGACGCACCCTGAGCAAAGCCCTGTACCCCGGTTTTTGGGATACGGCGGCAGGTGGCATGGTGGCGGCGGGCGAGAGCTACGCGGTGTCGGCTGCTCGTGAGTTGGAAGAAGAACTCGGGGTGGGCGGTGTGGAATTGGTCGAGCATGACCATTTTTACTTTGAGGACGGTGATAGCCGGTTGTGGTGCACATCTTACTCGGCAGTGTGGGATGGCCCGCTGTGCTTGCAGCCCGAAGAGGTCATGGAAGCGCGGTTTTTGCCCCTTGAAACGGTCCTGCAGGAAGCTGAACTCAAGCCTTACTGCCCGGATGCTCAAGAGGGCCTGCGGCGCTATCTGGCCTCACGTCGCTAAAGTTGCATAAATTGGCGCTATTTGGCCCTTAGCAATCGGGCTTTTTGCCGTTACACTGCGCGCCTTTTCACCCGAACCGCCTTGGCGTTTCGGTAGCGCTGCCCCTGCCTGAGTGGGGCTTCGCGGTCGGTAAGTTGCCTTAGCGAATACCGATCAGTCTTTGTCCTCCCAAGAGGATTGCCGGTGGCCAAAAAAGCCGCATCCTTCGCCGCCCTTGGTGGCCTGGTATTTTCCACCGACGCAGGTCGACACTGCCCGGACTGTCGTCAGCCCGTGGATTCGTGTACCTGTAAACAGACCCTGATCCCTGAAGGCGACGGCATTGCCCGCGTGCGACGCGAGAGCAAGGGCCGTGGCGGCAAGACGGTGACCACCATCACCGGCGTGCCCCTGGCCGAAGAGGCCCTGAAGGAACTCGCTACCACGCTGAAAAAGCGCTGTGGCACCGGTGGCGCGTTGAAAGACGGCGTCATCGAGATCCAGGGCGATCACGTCGAGTTGCTGTTGGCCGAGCTGATCAAGCTGGGTTACAAGGCGAAGAAATCCGGCGGCTAGCAGCCTCTGTGAAACCCACCCCGATGACCGCTTTGCTGAACGCGAACGCTCGTCTCCATGGTTTTCACAGAGCCTGTTCCTGACCGGTGTCTAAACTCTGCCCTGCGAGTGGGGTCTACCTTCCTTACAGGCAAATCGTCATTTTCATTCTTTAGACTTCGCCAGCCTTGCAACAAGGCGTGGTGATCTTCGACTTTATATAGGGGACTTCGATGTCCGTACGACGCACACGCAAAGACGATGGCAGCCAATGGACAGTTGCGGACAGCCGCAGTGTTTATGGGATTCGCCATTGGGGGGCCGGGTATTTCGCGATCAATGATGCCGGTCGCGTTGAAGTCCGTCCGAACGGCCCGAACAGCACGCCGGTTGATCTGTACGAGCAAGTCGACGAGCTGCGCAAAAGCGGCCTGTCCTTGCCGCTGCTGGTGCGTTTCCCCGACATCCTGCAAGACCGTGTACGCCAACTGACCGGCGCGTTCGATTCCAACATCGAGCGCCTGGAATACCAGAGCAAGTACACCGCGCTGTACCCGATCAAGGTGAACCAGCAGGAAGCGGTGATCGAGAACATCATCGCCACCCAGAACGTGTCGATCGGCCTGGAAGCCGGCTCCAAGCCTGAGCTGCTGGCCGTGCTGGCCCTGGCGCCGAAGGGCGGCACCATCGTCTGCAACGGTTACAAAGACCGTGAGTTCATCCGCCTGGCGCTGATGGGCCAGAAGCTTGGTCACAATGTGTTTATCGTGATCGAGAAAGAATCCGAAGTCGGCCTGGTGATCGAGGAGGCTGCAAGCCTCAAGGTCAAGCCGCAGGTTGGCCTGCGTGTGCGTTTGTCGTCGCTGGCGTCGAGCAAATGGGCGGACACCGGTGGCGAGAAATCCAAGTTCGGTTTGTCGGCGGCGCAATTGCTGTCGGTGGTCGAGCGCTTCCGCGCTGCCGGCCTGGACCAGGGCATCCGCCTGCTGCACTTTCATATGGGTTCGCAGATCGCCAACCTGGCCGACTACCAGCACGGTTTCAAGGAAGCCATTCGTTACTACGGCGAACTGCGCAACCTCGGCCTGCCGGTCGACCACATCGACGTGGGCGGCGGCCTGGGTGTGGACTACGACGGCACGCACTCGCGTAACGCCAGTTCGATCAACTACGACATGGACGATTACGCCGGTGTGGTCGTGGGCATGCTCAAGGAATTCTGCGACGCGCAGAGCCTGCCGCACCCGCACATCTTCTCCGAAAGCGGCCGCTCCCTGACCGCCCACCACGCCATGCTGGTGGTGCAGGTCACCGACGTTGAAAAACACAACGACGAAATCCCGCAGATCGAGAACAAGGAAAGCCTGCCGGAAACCGTGCAGTGGCTGGTCGACCTGCTGGGCCCGACCGACATCGAAATGGTCACCGAGACTTACTGGCGCGCCACTCACTACATGAGCGACGTGGCCACCCAGTACGCCGACGGCAAGCTGACCCTGGCGGAAAAAGCCCTGGCCGAACAGTGCTACTTCGCCGTGTGCCGTCGCCTGCACAACTCGCTCAAAGCCCGTCAGCGCTCGCATCGCCAAGTGCTGGACGAACTCAACGACAAGCTGGCCGACAAGTACATCTGCAACTTCTCGGTGTTCCAGAGCCTGCCGGACACCTGGGCCATCGGCCAGGTGTTGCCGATTCTGCCGCTGCACCGTCTCGACGAAGAGCCGCTGCGCCGCGCCGTGCTGCAAGACCTGACCTGCGACTCCGACGGCAAGATCAAGCAATACGTCGACGAGCAGAGCATCGAGACCAGCTTGCCGGTGCACGGTTTGAACGAAGGCGAAGACTACTTGCTGGGCATCTTTCTGGTCGGCGCTTACCAGGAAATCCTCGGTGACATGCACAACCTGTTCGGTGACACCGACTCGGTGAACATCTACCAGCGTGAAGACGGTTCGGTGTACAGCGCCGGGATCGAGACCCACGACACCATCGAAGACATGCTGCGCTATGTGCACTTGTCGCCGGAGGAGTTGATGACGCACTACCGTGACAAGTGCGCCAGCGCGAAGATCAGTGCCAGCGAGCGTACGCAGTTCCTGGATGCGTTGCGTCTGGGTTTGACGCGTTCGTCCTACCTGTCCTCATAAGTACACTGCTCCCAGGCTGACAAAGATCTCAAAGTGACAGAGATCCAGTGTGGGAGCGGGCTTGCCCGCGATAGCGGTGTATCGGTCAGCACCTTCAGGGCTGACACACCGCCATCGCAGGCAAGCCCGCTACCACATTTGGATTTTCGTTTGGTCGTACCTTCTGTGTGAGGTCTGAACGATGTCGAGCAAATGGCTGCAAGCGTTAACCCTGGCAGTCGCCGCATTCCTCTCGGCCTGCTCTCCGATCAAAGTGCTCAACGCACTCACCCCTACCAACACGTTCACCAGAACTTCATCCATTGCCTACGGCCCTGACCCGCGTCAGCAGCTCGATATCTATCGCCCCGTCACCGCCTTGCCAAACGCCCCGGTGGTGGTGTTCTTCTACGGCGGCAGCTGGAACAGCGGCTCCAAGGATGATTACGGTTTTGTCGGCGAAGCCCTGGCCTCTCGTGGCATTGTGGTAGTGATCGCGGACTACCGGCTTTACCCGCAAGTGCGTTACCCCGCTTTTCTCCAGGACGGCGCCAAGGCGGTGGCCTGGACTCACCAACACATCGCCGAGTACGGCGCCGACCCCAAGCAGCTCTACCTGATGGGCCATAGCTCCGGTGCCTATAACGCCTCGATGCTGGCACTGGATGCGCGTTGGCTGAACGAGGTCAAGCTGTCACCCTCGATGCTCAAGGGCTGGATCGGCCTGGCCGGGCCCTATGACTTCCTGCCGATTGAAAACCGCGATGTGCGCCCGGTGTTTTTCTTCCCGGACTCACCGCCCGATTCCCAGCCCATCAACCACGTCAGTCATGACGCACCGCCGAGCCTGTTGATCGCCTCGGTGAGCGACACGCTGGTCAACCCCACGCGCAACACGGGCGGGCTGGCGAAGAAACTGCTCGAAGCGGGTGTGCCGGTCGAGACGTTTTACTTCACCAGAACCAGCCACGCGACATTGGTGGCATCCATTGCCAAGCCGTTGCGCTGGCTGGCGCCGGTGCTGGATCAGATCACGGCGTTTATCCGCTCCACTCCAGGCCGGTGAGGCTGGCTTTACCGGACTATCAGGGTGTACTTGGCCGAGCTTTCGGGGCTGCTTTTCTCCATCGCGACAGACTGCAGCGTGTTTTGCGCTGAAGGGCTGACTGTCCAGCCATCGTCATTCTCCATCAGTGTTCGACCCTGTGGGGGTACCGTCGTTGTTATGCCTAGTCGTGTCACGACGATGTGAAAGTTCGTTTGATTCACAATCTCCACGCCGGCCGGGATGACGGGCTGCGTGGGGAGTGCTGACGGATCGTCATCCAGTTTGAACGACCATTCGGCCGTGTCCGGAGTGACTGGCGCAACCTGAACAGGCGGTTCGGCGACGGTTTCGGTTGGAGGCCTGGCTTTTTTCTTCTTGAACTTACGAAGGACCGCGACAGCTATCAATACGACCACTATCAACGCGCCGATAATCCAGTAGGTGTTGTTGCTCATGGGGTTCTTCCTTGAGTTGAAAGGTGATCGCAGCCTGAAGCCAAAGAGTCTTCAGGCGCGATCTCCATTCAACGCCGGAACGTCAGCGTTGTAACCTGTGAGAACTGACAGGGCCAATTACCCCAGCCATTGATTACGCTTGTTCAGCCGCCAGGCGATTGCACACAGCGTGAGGCTGCGCAGGGCCATGAACACCAGGAAACTTATCCACAGCCCGTGGTTGCCGTAGCCCTGTAACAACCACGCGAAGGGCAGCAGTATCACCACGGTCAGCAGCATGCCATTGCGCATCTCGCGCGCGCGGGTGGCGCCGATGAACAGGCCGTCCAGCAGGTAGCTCCACACCGCAATCAACGGCAGTACGGCCAGATAGGGCAGGTAAGTATCGGCGGTTTCACGCACGCTCGGGATGTCGGTTTGCATGGCGATAAACAGGTGCCCGGCGAAGGTGAACAGCAGCGCGAACCCCACACTGGCAATCAATGACCAGCCACAGGCAACCACCAGCGAGCGACGTAGCGCCTGGCGATCATGCGCACCGATGGCGTGCCCGCACAGGGCTTCCACTGCGTGGGCCAAACCGTCGAGGGCGTGGGCCGTTAACAGCAGGCCGTTGAGCAACAGCGCATTGGCCGCCACGGTGGCATCGCCCAGACGGGCGCCTTGCACGGTGATCATGAAAAACACCGATTGCAGCGCCAGGCTGCGGATAAAGATATCGCGGTTCACCGCCAGCAGTGGGCGCCAGCTTTGCCAGCGCTTTAATGCCGCCCAGGCGATATGCCCGGGATACGCGCGCAGGGCTTTTTGCGTGAGGGCCAGGCCGAGCAGGGCGCCGGTCCATTCGGCGATAACGGAGGCGCGTGCGGAGCCGACCACACCCCACTCCAGGCCGAGTACAAACCACAGGTTCAAGGCGATGTTGACCAGGTTGGTGGTCAGCAGGATAGCCAGTGGTGCGCGGGCATTTTGCGTGCCGAGGAACCAGCCGACCAAGGCGTAGCTGGCCAGCGCGGCGGGCAGGCCGAACAAACGCGTGTGGAAAAAATCGCGAGTCAGCTGGTTCAGCTCGGGCGAGGGCTGCATCCACTCCAGGGCCAGATGGCTCAGCGGGATGCCCACCGTGCCCAGCAGCATCGCCAGCCCCAGCGCCAGCAGCAAACCTTGCAGCAGGATTTGCCTGAGTGCCGCGCCATCCTCGCGCCCGGCGGCTTGTGCTGCAAACCCGGTAGACCCCATGCGCAGAAAGCCCATGGCCCAGGCCAGGAAGGTATACAGGCTGGCGCCCACCGCCACGGCGCCGAGTTGATGGGCGTGGGGCAGGTGGCCGATGACCATGCTGTCCACCAGGGCCACCAGCGGCACCGAGATGTTCGACAAGATCATCGGCGCCGCCAATGCCCAGACGCGGCGATGGGTGGAGCGGTCGCGCCAATCCGTCAGCAGGGTGAGTGTTTTCAAGTATTAATGCACAACCCAACTGAGCAACCACAGCCCCAGCATCAACCAGATAATCCCCATAATGATGGACGCACGCATAAACGCACGCACCGCCGAGTACAGCAACATCAACCCGATGATCAGGGCGGCGATGCTGATGATCGAGGTGTCCATGCCCAATGTGCGCGACAGGCCTTCAATAAAGTTGCCGCCTGCGTGGGTCAAGGCGCCGAACAACCCGCTGAGCCCGTCGACGATAAAGCGGATGACGGAACCCAGTGCCTGGCCCAACCATTCGAAAAAGCTTTCTACCTGCATGTGTGTGTCCTGATGAAGAGGGGGGCGTCGCTGAGCCTTTGGTCGTTATTACACCAAGCGAGTTCCCTTTTAGCATAGAGGTTGATGCGTTACAGGGATTCACTTGCCTTCGCCCGGCATCCGCCCGAAGCTATACACCTTCAGGAGCCCCCGCATGAACCTCGAACACCTCACCGAACGCTTGCACCGTATTCGCGATACCAACGACTGGAAGCGCTTCCACAGCCCAAAAAACCTGGCCATGGCCGCCAGTGTGGAAATGTCCGAGCTGGTGGAAATCTTCCAGTGGCTGACCGAAGACCAGTCGCGCCAGCTGCCGGCTGACAAACTCGCCCACGCCGGGCAGGAAGTCGGCGATATCGTGCTGTACCTGCTGTTGCTGTGCAGTGAGCTGGGCCTGGACATGAACGAAGTGGTACGCGCCAAACTGGCCGACAGCGAACGGCGGTTCGCCCATGAGTGACCGTCACTTCGACCAGTTGGCCACGCGCTTTGCCGAGAAGATCTACGGCGGCGCCAAAGGCGCGATTCGTCTGGCGGTGTTGCAGGCCGACTTGACTGAAGCCTTGCCCGAGCGCCCGCTGCGCGTGCTGGATATCGGCGCGGGCCTGGGGCATATGTCGTTGTGGCTGGCCGAGCGTGGTCATCACGTGACCCTGGCCGAGCCCGCCGAGCCGATGCTTGAAGGCGCCCGTCAGCGGTTTGCCGAGGCGGGGCAGACCGCGACCTTTATCCACGCGCCCTGGCAGCAATTGCTCGGCCAGCTCACTGAGCCTTACGACCTGGTGTTGTGCCACGCCGTGCTCGAATGGCTGGCCGAACCTCACGCGATTCTGCCGGTGCTGCACCAGCTCACGGTGCCCGGCGGCTGGCTGTCGCTGGCGTTCTACAACCGTGATGCGCTGATTTACCGCAACCTGCTCAAAGGCCACTTCCGCAAAATGCGCAAGAACGACATGGCCGGCGAGAAGCAAAGCCTTACCCCGCAACAGCCGCTCGACCCACGGGAACTGGCGGCGCAACTCGAAGGGCTTTGGCAGGTCGAAAGCCAAAGTGGCGTGCGGGTGTTCCACGACTATATGCCGGTGGAATTCCAGGCCCGCGCCGATCTGCAGGATTTGTTGGAGATGGAACTCGCTCACCGTCGTCACCCAAGCTTTGCCGGGCTTGGGCGTTATTTGCACTGGATCTGCCGTCCGGTTTAAGCGGCCCAGTCTGCGGAGGTCGAAATGCGTCGTCTCTGTTTGATCCTGTTATCGCTGGGCGTGAGCGCTTGCTCCACGCCCAACCCCTACGTGGCCGCCTCGACCCCGATGCCGCCGGCTCCGGCCCAGGCGGCCAATACCTTTGATGCCAGTGCCTACCCGGCGCCGGTGCGCGACTATGGTGCCTACCGCAGTTGGGGCTGGCTCAACGGCCAACTGCCGGCGGGCACGGCCTGGGCCGATTCGGCGCAAATCGCCGAAGCGGTCAGCGGCGCCCTCGACCAGCGCGGCTTGCGCCCCTTGCATGACAACCGCGCTCCCGACCTGCTGGTGAGCGCCGATGTGCGCCTGGAAAAACGCCTGCGCCAGGTGCAGGACGACTATGGCTACGGCTACGGCGGCTATAACCGCTATGGCAATGGCTACGGCATGTACAACACGGTGCCGGTGGTACGCACGTATGAGGTGACGGTGGCGGTGGCGCGCGTGAGCCTGTTCGATGCCCGCACGCGCCAGCCGGTATGGAGCACCAGCGCCGAAACCACCAGCCAGGGCAGCCTGAGCGAACGCGCTGATGCATTGCGTGAAGCGATGCAAAAGGCAATGAGCGCTTATCCACCCAGTTAGCAGCTATTCTCATCTCAGGCTGATTCCGTCTTTTGGAGAACACCCATGCTTCGTCGCCTTGCTGCACTAGCCGTACTGGTCTTGTTGAGTGGCTGCCAGACCAGCCAGGTCAACCACGACTTTGATACCAGCCGCGATTTTGGCGCCTACCGCAACTGGGCCTGGAAAGACCCGGCGCTGCAATACCGCCCGGATGATCCACGGATCAAGAGCGACCTCACCGAGCAACGCATCCGCCAGGCCGTGGGTGAGCAACTCGACCAACGCGGCCTGCGCCCCGCCGCCGCGGGTGCCAAGGCCGACCTGAATGTGCAGGCCTACCTGATCGTCGAAGACCGCCAGCAACAAGTCACCACTAACTACGGCGGCGCCTGGGGCGGCCCGTGGAATGGCTACTGGGGCGGGCCGATGTACAACGAAACGCGCAACATCACTTACAAAGTGGCGACCATCCAGATCGACCTGCTCGACGGCAAGGACGGCAAACTGGTATGGCGTGGCAGCGACGAGCAGATGATGGCCAGCACGCCGAACCCACAGGATCGCAGTGATGCGATTCGCAGCACAGTGAGCAAGATCCTTTCCAATTACCCGCCTCATTGAGCATTGATCGTTCCCACGCTCCGCGTGGGAATGCCGCATAGGGACGCTCCGCGTCCGCGCTTGAGACCGTGACGCCGAGCGTCATTGGATGCATTCCCACGCAGAGCGTGGGAACGATCAATCGGCGCACGCCGCCGCCCTTGTCTACACTCAATTGCATCCCAGGAGAGTAAGCGCTCGGCAACTCGCCGGCACAGGAGTGCTCGATGTCTCCCCGACTTGGTTCCAGGCAACGTGGCGCAATCGGCCTGATGGCCGCCGGCGTGTTGGCGGTGGTGCTGGCCTTTACTTTGCTGATGATCGACAGCGGCCGCCTGTACCTGGAGAAGCGCAAGCTGCAAGGCGTGGCGGACACGGCGGCGCTGGAAGCGGTGAGCCGCAGCGGCACGTGCCTGAGCGGTTTGAGCGCGGCGGCGTTTGCCGGGCAGAGTGTGGCGCGCAATCATTTTGTGGTGGGCAGCGGCAATGCCCTGGTGACCCAATGCGGCAACATAACCACCGCCGCGTCGGGCCGGCGCATCTTCAGTGCCAACCCTGCGGTGTCATCGGCGATTCAAGTGGTGGTGAGCAAAACCGTGACCACCAGCGTGGCCGCCGGGGTGTGGGCGTTGTTCTCCGGCAACCCGGTGAGCCTCAATACCGTATTGACTGCGACCGCCGTGGCGGCGGTGCCCACGCCGCCTTCGGCCCAACTGACCCTCAACAGCAACCTGGCCAGCGTCAACACGGCAAGTGCGAGCCTGTTGAACCCGCTGTTCAGTGGCTTGCTCGGCGGTAACGTCAACCTGACGGTCGCCGGGTGGAATGGTTTGCTCACTACCAATATCAACCTGCTCAGTTACCTCAACCAACTGGCGATCAACCTCAATGTGGCCGCCGGTAACTACACCCAGTTGCTCAACACCAACGTCACTGCCGCGCAGTTGATCCAGGCCGCGGTCACCGTGCTGACCGCCAACGGCGCAACGGCGGACGTGATCACCGCCCTGGGCAGCTTGCAAGTCGCCGCGATCAACCAGACGCCGTTGACCGTTGGGCAGATCCTGCAATTGCAGACGGGCACCACTTCTGCAGCGCTGAATGCCAATTTGCAGGTGTTTCAACTGATCCAGGGCGTTGTGCAACTGTCCAACAGCAAAAGCGCGGCGGCGGCGACCTTGCCCGTGAGTGTGCTGGGGCTGGCCAATATCACCACCCAGGTCAAAGTGATCGAACCGCCGCAGTTGTCGGCCATCGGCAACCCGGTGCTGGCGGCGGCCAACCCTACAGGGCCAAATAAAATTTACGTACGCACCGCCCAGGTGCGCACGCAAGTGACCGTGAGTTTGCCGGTATTGAGTGCGTTGTCGGGGCTGAACACGGCGGTCAACGACTTGTTGGGGCCACTGACGCCGGTGCTCGGCAGCCTGCTGAGCCTGAACCTGGTGAGCACGATCAACTCGGCCTTGTGTTTGCTGGGCGCCGGTTGCCAGCAGGCGGATTTGCTGGTGCTGCCCGGCAACCTGCCGATTAACATCGTGCTGGATGCCGGCGCCGCGAGCAGTTACGTCACCGCCTACAGCTGCCCGACCGGCAATGCCGGCACCAAGAGCCTGACGGCGTACACCACCACCTCGCTGGCGTCGTTGAATGTGGGCAGTATCACCAATGCGTTTTCCAGCACCTTACCGATGACGGTAGCGCCGTTACCCCTGATCGATATTGGCACCAAGACCTGCCACAAGATCCTCGGCATCGGCAGCTGTGACCCGCGCGTGCCGTTTGCCGGTGGCGGTATCGCGATCAAGGTGCAAAGCCCGATTGCGGCAAGTAATCAAACCCTGGTGTTCTCCAGTACCACGCCATTTGCCACACCACCGAATGTGGGGCTTACACCGACTTACAAGGCCGCGACGCCGGCCACCAATGTGGTGAGCAGCCTTTCAACCACGCTCAATGGCGTGGGCATCACGGCGTACCAACCGTCCGGAGCAAGCCCGCTGGGCATTCTGGCGCCTACGGTCACAGCGCTGCTCGGTGGTGTCAGCGCCATCGTCACTCCCGTCGTGGATGGCCTGCTCGGCCCGCTGCTCAACCCGATCCTCAACAACCTGCTGAGCATGCTGGGCATTAGCCTGGTGAATGTGAACGTCGGCGCCAACCTCACCTGTGGCCAGACCGGCGAGGCCTACCTGGTGATTTAAACGTCGGTGGCCCTGGGCAGTTCCACGCAGAACCGTGCGCCGTGTTCGCCATTGCTGACGCTCAGGCGCCCGCCCATGTTCTCGACAATGCCGTAACTCACCGACAGGCCTAAACCTGTGCCCACGCCAATCGGCTTGGTGGTAAAAAACGGCTCGAAGATGCGCTCCAGCAGGCGTGGGTCGATGCCGCCGCCGTTGTCTTCGACCCAGATGCGCACGTGGCGGCTGTCGTGTTCGGTGTGCAGGGCGATCCAGGGGCGCAGTTCGGGGTTCTTTTCGCGTTGGCTCAACAGCGCATCGCGGGCGTTGACCATCAGGTTGATCAGCACTTGCTCCAGCTGGTCGACGTAGCCTTTGACCTGCACCGGGATATCCACCTGGGTCAGGCGCACTTCAACGCCTTTGCCTCGCAGGCCTTCACTGAGCAACGACAAGGTGCCCTCCAGCGCCTGCGCCGGGTCGAAAGGTTGCTGCTCGACCTCCGAACGGCGGCCGAACACGCGCATATGGTCGACCACCCGCGCCGCACGCTGCACCTGGGCGTCGATGCGCTGGAGTTTTTCGGTCAGGTAGTCGATCTGCGCATCGCCATTGCTCAGGCGCTTGAGCACATTGACGATGGCCATGCGCATCACGTTCAGCGGCTGGTTGATCTCATGGGCCAGGCCGGTGGCCATTTCGCCGAGGGTGGCCATTTTTGCACTTTGCGTGAGTTGCTGCTGGGAGCGCCGCACTTCGGTGTTGTCGCGGCCCACGGCCTGCACTTCGACCAGGGCGCCGTGCTCATCGAAGACGCCTCGGTCCGACCACACCCACCAGGCATGTTCGCGGCCGGGCAATTGCAGGCTGATTTCCGCCGTGCTCACCGGGAACTCCGGCGTCAACTGCTGGATGCGTTGCACAAACGCTTCGCGCTGTTCGGTCGACAGCCATTCTCCCAGGTTCACCCCGCGCAACTGCGCAGGCGGGCACTCCAGGTAATTGGCCAGCGGCGTGTTGCCGAAGGTCAGGGTCAGGTCCGGGCGATAGCGGCAGATCATCGCCGGGGAGTCTTCGACGAGGATGCGGTAACGCTCCTCGCTGTCCTTGACCTGCTGGGCGGCCAGCGTCGCTTCGGTCACATCCAGCCACAGGCCGACGGCTTCGACCGGCACGCCCAGGTCGTCGCGCAGCAGCTTGGCTTCGTCGAGCAGCCAGTGGTAATCCCCGTGGGTGTCTTGCACGCGGTAACGGCTGCGCACGCTGCCTTCACGCAGCAGTTGGCGGGTGCGCTGGAAGTACAGGTCGCGGTCGTCCGGGTGTACCCATTGCACCAGGCTGTCATGGGTGCATTCGGCGAGGGTGCGACCGAGCAAGGGCAGCAGGCTGTGACTGAAAAACACCGGTTGCAGCGCGCCATTCATATAGCGCTGCACATAGATCACCGCCGGTGAGCTGGCGATCAGGTTGTCCAGGCGCGCGCGGGCGGCGTCGGCTTGCAGTTGCTGGTTCTGGATGTCGCTGATGTCGAGCATAAAGCCGACCCAGCGCCGCTGTTCACCGGCGCCCAGCACCTGGCCCTGCACGCGATACCAGGTCGGCGTGGCGCCGTCGCCACGGTTCAGGCGCACGCTGGCGAGCAAGGGTTTGCCGAGGGTTTGCAGGTCGCGCAGGCGGCTGTGCAGCTCCTGGCGGTCGGCCGGGTGGATGTGGTTCAGCCACGCCTCGAGGGGTTGCCGGGTCGGGCCGTCTTCCGGGTCGAGGTTGCGCATCAATTGGGCGGCAAGCTGGATTTCGTCGCTGGCGGGCAACAACTCAAACCAGCCCGTGCCCAACAGGCCTTGCAACGCTTCCTGGCGTTCGAGTTGTTGATGGTGACGGTGTTCACGCAGGCGGCTGAGCAAGGGCGCGGCGAGGGCGGCGGCGAGGTTCAGCCAGTCGCGGTCGTTGCTGTGTGGCTGGCCGCTGTAGGCGCCGCACAGCAGCCAGGCGGCGATACCTTGACCGTCGCGATAGGGCACGAGGAAGCCATCGGCATTGCCGAAAATGCTGTGCAAACGCGGGTGCTCGCCGCGCCCATAAGGGGCTTGCAGGCTCAGCGGCGTGGTGCCGTTGAGGCTGTCCAGGCAGGTGCCCAGGCGCTGGCCGGTGTGCCAGAACAGCGGCGCGTCATGATTGGCGTACTGGCTGTAAATCACCCAGCCCTGGTCTTCCTGATCGAGCAGGGCCAGGGCCACGCAGGGGATCCGCCAGCGCTGCGCCACACTGCATAACTGTTCGTTGAACACCTCGGGCAGGCGGCTGAGGCTGCACACGCGCAGTTGCTCACTGACGCGGCTGGTCAATTGGTGGTTCTGTTCGCGCTGCTCGGCCAATTGCCGGCTGCCGAGCAAGTCGCCAATGTCTACGGCGTGCAGCAGCCAGCCATTGTCATAGGGTTCAAGCGTGCCGCGGGTGTGCAGGATTTGCCCGGCGATCCCGTGGAAATCCAGGTCGAGGCTGTGGCGCTGCCAGTCGGCGGGCACGCCTTCAACCGTCACGGCGCTATGGGCACTCAGCAGCGCTTGCAAGCGCGGCGAGTTAACCAGTGGCGGCAACTGTGGGCGCAGCGTGCCGTTGAGGTCGAGCACGCGGCCCTGGCTATCCAGGTGCACGTGCAGCCCGGCAGACGGCGGCGCGGGCGGGTCGATGTCCAGCGCACCATTGCGACCGAGCAGGCGCCCGAACAACCTGTCCCCCGAGGTCAAAACTGCAGGCTCGACTGGGCCTGCAATGTCGTCGGCAGTTGCGGCACGGTGCCGATGCCCGGCAGGACAATAAAGGGCAGCACCGCCTGGAGGTTGGCCGACGGGTAGTTGATCTGCACCAGCAACAGTCCACCGGTAAAGGTGGTGGTGACGTGTGCGGCTGCGTTGAATTTGTAGGCGTCAGGAATCCACCCCAGGCGGGTAGCCACCGCTGATTTGGCAGTGGCCTGTACCGCGGCGGGGTAGCCTTGCATATTCGGGTCCAGCCCTACGCTCAGGCGCACGGCTTCGGCGGTGGCCTGGTTGAACGACTGCAACAGCAGCAGCGGCAGGCTATAGCTGACCGTGCCGTAGAACACGGCAAAAAAAATCACGAACACGGCAATGAACTCGATGGCTGCCGTGCCTTTTTGCTTCTCGGGGAGGCTTGTTTTCATCACCGCGTCTACCCTGACGGCTACTACTTGATATCAGCATAGAATCAATCGGCGAAAAGGGATGTTTTTTACGTGATCCATAGCGCAGTGGTGCTGTTGTGGTTGGGGCTGTGTGCCGTGCAGGACGTTCGCCAGCGCTTGCTCGCCAATCGCCTGACGCTGGGCGCGGCCTTGCTGGCGCTGATCTACCTCGTGTGGACGGGCCACACCTGGCTGGGCGCTTCCGTCGGGCAGGGCCTGTGGGCGTTTTTTCTGGCGCTGCTGCTGACCTTGCCCGGTTACGCCCTGGGCCGCCTGGGCGCCGGTGATGTAAAGCTGCTCGCGGCCCTGGCGTTGGCCTCCAATGCCGATTACCTGCTGGGTTCATTTGTAGGGGCCTCCGTCGCCAATCTGCTGTGGCTTTTGGCAGCGCCAAAGCTTTGGCCGCTTATGAGTCAAGGGGTTAAAAACCATCTGGGTTATCTGGCACTTGATCCGTCAAGAAAACTGCCTTTTGCGCCGTTTTTGCTGGTGGGTTTTATAGTCGCGTGGTTTTGGATCCATTAATCGTTTGAGGGTATTAACGCTATGTACATAGTCGGAAAGTGCGTCTACGTTTAATACGTGGCTGTACAGGAAAATTCGTGGTGAAGGATTAGTCAAACTTTTGGCTTGCAATGCATGGAGTAGCGCGTGAACAAGCTTACCTCTGCAGTAAAAGTGCTCGTGGTCGACGATCAGCCGCTGATCGTGGAAGAGCTCTGTGAATTTCTTGAAAGCAGCGGTTTCCGCTGTGTCCCGTGTGAATCCAGCCAGCAGGCCTTGAAGCGCTTTACCGAAGACGCCGAGATTGGCCTGGTGTTGTGCGATCTGCATATGCCGGACATGGACGGCATCGAGTTGGTCCAGGAGCTGCAGAAGGTTGCGGGCAAGCAGCGCGCCTTTGAGGCGATCATGTTGACCGGCCGCGCGGACAAGCAGGATGTGATCAAGGCGCTGCGCGCAGGCATCGCGGATTACTACCAGAAACCGATCAATCTCGATGAACTGCTTGAAGGCTTGCAGCGCCAGGAAGCAGCGTTGGAGGAGCGTAAGAAAGAGCTGCAACTGGGGCGCTTGAACCAGAAGCTGCAATTTCTTTCCGAGTCCATCAACGACCTGTACCAGGACCTCGACAAGGCACGCCGCAGCCCGCCAGGGCATGAGGGTGACGAGGTGCCTGCAGAGGAGGCCGGGACGCTGGAGATTCCGGCGATCTTCAACCAGCTGTCCCCACGTCAGCTGGATGTTGCGCGGCTGGTGGGCAAGGGGCAGACCAACTACCAGATCGCCTGCGAGTTGGGGATTACCGAGAACACCGTGAAGCTGTATGTGTCCCAGGTGCTGCGCCTGACGCACATGCATAACCGCACGCAGTTGGCGCTGGCGTTGTCGCCCAGCAACTCGGCGATGCGTCAGCGCGTCACGGCCCACTGATCACCTGTGGCAGCGGGCTTGCCCGCTCCCACAGGTGACCGAGTTCGACTTCAGCGATGTGGTCCTATCAATTACCGCTCTTTACCGTCCCGCCTGCCTTCTGATCGAAGTACTCCGGAATCGTGTGCTTGTAGCTTTCCAGCAAGCGTTGCGCCGCCAGGTCACGTTCGGCGGCGGAGGCTTTTTGCCGGGTGTTTGATGCGGCTTTCCCGCTGGACTGCAAGGTCAGCCAGCTTTCGGTCACCGCCTGCTGCGGCGATGACGGGCCGGGCTCAATGGCCATGACCGTGAGGGGCAACGCCAGCACGGCGAAGCTGGCGAGATAGGGCATTTTCATGATCAATTCCTCGGGGTGCTGGCGGCATCACTCACGGTCGCCAGTGGGTCTTTGGCCTTGGCGACGGGAATGCTGGCGCCCTTGAGTTTCTCGGCGCGGACCTGGGCGTCGGTGACTTGTTCGGGGCTCAGGTTCATTTGGCTGGCCACTTGTGCGGCCTGCTTCCAGTTGTCCTGATAGATCAGCAGGGTGACCAGGTTGATCGCCGCCAGCGGGTCGCTCTGCTTGAGCTCCATGGCGGTCATGAATTCGAAGCGCGCGTCTTCCAGGCGCAGTTGGTCGAGATACACCACGCCCAGGTCATTGCGGATTTTTTCATCGGTCGGCGCCAGCCGCGCCGCACGTTGCAGGTGCGCCATGGCTTGGCTGTTGTCGCCCTTGGCCGAAGCCAATTGGCCCAGGCCGTGCTCGCCTTCGGCCGCCATGCAGGTGCCGATCAGGCTTTGATAAAGCCCCTGTGCCTCGGTGCGTCCGAGCAGGCGATACGCCTTGGCCTGGCGCAGGCGTACCTGGGGCAAGTTGGCCGGCAGGTTTTGCAGGTTGGCCAGGCTGGCGTGCAGCTTACCGTCGCTGGCCATTTCATCGGCCAGGTTCAGCGCCAGTTCCTGGTCAGACCCAGGTTTGGGGCAACTGCCGCCCGTCGTCAGGGCCGCCCACGGCGTTTGGCCGTTGGTGGCGCAACCCCCGAGCAGCAACAGGCTCAAACCGGCAATCAAGGCTTTCATCGGGCGGTCCTCATAAGTGACTCAAGGCCCGGGAGATGCCGATGAACGCCGGCCCCCCGAGCACGATCAGCAGGGCGGGAAACAGGAACACCATCATCACCACCGACATCTTTGCCGACATCTTCGACACGAATTCCTGAATGCGTGTGAGGCGGCGGTCGTCGAGCAATTGCTTGAGCGCCAGCAGCGATTTCATTGCGCCGCCGCCTTGCTGGACCAGTTGCTGGAGGATGGTGCAGGTGTCGGTGAATTCATCCACGGCCAGCATTCGCGCGGTCTTGCCCAGCTCTTCGCTCAGTTCCAGACCGGAGTCGACACGCGTCAGGATCAGGCGCAGTTCATAAGTCAGGTCCGGCAGCAGGCGCTGCGCTTCAATGCTCAGCACGCGCAGCGCTTGTTCAACCGCCATGCCGGACTCGAAGAGGATGCGCAGCAGCGGAATGAAGGTCGAGACCTCACGGGAAATGCGCTGCTGACGGGCCTTGGCGGCCCAGGCCAGGATGCGTTTGGGCAACAGGTAGCCGATGCCCAAACCGATTGCGGGCGCCAGCCACGGCGAGGCCGTGTGGGGAAACAGCAACTGCTGGCCCACCAGCACCACGCCCAGCGCCAACAACGGCATGCCGACCTGCAGGGCGGCGAACATCGAGCGTTGGCTGGCCTGGCGCCAGCCAACCCGGTTGAGCAGCAGCTGGGTTTCGTTGTCCAGGCTGACCGAGCGTTGCGCGATAGAGCTGTTGCCCAATTGACGCATCAACGTATTGAGCGTGCGTTCACGCCCCATCTGCCCCTGCAAGCGCTGGGCGACCAGGCGCTGGCCGCGCCGGTGTTTGAGCAGGTTGGCCAGCACCAGCGCCAGGGCGGCCAGGAGCAATACGGCGCTGATCAGCAGTGGGATAGCCATCTCATACGCTCCGCAGCATGCGCCACAAGGCGAAACAGCCCAGCAACTGCATGCCGAGTGCCACGAACAACAGCATGCGCCCGGTGCCGTCGTTCCACATGGTCATCAGGTAAGCCGGGTTCACCGCCAGGAAGTAGCCGATCATCGAGATCGGCAGGGCGCCGAGCACGTAGGCGGTCACGCGGGTTTCGCCGGTCAGGGCGCGCAGTTGGCGGGCGGCCTGCTCACGCTCGCGGATCATCTTGATCAGGTTTTCCAGCAGTTCGCTGGCGTTGCCGCCATAGCGATGGTTGATCTTCAAGCCCAGCGCAAACAGACGAAACTCATCACGCTCGTAGAACTCGGCAAAATCGTGGGTCGACTCCGGCAGGCTTACGCCCAACTGCACGTTGCGCTGGATGCGGCCCATGGCCTGTTTCAGCGGGTCTTCGGTGATCTCGATGCCGCCGAGCACCGAGTCGGCCAGGGTGCGCCCGGACTTGAGGCTGCGCACGGTGTGGTCGAGCAATTGCGGCAGCTGTTCGATCATGCGCTTGATGCGCCGTTGGTAGCGCCAGGCAATGTACAGGCGCAGCAGCAACGGCGGCAGCACCAGCATCACCAGCAGCCCGAGCCAGCCGGCCACCAGCAGCCCCAACGCCACGCCCAAGGCCCAGATCGCCAGCCACAGGCCCAAGCTGTCCGTGGGTTTGCCCAGGCCTGCGCGCAGGAACATCCGTTCCACGCCACTCCACTGGTTGGCTTGTTCGCCGGACTGCGGCTGGCCCTCGGCGAGCCGGCTCAGTACCCGCTCGGTCTGGGCACGGCGCAGGCCGTTCTGGAAGGAGCGGACCGACAGGCCGATCAGGATCAGGCAGATGAGTAGCAAAATGGCCCCGGTCATGGTCATGTCCCTTTCAAGGCTAAGCCGGTTCGCGGCGCAGTTTATCGCCGGCGGGGTTGACCGCTTCGCGCAAGAAACCGAAGCCGGTGCGCCGGTCATGGCGGAACAGGGTATTGGTCACGTACACGTCTTCGCGGATACCCACCACCTCAACCACTTCGCTGACGCAACGACGCCCGTCCGGCAAACGGGTCAACTGGATCACCACATCGAGCGCCGCGCAGATCATTTGCCGCAGGGTTTTCTCCGCCACCACGCGGCCGGTCAAACCCACCAGGGTTTCCAGGCGCAGCAGCGCATCGGCGGCGTTGTTGGCGTGCACGGTACTCATGGAACCGTCGTGGCCGGTGTTCATGGCGGTGAGGACATCAAGCACTTCCACGCCACGGATCTCGCCAAGGATGATGCGGTCGGGGCGCATCCGCAGGGCGTTGCGGATCAGGTCGCTGGCCTTGACCTCGCCGTGGCCCTCGGCATTCGGTGGGCGGGTTTCCAGGCGCACCACGTGGGGGTGGCCCAGTTGCAGCTCGGCCACGTCTTCGATGGTGACCAGGCGTTCATGGGGGTTGATCAGTTGGCTGAGAATGTTCAGCAGCGTGGTTTTACCGGTGCCGGTACCGCCGCTGATCAGGATATTGCAGCGCTTGCCCACGGCTTCCTGGAAGAAGTCGAAAATGTTCTGGTCGATGGT
Source organism: Pseudomonas sp. 58 R 3 (assembly GCF_900006605.1). Taxonomy (NCBI): domain Bacteria; kingdom Pseudomonadati; phylum Pseudomonadota; class Gammaproteobacteria; order Pseudomonadales; family Pseudomonadaceae; genus Pseudomonas; species Pseudomonas sp. 58 R 3. The sequence goes on along the minus strand of NZ_CVTT01000061.1, from coordinate 36,982 downwards.
CTGCATTGCCACCAGGTCGCTGCTTTTGAGCATGTCCTTGCGAAACTTACGAATCGACAGGCACGGCCCGTCCAGGGCAATCGGCGGGATGATCGCATTGACCCGGCTGCCATCCGGCAGGCGCGCATCGACCATCGGCGATGACTCATCCAGGCGCCGCCCCAGCGGTGCGAGGATGCGTTGCATCACGCGTTCAACGTGGTGCGAATCGATAAAGCGCAGGTCGCTTTGATGCAGCAAACCGTCACGCTCGATAAACACCCGGTGCGGGCCGTTGACCAGAATTTCGGTGACGGACGGGTCGCGCAGCAACACTTCCAATGGGCCGAAACCGGTCAGCTCATCGACGATCTCTTCGGCCAGGCGTTCCATCTCATACCGGGAAATCGCCAGGTGCATGCGGTTGATGTATTCGGCCACTTTGTCGATGACAAACTGCGCCAACAGCGGGCGTGAACCCTCCAGCAAATTTTTCCCCGACTCCTCGATGGCATCGATGATGTAGCGATGCAGCACCAGCTTGAGCCCGTCGTGGTCAGTGTTGCCACCCAGGCTGCGGGCGGGGGCGCCGAAGAGTTTTTCACCGTTCATTTTCCAGCCCTCAGCAGGCGTTCAAACCAGGTGTGCGAGGGTTGCTTCATACCTTCGGAGCGCTTTGCCAGGCGCTCGCCCAAGGTTTTGAGGTTGTGGGTCAGGGTTTCGCGCGGGGCCAGGGCGAACAGGGTTTGCCCTTGGTTCTTGGCATTCAGGCGTACCTCCGGGCTCAGCGGCAGCACCGCGATCACCTCCAGGCCATAGCTTTTGCTCAGGGCGTCTGCGTCGGGCGCGCAGCCTTTGATGTAGCGGTCCACCAGCAGCTTGGCGTGTTCCAGCTTCATGCCTTTTTCGCGCCACTGGTTCAGCACGCCGAGGTTGCGACGGCAGTCCAGCACGCTTTGGTCGGTGCACCACAGCAGCTTGTCGCAGTGGCTGACAAAGGTGCGCAGCGCTTCGCTGTCGGGCTGGCCGGCGAGGTTCACCACGATGTGCTGGAAGTGCTGGCGCAAGGCACTGAGCAGCATGTACAGCTCGGCCGCGCTGGTCTGTTCCAGAGGCTCGTCATTGGGGGCGTAGGCGAGAATGCGCAGGCCGTCTTCAGCGCAGGTAAACGCGCTGTTGATCAAGGTGGTGTCCAGGCGCCTGAGGTGGCGCAAGGCGTCGCCGAAATTGAACGAGCTTTCCAGCCCCAGCAACGCCAGGCTGTCACCGCGCGGCAGGCCCAGGTCGAGCAACAGGGTTTGCTGGCCGCTCTTTTGCACCACCAGCGCCAAGTGGCTGGTCAGCAGCGCGCCGTCGGCGTTGCTTTGGGTGCCGTAGAGCACGGTGAGGCCACCCAGTTGAGTGTTGGTGGCCACCGGCGGCAGGCGTTTGCTCAAACGGCGCACCAGCCCGGCGACTTCGCTGGAGCGTGAGCCATAGGCGACAAAATCGCGGGCGCCGGCGCGCATGGCGTTGAGCACCAACTGGTTGTCCATGCCGTCGCCGAGGGCGACGATGGCGAGCATCGGTTTGGCCTCCAGCGCGCCTTCGATCAGCGCGCTTTGGGCCACCACGTGTTCGCGGTCGAGGCCGATAAACACCAGGTTGGCGAAGGTCACGTCCACCAGCGCGAGCAACTCGTCGAGGGTGCCGCTGCCGGCACTGACCACTTGGCCAAGCGGTGCCAGGGCGCCCTGCAGCCATTCCAGGTCGGTGGTGTTGCGGGTGATTGCCAGAAACGTCTGGCTCAGGCTATCGCTCATTGAGACAACCCATTAAGTCGGTCGAAATTGCCGTTTTCCAGGAAGTACAGGCGGTACCAGTTCGGGTCGTAGTTGCGCAGCTTCTCGCCGGGCAACGACGGCAGTTGGGCATTGGCGGCCAGCGGCTGCACCAGGTGCGGGGTGACGATCATCAGCAGCTCTTTGTCCTGGCGGTTGACCGAGGAATCGCGAAAGAACGCGCCGAGAATCGGGATATCGCCCAGGCCTGGAAACTTGCTGATAGTGGTGGTGTTGGTGCTGCTGATCAGGCCGCTGATCACGAAACTTTCGCCGTCGGCCAGTGACACGCTGGTGTCGGTGCGGCGGATGGCCAGTGCCGGCACCTGGACGCCTTGGATGGTCACGGCGTTGGTGTAGTCCAGCTCGCTGACTTCCGGCGCCACCTTGAGAGAAATACGGTTACGGTCGATCACCGTCGGCGTGAGTGTCAGGCGAATGCCGAATTCCTTGTACTCAATCGAGATGTTGTTGCTGGCGCTGCTGGGTACCGGGATCGGCACTTCGCCGCCGGCCAGGAACGTCGCGCTTTGTCCGCTCATGGCCACCAGGCTTGGGCGGGCCAGGGTGTAGGCAAAACCGCTGCTTTCCAGTGCGTTGATCATGGCCGACACACGCCCGCCACCGAAGCCGATATTGAAGTTACTGTCGCTCACCGGCAGTCGAAAGGTGCCAGGTGTCGGGGATACCAGATTAGGGCTGCCGAGGAAAAAGTTGCTGCCGATGCCGAGGATCTTGGTGCTGGCTTCCTTGAGTTTGGAGCGGCTGACTTCGACGAAACGGATGTCGGTCTGCACCTGGCTGGGCAGCGTCGGGTCGTCCGACGGCGACAACGACAGGCTGGTCAATGCCGAGGTGGCCTTGCCTTTGACGAACACCATGCTCTGGCGCGGCGTGTTCGAACAGGCGGTCCAGACCATCAGGCTGGTGGTGCCGGAGGCGATGCCGGTGAGCAGGAAGCCGCGATCACCGTTCAGATGTACGTCGGCGATTTTCGGGTCGCCGATGGCCAGGCGCGTGATCGCGACGGGGGATTGCAGTTCCTGTTGCAGGCCCTCGCCCACGGAGAGCGCTGCGGGTAGCTGGCCCAGGCTGCCGCAGTTGCCCGGGGCGGCTGCAACGAGCCCCACAGACAGGTTCGACAGCATCAGGGCACAGGCGATTTTCAGCGTGAACACCGGTGCGAAACGTCGGTTCATGCACAGCATCCTTGTTCAGTCGGGCGTTTGTTGGGTGGCTTGATTGCCGCGTATCACCTCGACACCGGTGCGGCGCGCGGGGCCACCCTGGGCGACTTTTTTGGGCGCCTGGACGAAGGCCAGTTGGGTGAATGGGTAGAGGTCGCGGTTGGCGCTTTGCAGCTTGCCCGGTGCATCGCTTTCACCGGCCCAGTAGTGGCTCAGCAAGCGCTCATCGGCGCTGCGCACGGCCAGGCGCAAAGTGCCGGCCTGGGTCGCCAGCATCAGTTGGCTCAGCAGTTGTTCGGGCACCGCCAGCACCACGGTGCGGGAGGGCGCGTGCCGTTGGGCTTTTTCTTCGGCGGTCATTGCCGGCGGTGAAGCGGGAACGCCGTCGTTGGTCAGGCCCATTTGATCGCCGACGCTGAGCAGGCGCATGGCGGGGATCACCACTTGGGCGGATTGTTCGACGTTGGCGACGTCCTGGCGCAGGTACAGCAGCACGTCCACATAGTCGCCAGGGCTCAACTGGCCGGCAGCGCCAATCACTTCATCCACGGCCACCGCCAGCGCGCGTTCGTTTGGGCGAATCATCCGTGCCAGTGGGCCACCGGGGCTGAAGCTTTCGTCGTTGAGCCAGGTGCCGGCCTGCAGGGCGCGCCACGGTGTGCGGCCGATGGCCTGGTCCACGCTGGTCATGCTGCCAGCTGGCGCCGTGCGCAGTTTTTCGATGCTCAGGTCGGCGGCGGTCAAGGCAATAAAGGGCGGGACATCGTGGGCCAGTACCACCACCGATTGGCGGGTCTGGTCCTCGACCACGGCGACGGCTTTTTCTACAGGTGCGGTTGGCGGCGGTGGCGGCGCCGGGGCAGGTTCGCGGCTGAGCACCCACCCCCAGTAACCGGCAAACAGCGCACCGACCAAAAGCACACCGGCCAGTACCATGCTCAGACGCGTGTTCATGACGGCTCTCCTTTTCCTGTTGGACTAAAACCCGTCGATCCGAACAGGCTAATTCCGCAACCTGGCTGCTATGAACAGTGACTAACTATTTCGCTATTTGAAGGTAGTTCAGCTAGGACAAAATGCCATTACTGACAGAAAGATTTCTTCGCGGCGAGCCTGGATAGCCTTGAAAACAAGGGATTCAGGCGCCAGCAAAATGACCACTACTTTGTGATTAATCAGTTCTTACAGTTGTGAGGGTGGGGTTTGTTGACAATGCTCAGGTGGCACATGGCAATTACTGTGCAGCACCGAGCTAGGGCGCCCAGCCGCCATAGGAGACGTATTATGATCCTTGATCTGTTAATGAAAGTTCACGTCCAACTTCAGTCGCTTTTTCACCGCAAGGACGGTGCGACCGCGATTGAATACCTCATTCTCGTGGCGATTGTTGCGTTGGTGATATTGGCAGCCGGGACTACTCTCGGGCCGCAGATCACCGCCTTCTTTACCAGGATTGGGGCCGCGATTTCTCCGGCTGCTACAGGTGGTTGAGTTTCAGGCAGTATGCTGTGAGTACAGACGTCACTGATTGGCAACGCCAGGTCGTACCCATGAACGCTGCCGCTAAACCTTATCGCCAGCAGATCCTGTTGGTGGACGACGAAGAAGATGCCCTCGTAGAACTGGCGGAGTCGCTGGAGAACGAGGGCTTCGTTTGTTTTACCGCGAACTCCGTGACTTTCGCCTTGCAGGAGCTGACCCTGAACCCTGACATTGCCCTGGTCATCACTGACCTGCGCATGCCGGAGGAAAGTGGCATCTCCCTGATCAAGCGCCTGCGCGAACACACCGATCGCCAACACCTGCCGGTGATTGTGATGTCCGGCCATGCCGAGATGGATGATGTGAGCGACATGCTGCGCTTGCAGGTGCTGGATCTGTTTCGCAAGCCCATTTATCTGGTGCGGTTGATTGATACGCTTAACAGTCTTTTTCCTCTGCAGAAATCTCGCCCGTAGCAGAGAGTTGGGTTAATACAATTGTGTGGGAGCAGGCAAGCCAGCTCCCACTTTTTGATTGCGCAGACTCACAATTGATAACTGAAACTCAAGGTATACCGCGGCCGCCGGTTAAAGCTGTCCAGGGCGATGTCCGACATCGGCTTGGCCGCTTCCAGGGCGATGTTGTAGTACTTGTTATCGCCAAAGCGCAGGCCCACAGCCGCCGAGGACATGTCGTTGCCTTTGACCGGCAGCTCGTTGAACCAGGTCTTGGCGCGGTCAAGCACCACATAGGGTTGCAGGATCTTCACCCAGTCGCCCGCGCGGTTGAAGCTGTAGTTGACCTCGTACGCCACGCCCCAGCCCTTGTCGCCCGAAGCTTGATCATCGGGGTAGCCGCGGCCGAAGTTCTGCCCGCCGAAGGTGGCGCGCTCGCTGTCGGGCAATGTGGCGTCGCTCCAGTAGAACGCACCCGAAAGCACGCCTTGCCAGTTGTCGAAGAACTTGTCGCTCTGCACCCCGGAGAGGCGCAGGCGGAAGAAATCCAGATCAGGTTTTGCCGTGCCCAGGTCGCTGTGAGCTCTGGCACCCAGGCCATTGATGCCTTGGTACAGGCCGGCACTGACAATGCGCAATTGACGGGTGTCGGACTTGCGCCAGTCACCCTCGAACGCAAGGGCGCGCAGGTCGCTTTCGATGTCGAAACGGTTGGGGTAGCCCACCAATTGATAGCGCGTGGTCTGGTCCACCGCATACAGGCGTGTGGCCAGGGTCAGCGATTCATTGGGCGAGGCAATCAGCGGGTGGCTGAGGCCGATGGTGTAGCGGTCGATTGACTGGTGTGGCTTGAGCTCGAAGCCGCCGTCCAGCTGGATATTGCTGCTGGGGTCGGCGCGATAACGCTCGGCACCCAGTATTAACTGGCTGCCCTCGGCATTGATAAATTGGCTGTAGCCCACGCGGTAGTAATGTTCTTTGTCGTCGCCCGGCGGGAACAGGCCGCTGACGTAGAGTTGCTCGCCCATGGACGTCTGGGAATTGCTGGTGGCGGTGAGCAACGCCTGCGTGCCATTACGGTTGTTGTCGACCAGGCTCATGCTGGTGGTAAACGGCTTGCGCGAAGCCTCGATCTTCATGTGCGTGGCGCCGTCGGTGGTGCCCGGCGGCGGCACTTGGGCCTGCAGGGTCACGCCGGGGATACGCCCCATCAGCGTGGTATAGCGCTCGAACGTCTTGCGCGTGAGCGGGCGCTCGGCCAGCAGCTTGTTTGCCAGCTTGTCGACGTAGGCCGAGACTGAACCTATGTCGCCGCTTTGCTCGTAATCCTTGATGTAACCCTCCACCAATACCACGCGCACCAGGCCGTTTTCGAAGGTCTGTTGCGGCAGGAACGCGTAGGACAACAGGTAGTCGTCCTGCTGGTAGCGACGCGTGATCGTGCGGGTGGCTTCGATCAGTTGCGCAAGGTTGGTTTCACGGCCAATCAACGGCGCGTAGGCCTTGGCCGTTTCGTCCAGCGGGTAGATCGTACCGCCCTCGATCTGCAGCTTGCGGATGGTGACTTTGGTGTCCATCAGCAACGGCTGTTTCTGGGTGGCGGGCGCTTGCGGCAACTGGGTCTGGGGTGTGGTCGGCCGATAAGCATCGGCGGGTAGGTTGGGCACCGGCAGGTTGCGGATGGTGTCGTTGCTGTTGAGGAAGCTGGGAAGGGTCTCGGCCTGAACGTAGGCACTGAGGGTGAGCAATAACAACGGCGTCAACACGCGCATAGGACACTCCATGGTCAAACTGCAGCAGCGTTTCGGGCCCGCCGGGTTCTGGGACGCGGTTCGGGAGGGCGAGGTTTTTTAGACAAGACCGGCCCATAAAAAAGACGAGAGACTTATAAGGGTCTCTCGTCTCAACCAAGCGTAGGCGCTGTAGGGGAGGCCGTCTAATCGGCCAGGTGCAATTTATTTTTTGCCGGTAAGGCCATTCAGTAAACCGCCCAGACCGCCGCTTGTGCCCGTGGTTGTGGTGCCACTGCCCGATGTGCTGGCGCCGGTGCCGCCGGTGAGGCCGCCGAGCAAACCACCGCTGCTGCCACCGGTGCCACCGGTGCCACCGGTGACCAAACCACCTACCGAGCCTACGGTGTTGCCGACTGTGGTGACGGTGGTGCCTACCGCGTTGGTGACTGGGTTGGCATTGGCGGCGGTCAGGTTAGTGCCGAGACTGCTCACCGCACCGCCGACTTGGGTTACCAGGCCGTTGACTGGCGCGCCGACGCCTGTGGTGGTGCCGACGTTTTGGGTCAGGGTGGCCACACCGGACGTTACTGGGTTAAGCGCCGCGCCGACGTTAGTGGCCAAGCCTGCGACCGGCGCCGTGGCGGCGGTGTTGGCGACGCCAGTGCCACCGATAACAGTGCCGAGTGAGGCGACTGTGTTGCCCACTGCGCCACCGGTGACACCGGCAGCACTCACAGTGCCGTTGGTGTTGCCGGCATTCAGGCCGTTACCCACGTTGGCCACCAAGCCGCCGACCAGTTCAGGCAGGCCGGGTGCTGCGGCACCGCTGGCTGGAGCCACATAGCCGCCGGATTTATCCAGTGTGCCGCCTACGCCCGTCAGGGCGCTGCCGACGATGGTGGTAACAGGGTTGCCCGTACCGCCAGCACTGGCGACTTGAGTGCCCAGGCCGGTGACGGTGCTGCCGACTTTATCCAGCAGCCCATTCACAGGAGTGCCCAGGCCGGTTGCCTTGCCGAGGTTGCCGGTGGTGTTTTCCACCAGCGACACCACAGGCACCAGTATTTTGCCGCCCACTGTGTTGGTTAACGAACCCAATGGGCCAGTGGTGCTGGCCGTGCTGACGGTATCGCCGAGCATGGTGACGGCCTGGCCGACTTTATCCACAACACCACCTACCGTACCGCCTACGCCACCGGTCAAGCCGCCCACCACGGGCACGCCGCCAAGGGTGGTCGACAGCGATTTCCCGGTGGTCGACAGACCAGTGCCCAGGTCGGCGACGCCATTACCGACACCTGCGACAGTGATGCCCAGGGAGTTGCTGTTAGTGCCCAGCGAACCAAGGCCGCTGGTGACGCCAGTGCCGATGCTGGTGACCGCAGTGCCGGTCGCCGTGACCAGGCCGCCTGCCGTTGTGCCGACAACAGGCACATTGTTCAAGGTCGAACCCAGGTCACCGACTGCTGCGCCTACGTTACCGACAGTGCCGCCCAGGGTGCCGGCAATCTGGCCGGTAACCAGAGGTGTGGTGGTCGAACCTGTGCCACCGCCGGTTCCGCCACCTGTACCGCCGCCAGTTCCGCCACCTGTGCCACCGCCAGTACCACCACCGGTTCCGCCACCTGTGCCGCCGCCAGTACCACCACCGGTTCCGCCACCTGTGCCACCGCCAGTACCACCACCGGTTCCGCCGCCAGTGCCGCCACCTGTGCCACCGCCAGTACCGCCGCCAGTGCCACCACCGGTTCCGCCATCTGTACCGCCGCCAGTGCCACCACCGGTTCCGCCATCTGTGCCGCCACCAGTACCACCGCCGGTTCCACCACCAGCGCCGCTACCTGCACCTGCATCAGGCGAAGAGGCCGCCACACTGCTGTGATGCCCGCCACCACCGCTGCTGCAGCCGCCGAGGCTCATCGCCATGACCAGGGCCAGCGCGGTACTTGCTTTCCAAAGCACTACTTGAGTTTGAGTTTTCATGATGAGTTCCCTTGCACCTGTACAACCTTGGTTGTTTTCAAACGCTCGCTATTTCTTGGGATAGCGATACGTTTGTCCGTGTTGTCATCACAGACCCGGGCACTCTTTCGCGCAACGCTCAACTTGGTATTAACGATTTATATACACCAGGCCGTGGTCGGCTTAATGACTAATGCGAAGGGTGTAATCGAGAGATGTATCAAGATGTTTATATGTTTTAATTCATGGGTTTGAATAAAAAAACGGACGCCGAGGCGTCCGCTATAACTTAAGGTGTATATATACAATTAATGTGCATGTTTCAGGCGACGGGCCGCCACTTGCCGAGCATATGTTGAATATCGCCGGGGCCTTTTAACTGTAACTCTCCGCTCGAGCCTGCGGCACTGCTGAGCAATATCACTTCACTGGGCAGGCGTACCGGTTTCTTGAACTCGACTTCTATTTCTACATTGGCGGCAGGCAAATGCTCATTCAGCGCGGCCAATGTGCGCGCGGTATTCCACAGCCCATGGGCGATAGCCTGGGGAAAGCCGAACAGCTTGGCCGTCAGCGCGCTCAGGTGGATCGGGTTATAGTCGCCGGATACCCGCGCATATCGGCGACCGATATCGGCGGGCGCCTTCCACCGCGCGACTTCGCTGACAGTGCCGCAGACGGTTAAAGGCGCCTCTTGCGCTTCGCCCTCCAGCTTCACGCCTCGACACAACATACGGCTGTCGGCTTCCCACAACAGCCCCAGCGCGTCCTCCACCGTGGTCACAATGTCAAAGGTCGCCCCCTTGGCGTGGGGCTGCAGATTGTGCGCGTATACGCCAACTATCAGGTTATTCACGCTGCCCAATGGCCGGTGGAGGCGGATACGATTGCTCAGGTGAATCAGCCCCAGCAGCGGAAAGGGGAAATGTTTGTCGGTGAGCAATTGCATCTGCAAACCGAACGCCAGGATATGCGGATAAGTACCCGGCAGCACCGGGCTGTCGGCGAACCCGCAGACCTTGCGATAGGCCGCGACGTGCTCAGGGTTCACGCGTACATGGCAGCGCAATCCGCCATCAGGCAAGGTGCTGCCGCTGATCTTGCGCTTGAGCGCCGCGCGCCAATACAGCGGCAACAGAAACGGGGTGCTGTCCAATGTCTGCCACTGCATAGTCACGCTCCCAGCAGGCTTTGCCCACACACCCGCAGCGCCTGGCCGCTGACGGCCCCGGAGCCCGGCTGGCCGAGCCAGGCGACGGCTTCTGCCACGTCTTGCGGCAAACCACCCTGGCCCAAAGAACTCATGCGCCGCCCGGCTTCACGCAGGGCGAAGGGAATGTGCGCGGTCATCTGGGTTTCGATAAAACCCGGCGCGACCGCGTTGATGCTGATGCCGCGCTCGCCCAGCAGGGGCGCCCAGGCCTGGGCCAGGCCAATCAGCCCGGCCTTGCTCGCGGCGTAGTTGGTTTGCCCGCGATTACCGGCAATCCCGCTGATCGACGCCAGCAGCACCACGCGGCCGTTGTCGTGCAGGGTGCCGCTGTCGAGCAGCGCCTTGGTCAACACTTGCGGCGCATTGAGATTGACCGCCAATACCGCGTCCCAGTATTCCGGGGTCATGTTGGCGAGGGTTTTATCGCGAGTGATGCCGGCGTTGTGCACCACGATATCGATGCCGTCCGGCAGGTGTTCGATCAACTGTGTGGCCGCGTCTTCGGCGCAGATATCCAGCACCACGGTGCGCGCGCCTAATCGAGCGGCGAGGGCTTCGAGATCGGCCTTGGCCTGGGGCACATCCAGCACGATCACTTCGGCGCCGTCGCGCGCCAGGGTTTCGGCAATGGACGCACCGATACCGCGAGCCGCGCCGGTGACCAGCGCCTTGCGCCCAGCCAGTGGCCGCGTCCAGTCTTCAACCGGGGTGGCGCAGGCTTGCAGGCGAATGACCTGGCCAGAGATGTACGCACTTTTCGGCGACAGGAAGAAACGCAGCGTACCTTCCAGCTGGTCCTCGGCACCGTCGCCCACATACAACAGTTGCAGCACGCCGCCGCTGCGCAGTTCCTTGGCCAGTGAGCGGCTGAACCCTTCGAGGGCGCGTTGGGCACTGGCGGCGAACGGATCGCTGAGGCTTTCCGGCGCGCGTCCCAGAATCACCACGTGCGCGCTGTGATCGAGATTTTTCAGCAAGGGCTGAAAGAATTCGCGCAGTTGCTTGAGCTGGTCGGTGTGCTGCAAGTCGCTGGCGTCGAACACCACGGCCTTGAGCCTGGGGCCGTGGCCCGGGATCCAGGTCGACGACTCGGCGCCGTAGGTGTAAATCGCGTCGGTCAGTTTGTGCGCAAACTCCTGCACCTTGGCGGTCAGCGCCCCACCGCCCAGCAGCAGTGCACCCTCTACCGGGCGCAGGCGTCCGGCCTGCCAGCGTTCCAGGCGTACCGGTGACGGCAGGCCAATGGCGGCGACCAGGCGATGGCCGAGGCTTGAGTTGGCGAAGTCGATATAACGGTCAGACATGGAACGCTCTCCGAGTGCTGGGGTTCAAACGGTGGACCATCAAGAAGCGAAAGTCGTTCGATTGAGCCTAGGCTAGGCTTGATGATTCCACTCACAACCTTCAGGGAGCTTTCCATGACTCAATTGCGCCGTGTAGCGATCATTGGCGGTAACCGCATCCCCTTCGCCCGTTCCAATGGCCCATATGCCACGGCGAGTAACCAGGCGATGCTCACCGCTGCCCTCGAAGGCTTGATCGAGCGCTACAACCTGCACGGCCTGCGCATCGGTGAGGTGGCGGCCGGTGCGGTGCTCAAGCATTCGCGCGACTTCAACCTTACCCGCGAATGCGTGCTGGGCTCGCGCCTGTCGCCGCAAACCCCGGCCTATGACATTCAGCAGGCGTGCGGCACCGGGCTGGAAGCGGCGTTGCTGGTGGCCAACAAGATTGCCTTGGGCCAGATCGAGTGTGGGATTGCCGGCGGCGTCGACACCACCTCCGATGCGCCGATTGGTGTGAATGAAGGGCTGCGCAAAATTTTGCTGCAAGCCAACCGCAGCAAATCCATGGCGGATAAATTAAAAGTCCTGTTACAACTTCGTCCCCATCACCTTAAGCCGCAGCTGCCGCGCAATGGCGAGCCGCGCACCGGCCTCTCCATGGGCCAGCATTGCGAACTGATGGCGCAGACCTGGCAGATCCCGCGCGCCGAGCAGGATCAACTGGCGTTGGAAAGCCATCAGAAAATGGCCGCGTCCTACGCCGAAGGCTGGCACAACGATTTGCTCACCCCGTTTCTGGGCCTCACCCGCGACAACAACCTGCGCCCCGACCTCACCCTGGAAAAACTCGCCAGCCTTAAACCGGCGTTCGAGCGCAGTGAAAAGGGCACGCTCACTGCCGGTAACTCCACGCCACTCACCGACGGCGCCTCCTTGGTGCTGCTGGGCAGTGAAGCCTGGGCCAAGGAGCGCGGCTTGCCGATTCTGGCTTACTTGCGCGATGGCGAAGCGGCGGCGGTAGATTTCGTCAACGGCGCCGAAGGCCTGCTCATGGCGCCGGTCTACGCGGTGCCACGCTTGCTGGCGAGAAATGGCCTGACATTGCAGGATTTTGACTACTACGAGATTCACGAGGCTTTTGCTGCCCAGGTTTTGTGCACACTCAAGGCCTGGGAAGACCCGGAATATTGCAAGACCCGCCTGGGGCTGGATGCGCCGTTGGGCGCCATTGACCGCAGCCGGCTCAACGTCAAAGGCAGTTCATTGGCGGCCGGGCACCCGTTTGCCGCCACGGGCGGGCGCATCGTCGCCAACCTGGCCAAATTGCTCGACGCAGCAGGCAAAGGCCGAGGGCTGATTTCGATCTGCGCCGCCGGTGGCCAGGGTGTGACGGCGATCATTGAACGCTGATTGCCGACTAAATTGGCATATTGAGTGCATTCTTCAGTGGTCAGAGGTCGGTAGCCCCTCCCACCGGCGCGCCGATTGCCGTATAACGAGTGCCATACGCGTATTTGGTAATAAAGGACCCACAATAAAAGCTGATGAAGACTCCTAAACGCATTGAACCCCTGATCGAAGACGGTCTGGTCGACGAAGTGCTGCGCCCTCTCATGAGCGGTAAAGAAGCAGCTGTTTATGTGGTGCGCTGCGGCAATGAATTGCGTTGCGCCAAGGTTTACAAGGAGGCGAATAAACGAAGTTTTCGTCAGGCATCCGAATACCAGGAAGGCCGTAAGGTCCGTAACAGCCGCCAGGCCCGGGCCATGGCCAAAGGCTCCAAGTTCGGCAAGAAAGAAACCGAAGACGCTTGGCAGAACGCTGAAGTGGCGGCGTTGTTCCGCCTCGCCGGTGCGGGCGTTCGCGTGCCTCAGCCGTTCGACTTCCTGGAAGGCGTACTGCTGATGGAACTGGTGGCTGACGAGTACGGCGATGCAGCGCCGCGTCTTAACGACGTCACGCTGGAGCCGGACCAGGCGCGCGAATACCACGCCTTCCTGATTTCCCAGATCGTGCTGATGCTGTGTACCGGCCTGGTGCACGGTGACCTGTCCGAGTTCAACGTACTGCTCACGCCAACCGGCCCGGTGATCATCGACCTGCCCCAGGCAGTGGATGCGGCGGGCAACAACCACGCGTTCAGCATGCTGGAGCGGGATGTGGGCAACATGGCTTCCTACTTCGGGCGTTTTGCCCCGGAGTTGAAGAAGACCAAGTACGCCAAGGAAATGTGGGCGCTGTACGAAGCCGGCACCTTGCACCCGGCCAGCGTGTTGACCGGCGAGTTTGACGAGCCTGAAGAGCTGGCGGACGTGGGCGGTGTGATCCGCGAAATCGAAGCGGCGCGGCTGGATGAAGAGCGCAAGCAAGCGGTTCGGGCGGCGGATGACGCGCCACCGAGCAAGACCGCGGAAGAACCGCCGCCGCCTTGGATGCAGTGATCTCCCGGCAATTGGAGAGCTAAAAAATGTGGGAGCTGGCTTGTTGTAGGAGCCAGCTCCCACATAAAGCAGCCCCCACACGACCCGGCTCCCACATTTGTTTTGTGCAGACCTGATCAGGCGCAACAGCTGCCCGACGCCAACTCCTTGAGAATCGGGCAATCCGGCCGATGGTCACCCTGGCAGTGTTCAACCAGGTCCTGCAAGGTATCGCGCAATTGCCCCAGCTCCAGAATCTTCTGGTTCAACTCCTCGATATGCTGGCGCGCCAGGGCTTTTACGTCGGCGCTGGCCCGCTGACGGTCTTGCCACAAGGTCAGCAGCTTGCCGACCTCCTCCAGTGAAAACCCCAGATCCCGCGAACGTTTGATAAACGCCAACGTGTGCAAGTCATCGCTGCCATACACGCGGTAGCCGCTGTCGGTACGATGCGCGGCTTTGAGCAGGCCGATGGATTCGTAGTAGCGAATCATCTTGGCGCTCAGCCCGCTCTGGCGGGCGGCCTGGCCGATGTTCATGGGCGTTGATCCTCCAAATGCTCTGGTTTCCAAGTGCTCGGTTTCCAGGTTTTTAACAGTAACGCATTACTCACCACGCTGACGCTGGACAAGGCCATGGCCGCACCCGCCAATACCGGGTTGAGCAGGCCGAATGCCGCCAGGGGAATGCCGATCAAGTTATACACAAAGGCCCAGAACAGGTTCTGGCGGATTTTCGCGTAGGTCTTGCGGCTGATCTCCAGCGCGGCCGGCACCAGGCGCGGGTCGCCGCGCATCAACGTGATACCGGCGGCGTGCATGGCCACATCGGTGCCGCCGCCCATGGCGATGCCGATATCGGCGGCGGCGAGGGCCGGAGCGTCGTTGATGCCATCACCGACCATGGCGACGACGCCGGTCTTTTTCAACTCGGCCACGGTGGCGGCCTTGTCGGCTGGCAGCACTTCGGCGTGTACATCATCGATGCCCAGCGCCAGGGCGACAACGCGGGCACTGCCGCGATTATCGCCGGTGAGCAAGTGGCTGCTGATGTGCTGAGCCTTGAGTTGTTCCACGGCTTCCAATGCGCCGGGCTTGAGGGTGTCGCCAAACGCAAACAGCCCCAACACACGTGGGTGTGCGCCTTGTTCAATCAACCACGACAAGGTGCGGCCTTCGGCTTCCCAGGTTTTGGCAGACTCGGCCAGATCACCTGCGCTCAAGCCGTTCTCTTCGAGCATGCGGCGGTTGCCCAAGGCCAGTTGCCGGCCGTCCAGCGTACCGGCGATGCCACGGCCGGTCAGGGACTGACTGGCACTCACGTCCGTCACATTCAGCCCTTTTTCGCTGCACGCATCCAGCACAGCCTTGGCCAGTGGGTGCTCGCTGCCGCGTTGCAAGGCGCCGGCCTGTTGCAGCAAGAGGTCTTCATTGCCGTCCACCGCCGCCAGGTGCGCAATTTTTGGCGCGCCGGAGGTGAGTGTGCCGGTCTTGTCGAACACCACCGCGCTGACGGCATGGGCACGTTCCAGCGCTTCGGCGTCCTTGATCAGGATGCCATAGCGCGCCGCCACGCCGGTGCCGGCCATGATGGCGGTCGGTGTGGCCAGGCCCAGGGCGCATGGGCAAGCGATTACCAGGACCGCGACGGCATTGATGATCGCCGTTTCCAGCGAGGCGCCGTACAACCACCAGCCCACCAGCGTAACCAAGGCCAGCACCAACACGGCTGGCACAAAGACCTGGCTGACCTTATCCACCAGTTTCTGAATCGGCGCTTTGGCGGCCTGGGCGTCTTCGACCAGGCGGATGATCCGCGCCAACACGCTCTCTGCGCCCAGCGCCTGGGTGCGGACCAGCAAACGGCCTTCGCCATTGATGGCGCCGCCGGTGACTTTGTCGCCCGGCTGTTTCGGTACCGGCAGGCTTTCGCCGCTGATCAAGGCCTCGTCGGCATGGCTTTGGCCGTCCACCACTTCGCCGTCCACCGGGAAGCGCTCGCCGGGTTTGACCAGCACCAGCTCGTCGAGCTTTAACGCAGTGATGGCGACGTCTTCTTCACGGCCTTCAACCACGCGAATCGCGCGTTCCGGACGCAGGGCTTCAAGGGCGCGGATGGCGCTGGCGGTCTGGCGCTTGGCGCGGCTTTCGAGGTATTTGCCCAGCAACACCAGGGCGATCACCACGGCTGAGGCTTCGAAATACAGGTGAGGCATAGTGCCCACGGGCGCGGTGAGCCATTCATAAATGCTCAGGCCATAACCGGCGCTGGTGCCGATGGCCACCAGCAGGTCCATATTGCCGGCGCCGGCGCGGACGGCTTTCCAGGCGGCTATATAGAAACGTGCGCCAAAGATGAATTGCACCGGAGTGGCCAACGCGAATTGCACCCAGGCCGGGAGCATCCAATGCAGGCCGAACGGCTCCACCAGCATCGGCAGCACCAATGGCAGCGCCAACGCGATGGCTAACAACAACGACCAGCGCTCGTGGTGCAGACGCTGGGCCTGTTTAGCGTCGGTGACGGTCTCGCTTTGCGGCAGGGTGGCGGTGTAGCCGGCCTTGTCGACGGCGGCGATCAACACGCCGGGGTCCATCTGGCCCAGCACTTCGACGTGGGCACGTTCGTTGGCCAGGTTGACGCTGACGCTTTGCACCCCCGGCACCTTGCCCAGCGCGCGCTCGACACGCCCGGCGCAGCTGGCGCAGGTCATGCCGCTGATGGGCAGGTCAAAGGTGGTGGATCCATTCATGGGGCAGTCCTCCAGAGAAGTTGCCCCCAGCATCAACCTTGACCTGTGGGGAAGGTCAAGCGTGTTCAGTAATCCAGTGCGGCGTTCTTCAGGTACATGCCGTCCGGGCCTTGGGCGATGCGTACTTTGCGCACGTCGCCGGCTTTAAGCGTGATGTTCTGCGCAGGCGGTGCGAGCATGCCCGGCAGGCAACCTGGCGATTGGCCCGGCAGCAGCTTGAGGCGCAGCGATACATTGCCCGCCGGCAGGTTGAACGAGGTGGCCTGTTCCTGGAACAGACGCCCGGCCAATTGGTCCTGGATATACAGGCCGATTTCGCAATTGGTCGGCACTTCCAGGCGCTCGCGGGAAATGATCAACACCGCATAGTCTTGATCCGCACAGGCCATGGGCGCAGCGGCGGACAAGCTCAACAGGCCGATAAGGCTAAAAAACGACCAGCGCATGGCGAATGCTCCGTGGTTCAAATCCAAGATGCGTGAAGCTTGGCCGAGGCAACGCCGGAATACCAGCCCAGCCGCAATTTTGAGCGCTTGACCTTGCCATCGTGGCAAGGTCGAGACTGGCCCCAACCTCATCAAGGGAGTCATGTCATGCAAGTATTCAGTGTTGAAGGAATGACCTGCGGCCATTGTGTTAGAGCGGTCACTCAAGCAGTACAGAGCCAGGACCCGGCGGCGAGCGTCAACGTCAACCTGGCCGCCAAGGAAGTCGGGGTTGAAAGCCGGCTGTCCGCCGAGCAGGTTATCGCGCTGATCACCGAAGAAGGCTACAGCGCCAAACTCGCGTAAATTTTCCGATAGTTAGCGAGCTATCGTAATGTTCATCACACCCAAGCGCGGCTAGACTGTCGGGCTGCCGACTCACTTGGGTGTCTGATGAACCTGCGCATAATCCTGATTCTGGGCGCCTTGAGCGCCTTCGCGCCGTTGGCGATCGATTTTTACCTGCCGGGCTTTCCGGCGATGGCCACCGCCTTTGCCACCGACGAAAAACACATCCAACTGACCCTCGCCGTGTACTTCGGCGGCCTGGCCATCGGCCAGTTGATCTACGGGCCGCTGGCGGATCGTTTTGGTCGGCGTGTGCCGCTGCTCAGCGGCGTGACCCTGTTTACCCTGGCGTCTTTCGCCTGTGCCTACGCGCCGTCCCTGGACTGGTTGATCGGCGCGCGCTTTGTGCAAGCCCTTGGCGGCTGCGCGGGCATGGTGATTTCGCGGGCAGTGGTCAGCGACAAATGTGATGCCGTGGGTTCGGCCAAGGTTTATTCGCAGTTGATGCTGGTGACCGGTCTGGCGCCGATCCTCGCGCCGTTGGCAGGTGGGGTGATGGTCGGGCTGTGGGGCTGGCAGTCGATTTTCCTCGCGCTGTCGATCTTCAGCGTGATGGCCGCCATCGCTGTGGCGGTCGGGTTGCCGGAAACCTTGCCGGCCGACAAGCCGCGTCAACCGCTGTCCGGCTCGCTGAGCCGCTATGTCAGCCTGTTGTCGGACCGGGTTTATCTGGGTTACGCCCTCACCGGCGGTATCTCGATTGCCGGGATGTTTGCCTACATCGCCGGTTCACCGTTCGTCTTTATCAAACTCTATGGCGTGCCCGCTGAGCATTACGGCTGGGTATTTGGCTCCAACGCCGCCGGCTTCATTTTGGTTGCGCAGCTCAATGCGCGGTTGCTGGCCAAGCGTGGCCCGGCGTTTTTGCTGTCGCGCACCGTGTGGGTCTACGTGGCAGCGGCGTTGACGCTGTTGGGCATTGCCGCCCTGCGCACCGAAGCGTTGTGGCCATTACTGGTGCCGCTGTTTATCTGCATCGCCAGCCTTGGCTGCATTTTGCCCAACACCTCGGCGTGTGCCATGGCCGGGCAGGGCGCACGGGCCGGCAGCGCCTCGGCGCTGCTTGGTTGCATTCAGTTTGGTGTGGCGGCAGGTGCGGCATCGTTGGTCGGCGTGTTGCACGACGGCACGGCGATGCCGATGGCGATGGTCATCAGCTTGTGCGGTGTATTGGCGGTGACGATTGCAGTGTCGACCCAGCGCCTGCAACGGGCGAGGGCCGCGCAGGCGCAGGTCTGAAGTGCGGATCAGCCGGCGGCGGAACGTTGCTGGCTGAGGGGAATGCGGTGGGGCGCCTGGATGCGCGCTTGCAGGGTGTCGGCAAAGGCTCGGGCCTCGGCCTCACTGCGGAAGGTGAAGGCGTCGCCGTCGAGGCTGACCTGCCATTTGTTGCCTGGGGATTTTGCTAACGCTCTTATCAGGATCTTCATTGCTGACTTCCTCACGTAAAAGAATCGTGGCAAAGGCGGCCAATATAAACCCGAATGCGTTCGCAAATATGACAAAGATCAACTCTCTGACTAGCGGTGTCGTCCATTACTTACATGAATAATGGACGACGCTGACAGACCTTTTTTAGAACCCTTCCAGCACGATCTTGCCCTTGGCCTTGCCGCTTTCCAGCAACGCATGGGCGCGGCGCAGATTTGCCGCGTTGATCACGCCGAAGTGCTCGCCCACCGTGGTTTTCAGGGTGCCGGCGTCGATCAGTTCGGCCACCCGGTTGAGCAGGTTGTGCTGTTCGATCATGTCCGGCGTCTCGAACATCGAGCGTGTGTACATGAACTCCCAGTGCAACGACAGGCTCTTGCGCTTGAGTTTGCTCACATCCAGCACCTTGGGGTCGTCGATCAATGCCAGCTTGCCTTGCGGCTGCAGGGCTTCGACCAGTTCGTCCAGGTGATGGTCGGTCTGGGTCAGGCTGGCGACGTGGGTCACTTGGGGCTGGCCGGCGTTTTTCAGGGCTACGCTCAGCGGCTGGCTGTGATCGATCACCACATCGGCGCCGAGCGCCTTGGCCCATTCCTGGGTTTCCGGGCGTGAGGCGGTGCCGATAACGTTCAACGCGGTGAGCTGTTTGGCCAGTTGGGTCAGGATCGAACCCACACCACCGGCGGCGCCGACGATCAGCAGGCTCTGGCCTTCATCTTCCTTACCTTCACGCACTTGCAGGCGCTCGAACAGCAATTCCCAGGCGGTGATGGCGGTGAGTGGCAGTGCGGCGGCTTCGGCAAAACCCAGGCTCTTGGGCATATGGCCGACGATGCGCTCATCCACGGTGTGCAGTTCGCTGTTGCCGCCAGGGCGCACCAGGGAGCCGGCGTAGAACACCTTGTCGCCGGCCTTGAACAGCGTCACTTCGCTGCCGACCGCCTTGACCACGCCAGCCACGTCCCAGCCCAGCACCTTGGCGGCGCCGTTTTCCGGGGCGACGTTCTGGCGCACTTTGGTGTCCACCGGGTTGACGGAGATGGCTTTGACTTCCACCAGCAGGTCACGCGGGCCGGCGACCGGCTCCGGCAGTTGGATGTCTTGCAGGGATTTTTCATCGCTGATCGGCAGCGAGGCGTAGTAGGCAATGGCTTTCATGGTGGCTCCGGGAAAAGGGGGATGATCAGGCAAGAAATTTCAGGCGCTTGAGTTCGAAGTGTTCGAGCACATCGGCAGCCTTGGCGCGAAAGCTCTGGATATGCGCGCTCTGGTCGTGATCGGCCAGCGCCGCGTCGTCGCTCCAGCGCTCGAGCATGTAGAAGGTTTCCGGGTGTTGCAGGTCCTGGTGCAGGTCGTACTGCTCGCAACCGGCTTCCAGGCGAGTCGGTTCCAACAGGCCGCGCAGCAGGGTTTCCAGCTTGGCCTGCTGGCCAGGCTTGGCGATCAGCGTGGCAATGACGTTAAAGGCAGCGGACATATTCAACTCCAGACACGTGATGAACGGGATGGGCAGATGATTAGCTATTTCCAGCGCCGATAAAAGCGGCTAAAACAGCAGTCTGTTTCAATAAAATTTTGATAATGGGCGAGGGTAGATGCTGCGTTTTGATGATTTGCAGTTGTTTGTGCGGGCGGCGGACCTCGGCAGTTTGTCGGCCGCCGCGCGCATCATGGACCTCTCGCCTGCCGTGGCCAGCGCGGCGCTCAAGCGTATCGAACAGCAACTGGGCACGCGCTTGCTGGCGCGCTCCACCCGCAGTTTGCGCCTGACTGCCGAAGGCGAGGGTTTTTTGGAATATGCCCGCGCGGCGCTGAGTTCGCTGGACGAAGGGCGGCGCCTGTTGGCCAGCGGCCAGGACCATGTCAGCGGCGTGCTGCAACTGTCGGCGCCGTCGGATTTCGGGCGCAACCAACTGTTGCCGTGGCTCGATGAGTTTCAGCTGGAGTACCCGCAATTGAACATCCGCCTGCTGCTGGGCGACCGCATCGCCGACCTGTTCCGCCAGCCGGTGGATATCGCCCTGCGCTACGGCGAGCCTGAAGATTCCAGCCTGGTCGCGCTGCCCATCGCCCCGGACAACATTCGCGTGCTGTGCGCCGCGCCCAGTTACCTGGCACGGCATGGCGAGCCCCGACATCTTGAGCAACTGGCGCAACACAATTGCCTGCTGTACATGCTGGGCAGCCGCGTCCACGACCACTGGGGTTTTTACGACGGCAAGCGCGAGGTCGGCCTGACGGTCAGCGGTGACCGCTTCAGTGACGACGCCGATGTGGTGCGCCGCTGGGCAGTGGCGGGTGTCGGCATTGCCTACAAGTCGTGGCTGGATGTGAGCACCGACGTGCTCGCAGGGCGCCTGCGCCTGGTCTTGCCGGAGCTGCGCGGTGAGCGCACGCCGCTCAACCTGCTGTGCGCCCACCGTGCGCAGTTGAGTAAACCGATCAATCTGCTGCGGGAAATGCTCGTGTCCCGTTGTGCGGCTTTGACCGCCCAAAGGCCGGGGCGATAGAGCGTTAGGCAATAGCCTCCACCAAAGCCGGAAATTTCACTCAGAGCCTGTCCCCATTCGCGCTGTCGGACGCCGCGGAATGGGCGGTTTGCGCCCCTATACTTTGGTTCCAACCGCAGCAGACAAATGATTTACAAGGAGTGAATACATGGAAGAAGCACCTTGCATCAGTCAGATCGCCAGCTTGCTCGCTGAGCCCAAACGCACCGCCATGCTCTGGTCACTGATGGACGGTTCGGCGAAAACCGCAGACGAACTGGCGATGCTCGCCGGCCTTTCCGCCGCCTCGGCCAATGCGCATCTGGCGCGCCTTATCGGCAGCGGTCTGCTGCGCAGCGAGGCCAAGCGTGGCAAGCGCTGGTTTCGCGTGGCCGCCGCTGATGTCAGTGCTGCCGTCGACGCATTGGCCTGTACCACCCTGGCCTGTGCCGCACGCAGTGCGCCGCAGGTTTGCCCGCGTGTATCCCTGGCACCGCCACCGTTGCGGCGCGCGCGTTTATGCCAGGGGCATCTGGGCGGTGAGCTGGCGGCGGGGCTTTATCAGCGCATGCTGGAAGCCGGCTGGATCGACCGCTACGAACAGCGTACCGACGTGACCGTCACCGGCGCGCAGCACTTCGCGACCCTGGGCATTTTTACCCAGGCGCTGTCTGCGCCGCTGGCCTGCGACTGTTTTGACTGGAGCCAGCAGCAGCCGCACCTGGGGGGCGCATTGGGCGCCGGGTTGTTGCAGTTGTTTTTGCAGTGCGGCTGGATCAACGCGGTCAACGAATCGCGGGCCTTGCTGGTGACGGACCTGGGGCTTGCGGAAATCAACCGTCTGGCCACGGCGTAGGCGCGTGCGTCGTTCAGAGTTGCAGTCAGGTCGTATCCAGCAATAACCGGGCAAAACGATGCCGCACACTCGCCTTGGGGATTCTTCACACAGGGGTGCGGCATGGGTATGCAAGGCTATAGCGCGGCAGAGCGGCTGGAACGGTTGCCCATCAGCGGTTACCACCGAATCATCTTCATCATCATCGCCCTGGCGTTTTTTTTCGACTCCATGGACCTGGCGATGATGACCTTCCTGTTGGGCTCGATCAAAACCGAGTTCGGCCTGAGCACGGCCCAGGCCGGGTTACTCGCCAGTTCGAGTTTTTTCGGCATGGTGGTCGGCGCATCCTTGTCCGGCATGTTGGCCGACCGCTTCGGGCGCAAGCCGGTGTTTCAGTGGAGCATCGTGTTGTGGGGCGTCGCCAGTTACCTGTGCTCCACGGCGCAGACGGTGGAAACGCTGACGCTGTTCCGCATCCTGCTGGGAATCGGCATGGGCATGGAATTCCCGATTGCGCAGTCGATGCTCTCGGAGCTGATTCCCGCCAAGGGCCGTGGGCGTTACATCGCCTTGATGGATGGCTTCTGGCCGTTGGGGTTTGTGGCGGCGGGTGTGCTGTCCTACTTTTTGCTGCCGGTGATTGGCTGGCGCGACATCTTCCTGGTGTTGGCGGTGCCGGCGGTGTTTGTGCTGGCGATTCGTTTTTTTATCCCTGAGTCGCCACGCTGGCTGGAACAGGCCGGGCGGCATGAGGCGGCGGACAAGGTGTTGCTCGGCATTGAGCAGAAAGTACGCGACTCGTTGGGGCGTGCGGACTTGCCGGAGCCGATCGCCTTGCCTCGGGTTGAGAGCGTGCCGGGCACGTTTTTCTCGGCGTTCCAGCAGTTGTGGTCGGCGCAGTATCGCCAGCGCACGATGATGATCTGGAGCGTGTGGTTTTTTGCCTTGCTGGGTTTTTACGGGCTGACGTCCTGGCTGAGTGCGCTGTTGCAGCAGTCGGGTTTTGCGGTGACGCAGTCGGTGTATTACACGGTGATCATTTCCCTGGGCGGGATACCGGGCTTCTTGATGGCGGCCTGGCTGGTGGAACGTTGGGGCCGTAAACCGGTGTGTGTAGTGACGCTGCTGGGCGGCGGGGTGATGGCGTTTCTGTATGGGCAGAGCGCGGTGTTTGGCGGCAACGTGGGGTTGCTGATTACCTCGGGGCTGTTGATGCAGTTCTTTCTGTTTGGCATGTGGGCGGTGCTGTACACCTACACGCCGGAGCTGTATCCCACGTCTGCGCGTGCCACCGGTTCCGGGTTTGCCTCGGCGATTGGCCGGGTCGGGTCATTGCTGGGGCCGTTGGTGACCGGGCTGGTGTTCCCGATTACCGGGCAGGGTGGGGTGTTTGCCTTGGGGGCGCTGTGTTTTGCGGTGGCGGCGCTGGTGGTGTGGGTGTTTGGGATGGAAACCAAGGGCAGGACCCTGGAAGAACTGACCCAATCTCAAGGCTGATGAGGTCAATGTGGGAGCTGGCAAGCCAGCTCCCACATTATTTGAACTGCGTTTATGCAGTTATGGCTTTACAAGCCGCGCATCCAGGCTGTTCTGCGCCAGGCGTTTGGCCTGGTCCTGGGTCATGCCCAGGGAGGTGTACAGCGCGTGGAAGTTCTCGGTGACATAGCCGCCGAAGTACGCCGGGTCATCCGAGTTCACCGTCACCTTCACGCCACGCTCAAGCATGTCGAGGATGTTGTGCTGGGCCATGTCGTCGAACACACAGAGCTTGGTGTTGGACAGCGGGCACACGGTCAGCGGGATTTGCTCGTCGATGATGCGCTGCATCAGGCGTTCGTCTTCGATGGCGCGTACGCCATGGTCGATACGCTGGATTTTCAGCAGGTCGATAGCCTCCCAGATGTACTCGGGCGGGCCTTCTTCACCGGCGTGGGCCACGGTCAGGAAGCCTTCATGGCGGGCACGGTCGAACACGCGCTGGAACTTGCTCGGCGGGTGGCCCATTTCCGAGCTGTCCAGGCCCACGGCCACAAACGCGTCACGGAACGGCAGCGCCTGGTCGAGGGTTTTCTCGGCTTCGGCTTCGCTCAAGTGGCGCAGGAAGCTCAGGATCAAACCGCTGGTGATGCCCAGTTGCTGCTCGCCATCTTTAAGCGCAGCGGCGATGCCGTTGAGCACCACTTCGAATGGCACGCCACGGTCGGTGTGGGTTTGCGGGTCGAAGAACGGTTCGGTGTGGATCACGTTCTGTTCTTTGCAGCGCAGCAGGTAGGCCCAGGTCAGGTCATAGAAATCCTGGGAAGTGCGCAGCACATCGGCGCCCTTGTAATACAGGTCGAGAAACTCTTGCAGGTTGTTGAAGGCGTAGGCCTTGCGCAGGGTTTCGACGTCATTCCACGGCAGTGCAATCTTGTTGCGTTCAGCCAGGGCGAACAGCAACTCAGGCTCCAGCGAGCCTTCCAGGTGCAGGTGTAATTCAGCCTTGGGCAGGGCGTTGAGCCAATCGTACATGTTCTAAATTCTCATCAGGTGCAATGGCGGCATTCTACAGGCCATGGCGGAAATAATCGGCAAAACCTGACCAGCAGGAGAGTATTGGTTTTATTCGCACAAGAGTCCTCTGAACTAAGATGTAACGAAACGTTAGCGAAGTGGCGCAGTCTGTACCCCATCAATGACTGATTTGCTGCACAAAAAGGCCCGGAATGCTCACATCCCTCAAGCAAGAAAAATTCATGTGGCTGGCGTTGATCGCTGCCATCGCCGCCTACCCGTTGGAGCACTGGATGCTGCACAGCGGGCAGATGGTCGCCCTGCTCGGCGGCATGGCGCTCATCGCTTTTATTGTCATGGCGTCGATGCGCGTCGCCCACCACGCCGAGCAACTGGCGGAAAAGGTCGGTGACCCCTACGGCACCATGATCCTCACCCTTGCCGCCGTGCTGGTGGAAGTGGTGATCCTGGCGATCATGATGAGCAACGAGCCCTCGCCGACTTTGGTACGTGACACGATCTATTCGGCGGTGATGCTCGATATCAACGGCATCCTTGGCCTGGCCGCGCTGATGGGCGGCATCAAGCATGGTGAACAGTCCTACAACGATGATTCGGCGCGCAGTTACAGCGTGATGATCCTCACCGCCATGGGCGTGTCGATGGTGGTACCGGAATTTATCCCCGAAGCCGATTGGAAAATTTACTCAGCCTTCACCATCGGCGCGATGGTGTTGCTCTACACCCTGTTCCTGCGCATGCAGGTGGGGCCGCACAGTTATTTCTTCAGCTACAGCTACCCGGAAAAACGTCGCAAGAAGCAGCCGGAAGAACAGCAGGAGCCGCCGATCAACCTGGCGTTTTCCATCGGTACGTTGGTGTTTGGCGTGATTGTGATTGGCGCATTGGCCGAGGTGATGTCCAAGACCCTGGACCTGGGCCTGGAAGGCACGGGCGCACCGCCGGTGATTACCGCGATTGTGGTGGCGGCGATTTCGGCCGCGCCGGAAATTCTCACAGCGTTGCGTGCCGCCTTGGCTAACCGCATGCAGTCGGTGGTCAACATTGCGCTGGGTGCGTCGTTGTCGACGGTGATTTTGACGGTGCCGGTGATGGAAGCCATGGCGCTCTACACGGGTCAGCCGTTCCAGATGGCGATGACGCCGGTGCAAACCGTGATGGTGTTGATCACGCTGGTGGTGAGTGCGATCAACCTCAATGATGGCGAAACCAATGCCATCGAAGGGATGACGCACTTTGTGTTGTTTGCGACCTTTATCATGTTGTCGTTGCTTGGGGTGTAACCGGCCCTCAAGCACACCCTGGAAACTAATGTGGGAGCGGCGGTGCGACGATTCGTCTTGCTCGCGAATGCGGTGGGTCAGTCAACTGATGCATCGACTGACACACTGCTTTCGCGAGCAAGCCCGCTCCCACATTTTGATAGTGTTTCCTCAGTTAAGCCCGGTTGATCAGTTCCCGCGCCGCCTGGCTGTGATCGGCAATCAAGCCTTTAAGGTCCAGCCCTTCAACCTGCCCATCGATCACCCGCCATTTGCCGCCGATCATCACCCGGTCCGCGCGGTCGGCGCCGCACAGCAGCAGCGCCGAAATCGGGTCATGGCTGCCGGAAAAACGCAGCTCATCGAGCTTGAACAGCGCCAGGTCAGCCTGTTTGCCCACGGCCAACTCACCGATATCCGTGCGCCCCAGCAACTGCGCCGAGCCTTTGGTGGCCCAGCCCAGCACGCCTTCCGGGGTGATCTTTTCTGCGCCGTAACGCAGGCGCTGGATGTACAGGGCCTGGCGCGCTTCGAGGATCATGTTCGAGGCATCGTTGGAGGCCGAACCGTCGACGCCCAGCCCAATCGGCGCGCCGGCGGCGAGCAGTTCCAGGGTCGGGCAGATGCCGGAAGCCAGGCGCATATTCGAGCTTGGGCAATGGCAAATACCGGTGCCGGCCGCGCCGAGGCGGGCGATCTCGTCCGGGTTGAAGTGAATGCCGTGGGCCAGCCAGGTGCGCGGGCCAAGCCAGCCGACACTGTCGAGGTAGTCCACCGTGCGCAGGCCGAAACGCTGCAGGCAGAAGTCTTCTTCGTCGAGGGTTTCGGCCAGATGCGTGTGCAGGCGCACGTCGAGGCTGTTGGCCAGTTCGGCGCTGGCTTGCATGATTTCCGGTGTGACCGAAAACGGCGAACAGGGCGCCAGGGCGATCTGGATGTGCGCGCCGTCGCCGCGCTGGTGGTATTCGCGGATCAGGCGCTGGCTGTCTTCGAGGATAACCTGGCCTTGTTGCACGGTTTGCTGCGGCGGCAGGCCACCATCGGCTTCGCCCAGGCTCATGGAACCGCGAGTAAGCATGGCGCGCATGCCCAGTTCGCGCACGCTTTCTACTTGTACATCGATGGCATTTTCCAGGCCGTCAGGGAACAGGTAATGGTGGTCTGCCGCCGTGGTACAGCCAGACAGCAGCAACTCTGCGAGGGCGACTTTGGACGCCAGTGCGAGTTTTTCCGGGGTCAAGCGTGCCCAGACCGGGTACAGGGTTTTCAGCCAGGGGAATAAAGGCTGGTTGACCACCGGCGCCCAGGCGCGGGTCAGGGTTTGGTAGAAGTGATGGTGGGTGTTGATCAGGCCGGGAAGCACCACATGCTCGCGTGCATCGAACACTTGTGCACAGGGCGCGGCGGGTTCTTTCTCCCAGCCCAGCACTTCGGTGATCACACCGTCTTGCAGCACCAGGCCACCACGGGCGTCGAGGCCATTGGCGGTGAAAATCGCGAGGGGGTTTTTTAACCAGATACGGGTCGCAGGCATTGGCCGGCTCCTCTGAATGATGGGTTCAGGTTTGCCAGCTCAGTGTTGCCCTGTCTGCTGATCCAGGGTCGCCGGTGAGGGCGAGGAGCAGAGTTTACGTGTAGTCCATGATCAGGTCTATCTGTAGGAGCGAGGTGCTCTTGAGAACATCGCGGGCAAGCCCGCTCCCACAGGTTGAACCGAGCTGTTACCAGGCGATGGTGTCGCCTTTGTAGTCCACGAAGTGATGGCCGCCTTTGCCGGCGTAGGCATTCACCTGATCCACCAGGCCGCGCACGCTGGTGTCGACGTCGATGTGCGCGTTTTCGCCGCCCATGTCGGTCTTCACCCAGCCCGGATGCAGCGACAGCACCGTGAGTTTAGGGTCACTCAGTTGCGTGATAAAGCTGTTGGTCATGGAGTTCAGTGCAGCCTTGCTGGCCTTGTACAGCGCCAGGTCGGAGCCATCGGGAATCGTCACGCTGCCCAGCACCGAACTCATGAACGCCAGCACGCCGGTGTCTTTGCGGATCTGTCCGACAAAGCGCTGGGCCAGGTTGATCGGCGCCACGGCGTTGGTGAAAAACAGTTGGCCGACTTCCGCCAGGGTGGCGTGGCCCGGCTCCTGGTTGGCAGGGCCTTTGACCCCGGCGTTGACGAACAGCAGGTCGAAGGTGCGCGCTTTCAGGCGTTGGGCCAAAGCGATCACCGCTTGCTGATCGTCCATGTCCAGCTTCTCGATCTGCACCTGGCCCACGGCTTTGAGCGCATCGGCCTTGTTCGGATCACGCACGGTGGCGGTCACCTCCCAGCCGTCCTGCAGCAGTTGCTTGACCAGGCCAAGGCCCAGGCCGCGCGAGGCGCCGATGATCAGTGCGGTTTTTGGCGTAGACATGAAAGGCTTCCTTTGAAATGGAGGTTCACGGATTTAATGGACAACGTTGCCCGAGCCTTTGCTGCAACTCCTGGCGCAGATGGCCGAGTTCAGTGATGCGGGTGTCGATCAGGTTGAGCTTGTCTTGCAGCAATTGTGTGACGGCAGCGTCGGGATCGGGCGCCTGCCATAAGGCGGCGACGCTGGTGCCGATCTCGCCGAGGCTGAAACCCAGGCGCTGCGCAGTCTTGATATAGAGCACCAGTTGTACCATGTCCGGCGGGTAGTCGCGGTAACCATTGGCGCTGCGTTGCGCGGCGATCAACCCGCGCTGCTCATAGAAGCGCAAGGTGTCGCGGCTGACCTGGCTGGCCTGGGCTAATTCGCCGATACGCATGGGACGGGCTCGAGATGGCTTGACCCTGGAGCATACTCCAGGCTTTAGCCTGCTGGCTTCTTGAATTGAAGGAGCTTGCTGCTATGTGGACACCAAAACACTACCGAACACTGGTGCGGGCCAGCGCCTGGTATGACTTGATCATTACCGCGGCGTTTGTCACGCCGTGGAGTTTTGCATTAGTGCACGGCCTGTTGCAGGGCTTGAACCTGCCGGGCGAGCTACCGCCGTTTCTGCCTGCGCATGTGCTGATGGCCAACCTGCTGGGCTCGATTGTGTGCGTGTGGGCAGTGCTGCGTATTCGCGACCCTCAACGCCAATTTGGGCTGTATGACGCGGCCGGCCGTGGGCTGTTTGCGACCTGGCAGCTGTACGCGCTGATGCAGGGCGCCACGTCGGTGCTGTGGATAATTCTGCTGTTGGAAGTGCTGTGGGGCGTTGCGCAATTACTCCCGGTGAATACTGATCAAAAAATGATCGGCGCCCGTAAGCCCTTATGACAGAAGGGTTACAGGCGGGTGTGCTCAGGTTATCCACAGGCAGGTGCACAGTAGATGTGGGCAGTTTCAGCGTTCGAGCAGAATGCGCCCACGGCTGAGGTCGGCGAGCTGGGTTTGCAGCGTGTCGATGTGCGCCTCGCCGAGTGCGAGCTGTAGCTCGACGCCGTTGGCGGTGAAGGTTTCTTCCACCACCAGCCCGCCCAGTTCGGCCACGCGCAGTTTCACCAGGTTCAATTCCGAGAAACTGCAGGCACAACTGAGCGGCACGCGGCTGATCAGCTCGATGCGTTCGGCATTCTGCAGGCATTTGTTCGCACCGCCGCCGTAGGCGCGGGCCAGCCCGCCGGTGCCCAGCTGGATGCCGCCGTACCAGCGAATCACCAGCACGGCGACCTGATCAAAGCCTTGGGCTTCAATGGCGGCCAGGATCGGCCGCCCGGCCGTGCCGCCGGGTTCGCCATCGTCGTTGCTGCGGTATTGGTCGGCGAGCTTCCAGGCCCAGCAGTTGTGCGTGGCGTTAAGGTCGCTGTGCTGCTCGAAAAACGCTTGGGCGTCTTGCGCGCTGGTGATCGGCGCGGCCAAGGTGATAAAGCGGCTTTTGCGTATTTCTTCACGAAATTCGCAAAGGCCGGTCAGCGTGAAAGGCATAAGTCGCTTCGTTTATAGGGCCGGCTTGATGCCGCAGCCTTTGAGGATGATATGGATCAGGTTGGTGCCGGCGTCTTCCATGTCCTGCTTGGTCAGCTTGGTGCGACCGGTGACGCGACAGATCTGGGTGGCGAAGTCGGCGTAATGCTGGGTACTGCCCCACAGCAGGAAAATCAGGTGCACGGGGTCGATGGGGTCCATCTTGCCGGCCTCGATCCACGCCTGGAACACCGCTGCGCGGCCACTGAACCAGGCGCGGTAGTCCTGGCTGAAATATTCGGTCAGGCATTCGCCGCCGCTGATGATCTCCATGGCGAAGATCCGCGAGGCTTGCGGGTGGCGTCGGGAGAATTCCATCTTGGTGCGGATGTAGCGTGTCAGCGCGACGGCGGGGTCGTCCTCGGCGGTCAGCGCGTTGAAGGTGCTGTCCCACAGTTCGAGGATATTGCTCAGTACCGCAATGTACAGGCCGAGTTTGTTGGTGAAGTAATAATGCAGGTTGGCCTTGGGCAGCCCGGCACTCGCGGCAATGGTGTTCATGCTGGTGCCTTTGTAGCCATGGCGCGCGAATTCGTCTTCAGCCGCCTGGAGAATCGCTTGTTCATTCTTTTGCCGAATACGGCTGGCAGGTTTACCGGCGTGGTTGCTGTGGGCAGGAACTTCGAGGCTCATGGAGGTTTCCGTGCTGATCGATAGAGACGACGTGTGCACAGATAACCCACCCTCAAGCCTCAGACAAGTCCCGATGCAATAAAACCGTCAAAGCGGTTCCAGTGTGTCGCTTTCCGGGGCGTGGTTTGCGCCAACGTTAGTCGCCTTGGGCTCGGGCAATAACAGGCACAACACGATGGCCGTCAGGCCGCCGCTGGTGATGGCCGAGTCAAACAGGTTTTGTACCAACGGCGGCATCAAGTGCAGCAACTGAGGTTGGGCGGCAATGCCCAGGCCGACACCAAAGGAGGTGGCGATGATCAGCATGCTGCGTCGGTCCAGCGGCGCCTGGGCCAGAATGCGCACGCCGGCGGCGGCCACGCTGCCGAACATCACCAGGGTCGCGCCGCCCAAAACCGGTTTGGGGATTTGCTGCAGTACCGCGCCGACCAGCGGAAACAAGCCGAGACAAAACAGCAGCACGCCAATGTATAAGCCGACGTAACGGCTGGCCACGCCGGTGAGTTGGATCACGCCGTTGTTCTGCGCAAACGTGGTGTTGGGGAATGCGCTGAAGGTGGCGGCGATCATGCAACTGACGCCATCACCCAACACGCCGCCCTTGAGTCGGCTTATATATGAAGGGCCGCTGATGGGCTGGCGGGCGATCATGCAGTTGGCAGTCAGGTCGCCGACGGTTTCGATACTGCTGATCAGATAAATCAGCGCGATGGGCAGGAAGGCGCTCCAGTCGAAGTTGAAACCAAAGCGAAACGGCATCGGCACGCTGATCAATGGCAAGTCGGGCAAGGCTTGGGGCACCAGCTTGCCGCTGAACCACGCGGCCAGGCTGCCGAGGGCCAGGCCGATGATGATTGCCGAGAGGCGCACCCACGGCGTGTTCGAGCGGTTGAGCAAGATGATCGTCAACACGACGAACAACCCAAGCGCCAGATTGGTTGGGGCGCCGAAGTCGGGTGCATTGAAACCGCCGCCCAGGTCGGTGATGCCGACTTTGATCAGGCTGATGCCGATCAAGGTGATGACGATACCGGTGACCAGGGGCGTGATCACACGGCGCAATTGCCCGATAAAACGGCTCAACACGATCTGCACCGCCGCGCCGAAAAAGCACACGCCGAAGACCATCGCCATGATGTCTTCCGGGCTGCCGCCGCGTTGTTTCACCAGAAAGCCTGCTGACAACACCGCACCGAGAAACGCAAAGCTGGTGCCTTGCAGGCAGATCATCCCGGCGCCGATACCAAATGGCCTGCGTGCCTGAATGAAAGTGCCCACGCCGGACACCATCAACGCCATGCTGATCAGGTAGGGCAGGTGGGCGGTAAGCCCTAAAGTCGAGCCGATGATCAGTGGCGGGGTGATGATGCCGACGAAGGCGGCCAGCACATGTTGCAAGGCTGCCAGTAGGGCGGGCAGCGGTTTCGGGCGGTCGTTCAGGCCGTAGATCAGGTCGTTGGGGCTCAGGGTTTCTGGTGGCATGGCGGGCAAACTCAGGGCGGACGGTTCAAGGTCCAGGTTCTCTTGCAAAAAGCTGTCCAGTTGCTCAGCTTTTAGCGATAGGCCCGAGTTAGCGCGTTGCCGCCAGACTCTCCAGAAAGCTTTCCAGCACCAAATGAGGGCGGCGGCCCTTGCGCGTGACCGATGCGAGGCTTAAATCGTAAAAACGTGTAGCCGGTTTCAGCGCGCGCAGTCGGCCTTGTTGTACCCACAGGCTGGCGTAGTGGTCGGGCAGGTAGCCGATATAGCGGCCAGTGAGGATCAGGAACGCCATGCCTTCGCGGTCCGAGGCGCTGGCGGTGCAATTGAGTGCCTGGTAATGGGCCTGGATGTCGGCGGGCAAGCGGAAGGTCGGGGCGATGGCGTCCTGGCTGTCGATACGTGGGTCGTCCAGTTGCTTGTCTTCCGCGTAAAACAACGGGTGGCCGACCGCGCAGTAGAGCAACGAGCGTTCGCTGTACAGGGGTTGGTATTCCAGACCCGACAAGGCACTCGCCTGGGGCACTACGCCGACATGCAGGCGGCCATCGAGTACACCTTGTTCCACTTCATTCGGGGCGATCATGCGGATCTGGATCTGCACGTCCGGGCCGCGCTCCTTCAACTGTGCCAGGGCGTGGGTGATGCGCATGTGGGGCAGGGTGACCAGGTTGTCGGTGAGGCCGATGATCAGTTCGCCGCGCAAGTGCTGGTGCAGGCCGTTGACCTCGGTGCGAAAACTTTCCAGCGCACTTAATAGCTGCAAGGCCGATTGGTAGACCTCGCGGCCTTCTTCGGTCAGGGAGAATCCCGCGCGCCCGCGTTGGCACAGCCTTAACCCCAGACGTTGCTCGAGGTCGCTCATTTGCTGGCTGATGGCCGAGCGGCCGATGCCGAGCACGGTTTCTGCCGCCGAGAAACCACCGCATTCCACCACGCTGCGAAAGATACGCAGCAGGCGGATATCGAAGTCGCTGACTTGGGCAAGGGGATCGGGTCGACGGCTGCTCATAGTTTAGTGACGGCCTGACTAAAGGTTAGAAGAGTTGAATTTCATCGACTTTATCGCCGTGGCAATTTAGCTGCAACAACGCTTTTCAATCCCGACGCTGCCTTTTGCCCTGCGAGGTTTTGCTGATGAACATGCCCGAAAACGCCCCATCGTCCCTGGCCAGCCAACTGAAGTTGGATGCGCACTGGATGCCTTACACCGCCAACCGCAACTTCCAGCGCGACCCGCGCCTGATCGTCGGCGCTGAAGGCAGCTGGTTGATTGATGACAAGGGTCGCCGGGTGTACGACTCGTTGTCGGGCCTGTGGACCTGTGGCGCCGGGCACACCCGTAAGGAGATTCAAGAGGCCGTCTCCAAGCAATTGGGCACCCTGGACTACTCCCCGGGCTTTCAATACGGTCATCCGTTGTCCTTCCAACTGGCGGAAAAGATCACCGACCTGACCCCAGGCAACCTGAACCACGTGTTTTTCACCGACTCGGGCTCTGAGTGCGCCGATACCGCAGTGAAGATGGTGCGTGCCTACTGGCGCTTGAAAGGCCAGGCCACCAAGACCAAGATGATCGGCCGCGCACGTGGCTATCACGGTGTGAACATTGCCGGGACCAGCCTGGGTGGCGTGAACGGCAACCGTAAGCTCTTTGGTCAGGGCCTGATGGACGTGGACCATCTGCCGCACACGTTGCTGGCGAGCAATGCGTTCTCCCGTGGCATGCCGGAGCAGGGCGGTATCGCCTTGGCCGATGAGCTGCTCAAGCTGATCGAACTGCACGACGCGTCGAACATCGCAGCGGTGTTTGTTGAGCCGATGGCCGGTTCCGCGGGCGTGCTGGTGCCGCCACAGGGTTATCTCAAGCGTCTGCGTGAGATCTGCGACCAACACAACATCCTGCTGGTGTTCGATGAAGTGATCACCGGTTTCGGCCGTACCGGCTCGATGTTCGGCGCCGACAGCTTTGGTGTGACCCCGGACCTCATGTGCATCGCCAAGCAAGTTACCAACGGCGCGATCCCGATGGGCGCGGTGATTGCCAGCAGCGAGATCTATCAGACCTTCATGAACCAGGCGACGCCGGAATACGCGGTGGAATTCCCCCACGGCTACACCTACTCGGCGCACCCGGTGGCTTGCGCGGCTGGCTTGGCGGCATTGGACCTGTTGCAGAAGGAAAACCTAGTGCAGAGCGTAGCCGAAGTCGCCCCGCACTTTGAGAATGCGCTGCACGGGTTGAAGGGCAGCAAGAATGTGATCGACATCCGTAACTACGGCCTGGCCGGCGCGATCCAGATTGCCCCGCGTGACGGCGATGCCATCGTGCGGCCATTCGAGGCCGGCATGGCCTTGTGGAAAGCCGGTTTCTACGTGCGCTTTGGCGGTGACACCCTGCAGTTCGGGCCAACCTTCAACAGCAAGCCGCAGGACCTGGATCGCCTGTTCGATGCGGTCGGCGAAGTGCTGAACAAAATCGACTGATTTCTCCTTCTATATAGAACAACTTTTCAGGAGCCCTGCATGAGCCTTATCCAGCATTTGATCAACGGTGAGTTGGTCAATGACAGCGGCCGTAGTGCCGACGTGTACAACCCGTCCACCGGCCAGGTGATTCACCAGGTGCCATTGGCCAGCCGTGAAACCATTCAACAGGCGATCGACGCGGCCAAGGCGGCGTTCCCGGCCTGGCGCAATACGCCGCCGGCCAAGCGTGCCCAGGTGATGTTTCGTTTCAAGCAATTGCTGGAGCAGAACGAAGCGCGTATCTCGCAGTTGATCAGCGAGGAGCATGGCAAGACCCTGGAGGACGCCGCGGGTGAATTGAAGCGCGGCATCGAGAACGTCGAATACGCCTGCTCGGCGCCGGAGATTCTCAAGGGCGAGTACAGCCGTAACGTGGGGCCGAACATTGATGCGTGGTCGGATTTCCAGCCGTTGGGTGTGGTGGCGGGTATTACTCCGTTCAACTTCCCGGCGATGGTGCCGCTGTGGATGTACCCGCTGGCGATCGTGTGCGGTAACTGTTTCATCCTGAAACCATCGGAGCGTGATCCAAGTTCCACGCTGCTGATTGCGCAGCTGTTGCAGGAAGCCGGTCTGCCCAAAGGCGTGCTGAGCGTGGTACACGGGGACAAGGGCGCTGTGGATGCGCTTATTGAAGCGCCGGAAGTCAAAGCCCTGAGTTTTGTGGGTTCGACGCCGATTGCCGAGTACATCTATTCCGAAGCGACCAAGCGCGGCAAACGCGTGCAGGCGCTGGGCGGGGCGAAGAACCATGCGGTGCTGATGCCGGATGCGGACCTGGATAACGCGGTCAGCGCTTTGATGGGCGCGGCGTACGGTTCCTGCGGTGAGCGTTGCATGGCGATTTCGGTGGCCGTGTGCGTGGGTGACCAGGTGGCGGATGCGTTGATCGCCAAGTTGGTGCCGCAGGTCAAGGCACTCAAGATTGGTGCGGGCACCTCTTGCGGCCTGGATATGGGGCCGTTGGTGACGGGGCAGGCGCGGGACAAGGTCAGTGGCTATATAGAAGACGGTGTGTCGGCGGGTGCCGAGCTGGTGGTCGACGGCCGTGGTTTGAGTGTTGCCGGGCATGAAGAAGGCTTCTTCCTGGGTGGCAGCCTGTTTGATCGCGTGGCGCCTGAGATGCGCATCTATAAGGAGGAGATCTTCGGGCCGGTGCTGTGCGTAGTGCGGGTGGATAGCCTGGAAGCGGCGATGCAGCTGATCAACGATCATGAGTATGGCAACGGCACCTGCATCTTTACCCGTGACGGTGAAGCGGCGCGGCTGTTTTGTGATGAGATCGAAGTGGGTATGGTCGGTGTGAACGTGCCACTGCCGGTGCCGGTGGCCTACCACAGCTTTGGCGGCTGGAAGCGTTCGCTGTTTGGCGACTTGCACGCCTATGGGCCGGATGGGGTGCGTTTCTATACCCGTCGCAAGGCGATTACCCAGCGTTGGCCGCAACGGGCCAGCCATGAAGCGTCGCAGTTCGCCTTCCCGAGTCTGTAAGGCGCTGCAGGTGAAAGCCGGCCCCTTGGGGCCGGCTTTTGTGCTTTTGCGGCCTTTTTGACCGATATGACAGAAATGTGAATGAAAGGGATTGACGGCGTTTTATATCTGTCTATAATTCGCCCCACTTCCAGCGCAGTCGAAACTGAAAACTCCTTGATAAACAAAGAGTTAAGAAGTTTTCGGCAGCAAGTCGCTTCAGTTCATCGAAGCCAGAAGGGAGTTGAAAAAGAGGTGTTGACAGCAGCGTGTAACGCTGTAGAATTCGCCTCCCGCTAACGAGAGATCGTAAGCGCAAGTGGTTGAAGTTGTTGAAGAATTCTTCGAAAGCTTCTGAAAATAATCACTTGACAGCAAATGACGCTGCTGTAGAATGCGCGCCTCGGTTGAGACGAAAGATCTTAACCAACCGCTCTTTAACAACTGAATCAAGCAATTCGTGTGGGTGCTTGTGGAGTCAGACTGATAGTCAACAAGATTATCAGCATCACAAGTTACTCCGCGAGAAATCAAAGATGTAACCAACGATTGCTGAGCCAAGTTTAGGGTTTCTTAAAAACCCAAAGATGTTTGAACTGAAGAGTTTGATCATGGCTCAGATTGAACGCTGGCGGCAGGCCTAACACATGCAAGTCGAGCGGTAGAGAGAAGCTTGCTTCTCTTGAGAGCGGCGGACGGGTGAGTAAAGCCTAGGAATCTGCCTGGTAGTGGGGGATAACGTTCGGAAACGGACGCTAATACCGCATACGTCCTACGGGAGAAAGCAGGGGACCTTCGGGCCTTGCGCTATCAGATGAGCCTAGGTCGGATTAGCTAGTTGGTGAGGTAATGGCTCACCAAGGCGACGATCCGTAACTGGTCTGAGAGGATGATCAGTCACACTGGAACTGAGACACGGTCCAGACTCCTACGGGAGGCAGCAGTGGGGAATATTGGACAATGGGCGAAAGCCTGATCCAGCCATGCCGCGTGTGTGAAGAAGGTCTTCGGATTGTAAAGCACTTTAAGTTGGGAGGAAGGGCATTAACCTAATACGTTAGTGTTTTGACGTTACCGACAGAATAAGCACCGGCTAACTCTGTGCCAGCAGCCGCGGTAATACAGAGGGTGCAAGCGTTAATCGGAATTACTGGGCGTAAAGCGCGCGTAGGTGGTTTGTTAAGTTGGATGTGAAATCCCCGGGCTCAACCTGGGAACTGCATTCAAAACTGACTGACTAGAGT